>JBFWYO010000012.1:0-67179 GCA_050186335.1 Alphaproteobacteria bacterium | reverse complement strand
GGGGGGGGGGGGGGGGCGGGCTTCGTGGGGATCGAAGCCCGCCCCCGGCGCGGCGGGGAGGGGCCGGCCGTCGATGGTCAGTAGTAGGGGTGGACGCGCGTGAACGGCGTATTGTTCGGGCCGTACACGGTCGACAGGATTTCGGAGCGGGTCAGCCCGATATCCTTAAGCTGGTTGTCGTCGAGCGCCATCAGCAGGTTAACCGTATGCCGCTGCCGGCGGCTTTTGGCCCAATCCTGGACGGCTTGCACGATTCGCGCGCGGAACTCCGCGAAAGCGTTCGGCTTGACGTTGGACGGCCTCGCGGGCGCGAAGGCCGCCGCTATCGAAGCATCGGTATTTTTACTCATGGTCGTCCTCGTTAACCCTTTCGCGCAGCCCCAATTGGCTCGCGTGTTGGAGCGGACCATGCCGGGCTTGCGCTTGAAGCATCGTTGGAATAATCGTGGTTTCGGCTTGGCCGGGCCGTTGAAATTGCGCAGAATTAGTCTAATTCCTTGTAATTGCCCGATTATCTGACACTCCAACGCATCGCCCGACAGTGCCCACATCGCTCACATTGAATGTTCTTGGCGAGTTCGAAGTCGTCCGCGATGGCGCACGGGTCGACTTGCCGGCATCGCGTAAGACCCGCGCGCTCTTGGCGTATCTGGCCCTGACCGGGCAGGCGCATCGGCGCGATCACCTTTGCTCGATGTTTTGGGAGGTCCCGGACGATCCGCGCGGTGCGCTCCGCTGGAGCCTGAGCAAGCTGCGCGCGCTGGTCGACGAGGAGGATGCGGTGCGCATCGCCGGCGATCGCGAAACGGTTGGTTTTGAGGGTATTGCAACCGAAATCGATTTTCTCGCCATCAAACGCCAGATCGAACCGCAATTCGAACAGATCGACACCGAGCGGCTGAAGACCGCCGCTGCCGCCTTTCGTGGCGCGTTTCTCGAAGGGCTCGAACTGCCGAACTGTCCGGATTTCCAGACCTGGTGCCTGGCCGAGCGCGAAGACGCGCGCAAGCTGCAGGCGCGGATCCTCGATCGCCTGGTCGAACGCCTTGACGACAGCCCCGACGACGCATTGCCGTACGCGCGCGCCCGGGCGCGCACCGATCCGTACGAACTGTCCGCGCACGCAACCCTGCTTCGTCTGCTGTTGCAGGCGAATCGCCGCGCCGAAGCCGAGCGGCAATACGAATCCGCGCAGCGTGTGTTCCGCGAATTGGGGCCGGCCGAATCCGCGAAGCTGTCGCGCGCATGGTCCGAGCTTCGCCAGGGCGCCGGTGCGCCGGCCTCGCCGCGCCCTGCGTCCGATGCGGCGGCTGCCCGCGCGGCGTCGCTCGACGATGCCGCGCGCGAGGACGCGGGCCTGCGAGTCGTGCCGCGGCCGGAGGAGGCTCCGGTCCAGGCCGAACCGCGCCAGGTTCCCTTCGTCGGCAGGGATCCGGAGCGCGCGGCGCTGGCGGCGGCGCTCGATTCCGTGCTTGCGGAGCGGCGCGAGAAGGCGGTGCTGCTGTCCGGCGAACCCGGCTTCGGGAAGTCCCGGCTGGCCGGCGACCTGATTGCGCGCGCGCGGGCCCGCGGCGCCACGGTGCTGGACGGACGTGCTTACGAGGCCGAGGCTTCAAGGCCATACGGGCCGTGGATCGACGCGTTGCGTCGCGTGCCGGCGATCGCCGTCGGCGACGTATTGGCGCGCGAACTGGTGCCGCTGTTGCCCGAACTTGGCGATGCCGCCGAGGCGGATCGGACGCGCGACCAGCTCTACGCCGCCGTGGTCGAACTGATCGCCGCGCGTGCGCATAGCGCAGCGCCGGTGCTGATCGTGTTTCACGACGTTCAATGGTTCGATCATGCGTCGGCCAGCCTGCTGCACTATGTCGTACGCATGAACAAGCATCGGCCGGTGCTCGTCCTGATGTCGTGCAACGAAGGCGCGTTGCATGACAATCCATCGATGTTGGCGATTCTGCGCGCGATGCGCCAGGACCGGCTGGTGACGGATGTTGCGCTCAAACCGCTGTCGCTGGATGAAACCGCGCGACTGGTGCAACTCGTGGCGCCGCACGTCGATGCGCAGAAGGTGGCGCGCGAAAGCGGCGGCAATCCGCTGTTCGCCGTCGAACTGGCGCGCAGCCAGCGGCAGTCTGACGGCACCTTGCCGCCGTCGCTGGCCGAACTGGTGCGCCAGCGCGTCGAGCATTTGCCGGAAACGGCGGCGGATATCCTTCGATGGTGTGCCGTGCTCGGGCCCCGGGTGGCGGTCGCGCATCTCGAGAAGGTTGCCGATGTGCCTACAGAGCAGCTGGTCGACGGTATCGAGACGCTCGAACGGCGCGGCCTGTTGCGTGCGCTGCCGCCGCGCCCGATGGCCGGCCCAGCCTATGGGTTCGCCTACGAACTCATGCGGCGCGTCGTGGTCGACGACATATCGGCGCCGCGCCGGCGCCTGATGCACTTGCGCATCGCGCGCGCACTCAACGAGGCCGCGGATCTGGACGGCGCCACCGCCGCCGCCGTGGCACGCCACGCGTGGCTCGGCGGCGACGCGGCGCTGGCTGCGCGCGCCTGCGTCAAAGCGGGCAAGCGCTGCCTGCGGGTCTTCGCCAGCGCCGAGGCCGTGGCTTTGGCGCGTCGCGGCATGACCTATGTCCAATCCCTGCCCGAACCCGAACGCGTACGGCTAAGCCTGGAATTGCTGCAGATCAGCTTTACGGCGCGCGTGCCGAACAAGCCGGACGAAGCGATTCGACAGCTCGAAGAACTCTCCGAACGGGCGCTGGATTACGGCAGCCTGGAGCATGCCCGCCGCGGCTACCATATGATCGCCTTCCTGCGCTGGGAACACGGCGATTCGGTCGACGCGGAACGCAACATGCTGCGCGCCGAAGCGGTCAGCCGTTCGGGCAACGAGAAGGAGCGCGTGCTTGCGATGGGCGAAGCGGCGCGCTGCCTGGTGATGCTGGAACGCGATCTCGGCCACGCCGAGGCTCTTTCGCTCGAAGCGCTTGCCTTGTCGCGCCGTATCGGCGTGGAACCGAACGCCGTTTCCGATGCGCTTGGCATGCTGCGCGCGCACCAGGGCGCCACCGACGAAGCGGCCGAACGGTTCCGCGCGTCGCGCACCGCGGCCTGGCGGGACGGCGACCGCGTCGGCGAATTCCTGGCGCTCGAGCACCTGGTGGCGCTCGAGCTCGATCGCGATCGGTATCGCGACGCTGCCGCCTTGTGCGACGAGCTGGTCGAACTCAGCGGCAAGCTGCGCGACGGCAGCGAAGCGCCGTTCGCCAACGTGATGGCGGCGCTGATCCGTTACGGCCAGGACGGATCTACGGCCGATGCGTTGGAGCGGAACTTCGAAGCGCTGGCCCTGGCCGATGCCAAGCATCGCCTGGCCTTCGCGCTCAACCGCGCCGCGCGCATCGATTTGCGGCGCAATAGGCCGGCCCAGGCGCGCGCCCACGCGGCCGAGGCGTTGCGCATCGCGCGGCTGATCAACCGGCCGACCGAGATCGCCTTCGCCCTCTTGAACGCGGCGCAGGCCGCCGCCGCCGAAGGCGACGTCGCCGCCCAGGCCCAGCACACAACGGAGTTGCGCCGCATGCTGGGCCCGGCTATTGCTGCCCGCGTTCGAGGCGACGTCGAAGCGTATTTGGGCGAAGCGCAGGGCCGGCACGCGACATCGACCGGTCAGGAGGGTTCGAATGGAAAACGTCATCGTCGAAAGAATTCTTAGCGGTCCCGACGAGCTGTTTGCGATCATGCGACGGCGCGTGCGAACCCAAGGCTGCCTGGACCTGCACGGAGTCAATTACGAGAATTCGTATCTTTCGCCCGATGCCACGCGCATGACGTGTCAGTTTTCGGCGCCGGATGCCGAATCCGTGCGCATCGCCTTTCGTCAGGCCGAAGTGCCTTCCCGGCGCACCTGGTCGGCATCGCTCCACACGGCGCAGCTTTTGGATCCACAGAAGGTGCACAATGTGATCGTCGTCGAGCGCTCGTTTGCCGAGCCCGTGCGCTTCGACGATCTGCAGAAGGCCGAGGACGCCGCGCGTTCATGCATGGATACGCACAGTGTCACGTTTCTGCACACGTTTCTTTCGATAGATCGAAAGCGCATGGTCTGTTTCTATCGGGCGCCCGATGCCGAATCGGTGCGCACGGTTCAGCGGCAAAGCGGATTGCCGTTCGACGCTATTTGGCCGGCGGTCGGCTATACCCCGGCCACCGCGGTTACGGCGCTCGAACCGTTCAAGGCGTTAGCGCCGAAATAATTTGCCCGGCATCACCGGCAAAAAGAAAGGGCTCCGACGATGCGCCGGAGCCCTCTTAACATGCGGATCGCGAACTACTCGGCGGCGCGCGCGGTTTGCATCCAGCGCTGGAACACCGGCGTTTTCGGAGCCTCCAGGCCGGTTTCGGCCTTGCAGCGGGCCTTCAGCTCCTCGATGGTGCCGCCGAAATTGAACAGCGGCATGTCGGTGCGGACGCGCTGCATGTTTTCGCGCAGCGACTTGGTCGCCTGCTCGTCGACCGTGTTATCGGCCTTGAGCACGACGCCGTAGCGCCGCGCGCCGTTGGCCGTCACCAGGCCGCGCTTGGCGTCCTTCGCGACCAGATCGGGTGCACGCTTGAGCGGATCGCCCCAGCCGCCGCCGCCCCAGGTGTTGAAGTACAGCACGTCGCCGGCCGCAACCGCGACACGATCGCACTTGGAGGGGAAAATCTCCTTAGTGCCGTTCTTGCGCACCATGATCTTGTTCGAGCGTTCGCCCGGTGTCCCGCCATTGACGCCCCACGGATAGGTCAGCCAGCGATCGTCGTGGATCGAGATGTAGCCCGGCTCCAGGAACATGTAGCCCATCGACAGGCCGTTGCCGCCGCGATGCAATCCGGCGCCGCCGCTGTCCGCGATGGTCTCGTATTTCACGATGCGCAGCGGGAAATAGCTTTCCAGGAATTCGTTCGGCACGTTGGTGAAGGCGGGCCATAGCGAGTGCCCGTCCGGCCCGTCGCCGACCGGACGGCCCGGAATGCCGCCGAAGCCGATCTGGTACAGTTGGAACCACTGGCCGGACTTGTCGTAGCCCGAGTACATCAGATGCGGGCTGTCGGAGAAGCCGGCGGCGTTGAGCGCTTCCGGCGCGCCCTGGCCGAGCAAACCGCCCATGATGTCGAAGATGCGGCCCAGCATGTGCGTGCGGCACGACAGGGCGGCGGGCTTCTTCGGCTTCAGGATGCTGCCGGCCGGGATCACCACATCGATCAGCTCATAGAACCCGTCGTTGAACAGGATCTGCGGATCGAAAATGTTGATGAAGATCGCGCCCAGGAACATTTTGAACATTTCCTCGTTGAGGAGGAAATTGACCGAGCTGATCGACTGCGGGTCGGTGCCCGTGAAGTCGAACGTCACGCGGTCGCCGGTGCGCCACATGGTGCAGGCCACTTTGTAAGGCCCCATGCCGATGCCGTCGTCGTCGATGAAATCCTCGAAATACTGCTTCTTCTCGGGGATCACCATCTGGATGATCGCGCTCATGGCGCGCTTGTTGCGATCCAGCATCTCCTGCATGGCGATGACGTATTCGTCTTCGCCGAACCGATCGCAGATTTCGTTCACGCGCCGCTCGGCCAGGCGCAACGCCGCGATGATGGCGTTGAAGTCGGCCCGGTTCCATTCCGGCAGGCGGCAATTGTGCAGAATGAGCGTCAGCACGTCCTGGTTCAGCTTGCCGCGTTTATAAATTTTCGTCGGCGGGATCTGAATGCCTTCCTCGTACACCTGTTGGGCGTCGGTCGGCAGCGAACCCGGCACCTTGCCGCCGATGTCGGTCATGTGGCCGAACATCGCGGCCCAGGAGATCAGTCGTCCGCCGCGGAAGATCGGCATCAGCATCAGCCAGTCGTTCAAATGGCTGACCGCGCCCGCACAACTGTACGGGTCGTTGGTCATGAAGATGTCGCCTTCCTCGATCTCGCCTTCGTAGCCGTTGGTGAAGCCGTAGATGAACGACCCGAACTGGCCGACCACCATCTTGCCGTCGGGATTGGCGATCATGGGGAAGGCGTCGTGCTGTTCGCGGATACCCGGCGACATGGCGGTGCGGAACAGGACCGCGTCCATCTCGGTGCGGGCGTTGCGCAGCGCGTTCTCGATGATATCGAGCGTGATCGGGTCGACCTTCTTGGATTTGTTGAACGGCCGCGGTGGGGTTTCGATGATTTTCGCAGGCATGGTTTTGTCCTCCGGATCAGGCGATCGGACGAATGAGGATGGTGCCGACGGCGTCGACGTCGCCGGCATGGTCGGGCAGGATCAGCGTGGTCGTATCCATCTGCGCCACGATGGCCGGGCCGACGATGCGGTTGCCGGCCTTCAACTTGGTGCGGTCGTAAATCTTCGCCGTGTGCATCTTGCCCTGATAGTAGATCTGCGTGGACTCGACGATGGCCGCCGACGCGTCCTTGCCGCCCTGCGCGAGCTGCTCGGACAATGCGACCGGTTCCTTGCCCTGGACGACCGCGCGGATGTTGACCAGTTCGTGCGGCGCATCCAGCGCGAAGGTGAACAGTTGCGTGTGCATGTCGTCGAAGCGCTTGGCGATGGCCTTCAGGCCGCTCTGGCGGAACTCGTCGACGGTCAGGTCGAGGGTCAGGCGCATGCCCTGGCCCCGGTACCGGATGTCGATCTGGATCCCGGTTTCCTGCTCGCCGCGCGGAATGCCTTCGGCGTCCAGGTCGCCTGCGGCGGTCGCCGCCAACCGGTCGATGATGGCGCCGACCTCCTTGTCCGAGGTGTTCGCCAGCGTGCGGATGAAGGTTTGCGACGCTTCGTTGCGGATGCGCGTGGTGGCGTCGCCGTGCGCGCAGAGCACGCCCGGGGCCGGCGGAATGATCACCGGCCAGGACTGCATCAGCTTGCCCAGCGCATTGGCATGCAACGGGCCAGCGCCGCCGAACGCGACCAGCGCGAAGTTGCGCGGATCGTAGCCTTGTTCGACCGAAACCAGCCGCAGCGCACCGAACATGTTCTCGTTGACGATGTCGACGATGCCTTCGGCCGCGGTGAGCATCGACAGGCCCATCGAATCGGCGATGGTCTTGACGGCTTTCTCGGCCGACGCCTTGTCGATCCTCATGTCGCCGCCGAGACGCGAACTGGACGGCAGATAGCCGAGCGCCACGTTGGCGTCGGTCACGGTCGGCTTCTCGCCGCCCTTGTTGTAGGCCGCCGGACCCGGATCGGCCCCGGCCGACATCGGTCCCACGCGCAAGGCCTTGGTCAGGTCCGGCACGTAGGCGATCGAGCCGCCGCCGGCGCCGACCGTGCGCACGTCGATCGAGGAGGCGCGCACCGTCACGTCGCCGACGCGGGTTTCGCGGCGGAGTTGCGGTTTGCCCTCTTGAATGAGCGCCACGTCGGTCGACGTGCCGCCCATGTCGAAGGTGATCAGGTTCTTGAAGCCGGATTGCCGCGCCGTCCACAGCGCGCCCGTGACGCCGCCGGCGGGACCCGACAGCAGCAGGTTCACCGGGCTATGGCCGGCCGCTTCGGCCGACGACAAGCCGCCGTCCGAGCGCAGGATGTGCAGCTTGGCGGTCGGCGACTGGGCCGAGACTTCGCGCTTCAGGTTGGTCACGTATTTCTGCACGATCGGGCGGATGTACGAGTTGACGACCGTCGTTTCGGTGCGCTCGTATTCGTACATCTCGGGAATGACCTCCGAGGAGATCGATACCGGCAGGCCGGGCAGCACTTGTTCCGCGATCTCGCGCACGCGGCGCTCATGGGCGCCGTTGGCATAGGCATTGATCAGCGACACGGTGAGCGCCTCGACGCCCTGGCCCTTGAGCGTTTCGAGCTGTTTGCGGATATCCGCCTCGTCCAGCTTCTCAGCCACGTCGCCTTGCGCGGTCATGCGCTCGTCGGCTTCGATGGTCAGCTCCAGCGGCGCCAGCGGATCCGGCTTCTTGTAGATCACCCAGCCGCCCAGGCCGCCCGGTACGAACGAGCGCGCGATCTGCAGCACCTGCCGGTAGCCCTTGGTGGTGACCAGCGCCACCTTGGCGCCGCTCGAGGTCAAAACCGTGTTGGTGGCGACCGTCGTGCCATGCATCACGTGCGTGATCTGACGCGCGGAGATGCCGCTGGTTTCGCACAGCTTCGAAATGCCGTTCAGCACGCCGATGGACGGATCTTTCGGCGTGGACGGCACCTTGGCCGAGAAGGTGCGGCCGGTGGCTTCTTCGATCAGCAACAGGTCCGTAAATGTGCCGCCCACGTCGACGCCGAGGCGGTAGCCGCCGCCGGCGCTTCGGGACGCACTTGATTGAGGCATATCGGTCACGGGCTTACCCTCCATTTCGGCCAGGCGTTTTTCGAGTTCGCGCAATCGCGTTTCATATTGTTTCACCACGTCGTCGAGATTTACGGGCATGGCGAGGCCTCCTCCTTGCTGCGGGCGACGGGTGCAGCGGCCCCGCGCCTCCGTTCTGCGTGTTCGATGAACTGGCTCATAGGCCGAGCACCCCCGGATTGATCAGGCGTTTCGGATCCAACTCGGCCTTCAGCGCGCGGCGTGCCGCCTGGTTGGGTTCGCGCTCGGGCTGGTAGTAGCGGCCGATCTGATAGTGCGCGGCATCGAACCGGTCGAGCGTCTCGCGCATCACGTCGCGCAGCGCGTGCGCCGCCATGCGCGCGGTACGGTTCTCGGGATCTTCGCCGTGCGCCGCGACCATATCGGGCAGTCCCATGCGGCGGTGGAACGTATTCAGCCGGTCCGGCCAGAAAATCTGCGGCTCGACGATCATCTTGTCCTTGGTCAGCAGCGTCAGGATCGTGGTGCGGATGCCGTAATGATCGAGCGCGTCCCGGCGCGATTTGACCATTGTTTCGATGGCTGCAACCGCGGCCGCGCCGTTGGCCAGCGGCAGGATCGCATTGACCGGCATCCAGTTCTCGCCGTCCGGACCGAGGAACGACTTCACCGGCCGGAACGGGCGCGAGCGCGTGACGCGCGGGATCACGTCGGGGATCAGTTCGCCGCCATGGCCGGCCAGGATCCGGCCGGCTTCGTCGCGGCTCGCCTGTGCCGCCGCTTCGTCGGCGCCGTCGATGGCAAGATGCAGCGAGTATTGCAGATCGGCGATGAACGCCTTGCCGGCGCGCGCGGTGCGCACTAGCCCGCTCAGCTTGTCGAACCAATTGCCGCGCGCGCGCAGCAGATCGCCGGCAATCGCCGTGCTCTCCAGCACCGAAAACCCGGTCTTGGTCAGGTTGCGATGCGTGCCCGGATCGAAACCGAACGCTTCGCCGAGACCGGGCAGCCCTTTCAGCGCGATCAGCCCGTTGGCCCAGCCTGCCGCATCGGCGAAGGCGAACGAGGCGAACACCGTCGCACCCGGGCGCTTGATGGTGCGCAGCGTCACGCGTGCCTTGACGCCGAGCGCGCCGCAATCGCCGACGAACAGCTTGTTGCCGGCGGACTTGACGATGCGACCGTCGGCCGCCACCACGTCCAGGTCGAGCACATGATCGCCGATGGCGCCGTACGACGCCGAGCCGAAGAACGACGCATCGGTCGAGGCGCTGCCGCCGACCGTGGCGCCGTAGCCGGACAGCGGGCCGAAGCTCGGCACGCGTAGGCCCTTGGCGTCCAATGCGTCGAACAGCTTGCCCCAGGTGACGCCGGCCTCGACGGTGACGCTGTCGTTGATGGCGTCGATCTCGACGATACGGTCGAGGCGCTGCAGATCGAGCACGATCGATCGGTTGCGATCGGGCGAATAGCAGCCGGTATAGGTATAGCCGCCGCCGCGCGGAAACACCGCGATGCCGTTCGATGTCGCGGCGCGCACGACGGCGGCGAGTTCGTCGACCGTGCCGGGGCGCACCACCGCATCGGCGATCGAGCGCGTGAACGGCCAGATGATGTCGTGCGAATAGAAGACCCGGTCGACCGTCGACGTCAGCACATGGTCGGCGCCAACCAGCGCGGTAAAGATCGTCGGAACGGGAGTCGGCAGATCGGTCATGGAGCCTCCGTCGCGTGCAGAATCGTGGCGGCGATGTGTTCGGCGTGGCGCGATGTTGCGACGAAGCGCGCGTTGGCGGCCTGCGCGGTCGCCTGGGCGGCCGCGAGATCCGGATCCGAATCGAATCCGATGACGATCGCCTTGGTGCCGCGCAACGCGGCGCCGGGCGATGCGCTTAGCATGGCGCGCGCGGCGTGAAGGTAGCTTTCCCCGCCGCGCATCCATTCGGCAAGGCCGGCATCGAGCGCCGCCACGTCCTGGTCGGCGCCGAGCTGCCGGCCCGCGGCGAGGCGGCGGTCGAACCAGGGTTTCCATAGTTCCGCGTCGCGCAGATGATGCCACGCCGCCAGCAAATGGCCGCCGCCCCAGACCGGTGCAATGTCGACCAACTGGGCGCGCAGGGCATTGCGCGCCGAATCGCTTTCCGGCAGCGGATCGACGGCAATGCACCGCCCGGCATTCGGCAGTTGCCTGGCCAGCGCCGCCGCGACGGCCGCACCGCCTTCGAAGCCGACGATATCGGCGCCGCCGAGCTTTAGGGACGTCAACGCGGTCATCAGCGTCGCGGCCATGGCCTCGACGGTCGTTTGCGCGTCCGCAGGCGACGAGCCGCCGTGACCGGGCAGATCGAGCGCGATCACGCGCCGCTTGGCGGCGAGCGCCCGCATCACCGGTTCCAATCCGCGCGAAGCGGCCGGGGTGCCGTGAATCAGGACAATCGGCTTCGCACCGCGCGTCCCGGCAACTCGAATCATGACCTGCCCGCCCGGAACCTGCACGATCCGCCGCGCGATGCGCGTATCCTTCATGTCCGGGTCGTCGAACCCGGCGCTGGACGGGGCGGCCGCATCGCCCGCCGCGCGCGACATGGCCGTGGTCGTCGTGGCGGCCCAGACGGCGCGGTCTTCGGTCAGGCGAACGATCTCGTCCTTGGCGGTCAACGGCGGCATGCGGTCGAGATGCGGGAACAGCATGTCGTCCGTGCGCGTGATATAGCTGACCGGCACCTTGACCTCGCCGATCGGCGCGATCGGCTCGTAACGGAACGCGGCGGCGTAGGCCACACGGTAATGGTCGCCGGCCGACAGGAAATCGTTCAGGACGGCCTGGTGGAACGCGAGCGGTTGCGTGTCGATCGGCAGTCGCGTGCCGCTGCCGCGCGTGTACCAAGGGAAGAACACCAATTGATCGCGCACGCGCGACCACAGCCAGGCGAGATAGGTGCCCTCCCAGTCGGGCCGGATCGGCATCAGGTACGAGGCGAGCGCCTCGGCCTGTTCGAGCGGCGTGAACACCGGATAGCCGTCGAACGCAAGGCACGCCACGCGCGCCGGATACCGGCGCGCGAATTCCATGGCGATGACCGCGCCGGTGTGCGAGCCGAACAGCGGCACGCGGCCCAGGCCGATGGCATCGAACGCTTCGAGCAGCGCGTTGGCGAACACGTCGGCGTCGGCACGCGCGAACGGCAAGGGCTCGGACAGTCCGAAGCCCGGCGTGTCGAACGCGAACACGGTGAATTTCTGCGCCAGATGCTGCGCGAGCGGCATGACAGCGATCGACGATCGCGGCGAAGCGTGCAGCAGGACCACCGGCGGGCCGGAGCCCACGCGGCGGAACGCCACTTCGCGTCCGCCGGCCACCGCGACGATATGCTGGGTCGCCGCCGCGCTCATGCCGTGCCCCGCTTGCGAAGATCGGTTTTCAGAACCTTGCCGGCCGCATTGCGCGGCAACGCATCGATGAACGATACGGCCTTGGGTACCTTGTAGCCGGCCAGCTTGTCGCGGCAGTAGTTCAGCACATCGTCGGCGGAAACCTTGGCGCCGGGTTGCGTCACCACGAACGCGCAGCCGGTCTCGCCCCAATAATCGTCGGGCATGCCGACCACGGCGGCTTCCTTCACGCCGGGAATGCGGAACAATTGTTCCTCGATCTCGCGCGGGTAGACGTTGACGCCGCCGGATATGAACATGTCCTTCTTGCGGTCGACGATGTAGATGTAGCCTTCGTCGTCCATGCGCGCCACGTCGCCGGCCGACACCCAGCCGTCGCGCAGCGAAACTTTGGTGGCCTCCGGGTTCTTCCAGTAGCCGTTGAACAGATACGGCGATGTCGACCACAATTCGCCGACATCGCCTTGCTTGACCGGCTTCCCGTCGTCGTCGCGCAGCTCGATGTGCGTGCAGACGAACGCCTTGCCGACGCATTGTTGCTTGCGCAGCTGGTCCTCCGGCCGCAGGTTGGTGACCACGGCGGCTTCGGTCGAGCCGTAGGTTTCGTGCAGGATGCCCTCGCCGAAATATTCGACGATTAGCTCCTTGGTGCGCTGCGGCAGGGGCGCCGCGTTCGAAATGATGGTCTTGAGCGGGAAGCCGCGGTTGCGATCGCGGATCTTCTTGTCGAGCGCGAACATGGCATGGAAATGCGTCGGCACCATGAACGTGCCGGTGACCGGCGTCTCGTGCATCTTGGCCAATACCAGCTCGGCGTCGAACCTGGAAAGAATCTCGCAGCTGCCGCCGAAGAACACCGCGGCGTGGGCGAACGCGTAGCCGCCGCCGTGGAACAGCGGCGCGTGCGCCAAATAATGGTCCACCGGCGAATAGCAGCCATACTCGACCGCCATGCCGAAGAAGTTCATCACGCGCGACCGGTGCGGCAGCGTGACGCCGCGCGGCTTGCCCGTCGTGCCCGAGGTATACGGAATCGAAAACGGTTCCCATTCCTGGATCGCGGGCAACGTCGTCGCGGGACGCGCATTCGACAGCAGGCCTTCGTAATCCTTGCCGACCACGACGATGCGCTCGACGCTCGGCGCATCGGCCGCGCGCACGGATTCTTCGGTATCGGGCGTCACGAACACCACGCGCGCGCCGCAATCGTTCAGGATGAAGCCGATTTCGGCCGGTGTCTGTTTGGGGTTCAGCATCGCCACCGGCACGCCCATGTCCGAGAGGCCGCAGATGATCTCCATGAACTCGATGCAGTTGGCCGCGACGATCGCCGCGGTCTGCCCGCGCTCCAGGCGGAACAGATCCTTCGTCATGCCGCAGACGCGGTCGATCCGATCGACGAACCGGCGGAACGTCAGCCTGGCGTCGCCGTAGGTCAGCGCCACCTTGTCCGGCGTGCGTCCGGCCGAGGTGCGAATCCCCGTCGAGACCAGTATCGGGCTGTAGCTTGGCGGCGGCGGAACGAAGGCGTCGGTCATCCAGGGCCCTACTTGCGGCGCACGCCGATGGTGCCGTCAGACTTGACCACCAGATCGCGCGGGTTGGTCGCGCCCGCGGGCGCCGTCTGGTTGCGGATCGGCGTGACGTTGCCGCCCAGCTTGAGTCGATTGAACACGCGCAGCGCGTTCTCGCGCATCAGCATGCGCTTGGAGTCCGGCCGCAGGTTGAGCGCGTCGATCTCGACCACCGCGCGCTCCGGGTCGATGACCGGCCAATCGGTGCCGAAGAGAACTTTGTGTTTGCCGTAGGTGTTCAGGTAATGCACCAGCGGCGCCGGCCAGTGCTTCGGCGCGTAGGCGTCGACGCCGATGAAGACGTTTTCGTGCTTCCACGCCATCGAGATCATCTCGTCGGTCCAAGGAATGCCGATGTGGATGCCGAGCAGTTTCAGCTCGGGGAAATCGATCGCGACCTGATCGAGATAGATCGGCCGCCCGACGCTCGGCAGGCGCCGCTCGCGCGAATAGATCAGGTTATGCCCGACCTGCATCATGATCGGGATGTCGAGCTCGCAGCATTTGGCGTAGTAGGGGTAATACTTGGCGTGATCCGGCGGCAGGCCGAACCAGTGCGGATACAGATGCGCGCCGACGAAGCCGTGCTCCTTCACGCCGATCTCCAGATCGCGCAGCCCCTGCATCCCGCGGAACGGATCGACGCCGGCAAGGCCTGCAAAGCGATGCGGATATTCGGCGACCACTTCGGCCACGCGCGAGTACGGGATTTCCCACGAGCCTTTGACGTTCAGATCGCCCGCGCGCACGGCGACGAGCAAACCGAAATCGATGCCGGCGCGATCCATCTTGGCGATGTAGTCAGGCATCGAGACGCCGCCGCGCGCGTCGGGTGCCATGCGGATCTGTGCCTTGAAATGCTCGTCGATGCCGGTCTGGCCCAGACGCACTTCCTGCTCGGTGAACAGATTGACGACGATGTCGATGGCGCCGGCCATGGGCTCTCTCCCTGAAAAAGCAGGACGAAAATGGTCGAGCGATTGTTTGCGCCCGCCAGCATCGAGTCAACAATAATTTCGGATTATGGAATTTCGCAGGCTGAAAATTTCGTATCGTGAAATTTACCGCGCTAGATTTAGCGGCCCCGTGCCCCGCGGGCCCAAGTCGTACGATGGCGGTGATCGTCCGGCATGCGCCACATCAAATCTTCGATCCGGCGCGCTTCGTCGTTCAGCATCGCCGCCACATCGGCCTGCCGCTGTTCGTTCAACCGTTCGCTGATCGCGGCCAGACTCAACGAGGAAATCGGCCGGCCGCGCCGGCTCGACATGGCGACGGCGACCGAGGTCACGTTCAAGTCGCGTTGCTTCGGGCTGACCGCGTAGCCCTTCTCGCGCGCCGCCGCGATGCCGGCGCGCAACGAGGCTTCGTCCTGGCCGGGATACAGCGCCAGCTTGTCGCGATTGAGCGCCAGGATCTGATCCGCTTCCGATTCCGGAAGCGCCGCCAGATAGGCGATGCCGGTTGCGCCCGCGCCCAATGGACTGCGCGAGCCGATGTCGACCGGCAAGGTCTTGATCGGATAGGCGCCGGTCTGCACGTCGACGCAGATGTAGTCGTTGCCGCTGCGCAGGCAGAAGAACGCCGAGTCGCCGGTTTGCTCGGCGAGCCTCAACAACGTTTCGTGCGCCACGTCGGCGATGTCGTAACGGTTCGAGGCGGCGGCGGCGAGGCTGAAGAATTCCATGCCGATCAGATAGCGCTTGCCGTGCGGATCCTGTTCGATCAACCCTTCGCCGACCAGCGTCGCCAGCAAACGGTGCGTGGTGGCGCGATCGAGGCCCGTGGTCGCCGCCAATTCGGACAGCCGCACGCCGTCGGCTGGTCCGCGCGCGACCGCCATCAGCAGCTGCATTGCGCGGTGCACCGACTGCACGCTGCCGCGCGCCGCCGATTCGTCGCGGTCGCCGCCCGCAGGTCTGGGATCGCTGCCGCGTCTCACGGCTTGGCGCCGCGATCGAACATGGCAAAGGCGCGGTCCAAGAGCCCGCGCAGCTTCTGCAGCGCTGTCGTGCGTTGATCCAGTTGCGCCACCGCGCGTTCGGCCAGCGCCACCGCGCGGTCGCGCTGCTCGGCGACAGTCGCCGACCGTCCGGCTTCGCCGGTCACGGCTTCGAGCCGCACGACGGCGCGTTCCAGCGCCTTCTGCTGGCGTTCGGCCAAATCGATCAGCTTTGCGATACCGCGGTCGCGCTCGCCGAGCTCTTCGCGCAACTCCAGAATTTCGTCGATCAGGATATCGACCGCGGCGCCGTCGGCTGGGTTCGCGGGCGACGCGCTCGTCGGCACCGAGAAATCGCTCGGCAAGGTCACGCGCGCGCGGCCCAGATTATCGCGCGTGGCGGCGATCTGACCGTCGCGGATCATCTGCCGCAGGCGGATGGTGGTGATGCCCAATTGCTGTGCTGCGTCGGCGATGCTGAGCAGGGTCGAAGGCGCTGTCATCTCTCGATCATCCTTTGGGCGTGCTTCGTGCGCGGCCGGTGCAACCGTAGCAAAGCGAGATCGGGAATTCCATCGTCTCGGGCGCGCGCGTCAAATACGCATTTAATTGCCAGTTCATTGGCGCGCTAAGTCACCGGCGCCACGGCGCGCTGGCGCAAGGCAACCCACAGGCCCGCCGCGACCAGCGCAAAGCCGATCAGCATGATCGAGGTGATCGCTTCCTGCAGCAACAGCGCGCCCAACGCCGCCGCGGTCAGCGGGCTGAGCGCGAGGAAAACGGTCACGCGCGTGGCCGACGTCCGGCCCAGGGCCCACAGCCACAGAAAATAGCCGATGCCGCTGCTGATGCCGATGAACAGGATCACCATCCAGGCATCGAGCGGCAGCCGCGGCCAGACGCTGAAAAATCCTTCGCCGGCCGCAAAGACGGCCAGGAACGCGACCGATGCGGCCATGGCGAGCGCGCCGACCGGCAAGGTCGGATATTTATGCAGATACGGCCGATAGAACACGCTGCACGCCGCGCCGACGAAGGCGCTGGCGAAAACGAACAATTCGCCGGTCCAATCGGTGCCGCCGCCGAACGCCTTCTCGCCGATCACGAAGCCCACGCCGGCCACGGTCAGCAGCACGCCGATGGTTTTCGGCCGCGTCACGCGTTCGCGCCCAAGTGCCGCGCCGATCAACATCGTCAGCAACGGGAACAGCGCGAAGATCAAGGCCGCCCGCGCCGACGGCACGGTTTGCAGGCCGATGTTCAATAGACCCACGGTGCCGCCGAACCGCGCCATGCCGAGCACGGCGATCGGCCAGATGTCGCGCCGCGCGAAACGCGTGCGCGCGGTCAGCAACAAAGGCGGCAGGAGACACAGGAAACCGATGGCGTATCGTACCATCGCCAGTGACGCCGGATCGATGCGGTCCATCACGTAGCGCGACGCGACGATCGCCGCGCCGACCTGCACGCCGGTTGCCGCGGCCGCGGCGACGGTCAGATAATCCTCCATGTTCGGCGCGCCGGCGTCGATGCTGCGCGACCGCTCATAATTTCAAGTCCCAGGTTTCGCCGATCAGATCGTGCCCGAAGCTGTGATGCGGCTCGGCGCGCACCATCCGAAATCCGGCATTCACATAAATCTGCCGCGCCGCCAGCAGGATGCTGTTGGTCCACAGAGTCAGCTTCTTGTAGCCGCTCTGCCGTGCGAAGCGAATGCATTCCTCGACCAGCCGCGCGCCGATGCCGAGGCCGCGCGCGCGCGGATCGACGATCAGCATGCGCAATTGGGCGACCGTGGGCGCATTCCGGACGACGAAAACGGAGCCGACGATTTCGCCGTCCAATTCCGCGATCCAGCAGCGCTCGCGTTTCGGATCGAATCTGTCGATGAACCTCGCGACGATGCCGGCCACCATCGCCTCGAAACGCTCGTCCCAGCCGTACTCGCGCGCGTACAGCAACCCGTGCGCGCGCACGACCCAACCCATGTCGCCCGGTTGATGCGGCCGCAGCAGATAGGCCGACGCGGCGCCCGGCCCGCCGCCCAGCAGCCGCTGCACCGTCGCCATGGCGTCGATCAGCCGGCGCTGGTCGGCGTCGGATAATGGCTCCAGCAATGCGCCGTTCTCCGCGCGGGACGCAGCATCGAGCGGCGCGAATGCGGCGCGGCCGTCCCGCGTCAAGCGGATCGTGCTTTGCCGCCGGTCGCGCGGTACCGGCTTGCGCTCGATCAGGCCGCGTGTTTCGAAGCGCGCCAGGATGCGGCTGAGATACCCGGTGTCGAGTCCGAGTTCGCGCGCCAATTCGGTTGCCGTCGGCGCCGCGCGGTGCGCCAACTCGTACAGTACGCGCGCTTCCGGCAGCGGAAACGGGCTGTTCGAATGACTTTCGTGCAGCGCGCCGATGCGCTGGGTATAGAAACGGTTGAACGCGCGCACGGATTCGATGCGTTGCGGCAAGTCTGGATCGGCCATCGGTGCTGGCTCCCGGGGTCGCTTCGAACGCCCAAAACCCTCTGCCATCGTCAAGTAAATAGTTGCTTTAGTCAAGTATATGCCGGTAAGGCCGCCGAATCGCGGGCCCCGGGGACAGTGCGACCAGCGGTGCGGTCTTAAGTGTTTTGCAACCTCGAGTTCATAGCATGGGCAACGAATGTCACATGGTTAAGCGCGTTCGGTTCGGTTGCGGCCTCTGGCCACGGCCCGAATGCCGAATGGTTACCAGAAACGGGAAATCCGAATTATGCGGCTCAGTGAACTGTTGGCTGCCAAGCAGCTGGTTTCGCAGCACGACCTCGAAAAGGCGGTCGTGCGCCAGCAGCGTGAAGGCGGCCGGGTGATCGACAATCTGGTGGCGCTCAAGCTGGTCTCGACCGAGACGGTTGAGGAACTTCAGCGCACCGCCCCGGTCGCACCCGCGACCGTCGCCGACACCGGTCTTAAGCCGGATTATCTGCTCAAATTTGTCGCCAAGATGATGGTCGTTCAGGGCACGGAGACGATCGGCGAACTGCGCGATACGTTGAAACTGCCGGCTTCGGTCATAACCGGCCTATTGAGCGAAGGCGTGACGCGCAAGCTGGTCGAGCAATTCGGCTCGGCGATCCCCGGCCATTCCAACGAGTCGCGCTTTCGGCTTACCCACGCCGGCAAGAGTTTCGCTGCGGATGCTTTGGCGCAGAACCAGTATGTCGGGCCTGTGCCGGTAACGCTCAACGCGTATCGCGAACAGGTATTCAAGCAGGCGATCGGCAGCGAGATTGCGACTCCGGCAAAGGTCAAGGCCGCGTTCTCCGATATGGTGGTCTCCGAGGAATTCGTGCGCCGGGTCGGGCCATCGCTCAATTCCGGGAAGTCGCTCCTGCTGTACGGTCCGCCGGGCAACGGCAAGACCACCATCGCGGAGAAAATCGGCACCATCTACGAAGACGTGATCTTCGTCCCGTACTGCATCGAAGTGGCCGGCGACATCATCACGATCTTCGATTCCAACATCCACGAAGTCGTCGTCGAAACCGAATCGAGCCCTGATACTCTCGATCTGCGGCGCGAGGAGGTCGATCGTCGCTGGGCGCCGTGTCGCCGGCCGATGGTCATCACCGGCGGCGAATTGACGCTGAGCATGCTGGATCTGAAGTTCAACGCGATCGCGAAGTTTTACGAAGCCCCATTGCACGTCAAGGCGCAGGGCGGCGTGTTCGTGATCGACGATTTCGGCCGCCAGATTGTCAAGCCCGAGGAGTTGTTGAACCGCTGGATCGTGCCGCTCGAGCGGCGGGTGGATTTTCTCAAGTTGCACACCGGCAAGCAGTTCGAGATTCCGTTCGATCAGCTGGTGATCTTCTCGACCAACCTGACGCCGAACGACTTGATGGACGGCGCTTTCCTGCGCCGCATTCCCTACAAGCTCGAAGTCGACGGCCCGAGCGAAGCCGAGTTTACGGAAATTCTCTCGCGCATCTGCGCGGCGAAGAAAATTCCGGCCACTGCCGACGATGTGGCGGACGTCGTGGCGGCGCTCAAGTCGGTCGAAGGCAAGCCGCTCGCCTGCTATCAGGCGAAATTCGTCGTCGATCAGATCGTCTCGGCCTGCCGGTTCCTCGGCACGCAGCCGCAATTTTCGCACGATCTGGTGGCCGATGCGGTCGCCAACATGTACGCCAAGAGCTCCCAGAGCGCCTGATTTGCCGGTGGCGCCCGGGCCACGCGGAAGCCGCTCGGACGGTGATATTTGCCGGCCCGACTCTATCTTTTGTTAGCCCTCAAGGCGTAATATTGAAGTCGTAATATCGAATCGCTTCTTGAGCGCAGCCACGGCGGCACCACAGGGGCCGAAGATCGATGGGCGTGGGCGGAACGACAGCGTTGCAAACGGGCGCCATCGCGCCGGCGCCGAACGGCCGGTCGCGTCGATTGGCGGCGATCGCCTTTGCCGACGTGGTCGGCTATTCCGGCCTCATGGAAGCCGACGAGCAGGAGACGCATCGGCGCTGGCGCGAGTTGCGCGCCCAGCTGATCGAGCCGGTCATCGGCTTTCACGAAGGCAGGTTGGTCAAGGATCTGGGCGACGGGCTGCTGGTCGAATTCCGCAGCGTTCAGGAAGCCGTCCTGTGGGGCATCGACGTGCAGCAGCAATTGGCCGGCAGCGCCCTGGCCGGCGGGCATAAGCGGCCGCTGCGCCTGCGCATCGCGGTGCATCTGGGCGACGTCATCTCCGAAGGCGCCGACATTGCCGGCGACGGTGTGAATATCGCGGCGCGGTTGCAGGAGTTCAGCGAGCCCGGCGGCATGGTCATTTCGTCGGCGGTGCACGATCAGGTGCGCCACGTGCTCAGTTATACCGCGCGCGATCTCGGCGATCTGGCGCTGAAGAACATCAAGCGTCCGGTGCATGCGTTCGCCATTTCCGGGCCGGCCGGCGCGCGGGCGCTGACCGTCGCAACGCCGAGCGCGGCGGCGCGTCGGCCATCCATTGCGGTCTTGCCGTTGCGCAGTCTGGGCACGAATCCGGAAGATCGCTATTTCGCCGCCGGCTTCGCCTGCGACGTCATCGCGACCTTGGCCAGCTTCCGCGAACTGTTCGTCGTCTCGAGCAGCTCGTCCCTGGCGCTCAGCGATGATTTGGCGGATGCCGGCACCGCCGGCGCGCGGCTTGGTGTCCGTTATTTGCTGACCGGCAGCGTCGCGCACACCGGCAACCAGTTGCGCATCGTCACCGAGTTCAGCGACGCGGAAACCCGCTCGGTGATCTGGACCGACCGGCAGGAAATCCGCGACTCCGAACTATTCGCGGTGCAGAGCCTGATCGCCGGCAAGATCGCCTATTCGCTGGTCCCGCATCTGCGCAATACCGAGCTGCAGCGCGCCATGCGCAAGCCGCCCGAAAGCCTGGATGCCTACGACCTGGTGCTCAAGGCGATGTACCGCCTGTACCGGATCGGCGAACGGGATTTCGTGTTGGCCCAGTCGCTGCTCGAGCAGGCGCTCAAACTCGACCCGCATTACGCCACCGCCTATGCGCTACTGGCGAAGTGCTACATCCTGCGCGTCGGCGAGGGTTATTCGCACGATATCGAGGCGCATACGCGCGAAGCTCAACGCTGCGCAGAGTTGGCGCTGGAAGAGGATTCGTCGGATCCGCTGGCGCTGGCGATCTACGGCCACGCCATGTCGTTCCTGTTTCGCAAGTACGAACAGGCCGTCGAAGCCTTCGACCGCGCGCTGACGGCAAGCCCGAATTCCGCGGTCGCCTGGGCGCTCAGCGCGCCGACGTATTTCTATTTGGGCGAATGCGCCCAGGCGGTGACACGCGCGGAATACGCGCTGCGCCTGTCGCCGCTCGATCCCTACGCGCCGTTCTATCAGGGCATCCTCGCGATGGCGCACTACATCAACGGAACCTACGAAGATTCCGTGCGCTGGGGCCGCAAGAGCATGGCGGCCAACCCTAATCTGACGGCCAATCTGCGCAATCTGATCGTGGCCCTGGTCGCGGTCGGCGAACTGGACGAGGCGCGCGCGTTGGCGCGCCACATGATCGAATTGCAGCCGACGTTTCGGGTGACGCCCTATATCGAGCGCTACCCGCTGAGAGATACCGAACGGCGGAAGCTGTTCGCGGAGCAATTGCTGGCGGCCGGGTTGCCGCCATGACGGGCATGGGAGCACGCATAACGACCGATTAGATCGAGGAGGGAACCATGGGCTACGGGTATGGCTACGGCTATGGGTACGGTTACGGCTATGGCTACGGCTATGGCGGCGGGAACGCGGGCGGCGGCGGCTTCGGCGCCGTTTCGGGCGATCTCGATGTCAGGCCGACATCGCTCTTTTTCGCGCTCGGCCCCGGCGCCCCGCCCAGTTTTCCGAGTACATTGCATCTGTCCGCCGCGTGGGACCACCGGTCGTGGGATCATCGCACCCGCTCGGCCCTCGCATTCGGCGAATTCGCCGCCAAGGTGAACTGGCAGAATCTCGTCAGCACGCAGGAAGAGCAGACGCTCGAATGCTTCACCTGGCGGCGGCCGAACCCGAGCCTGTTCATCCAGGGCGAAATCGGACGGCTGCAGGCGTTGATGCGCGACGAGCGCGAGCGTTACATGCAGGAGATTCTGAGCCAGCACGACGGCGCCACCGGTTATTTCCTGGCGCTGCTGGGGATCACGCGCGGCGCCAAGCCGTGGACTTCGACGCTCATCGAATTGACCACGCGCGTCGGCGAACTGATTGCGGTGTTCTACAAGAACAAATACGCGCGCGCGCGGCCGACGCAAATCTGCCCGGGCTTGATGGCGCCGTTCGGCCCGCCGGGTCATCCGGCATTTCCGAGCGGGCATGCGACCTCGAGCAAGCTGCTCGCCGAATGCCTCAAGCTTGTGGTGCCCGCGGAGTATCACGGCGAACTCGAGTGGCTGGCCGACCGCATCGCGCTCAATCGCGAACGCGCCGGCTTTCACTACGAGTCCGACAGCGAGTTCGGCCGGTTGCTCGCCGGCAAGTGCCTGGCCCGATGGCTGGCGGCGACTTGCCCGGAATTCGAGCTGATTCGCGACAACGCGAAAAACCGCGAGTGGTGACGGGCCGCTAGCGGACGACCGCGATGCCCGCGCGCAGGCCGAGATTGTTGTCGTAGGGCACCAACTCCGCGAGCGACACATGAGCACTGGCGCAGGGATAGCCCGCCACGTCCACGTTCGGCAGGTCCCCCGGCGCGGACACTTTGGCGATCAGCGCGTAGGTCCCCGTAACCGGGCGATCCCATTCGAACGGGCCGAAGCGTCTGGTCCGACCGGGGGCGATCGTTTTGTCGTTGGAGCCGCCCGACGCCAGCTTGAGTTCGGTCCATTGCGCCGGCGTCCACGCGGCGGCGGCCGAGTCCGGCGCGGCATAGATCACGACCCTGGTGTGCGCGGCGGGCGCAAAGCCGCGATTGGTCACGTTCAGGTAAACATAGTTCGTCTTGTTCGCCTTGGGGTTCTGATAACCCGACATACCGTCGTGCCGGCGGCGCACCCACAGCGCCTGCGCGGTGGCCTGCCAATTGTCGGTGAAGCCGTATTCGCCCCGGCGCCCGTCGTCGATAAAGACGTCGATCTCGGGCGGCGCGCCCGATCCGTCGGATGTCGCCGCCGTGTCCGGCTGCGGATACATGCCCTGGCGCTCGAACGCCCAGCGAATCACCTTCGGCAGGGTGCCGCCGGTGCGCGCGAAGGCGGGCGCGAGGTCGGCCGGATCGGTATCGCGGTAGTCGAGCCGCGGCGTTGCAATGTCGGCGGCCTGCAGGTCGGCGGCGAATTCGGTCGCGTCGTAGATCGGCGCGATCGACGCGTCGGCCAGTGACTTGGCCGCACGCACGATCAGGTAGGCCGTGTGCCGCGCCGCCACGCGCCGGCGCGCCGGATCCGCGCCGCCCGGCGCGCCGGGCAGTCGCGCATCGCCGCCGAGCGCGCGATACAGGCGGAACAGGCTCGATGACACGAGCTGCTCGGCCCAATAACCCCACGGGTCGTCGACGCGCGGATAGCGCGCGCGCCGATAGATCGCGCCGTGCCATGACCAGCCGTCTGCCGGCAGGCGGTCGTGTCGGCGCAGTTCGCCGAGTTCCCAGGGATAGGTAAGGCCCCACGGCCCGCTTGAATCGCCCGCACTGCGGGCCTCGGCGAATGCCGATTCCGGATCGCACATGATCGCGGCCAGCGCGTCGCCCATGCTGTGCGCGAAGCTGAACTCCAGCGCGTTCTGGCCGGCGACCAACAAAACATGGCCAAATTCGTGCCAGGCCCATCGATTGTCGGCGGCGATCCCGAGCGGATTGATCGGGTCGGCCATGTCGGCCAGGGCGAAGCGAATGTCGGCGGTGCGGAACTTGAAGTGCGGATCCTGCATCACCTGGCCGCCCATCGAATGTCCGTCGGCGGCCGGACCCGGCATGATGGCGGCGCGCGGATACACGGTCATCGGAAACTGCGCCGGGGCTTCGGGGAACGGCTCCGGTCGGAAATACTCGTCGAGCGCAAAGCCGAAACGCTCGACCAGCCGGAACATCTGATTGCAATGATGGTAGGCGCTGACTGCGGCAAATCCGTCGATGCGGGTGGGATCGTTGGGGCGCTCGATGCCGTCGGTGCGCGAGGGCCAACGATAGTTGCCCGACGCGTCCGGCGCCGGCAGTCGCGTGCGCACGGGGTGGTACGGTACCAGGCGAATCAGGTCGCCGGTGATCGTCCCGGTCTCCGCGTCGTGCACCGGATTATCCTGGAGCGTCACGTCGTCGCGCCAATAGTCGAGGGTCGCGCTCGGCAGGCTCGGACGAAGCCCGACATTCTCGACATCGCGCAGGCGGTTGCCGGTGCGGCTCATCGGATCGATGCGGAAAATCGATCCGACGCCGCACGAGACGAGATCCTGCATGGCAACGATCACGCCCGGCGCGGCAACGAAGATGCGGCGCGGAATCGGCTCATGGGCGTTTTGATCGGCGGCGAAGATAGCCCACACGGGAATGTCCTGGTCGCGCATTGCGGGCGACGGCTCGGCGCCGTCGAGCTGAGCCGGCAGGACGTACTTGGGAAACCGAAACGGCACTGGGATATCGATCGATTGATTGAGCAGCGCGGCAAGCTGATCCTTGGTGAATTCCTTGAAGAACTGGCTGTCGATGGCCGGCGGCGCGAGCTGTATCGCGGTGCGCACCGCGCCGCCGATCGCATGGATGCGCTTGATCCCGTCGGCGCCATGGCCGACCGCCACGCGCAATCCACACTGCCAGATGTCGGTGGCCTGCTTCGGATCGAGGTCCGGCAGATTGATCGCCTGTTTGATCGTGACGATCGTCGATTCGAGGTGCAGCGTGCCCGCGGTCTCGCGCCGGATCTCGCGCGACGGGCGCACGAACTGAAATTCGTCGGTAATGCCGGCGCCGGGCACCGCCGACTGCAGCTGCTTGGCCAGCCGGTCGAGATGGTCTCGGGTCAGCCCGAATGCCGCGCCGATGCCGCTGCGCAAATAGGCCAAAACCAATGCTTCGGGCGTTTTCGCGCCCGGGTCGGTGAAGGGATTTTGCAGGTGCGCGATGTGGCGCAGCGCCCCGCTGCCGTCGCGCTGCACGACGGTCGAGGGCGTCTGCCACCAGGTACCGCGCCGCGCGCCGCCTGTCGGCGGCTGCGGGCCGCCGGGCCGACGCTTTCGTTTCGCTGCTTTTCGTGCCATGGCCGTCTCCCCCAAGGCATGCCCGCGATCGAAATATCAGTTTAAGCGATTATCTCGGCTCCGGTAAGCGGCAGGATTCGGTGCAACGACGACCGGTTCGCGGCCCGCAGGCCGAATGCACGGGGCGGCTAGGCGCCCGTGCTCGTAGCCCCGTTGCCAGCCGGCGCATCGTCCAGCGGCGTCACCGTCACGCGCACCTCGAACCCGTGCTCGCCGCCGCCGAGAATGACGCCGCGCAGCGGGGTCACGTCGGAAAAATCCCGCCCGTGCGCCAGCACGATGTGCTGGTCGTCGACCAATAGATTGTTCGTCGGGTCGAAATCGATCCAGCCGAGCTGCTTGCCGCACCACACCGAAACCCAGGCGTGGCTCGCGTCCGCGCCGCGATTGTCCTCGCTATCGTTCTTGCGCCGCGTGCGCAGATAGCCGGACACATAGCGCGCCGGCAAGCCAAGGCCGCGCAGCCCGGCGATCATCACGTGGGCGAAGTCCTGGCAAACGCCTTCGCGCTTGGCCATGACCTCGGCGACCGGCGTGGTGATGCTGGTGACCCCTGGCACGTAATCGAATTCGTCGTAGATGCGCGCGGTCAGGTCCCGCAGCGCCGGAATGATGCGCCGGTCCTCGGCAAACGAAACGGCGGCATAGGCGGTCGCTTCGTCGTCGAGCGCGCCGAGCGGCGAGGAATAGACGAATTCGGCGACCGACGGCTGGTCCGGGAAGCCGTCGTCGATCATTTCCGCGCGCACGTCGGTCCAGACCGGGCCGTGGTCGATCGATCCCGCCGGGCGCGGCGTGATCTCGATCGCTGCGTTGACCTGCACCGCGAACGAATCGTGCGGCTTCTGGATCGCCACATGGCGCGCCTCGTTGCCGAAATGATCGAGAAAGATATCGATTCGGCTCGGCTCCGGCGTCACCGTGACGACATGCGCCGAGGCGCGTTGCCGGTCGATCGTGGGCGGCGTCAGGCGCAGCAGGTGATGGCTGAGATCGACCGGCGCCGCGTAGATGTAGCGGGTGATATGTTCGATCGTATAGCGCGTCATGCCGGCAACGATTCGAGCGAGGGTCGCGAGCTGAAGGTCAAGGTGTGCGGCAAGGTGACGTGCGAGAAGAACCCGCGCGTGATCGAGTTCGACAACGCCGACAATTCCTCATTCACGCCGGCCAGCAATTCCAGCACGGGCGCCAGACTGGTCGTCTCCCTGTCGCCCTCGATCTGATCGAGCGGAAAATCCGCGACCAGATCGACCAATTCGGCCACGTGCCGCGGCTCGGCCGCCGCCGCTCCGTTCGAGGCCAATGCGGATAAATGATCGCGCAGCTGCGCCAATTGATAGACCAGCGCGCGCGGATTGCCGTGATCGGCCAGAATCAGATCCAGCGCCGGTACCGGGCGGGGCTCGGTCGGATAGCGAGTCCGATAAGTGATGGTCGAATCGCACAGCTCGAGCGCCAGGCGCAGGCCGACTTCGATATACTGCGCGGAACCGCCGGTGACGCCCGACACCGATCGCGCGATGGCGATGCCGCGCTCGAGCCGGCGTCCCATGTCGAGGAACCGCCAGCCCGCGCCGCGCACCATGTTCTCCGCCACCAAACCGCCGAACGCCGCTACCGTGCGCACCAGATCGTCGAGCGCGTCGAGCATGCGGTCCATCTCGTCTTCGCTCTTGGCGAGATTCTCGCGGACATGGGTCTGGAGGTAGTTCAGCGTCTGCCACATGTCGCCCGACAGCCGGTCGCGCAGCGCGAAACCGAGCCGCCGGAGCGCATCGAGCACGTCGCGCATGGCGCCGGTGTCGGCGACCACGCGCATCACGCCGCCCGAGAACATCGCGCCGTGGATGGGCGCCGCCGCCACGGCCGGTTCGATCCAGCCGGTGCGCTGCAAGGCGCGCGCCAGCAGACTCAACTCCGCGAAATCGCGCGCGCCCAGGCCGCCGCCCACCATGCGATTCAACACCGCGCGAAACAGCCGCGCGCCTGTATCGAGCCGCTCGGCATATCGGCCCAGCCAATACAGATCGTCGGCCGCGCGGCTTTGCAGCGCCGCCTTGGCGCGGCGCGTGTCCGCGCTGCTGCGCTTGGCCGAAGGCACGTATACGTCTTGCGGCTCGCCGGTCAGCACCCACACGTCCTTGGCGATGCCGCCGTGGCGCAACGTGCTGCGATACAGCTTGTCGGCGCCGACGACGCGGGCGACGCCGCCGGGCAGCGCGTGCCAATTGCCGTCGTGCCAGACCAGCGCCACGCGCAGGACGATCGGCTGGGGCACCATGCCGCCATCGCTCATCGTCGGCACCACGCCGTGCGTGACGCGTTCGAGCGCCACGTAGCGTTCCGGGTGCGTCGCCAGATCGATGTCGAACATCGCACGCTTCGTGGCGTCCAGCCGTTCCGCCTCGATCGGCTCCGGGTCGGGCGCAAAGGCCGGCCGAAGAACGAAGCCTTCGAGCCGCGATTTCACTTCGGCCAGGGGTGCGGCCTGGCCGCACCACCAGGTGGTGACGGCCGGCAACTTCAGTTCCTCGCCCAACAAACGCCGCGCGATCGAAGGCAGGAACGGCGCGTAGGCCGGCGTTTCGATCACCGCCGAGCCCGGCATATTGACGACCGCGACGTTGCCGGCGCGCTGCGCCTGCACCAGCCCGGCAATGCCGAGCGCGGAATCGTCGCGCAGCTCCAGCGGATCGGCAAATGCGGCATCGAGCCGCCGATAGATGACGTCGATGCGCAACAGGCCTTCGAGCGTTTTCAGATACACCTTGTCGTCGCGCACGGTCAGGTCCGAGCCCTGGGCCAAGGTGATGCCCAGCTCGCGGGCCAGGTACACGTGCTCGAAATAGGCGTTGTTGTACGGCCCGGGCGTCAGCAGCACCGAATGCGGATCGGCGTGCAGCGACGATCCCACGCGGCGCAGACTGTCCTGCCATTGATCGACGAACGGCTGCAGCCGGCGCACCGGCGCGGCGCGAAACACTTCCGGGAACGTGCGCGCCATGACGCGGCGGTTGCGCAGCGCATAGCCGACGCCGGCCGCCGCTTGCGTGCGGTCGGCGAACACGCGCCAGCCGCCGTCGGGCGAGCGCACCAGATCGGCGGCATAGAAATAAAGATACGGGCCGCCGCCGATCGGCTTGACGTGGCGCATCGGCCGTAGGAATTCCGGATTGGCGTAAACCAGATACGGCGGGATGAATCGTTCCTTGATCAGATCCTGCGGGCCGTAAATGTCCGCCAGGATCATGTCGAGCAGCCGCGCGCGCTGCGCCAGCCCTTCGGTCAACCCCTGCCACTCCGCTTCCGGCAGGATCAGCGGCAGCAGGTCGAACGTCCAAGCGGGCCGGCGCGTCTCCTTGCCGTAGATCGCCAGGAATTCGTCGGCCTCGGCGAACTGCGCGCGGGCGCGCGCCATCTTTTCGGCGATCTGTCCGGGCGGCATGCTCCAGACGGTCGCGATCAAGTCGCGCCAATGCGGCCGGATCACGCCGCGGCCGGACGCCATTTCGTCGAAGGCGGCGAAGGGCGGGGTGGGATGTTGGTCAGGCAACGCGCTTACACCGCGGGGTTGCACCAAAGGCGCGTCAGTTTCGCCGATCGCGCCGGGAAAAGCCAGCCGCACGCTGCAACGCAAGACGCGTCAGCGCACATAGCGCAAGTCCAGCGTCGCCGGATGCTCGCCGGGCTGCACGGCGGGGATCGGCGTCTGTATGCCGCCGGTATGCCCGAACGGGAAGAAGCGCGCGCGCCGCCGCGCTTCGGCTTCGTTGGCATTGACCGGGAAGCTGTCGTAATTGCGTCCGCCCGGATGCGCGACATGATAGGTGCAGCCGCCAAGCGCGCGCCCGCTCCATTGGTCGAACAGGTCGAACACCAACGGCGCATCGGCGGGAATCGTCGGATGCAGGCAGCGCGGCGGCTGCCACGCACGATAGCGGACACCGGCGACGTACTCGCCCTTGCGGCCGGTCGCGCGCAGCGGAATGTTGCGGCCGTTGCACAGCAGCTGGTGGCGCTCCGCCGTGGCGCCGTCTAGCCTGACCTGCATGCGCTCGAGCGAACTGTCGACATAGCGCGCCGTGCCACCGCCCGCCGCGTCCTCGCCGGTCACGTGCCACGGCTCGAGCGCCTGGCGGAGCTCGATTTCGATGCCGCGATACGCGGCGCGGCCGATCAACGGAAAGCGGAATTCCTTGTGCGCGGTGAACCAGTCGGGATCGAGCGCATAGCCGGCACGCTTCAGGTCGTCCAGCACGTCGGCGAAGTCGCCCTCGACGAAGAACGGCAGCATGAACTCATCGTGCAGCCGCGTGCCATAGCGCGCCAGCGAACGGTCGTACGGCGTCTTCCAGAACCAGGCGATCAGGCTGCGCAGCAAAACCTGTTGCGCTAGGCTCATGCGCGCGTGCGGCGGCATTTCGAACGCGCGCAGCTCCAGCAATCCGCGCCGGCCCGTGCTGCTGTCCGGCGAATAAAGCTTGTCGATGCAGAATTCGGTGCGGTGGGTATTGCCGGTCACGTCGACCAGCACGTCGCGGAAAATCCGGTCGACCAGCCAGGGCGGTGTGTCCGGGCCGGCGCGCTCGAGCGCCTTGAACGCGACCGAAAGTTCGTAGGTCGCATCGTCGCGCGCTTCGTCGATGCGCGGATGCTGGCTGGTCGGCCCGATAAAGAGACCGGAGAACAGATACGACAGCGACGGATGATTGTGCCAATAGGTCAGCAGGCTTCTGAGCAGATCGGGCCGGCGCAGCAGCGGTGAGTCGGCCGGCGTGGCGCCGCCGACGACGATATGGTTCCCGCCGCCCGTGCCGACGTGGCGGCCGTCGAGCATGAATTTCTCGGTCACCAGCCGCGTCGCGCGCGCCTCCTCGTAGACGATGTTGGTGTTGTCGACCAGCTGATTCCAATTGTCCGCCGGATGGATGTTGACTTCGATGACACCAGGATCGGGCGTCACCGAGAAATGCGCGATGCGCGGGTCGAACGGCATCGGATAGCCTTCGAGCACCACTTTCTGCCCGCGTCCGGCCGCGACTTCCTCGATGGCCGCCGACAAGTCGAGATAATCCTCGGCGGTTTCCACGGGCGGCATGAAGACATGCAGTCGCCCGTCGCGCACTTCCACGCACAGCGCGGTGCGCACGGTCGAATTGTCGGATTTCCCGCGCGGCGGCGATTGCTCGCGGATCGGCTGGGTCGGCAAAGCCGGCCCGCGGGCGCGTCCGTTGCGACGAAAGGATTGATACGGCGGCAGCGGCCCGTGCGGCGCCATCGGGTCGGTCGGATGCACGTATGGATAATCGGTCTCGGTCACCCACGGCAGCGAATCGAGCGGCAGGCGCAGACCCATCGGCGAATCGCCGGGGATCAGATACATGATCTCCGAGCGCACGAACCATTTGCCGCTGCGCCAATAGCGTTGTTCGCCGGCCTGCGTGCGCGTCAGCGGCAGGGCGAAGCCGACGATTTCGGTCAAGCCGCGCTCGAACAGGCGCGACAGGCGCTCGCGCTCCATCGGATCGCGCAACTGGCTCTTGAACGGGTCGACATTGACTGGCAGGCGCCGCTCTTTCCAAAGGTAGTACCAGACGTCCTCGTACCCGGGCACCGCATAGCTCGGGTCGACCTGCAGACGCTCGGCCAGATTTGCAATGAACTGGCGCGCATCGTTGGCGCCAAGCTTGCGATCGTGATCGTCGTCGCTGGCGAACAGCGTCTTGTCGCGCCAGATCGCATCGCCGTCCTTGCGCCAATAGGATTGCAGCGCCCAGCGCGGCAATTGTTCGCCCGGGTACCATTTGCCCTGGCCGTAATGCAGCAGGTAACCGTAGCCGAACCGGTCGGCCAGCCGGCGCAGCAGCTGGCCGGCATATTTGCGCTTGGTCGGACCCAAAGCTTCGGTATTCCACTCGGCGCCGTCCGGATCGTCGGCGGCGACGAAGGTCGGCTCGCCGCCCATGGTCAGCCGCAGATCGTGCTTCTGCAGATCGGCATCGACGCGCTTGCCGAGATCGAGCAACGAAGCCCATTTCGCGTCGCTGTAGGGCAACGTCACGCGCGGCGTTTCCTGCACGCGCGTGACGGTCATCTCGTGGTGCAGCGTCGATTTCGATTCGTCCACCGCCCCGGTGATCGGCGCCGCACTCGGCGGCTCCGGCGCGCAGGCGAGCGGGATATGTCCTTCGCCGGCCAGCAGTCCCGAGGTCGGATCGAGACCGACCCAACCGGCGCCGGGCAGGTAGACTTCGCACCAGGCGTGCAGGTCGGTGAAATCGGCTTTCGGTCCTTCCGGACCCGACAGCGGCTTTTGATCGGCGACCAATTGAACGAGATAGCCGGATACGAAGCGCGCGGCCAAACCCAAATGCCGCATGATCTGCACCAGCAGCCAGCCGCTGTCGCGGCACGAGCCGCTGGCCTTGGCGAGCGTCTGTTCCGGGGTCTGCACCCCGGGCTCGAGCCGGATCAGATATTCGATCTTGCCGGCGAGCTCCTGATTGATCTCGACCAGGAAGTCGATCACCCGGCGCGGCGTCCGATCGATCCCGGCGAGGTATTTCGCCAGCAGCGGTCCCGCCGGCGCCGTCTTGCGGAACGGCGCCAGTTCTTCGTCGAGGCCCTTGTCGTATTCGAACGGAAACTTCTCGGCCGACGGCTCGAGGAAAAAGTCGAACGGGTTGATCACCGCCATGTCGGCGAGCAGATCGACCGTGACGATGAAATGGTCGGTCTTTTCGGGAAACACCAGCCGCGCCAGGTAGTTGCCCTGCGGGTCCTGCTGCCAGTTGATGAAATGGTTGGCCGGCTCGACTTTCAGCGAATAGGCGGTCACCGGCGTCCGGCTATGCGCCGCCGGGCGCAGCCGGACCACCTGCGGGCCCAAGGAAACCTGCCGGTCGTAGCGGTATTCGGTCTTATGATGCAGCGCAATATGGATGCTCAAGGCAACCCCGATGACCAGCGGCCAATAATTCCGGCAGCTACTGTACCAGACCGGGTGACCGGGAAAATACCTTATGTTGCAGGTGCGAAATGCCTCGTTGCGGGCGCCGCTAGCCCAATAACTCGTACGGTCCGCCAGCTTTCAAAGCGCGTTGGTAGGCGGGGCGCGCGTGAATCCGGTCCAGAAATGATTTCAACCCGGGATGCGTGGTCGCGATGCCGAGCCGGGCGGCGGCCGCTTCGACCGGGAAACTCATTTGGATGTCGGCGGCGGTGAATTCCGCGCCCGCGAACCAGGTCTGCTTGCTCAGTTCGCTTTCCCAGTAGCCGGTATGCAGTTTGAGCTGCGGATCGATGAAACGATCCTGCATGCCTTTGGCGATCACGCGCACGATCGGCCGCACGAAGAACGGCATCGGGCCCTTGGCCAGGCGCAGGAAAATCAACTTCAACAGCAGCGGCGGCATGGCCGAGCCTTCGGCGTAATGCAGCCAGTATGTATAGCGCAGCCGTTCCGGCGTGCCGGGCAGCGGAATCAAACGCCCGTTGCCGTAGGTTTCGATCAAGTAGTCGATGATCGCACCCGATTCGGCGACGGTGCGGTCGCCGTCGGTGAGCGCCGGCGATTTGCCGAGCGGGTGGATCTGCCGCAAGGCGGGCGGCGCCAACATGGTCGTCTTGTCGCGTTCGTAACGCACGACGGTGTACGCGCAGCCCAGCTCTTCGAGCAGCCAGAGCACGCGTTGCGAGCGTGAGTTGTTCAGATGGTGGACGGTAATCATGGAATCGACGCCCTCGATGAAGGAGGCTGACTATGTTCGCTATCCGATACGTTAGATCACTCTCGGTGGACCGTCACCCCGCGCTGAAGTTGGGCACCGCGTCGGCATAAAGTGATCTTCGATCGACCGCGGTATCGCGGTCCATGCGCGCGATCCAAGGCAGCCATGCGGCCCCGCGCCAACCCCGAACTTGACCCCGGCGGCGCTGCGACGCATGTCTACGGCTTCGCCGCACTCTGAATGTTCCGCCTGCGCGACAGCCGCCGTCGCGCGCCTGGCTTGCTTTTCAATTGCCCGAGTTGTCCACCCTATGACCGAAACGGTTTCCGCGCCTGCCCGCCGACCGTTGGCCCTGGTGCTCGGCGCCGCGATGGCGTTCACCCCGTTGGCCATCGACATGTACCTGCCGGCGCTGCCCAGCCTGCAGAAAAGCCTGGACGCCGGGCCGGGTGCCGTGCAGCTGACGCTGGCGACATTTTTCGCCGGCCTGGCGCTCGGCCAGGCCCTGTACGGCCCGTTCACCGATCGGTTCGGGCGGCGCGTGCCGCTGATGGTCGGCATGGTGCTGTTTGTCGTCGCCTCGGTCGGCTGCGCCTTGGCGCCCAGCATCGATGCCTTGATCGTGCTGCGATTCTTCCAGGCGCTCGGCGGCTGCGCCGGCATGGTGGTGACGCGCGCCGTGGTGCGCGATCATTTCGACGAACGCGGGTCGGCGCGCATGTTCGCCATGCTCATGCTGGTCATGGGGGTTGCCCCCGTTTTGGCGCCGCTGATCGGCGCGCAGATTCTGGTCAATTTCGGCTGGTCGGCGATTTTCTGGGCGCTGGCCGGCTTCGGCGCCCTGTGTCTCGGTTTCGTCGCGTTCGCGCTGCCGGAATCGCTTCCGGCGGACCGGCGCCAGCCGCTCGGCCTGATGTCCAGCCTGCGCACCTATGGCCGCCTGCTGGTCGATCGCCCGTTCATGTCGAACACGCTGGCCTGTGCGTTCTCGATGACCGGGTTGTTCGCTTATATCGCCGGCTCGCCGTACGTGTTCATCGAGCTGTTCGGCGTGTCGCCGGAAAATTACGGCTGGCTGTTCGGCCTCAACGCGCTCGGTCTGATCGCCGCGTCGCAGATCAACCATCGGCTCCTGGCCTATTGGCCGGGCCAGAAAATCCTCTCGGTCGCGGTCTCGATCGTCGCGCTATCCGGCATCGCGCTGTTCGTCGCCGCCGAAGCGCGCTGGTTCGGGCTGGTCGGAATCATGGTGCCGCTGTTTTTCTATCTCTGCGCCATGGGCTTCGTCATTCCGACCGCCACGGCCGCCGCCATGGCGCCGCACGGCCGCGTGGCCGGCAGCGCATCGTCGTTGATCGGCGTGCTGCAATTCATCTTCGGCGCCTTCGTCGGCACCGTCATCGGCACCATGCAGAACGGCACCGCCGTGCCGATGAGCGTCGCGATCGCCGCGTGCGGTGGCCTGGCGTTCTGCGCGCGCCGGTTCATCGCGCCGAGAAAAACGCCTACGGCGGCGCGTGGGTGATCAGGCGCATGCCGCGCCGGAACATCAGATACGCCCACATCCATTCCAGCATGACCATGACCCGGTTGCGGAACCCGATCAGATAGAAGATGTGCGCGGCCGCCCACAGCAGCCACGCGATCAGCCCGGTCATCCGGACAAAGCCGAAATCGACCGCCGCCGCCGAACGCCCGATCGTCGCCAGATCGCCGAAATGGCGGTAGGCGAAGGGGCCGGGGCGGGGCGCGTCGAACGCCGCCGCCTCGATGCGCGCGGCGACATAAGCGCCTTGCTGCTTGGCCGCGGGCGCTATGCCCGGCAACCGCATCCCGAGCGACCGTTCGACGCTGGCCGCATCGCCGATCACCGAAACCCCGCTCAGGCCGGGAACGGTGAGATCCGCTTCGACGTACACGCGGCCTTGCGCGTCATGCTCGGCGCCCAGCCAGCCCGCGGCGGGCGAAGCCTGCACGCCGGCCGCCCACAGCACCGTGCGCGACCGGATGGTTTCGTCGCCGACCACGACGCGCTCGGCGTCGATCGCGCGGACCGTGGCTTCGGTGCGCACTTCGACGCCGAGTTTCCGCAGCGCGCGTTTCGCATAGGCCGAGAGCGCGGGGTTGAAGCCCGGCAGCACGCGCGCGGCGCCTTCGAGCAGCAGCACGCGCGCGGTGCGCGGATCGATGCGGCGGAATTCGTCGACCAAGACGCGTTTGGCCAACTCGGCGATCGCACCGGCCAGTTCCACGCCGGTCGGGCCGCCGCCGACGATGACGAAGTTCAGATGCTTGCGTTGCTCCGCCGGATCGTTCGCGGCTTCGGCTTTCTCGAATGCGGACAGAATGCGCGAACGGATCGCGGTTGCGTCCTCGACGGTCTTCAGGCCCGGCGCGAACGCCTGCCAGTCGTGGCCGAAATACGAATGCCGCGCGCCGGTTGCGACGATCAGCTCGTCGTAGGGCACCGAATCGGCGCCGAGCAGCACGCGCTTGCCGAGCGTGTCGATGCCGGTCACTTCGCCCAATAGCGTGCGCACGTTCTTCTGCCGGCGTAAAATAAATCTAATCGGCGCCGCGATGTCGGCGGGCGACAGGCCCGCCGTCGCCACCTGGTACAGCAGCGGCTGGAACAGGTGATAATTGCTGCGGTCGATCAGCGTGATGTCGACCGGCACCTGCGCCAATGCCTTGGCGCAGGTCAGCCCGCCGAACCCGGCGCCGACGATGACGACGCGCGGGCGGGCGCGGGAATTGATCGGATGCGCGTCCTCGTTCATGCAGGGCTCCGCAGCGGAAGTTGCCGACAGGCGCAAACGGCGCGATGATACACTGGCTCGAAGCCGGGCGGGTGTCGCGCGCTGCGGCGGCAATGCCGCAGCCCGCGACTTCTGTATGCAATGGGGAGGCCGGAATGGCGCTGGAAATGAAAACCGCGTGCATGAAATGCGCGGCGCCGCTGCACAACGAGGGCGGTGCATACATGTGCAGCTACGAATGCACGTTCTGCGTTCCGTGCACGGCTAAGCTGGCGCATATCTGCCCAAACTGCGGCGGCGACCTGCAACGAAGACCGATGCGCAGGCCGAAGAAGACGTAGAAGCTACATCATCACGCACATGGCCAGCAGGGCCAGGGCGGCGAACACCATCAGCCAGAGCAGATAGGGCATGGGCGGCTAGCCGGCCAAGGCGATGGCGGAGATGTTGCGGCCGTAGCCGGGCTCGCCGCGCAGCACCGAGCGGCGATAGCTGAAGTACGCTCGCTCGTCCGCGCATGTGTCGTGCGCGATATCGTCGACTTGGCCCAGTCCCATGCCGCGCAGCTTGGTCACTATATAAGCCGGCAGATCGAACATGAAATGTCCGGCGCGCGTCGACGGCGCGAACAGGTCCGCGTGCGCCGGATTCTCTTTCAGGAACGGCGCGGGAAATTCCGGGCCGACTTCGTAGGAGGTCCGCGCGATGGTCGGCCCCAGGGCGGCCACGATGCGCGCCGGCGCGGCACCGAGCTGCACCATCGCTTCGACCGTCGCTTCGAGCACGCCGCTTGCGGCGCCGCGCCAGCCGGCATGCGCCGCGCCGACGATGCCGGCCGCCGGGTCGCAGAACAGGATCGGCCCGCAATCGGCGGCCAGGATACCGAGCGCGAGGCCCGGCACGCGCGTCACCATGCCGTCGGCTTGCGGGCGGCGGTCGCCGTCCCACGGGGCATCGACCACGACCACCGTCGGGCTGTGGATCTGGTACAGCGACAGGAGATTCGTCTCGGCGACGCCCAAATGCCGCGCCACGCGCCGCCGGTTTTCGTGCACGTGCGCGCCGTCGTCCTTGGACGCGGGGCCGCAATTGAGCGAGGCATAGATGCCATGGCTGGCGCCGCCGTTGCGCGAGAAGAACCCGTGCGCGATGCCGCCCAGCGACGCCAGCGCGGCACTGGTCGCAACATCGCCGAGCCTCTGGGGCACTTCGTTCATCGACGGTCCACGCTAGTCGGCAGGCTCGAAACCGGGCAGCGGCGGGATCGACGGATGCGCCACCGCCATTGCCTTGAACAGCGTGCCCATTTCCGCGGCGTCGATCAAGCGCCGCGCGCCCGAGCGCACGCGCTCGGCTTGCTCCGGCGAGCGCGCATTGCGCGCCAGTATGTCGACGCGCGCCTCGATGCCGAGCGCGGTCAGGAACGCGCCTTGCGTCGCCGGGCCGTGCACCGTGCAGCCGGCGTCGCGCGCCGTGCGCGCCAACGCGGCGAAATCGACATGCGCCGTCAGATCGGCTTCGCCGGGCGCGGCCAGCGGATCGGCGTATTTGTGCGCGCGCACGGCTTGCAGCGTGTCGCCGGCGGCCGGTTCGGCATGGCCGTAATCGACGATCAGCGCCACCCCGCCGTCCTCGGCAAGCCGGCTCGCCAGCGCGCGGACGATGGCAATCGCGGCCGGCGCGATTTCGACGATGCTGCCGGGCGGCGCGTTCGCCAGGCTGGCGTCGATCGCGTTGCCGAGCGGCGTCGGCGCGGGCGATACGGCGAAGCACAAACCGCCGGCCTCGTCGAGCGCCACCATCCGTTCGTGCCAGAATTGCGGCCCGCGCGCGATTTGCCGGATCGGCAGCGCGTCGAAGAACTCATTGGCGATCAGCAGCAGCTTGCCCGGCGGCAGACTCGAAACATCGTCGTGCCACGTCGCCGGCAGGCCGGACAGCGTGCGTTCCTGTATCACGCGCAAGGCCGGGCTGGCCTCGACCATGCGAATCCGCATGGCCTTGATAAGCGCCGGCTTGGCTTTGCCGATCGCGCGCAGCGCATCGGCCATCAGCGTGCCGCGGCCGGGCCCGAGTTCGACCAGATCGACCGGTGTGGGCGCGCCCATGAGTTCCCATGCCACGGCGCACCAGGCGCCGATCAGTTCGCCGAAGCACTGGCTGATCTCCGGTGCGGTGATGAAATCGCCGTCGCGGCCCAGCGGATCGCGGCGCGGGTAATAGCCCCAGCGCGGATGCAGCAGCGCCTCGCCCATGTAATGCGCGACGCTGATCGGGCCGTCGGCGCGGATCGTCGCGCGCAGATGTGCGAGGAGTTTGTTCTCGCTCACGCAGATCTCTTCATGGGGACGCTTGTGCGGCGCGCTTGGGCGCCGTGCGCAACAGGTAGATGCCGTAGATCAGCAGCGGAATGCACAGCAGCTGGCCCATGGTCGTGCCGGCGAACAGGAAGCCCAGATGCGCATCCGGCTCGCGGAAGAATTCCGCTGTCGAGCGCGTCACCGCGTAGCCGACGCAGAACCAGCCCGACATGGTGCGCGGCCGGTCCATGGCGCCGGTCATGCGCCGCATCGCCCACAGGAAGGCGAACAGAACGATGCCCTCGAGCAGCGCTTCGTAAAGCTGGCTCGGGTGGCGCGGCAGCGGCCCGCCGCCCGGAAAGATCATGCCCCACGACACGTCCGTGGTGCGGCCCCACAACTCGCCGTTGACGAAATTCGCCAGCCGCCCGAAGAACAGCCCGATCGGAATCGAGCAGGCGACGCGGTCGGCCAGCGTCCAGAACCCCAGCTTGCGGCTGCGCGCGAACAGAATCATCGCCAGGATGACGCCGAGGAACCCGCCGTGGAACGACATGCCGCCTTGCCACAGCGAGAAGATTTCGCCGGGGTTCTGCAGGAAATGACCGGGCTTGTAGAAGATCACGTAGCCCAGGCGGCCGCCGAGCACGATGCCGATGGTGATCCACAGCACGATGTCGTCGACCTGCTGCACCGTCGGCCCGCCCGGATGGCGGCGCGCCAGATGGCGCACGTAGAACCAGCACAAAATGATGCTGGCGATGTACGACAGCGCGTACCAGCGCACCGCGAAACCGAAAATGCTGACCGCCACCGGGTCGAATTGCGGGAATGCCAGCGCCGCCAGGATCGGGTCGAACGCGAACGAATGCAACATGGGGTCGCGTCTCCGAAATGAATTGCGGGACCTAGACGAACGGGTCGGGTTTCGCCAGGTAGTTCGTCACGTACGCACGGACGCCGTCTTCTAGCGACGTGAACGGCGTTTCATAGCCGGCCCGGCGCAGGCGTTCCATACGCGCTTCGGTGAAATTCTGATAGCGCGCGCGCAGCGACTCCGGCATCTCGACATATTCGATGCTGGCCGGCTTGCCGGCCGCCGCGAACACCGATTTGGCCAAGTCGTTGTAGCTGCGCGCGTGCCCCGAGCCGACGTTGAACAGGCCCGAGACGTCGGGGTGATCGTACAGCCACAGCATCACATCGACGCAGTCGCCGACCCAGATAAAGTCCCGCTTCTGCTCGCCGTCCGCGAAATCCGGGTGGTTCGACTTGAACAGCCTCGCCGGCTCGCCGGCCAAGACCTTCGGATACAGATGCGCCGCCACGCTTTTCATGGCGCCCTTATGATATTCGTTCGGCCCGTACACGTTGAAGAACTTAAGGCCGGCCCATTGCCGCGGCTTCTCGGCTTCCGGCTCGGCCAGCATCGCGGCCACGCGGCGGTCGAACAGATGCTTGCTCCAGCCGTAGGCGTTGAGCGGTTGCAGGCGCGCCAACGCCTCCGGGGTGAACTCGTCCTCGAAACCGTTCTTGCCGTCGCCGTAGGTCGCCGCCGACGACGCATAGATCAGGCGAATGTTGGTGCCGGCGCAAAATTGCCACAAGCCGAGCGACAGATTGAAATTGGTGCGCAGCAGCGCGTCGACATTGCCTTCGGTCGTCGACGTGATGGCGCCCAGGTGAAAGATCGCGTCGATCTGCCGCCGGTGATCTTCGAGAAACGTCAACAGGTCGTCCGGCTCGACGACATGCGCGAATTCGCGTTTCGATACGTTGCGCCATTTTTCGCCGGTGCCGAACCGGTCGCACAGGACGAGATCGTGGTCGCCCCGTTCCTCGAGAGCGGCCAGCAGATTCGAGCCGATAAAGCCGGCGCCGCCGGTGACGAGTATCATGGGCAAGACCTTCATCTCTGCTTTTGCGAGGCCCAACTTATAAGAGGCGCGATGCGACACCGCAACCGGCGGGGGCGGATTGCGTCGGCCCTGCGGGGCGGTCATACTTAACCGGATTTCGCAACGAGGTTCGCCATGCAATTCGACAATCGCCTGCTCGACGACGTGGCCCGCATATTCAGTTCGGCGCTGGGCGTCGCGGCGGGCGCCCGGGGCGAAGCGGAAAATCTGATTCGCGACCGGCTCAAGCGGCTGCTTGCCGATGGCGATCTGGTTTCGCGCGACGAGTTCGAAACCGTCAAGGAGATGGCTGCCAAGGCGCGCCTCGAACAGGAGAAACTGGCGGCGCGCGTCGCCGAACTCGAAGCCGCGGTCGCCGCCGCGAAAGCCTCGCCGGGCCATTTTTAGCGCCGCACCGCGCGCGCCATTCCGATTCAAGCCCTTGGTTCGACTCGATTTTGTCGCCGCTTGACCGGCGTCTTGTGCAAGATGTTGTGGATATTGAGGAAAATCTCACAAAATCTGTTGCAGCGCGATTCGGATTTTGGCAGGGTACACTTCATCTAGTGTGCGGGGGCAAGGCCAAACACAAATCTTCAAAAGTCGAAAAGTCTCGCGCCCCGCAGACGATTCGGCGCCATTCGGACGATCTTCGAGCGGTCGACCGGGCGGCCCGGTACAGAGGGAGCCTCCATATGTCGGCTACGGTCCTGCGCACCCAGACCGCGAGCAACCCCCTCGACCTTCTCGAAGAAATCGGCACCGCCAACGAATGGGCGTTCCAGCGCAGCGGCGAAGACGAAATGGCCGTCGAGCTGCAAGGCCAGTGGAGCAGCTACCATCTTCATTTCGTGTGGAGTCAGGATCTCAGCGCGATGCATCTGTCGTGCTACATGGACCTGCGCATCCCGAAGAAGAAACTCACCAACGTCGCCGAGCTGTTGTCCCAGGTGAACAATAAACTCTGGCTCGGCAATTTCGTCGTGCCGATGGACGATCTGTCGCCGGTGTTCCGTCACACGGTGTTGCTGCGCGGCGCCTCCGGCTGCAGCGTCGAGCAGTTGGAGGATCTGGTCGATATCGCGCTCAGCGAATGCGAGCGCTTCTATCCGGCGTTTCAGTTCGTCTGCTGGGGCGGCAAATCCGCCGACGAAGCCGTCGCGGCATCGCTGCTCGATACCGTCGGCGAGGCCTGATCCGTGGCGTCCCGGGACGCGGTCGCCCTCTTGCTGGTGGGCGGCGGCAAGATGGGCGGCGCCTTGTTGAAGGGCTGGCTGGCCGGCGGCTACCGTGCCGAAAACATCATCCTGGTCGAGCCCAACCCGTCGGTCCGCGACGCGTCCGGCGTGCGCTTGGTGCGCGGCGATGCGGAAATTCCCGCAGACTTCAAACCCGGCGCCGTGATCTTCGCGGTCAAGCCGCAGGCGATGGACGATGTCGTGTCGCGCTATCGCCGCTTCGCCGCCGGCAAGCCGCTATTCATCTCGATCGCCGCCGGCACGCGCATTGCGTTTTTCGCGCGGGCTTTAGGTGCCGATGCGGCGATCCTGCGCGTGATGCCGAATACGCCGGCTGCCATCGGCCGCGGCATCTCGGCGCTGATCGCCAATGCGAACGCCACGGCGGCGCAGAAATCCCTGGGCGAAGATCTGCTGCGCGCGGTCGGCGAAACCGTCTGGCTTGGTGACGAAGCCGAGATGGATGCGGTCACCGCCGTCTCGGGCAGCGGTCCGGCCTATGTGTTTCACCTGGTCGAATGCATGGCCGAAGCCGGGCGCGAAGCCGGTCTGCCGGCCGACCTCGCGATGTGCCTGGCGCGTGCGACGGTCTCAGGCGCGGGCGAGTTGCTGCGTCAATCGGACGAGGCCGCCGCCCAACTGCGCAAGAACGTCACCAGCCCGGGCGGCACCACGGAAGCCGCGCTCAAGGTGCTGATGGCGCCCGACGGCGTCTTGCCGCTCTATATCAAGGCGATCGCGGCGGCGACCCGGCGCGGCCGCGAATTGGCGCGCTGAGGGACGTGCGGACCGGCATACCCAGGCACTTGCATGGGCCCGGACGGCCGATTATGCACGAACGATGGATCGACCCGTTCTCGTCCTTGGCGCGTTCGGCAGTTTCGGCGGCGCGATGGCGCTGGCGCTGGCCGCGCAAGGCCGCCGCGTGCGCACCTTGGCCCGCAACCCGGCGCGCCGCCCGGCCTGGCTTGCGCATCCTTTCATCGAAACGTCGGCCGGCGACGCGCTGGACCAAGCTGCCGTGCGCGCCGCGGCGGCCGGCTGCGAGGCGATCGTGCACGGCGTCAATTATCCGTATCACCAATGGGTCCCCAACATGCGCGCGGTGACCGAGAACGTCATCGCCGCCGCGCGCACACACGCCGCGTTGATTGTTTTTCCGGGCAACGTCTATGGCTTCGGCGCGCAGACTGGGCGGCCGCTCGACGAATCCGCGCCGATGCGGCCCAATTCGCGCAAGGGCAGGCTGCGCGTCGAGATCGAAGTTCTGTTGCGCGCCGCGACCGAAGACGGCGGCGCGCGCGTGCTGATTTTACGCGCCGGCGACTATTTCGGCCCGACGGTCCGCAACGGCCTGGTCGACCGTATTTTCGGCAACGCCGCACGCGGCAAGCCGATGGAAGTGTTCGGCCGGCTCGACGTCGCGCACCAATGGGCGTACGTGCCGGATCTTGCGCGCATCGGCGCTGAGCTGATGGCGCCGCCGGGGGCGCTGCGCCGGTTCGAGGTCGTTCATTTCGCCGGGTACGTGGCGCCGACGCAAAGCGCGTTCCTCGATGCCGTCGCGCGCGCCGCCGGCCTCGCGAAATCGCATGTCCGGCGGCTGCCATGGTGGGCGGTACGCGCGATGGCGGTGTTCAATCCCGTGGTGCGCGAACTTCTCGAACTGCGCTACTTGTTCGATCAGGCGGTGATCATCGACGATTCACGCCGGCGCGCGCTGCTGCCGGGCTTCGTGGCAACGCCGCTCGCAGAGGCCATCGCCGCCACCGTGCAAAGCTATCGGAATCCGACGCCATGACCGCGCCGCTGCCGCCCGCCGCCCAGCACGTGCAGGATTTGCTCCGCTCGCTGGGCTTTGCCAACATCGTGCGCGAAATGCCGGGCAGCACCCGCACCTCGGCCGAAGCCGCCGCCGCGGTCGGCTGCGGCGTTGCGCAGATCGCCAAGTCGATCGTCTTCCGCCTTAAGCCCGGGCCCGGCGCCGTGCTGGTGGTGGCCAGCGGCACCAATCGGGTCGACGAAAGGAAGATCGCGACGCTGCTCGGCGAGGCTCTCGGCAAGGCCGATGCGGAATTCGTGCGCGGCGCTACGGGTTACGTTATCGGCGGCGTCGCGCCGATCGGACACGCCAGCAAGCTGCGCATCGTGATCGACCGCGATCTGCTGAATTTCGAAAACATCTGGGCCGCCGCCGGCACGCCGTATTGCGTGTTCGAAATGACGCCGGACGAATTGGTGCGCATGACCGGCGGAACGGTCGCGGACGTGGCGCTGAAAGCGTAATGCGGCTAGGCCATCCGCTGCAGCGGCAATAACAGCTGCCGCAGCTTGCCCAGCGCACGAAGTTCCAGTTGGCGCACGCGTTCGGTCGAAATGCCGAGTTCGACCGCGATCGTATCGCGCGTCGGCGCGCGCTCGCCGAGATAACGGCGCTTGATGATCGTTCGTTCGCGCAGCGGAAGCTTTTCCAGTGCGCGGGCGATCAGGCCCTTGCGATAATGGCGGTCGCTGGCCGCGATTGCATGATCTTCGGGCGACGGTGCATCGTCGGCCAAACGGTCGAGCAGCAACGGCACGGCGCCGTTGTCGCCGGCGCGAAACGCAGGTTCGTGCAGCGAGCGGTCGCCGCCGGCCGCGCGACGCGCCAAAGCCATCACTTCGCGCATCTCCATGCCGAACTTCTTGGCCAGCGGCGCCAGCACATCCTCGGTCAGCGCATCGGCGCCGCCCCTCAGCTCCGCCATCATTCGGCGCACGCGAAAGAACAGCGCCTTCGGCGCCGTTGCCGTACTGGTGCGCACGACCGACCACGAGCGCAGAACATGATCCTGGATCGCGGCGCGAATCCACCACATGGCATAGGTCGACAGCCGATTGTCGCGCTGCGGATCGAATTTACGCACCGCGTGCATCAGGCCGACGATGCCTTCCTGCACCAAATCCTGCATCGGCACGCCGTACCGGCGGTATTTGCGCGCGATCGAGATCACGAAACGCAGATGCGATTGGACCAGGCGCTGCGAGGCTTGCGGGTCGCCGGCCAGGCTGCGTTTGGCAAGCTGCAGTTCCTCGGCCTGGGTCAGGATCGGCGCGGCGGCCATGCCGCGCGCACCGGACGCCGCGATCGACGCCGCCAGGGTCGCGGCGGCGCGCGTTGCGGTCGGATGTGCCGTGCCGCCGCTTTTCGCCCCGATTCCCCGCTTTTGCCGCTGCAGCATCCCGGTTCCGCGTTTGATGCAATGGACATGTGAGCCGGCGCACGGCGCGGCCCGTCTGGTCGTATATTCTGATAGACTAAAACTATATCATTCCGCTCCGGACGTGTCGCCCGGGGAATCGTCCGCCGGCAGGGCCGCAGCCCGGGCATCGCGCCGGACCGCAAGGGAAGCAAACGATGGCCAAAACGACAGAGAAGTCGGATAAAATTCTGCTCGCGGCCATGCACGAAGCCGCCACGCATGGCTGGCGCCGGCTCGATCTCGCCGCGATCGCGGCTGCGGCCAAGCTGTCCCTGGCCGATCTGCGCGCCGCATACCCGAGCAAGGCGCATATCCTGAACGGGATTAACGATTACGCCGACCGCGCGATGCTGGCCGGTGGCGCCAAGAAGACCAAGGACGAATCGCCGCGCGATCGATTGTTCGATGCGGTGATGCGCCGGCTCGACGCGCTGGCGCCGTTCAAGGACGGAATCGCCGTCGTGGTGCGCGACGGCGGCGGCGAAAATCCCATGGAGACGCTCTGCGGCGCCGCACGACTGATGCGGTCGATGGCGTGGACGCTCGAAGCCGCCGGCATCGGCAGCGGCGGCGTCGCCGGCCTGCTGCGCACCAAGGGCCTGGCCGCCATATACGCGTCCGTCGTGTTCGTCTGGCTGCGCGACAACAGCGAAGACCTCGGCAAGACCATGGCCGCGCTCGACCGCCGCCTGGCGACGGCCGAGCGCTTCGCCGCGTGGCGCCTGCCGCGCCGCGCGCGCCCGGCTGCCGATGCCGAACGCGACGCGCCCGCCTGATCGCGCCCATTCGCCCACGCCCGCCTATGCCGCAAATCACGTTCGAAGAATTTGATCGCGTCGATATCCGCGTCGGAACGATCGTCGGCGCCGAGCCGAACCTGCACACGCGCAAACCGGCATATGTTCTCAGCGTCGATTTCGGACCGGCCATTGGTGTCAAGAAATCGTCGGCGCAACTGACCGTCCGCTACACGCCGCAAGATCTGGTCGGCCGGCAGGTCGCCGCGGTGGTCAACTTCCCGCCCAAGCAGATCGCCAAGACCGTGTCGGAAGTCCTGGTGCTCGGCTTTCCCGACGCGGCGGGCGCCGTCGTCCTGGTCGGCATCGATAAGAAAGTGCCGAACGGCGGAAAATTGTTCTAGTTCGCGGCCGGCCGCTCAGACGGGCAGTCGCAGCACCGCCCGCAGGCCGCCCAGCGGCGAATCCGCCAGCAGCACGTCGCCGCCATGGCCGCGCATGATGTCGCGCGCGATGGTCAGGCCCAGTCCGGCGCCGCCCGAGGCCCGGTTGCGCGAATTTTCCATGCGAAAGAACGGCTTGAAAACATCGGCGCGCTTGCTCTCGGGCACGCCGGGGCCATTGTCGTCGATGGTGATTTCGACGAAGCCGCTCTTGCGTTGCGCTTGGATCTCGATCCGATCGCCGAACCGTGCGGCGTTCGCCACCAGGTTGTTGACGACGCGCTTCAAGCCGTTCGGGCGCACCGCCACCTTTAGATTGCCCTTGGTGCGGAGCTGGATTTTCTGCCCGTTGCGCTCGGCGGTGTCGATCACCTCGCGCAGCAGGATCGGCAGATTGGTCTCGACCGCGCGTTCCGCGCCTTCGCCGCGGGCGAACGCCAGATACTCCTCCACCATGGATTCCATTTCGGCCAGATCCGCGTTCAGCGCCTTCGATTCCTGCGTCTCCGGCATCATGGCGAGTTGCAGTTTCATGCGCGTGATCGGCGTGCGCAAATCGTGCGAAACGCCGGCCAGCATTTCCGTGCGTTGCGTAAGTTGTCGCTTCAGGCGCTCGCGCATGATGATGAAGGCGGTCGCGGCCTGGCGTACTTCCTTGGCGCCGGCCGGCTTGAAGTCGGCCACGTCGCGGCCCTTGCCGAAACTGTCGGCGGCGAAGGCCAGGCGCCGGATCGGCCGCACCTGGTTGCGCATGAACAGCAGCGCCACCACCAAAAGCACCGCGGTACTGCCGACCGACCACGCGACCACGAGTTCGGTCGTGACGCTGGCCAGACGCTTGCGCGGAAACGTGAATTCGATCACGCCGTCGGTCGTCTCCATCCACACTTTGACGTGCCGCGGCAGACTCGTCGCGTCGACGATGTAGTGGTCCTTGTAGCCAAGATCGAGCGCTCGCATCATTTCAGTGCCGACCGTCGTGTCGGCGCCCTTGTGCTGCCGGCCGATCAGACTCTGGCCTTGATGCATCTCGGTGCGGATCTCGAAATTGCTCGCCGCCTCGTCGATGATCCACTTATGGTCGCTCGGCTGCTTGTAGGTTTCGAAATGCGACAGCACGGTATCGATTTCGCCGGCTACGCTGAGCGCCATGCGGCGGGTGATGGTTTCGATGTGGCGGTCGTAGAACACCCAGATCGAAATCATCTGCACCAGCACCAACGGGGCGCCGATGATCAGCATGAACCGTCCGAACAGGGATCTGGGCAAAAACCGCTTGAGCATGATGCGCCTTGAATGTGCGCGCGCTGCAGGTGCCGGAACGCGGGCGGGCCGCGCCGCCGACGACGTGCGCGGCGCGCGCCGTCAATCCGGAATGAGAGTATAGCCCTTTCCGCGTACGGTTTGCAGATAGCGCGGATCGCGGGGATTTTTCTCGATTTTGCGGCGCAGGCGGGTGACCTGCACGTCGATCGCCCGGTCGTTGGCGGCGATGCCGGCGGCGGCGATCAGATCTTCGCGCGACAACGGCGCGCCCGGTTGCGCCGCCAGCGCGGCGAGCAGGCGCGATTCGGCGGTGGTCAGGCGCAGGCGCTTCTTGCCGCGCACCAGTTCGTTGCGGGTCATGTCGAACAGGCATTCGCCCAGCCGCACCTCGGTCGCTGGGGCGACGACGGGCGGCGCCACCGGCGCGCGCCGCAGGATGGTGCGCAACCGCAACAGCAGCTCGCGCGGCTCGAACGGCTTGGCCAGATAATCGTCGGCGCCGCGTTCCAGGCCGGCGATGCGGTCCTCGGTTTCGCCCATCGCGGTCAACATCAAGACCGGCACATCGTGCCGGTCGCGCAGCCACGCCGTCAGGTCGAGTCCGTTCTCGCCCGGCATCATGACATCCATGATGACCAGGTCGAAGGTCATGATGGCGAGTTTGGCGCGCGCCTCGTCGGCCCCGCCCGCGGCGGTGACACGGAAGCCTTGATCGGCGAGGAACTTGGACAGCAGCTCGCGCAGGCGCTGGTCGTCGTCGACGATCAAGAGATGCGGCGTTTCGGCGAATTCATCCGACATGGCCATGGCCTATCGCTTGACTTCCGGGGCCGCGAGGCTGGATCTTGCGGCCGGCGCGGACACTTTGCAGAGGCCTTCCAGCACTTTGCGGAAGCCTTCGACCGCCTCGGCGCCCGCGGCGCGATACGCACTCGCGAACAGGCCACGCTGCAGCGCGGTCAGCTTGGTTTCCAGTTCGGCGCCCTTGGCGCTCAGGGTCAGCAACCGTTGGCGCCGGTCTTTTGGTCCCGGCCGATACTCGACATACCCCTCATGCACGAGGTGCTTGAGCACGCGCGACAGGCTCTGCTTGGTAATGCCGAGAATGTCGAGCAGCGCGCCGACACTGATCAGCGGATGCCGGCCGACGAAATAAATCACCCGCTGGTGGGCGCGCCCCAAGCCTTCCGCGGCCAACATCGCGTCGCCCCGGGACGCCACGTCGCGGAACGCAAAGAACAGCAACTCCATCCCTTGCCGGAGTTCTTCGTCGCGCAGAAAAAGCGGGTTCACGCCCGGTTTGACGTCAGCCATAATTGACAGAGTGTCCTAACAATGTTACTCAGGGCACGCTTTTTAGGTAATTTTCTAACCCAGATCGCTGAAACGAAGGGGGCAACCCGCAAGGGGCAGCCCTTTTTTGCGAGGCGATTAACAGCTTGAGGATTCCGCTATGTCAATGCTGCCCTTCCACGACCGCGACGGGGAGATCTGGTTCAACGGCGGCCTGACGCCGTGGCGCGACGCCAAGATCCATGTCCTGACCCATGGGCTGCACTACGCGTCGTGCGTATTCGAAGGCGAGCGCGTCTACGGCGGCGAGATTTTCAAGCTCACCGAGCATACCGAGCGCCTGTTCGCATCGGCCGAAATTCTCGATTTCAAACTTCCGTATAGTGTCGCGCAGATCGATCAGGCGTGCCGCGAGACGATCAAGGCGAACAACATCGTCGACGGCTACATGCGCCCAATTGCGTGGCGCGGCAGCGAAGTCATGGGCGTCTCCGCGCAGGAGGCCAAGATCAATGTCGCCATCGCGACCTGGCAGTGGCCGGCCTATTTCACGCCGGAAGCGCGCCTCAAGGGTATCCGCATGACCCTAGCCAAATGGCGCCGGCCCGATCCGATGACGATCCCGGCGAAATCGAAAGCGTCGGGGCTTTATATGATTTGCACGCTCTCCAAGCATGCCGCCGAGCGCGCCGGCTACAACGACGCGCTCATGCTGGATTGGCGCGGCCGCCTCGCCGAAGCCACCGGCGCCAATGTGTTCCTCGTACAAAAAGGCGAGATCCACACGCCGACGCCGGATTGCTTCCTCGACGGCATCACGCGCCGCACGGTGATCGGTCTCGCCAAGCAGCGAGGCTTCAAGGTCATTGAGCGCGCGATTATGCCCGAGGAATTGGCCCACACCCAGGAAGTGTTCCTGACCGGCACGGCGGTCGAAGTAACGCCGGTCAGCGAGATCGACCAATACAAGTTCACTGTCGGCGACATCACGCGCACGCTGGTGATGGATTTCGACAATCTGGTCACCAAGAAGGTCAAGGCGGCGGAGTAAACGTCGCAGCGTTTGCGATATGAAAGGGCGGGCCTCGGTCCGCCCTTTGCCGTTGTGCCCGGTCGCAAGATGTCGGCCGGCGCGCCCTGTCGAAATGTCGCATCGGGCAGAAATCGAGCCGCGCGGCGGGTTTCGCGGCATTTTGCCGGCGCCGCGATGCCGCCCCGGGCAAGCGGTCGCGTTTTCGTTCGTATCATAATCGATACAGTTTTTATCGACCCGACGAAAGCCGGTCGCGCATGCGCCAGGTCTGTTGTTCCGATGGAGACACCAATGGCCCCGTATGGAATCCCGAACCGCTCGAGCCCGTTCCTTGCCGCACCACGCCCTCTGGGCCTGTTCGTCGCCGCAATGATTCCGACGATCGTGGCGCCAACTCTGGTGGTCTATACGTTGGCGGTCGGACATTCGCTGGGAATGCCCGATGCGACATCGCAATTGCCGGTCGGTCTCGTCGACCAGATGGTTTACAGCGCGCTGTTTACCACGGTCACCTTTACCGCGCTGGTGGCACTGTTCGTCTACCCGGCTTCGTTGATCGTTTCGCTCGCGCTCACGGCGCTCTTTGCCGCGACGATGAACCGGGCGGGGGTCGCGCGCCGGGGCTTGTTCCTGTTGTCCGCCGCGCTTTTCGCGATTGCGGTGCACGGCGGCATTCTGCTTGCCACCTCGCTGTTCAGGCACGGACCGGTGCCGGCCCTCGTGATCGTTGTCCTGGCGGGCGCCATGGGCCTTGCCGCCGGCGCCGCACTCTGGCCGTTCCATCGTGCGGCCGGACTGCAGGATGTGATCGGCCCGCAAGACGGCGCGCCCGCCTAACGATCCAGACCCAGTGATCCAGACCCAGTGATCCAGACCCAGCGATCCAGAAGGACGCCGCCTATTTCTTCAGCGATTTGAGGTATGCGATCACGTCGGCGCGTTCGTCCGGCTTCGGCAGCTTGAACAGCATTTTGTTGGCAAGCGGCTTGGTGCCGGCGATTTCCTCCAAGAACAGCTTGGGGTCGATCAGATACTTGTCGAGCGCCGCGTCGGTCCAGGTCAGGCCCTTCGCCGCGGCGGCCTCGACGCCCTTCGAATAGGCATACTTTTCCGTCGCGCCGGCCTTGGATAGATAGATATTGAATAAACTCGGCCCGACCTTATGTACACCCTGATCCAGGCTGTGGCAGGACACGCATTTATTGAACACTCGCTTGCCCGCGGCGGCATCGCCTTCCGCCAAGGCCGGCGCCGCGGCTAGAAAATATGCCGCGAATAAATATCCAGCGAGGGAACAAAACCGAGTCGTCAAACATGTTTTGCGGTGCATCGCAGCGATCCTTGCGGGGTGGTTTTCGTTCGATCGGTACTCAACCGGTATTTCTACGTAGCGCAGATATCGAAAATTCCGACGCGGCAATTTGTCCTGCATGGTTGAAATTCGGTTGCGGGTCGCCTCGCGAGCGATTTCGTTGCAGATGAAAATTTGTCTTGAGGAATGAACCCCAAATGTGCATGTTTGCGCCCTCATAAAATCGGGAAGGGACTGAAGCAATGCAAATCTCACTGTTCGTCGATTTCGGCCTGCGCGTCATGATGTATCTCGATCAGCATTCCGATCGCCGCGCTACGGTTGCCGAGATTGCCGAGTCGTACAAGATCAGCCGGAACCATCTCGTGAAAGTCGTGCATCGTCTGGCGACCAAGGGCCTGATCAAGAGCTACAAGGGCAAGGGCGGCGGCATCACGCTCGCGCAGCCCGCGCGCAAGGTCACTGTCGGCCAAGTGGTGCGCGCCATGAAGGACAATCTGGAGCCGGTCAGCCGCAAGAAGTCGCGCGGCCCGCTGAGCCCCGGCCGTGAATTGCGCGGCGCGTTCGATGAAGCGACGGCGGCGTATCTCAAAGCGCTCGATCGCTATACCATCGCCGACGTTTCGCGCGCCAAGGCGCGCAAGCTGCGCTTGGTCGGCTAAAGCCCGACCGGCGCTTGCCGAAGGGCGGCACAACCAAGGTCCAACCCCGGGGAACGATCCATGGCTTCTTCCCATCGCGAAGCGCGGATCGATCTTGCCGCGGCGCTGCGTAGCGCCGCGCGCATGGGCTTGCACGAAGGCGTGTGCAATCACTTCAGTTACGTGCCGCCCGGCGCGCAGGACCGCTTCCTGATAAATCCGCACGGCTGGCACTGGTCGGAAGTCACGGCCAGTTCGCTGCTGCTGGTCGGTCAGGACGGCAAGCTGATCGAAGGCGCCGCACCGCCGGAGCCGACGGCCTACTATATCCATTGGCGCCTGCATGCCCGCGTGCCACACGCTCGATGCGTGCTGCACACGCATATGCCGTACGCGACCGCGCTGACCATGCTCGAAGAGCCCGAGCTGCTCATGGCCAATCAGACCGCGCTGATGTTCCACGATCAGATCGCCTACGATCGCGGTTACAATGGATTGGCGCTCGATGAATCCGAAGGCGACCGCATCGCCGGTGCGTTCGGCAATCGCTCGATCGCGTTCCTTGGCAATCACGGCATCGTCGTGGTCGGCGCCAGCGTCCACGATGCCTACAACAAGCTGTATTATTTGGAGCGCGCCTGCATGATGCAGGTGCTCGCCATGTCCACCGGCAAGAAGCTGGCGCTGATACCCGACGCAGTCGTGCGCAAGACGGCGCAGCAACTCGCGGACGACCAAACCCAGCCGCACATGCACTTCGAGGCGCTCAAGCGTCTGCTCGACCGTGACGAGCCGAACTATAAAGATTGACGGCCCCGTCGGTTGCCCATGCGTGGGCCCCGCGCAAGTGCGCCGGCGCCGCAGGGCGAGATGTTTCCGGAACTTTTTCGTCGTCCCGAGTCGCGCGCAGCGCGAAGCGAACGCACCGTCTCGCCGCTAATCCTTCTCGCGCCTGGTGCCGTCGAGCAGCGCACGCCGTAGCCGTTCGACCGCTTCGTCGCGCGCCCGCTCGGCCTTGGTGCGCCCATGCTTCGCCCGATTGGTTTCGGCCGCGCGGTCGTGCGCGTCGCGCCGCTTGCGCTTGCGGGCCTGCCGCAGGTTGACGATCTCGGCCACGGGATCACGCCTTGCGTTGCCAAACCAAGAAGCGCGCGTTCTCCGCGCAACTCATCGAGCGGATGAACGCCTCGAAATCGAATTCCGGCAGTTTCATCAGCCGGTCGAGCGCCGGAGACGCGGGCTCCTGCGGCACGAGGCAGTTGCCCGCGCCGGGTTTGCCCTGCAGCAGCACGAACACGTCGTCGTCGATCGGGCCGCGGTCGGTGGTCAGGATGTAGACCGCGGTCAAATCGTCCCAGTTCACCCGGTTGTCCGGGCGGAGCGCCAGATCGTAGCCGATCGACGTGTCGGTCAAGGTCAGCTCGCCCGGCGTGTCCTGCGCGCTCATTCGGCCGCTTCGTCGCCACGCTTGCGCCAGCGCGCGGCGGCCGCGTCGTCCTCCGCGCGCGCCGCGACCCATTGGGTGCCTGCCGCGGTATCTTCCTGCTTCCAGAACGGCGCCTTGGTCTTCAGCCAGTCGACCAGGAACATGTTGGCCTCGAACGCGGCCGCACGATGGACCGAGGCGGTGATCACCAGGACGATGCGGTCGCCCGGCCGCAAGTGCCCGTAACGATGCACAATCAGCGAGTCCGCGAGGGGCCATCGCCGGCGCGCCTCGTCCTCGATCGCGCCGAGCATTTTTTCGGTCATGCCCGGATAATGCTCGAGCGTCATGGCGCGGATCGCACCCGCGCTGTCCGTGCCGGTCATCTCGCGCACCAGGCCGACGAAGCTCACCGTGCCGCCGATGTCGATACGGCCCGCGGTCAGCGCCGCCAGTTCCCGGCCGGGGTCGAAATCCTCGCGTTGCACGCGAATCATGGGTCACCGTCCTGACGTCAAACATAGGCTTTCCGAGCCGGGCCGGGGAGGGGCTTGTGCATTGACGAATCCCGGCCGGCGGCGCATTTTTCCGCTCCCCGAACACGAGGATATGATTCCCCGCCATGCGCACCCGTCCCCTTTTCTTGATTCCCGCCTTAGCGCTCACGTTGGCCGCCTGCGCCGCCTCGCAGGCCACTTGGGAAAAAGCGGATTCCGACGAACAGCAGCTGCGCAGCGCGTTGTTTTGGTGCTCGCGCCAGGAGCCGAACAGCGCCTTCATCAAGCTCGGCACGTCCGAGCCGAAGGAGCGGGGCAAGACCACGCAGACCGCGGTCGACGAAGAGTGCATGCGGAACAAAGGCTGGACCAAAGTCGCGAAATAAGCGCTCGGTCTAGCCGCCCGTCACCGGCGGAAAGAAGGCGATCTCGTCGTTGGCGCCGACCGGCGTGTCGAGCTCGGCGAATTCCTGGTTGACCGCCACGCGCACCAGCTTCAGGTCCGCCAGGGCCGCCGCGTGCCCCGCGTCGCGTGCGCGCAAATGGTCGATCAGGTCGCCGACCGTACGCACGCCCGGCGGTGCTGCGACGGTTTCCTCGCCGATGCCGGTTTTCTGCTTGAGCCAGGCGAAATACAGGACCTTCATGCGCGCATTTGCCTCATCTTGGCGGCGCCGCTCGGTCGGACGCCGCCGAACGGCAGGAATACGACCGTCGACCCGTGCGTCATTTCTGTCAACCGTTCCGGCAAGCCGTCGAAGGGGAAGTGGCAATCGTTCGGCGCAGCCATGTCAGCGGCCCACACCGGTCGCCCGCGGCGTCAACCCGCAGTGACTCAGGATGAACGCGGCAATTTCGCCGGTGCGCGCCAAGTCGAGCACCTTCGCCCGCGTTTCGGGCACTGGCCCGTCGCTCGCCACCGCGACGATGCGCGGATCGTCGATGCACAGCAGCGGCTTGCCTAAGCCGCGACGATAGACTTCCAGCCTGTCGTGCGCATGATTCTTGAAACCTTCGATCAACAACAAATCCACGCCGGTCATGTGCGCGATCAGATCCGCCACGCTCGGCTCGGCCGCGCCGCGCAGTTCGTGCATCAGCGCCCACCGATGGGCCGAGGCGACCATGACTTCAGTGGCACCCGCCGCGCGATGCGCGTAGCTGTCCTTGCCCGGCTGGTCGACGTCGAACGCATGATGCGCGTGCTTCAGCGTCGATACCCGCAAGCCGTGCGCCACCAACGCCGGCAGCAACTGCACCAGCAATGTCGTCTTGCCGCTGCCGCTCCAGCCGGCGAGCCCGAAGATTTTCATAGCGGGTGCCGGCGTTCGGCCGAATCGATATCGGCGACAGAGGCCGCATCGTCACCTGCCGTCACGTCGTCGCCGTGCCGGGCGGCCGCGCCTTGTTCCGTCAGATAAGGCCAGCTGCCCTTGACGTAATCGACGCCAGTCACGATCGTCAGCAGGGCCGCAACCCAAAGCGCGATTTCGCCGATTAGCTTGGCCGGCAGCAGGGCGTTCGCCGCATCGCCGGCCAGCAGAAAGCCGATGGCGATCATTTGCACGGCGGTTTTCCATTTGGCCAATTGGCTGACCGGCATCAGCCGGTGCCGCGCCGCCAGGAATTCACGCAGGCCGGAAACCAGGAATTCGCGCGCCAGGATCAGCAGCGCCGCGATCACCGTGGCAATGGACATTTGCCCGCTGGCCGCAAGCATGAACAAAGCGGTCGCGACCAGCAATTTGTCGGCCACCGGATCGAGGAAGGCGCCGAAATCGCTGGCCTGGTTGCGTTTGCGCGCCACGTAGCCGTCCAGGTAGTCGGTTGCCGAGGCGATCACGAAGATCGCCAGGCTGAGCCAGTTGGCCAACGGCCGCGGCAGGAAAAACGCGGCCACCAGCACCGGCACCAGCAGCACCCGCGACAGCGTCAGCACGTTCGGCAAGGTGGCGAGCATGATCGGCGCAGGACCTTGGTTCGATGCGGCTTATATGGGCTGCCGCAGGACATCAGCAAAGCCCCGACCGGTGAACTGCGGCACGCCGCCGAGTCTACCGGCCGTCGTGGAAATAATCATAGATTTTTTTGGCGAAAGCGCCGGAGATGCCCGGCACTTTCTCGAGATCGGCCAACCCCGCCGCAGCGACGCCGCGGGCCGAACCGAAGTGCAACAGCAGGGCGCGCTTGCGCTTGGCGCCAATGCCGGGCACCTCGTCCAGCGCCGACTGCACCAGCGCGTTGCCGCGCCTGGTACGGTGCGCGCCGATGGCGAACCGGTGCGCCTCGTCGCGCAGGCGCTGCAGGAAATACAGCACCGGATCGTTGCGGTCGAAACTGTGCGTACCGCCGTCGCGCAGGTGAAAGACCTCTCGGCCGGCGTTGCGATCGGGCCCTTTCGCCATTGCGACGATGGCGACATCCTCGATGCCGAGATCGGCGAACACCGCGAGCGCCGAGGAGAGTTGCCCGGGGCCGCCGTCGATGATGACGAGGTCCGGCCAGGTACCGCGGGCGCGCTCGGGATCCTCGCGCAGCGCACGGCCGAACCGCCGTCCGAGCATTTCGCGCATCATCGCGTAATCGTCGCCGCCGGTGACCGGCGCGGGCGCCGCGTCTTCATCGCCGCGCATATTGAACTTGCGGTACGCGTTCTTGATGAAACCCTGCGGCCCGGCCACGATCATGGCGCCGACCGCGTGCGTGCCGGAGACATGGCTGTTGTCGTATACCTCGATGCGCTCCGGCGGCGCCTCCAGCCCGAACGCTTGCGCCACGCCGTCCAACAAGCGCAGCTGCGAGCTGCTTTCGGCCAAGTGCCGCGCCAGCGCGTCCTTGGCGTTGGCCAGCGTATGATCGGTCAACTTCTTGCGTTCGCCGCGCTGCGGCACCGCGATCTCCACCTTGTGCCCGGCCTTCTCGGTCAGCGCGGCCTGGATCAGGGCGCGCTCCGGCACGTCCGGCGCGATCAGGATCAGCCGCGCCGGCGGCTTGTCGGCATAGAACTGGCCGAGAAACGCGGACAGCACGGTATCGACGTCCTCCTGCTTGTCGTGGCGAGGGTAGTAAGCGCGGTTGCCGTAGTTGCGGCCGCCCCGGTAGAAAAATATCTGGATGCACGTCACGTCGCCCTCGCGGTGCGCGGCGATCACGTCGGCGTCCTCGATCCCGTGCATGTTGATGTCCTGGCGCGCCTGAATCTGCGTCAGCGCCTGGATGCGGTCGCGGAAAAACGCCGCCTGTTCGAATTCCTGCGCGTCGCTCGCCGCCTCCATGCGGCGCGCCAGGTCGCGCTGGATTTCGTTGTTGCGGCCATGCAGGAAATCTTTCGCCTGCTGCACCAGTGTTGCGTAGTCGGCGGGCGCGATCCGGCCGACGCACGGGCCCGAGCATTTCTTGATCTGATACAGCAGACACGGTCGCGCGCGCGTCGCGAATACGGTGTCGGAACAGGTGCGCAGCAGGAACGCGCGCTGCAGCGCGCCGAGCGTGCGGTTGACCGCACCGGCCGACGCGAACGGGCCGAAATATTCGTCGGCGCCGCCGCGCTGGCCGCGATACTTCATCAGCCGCGCCCAGGCGTGTGGGCCTTCCGTGCCGGCCTGTGCGGTGATGACGATGTGCGGAAACGATTTGTCGTCGCGCAGCAGCACGTTGTAGCGCGGCTTGAGTTTTTTTATGAGATTCGCTTCGAGCAGCAATGCCTCGACTTCGGTATGGCACTTGACCACTTCGAACTGCACGGTCTCGGCGACCATGCGGCGCAGGCGCTCGGGCAGGCGGTCGAGCTTGGTGTACGCCGCCACGCGCTTCTTGAGGTTTTTCGCTTTGCCGACGTAAAGCGCGTCGCCGGCACGGTTGACCATCCGGTACACGCCGGGCGCCGAGGGCAGCCTTCTCAGCTCGTCGTTCAGGAACGCCAGCCCGGCGGCGAGCGAGCGGCCGCGCTGGCGCGCGTCGGCGGGCTGGTCGGTCGGTGGTGCGGTGTCGTCCTGGTCCATTGCGGCGTGCGGTACTCGTCGTTGCGGCGACTTGAAATGAGCGATTTGCCGGCCCGGGAAAAGGCCCGATTGCAGAGGATGCGGTCTATCCACGACTCCGGTGGATAAGTCTGTTGAGAACGGCCCGATCCGGGGCCGCAAACCAAGCGTCCCCTTGCCTCCATACTCATTGCCCAAGTTTTCGGCAAAAAAACTAAACTGCTGTTTTCGCGACGAAAACTCCCGGCAATTGCGACATAATTTTGTCACATGCTGCCTGCTTTCAAGCCACACGCCCGTGCCGGACCGGCGAGTTCGGCTTGTGCAAAATTTGCCTGTTAAGGGCTGATTTGCGGGCGCGGAAGCCGGCTGATTCTCTGGATTTCCACGCCCACGCTGTCGGCGTCCGGAAAAACGTCGAGCTTTTCCGCGCGAATCCGCGCGACGCGCACGCGGGCGTCGCGCAGGCACAAGGTCGCCAGCCGTTCTGCCATGGTTTCGACCAGGTTGATGTGCCGTTCCTGCACCAGGTGCCGGATGCCGACGACGATATCCTCGTACGACACCACCTCGTCCAGCCGGTCGTGTTTCGGTCCGCCGCCGTCGACCACATACAGGTCGACATTGATGCGCACGCGCTGCGGGGCGTCTTTCTCGTGCCGGTATACGCCGATGCGGCACGGCAGGACGAGATCGCGCACGAAGACGCGGCGCAGGCCGGCCAGTTCGGCTTCGGCGGTCGCGGCGCCCAGATTGCTAGCAGGTGACTCGTTCACGATCGCATTTCCATCGGTTCACTCGTCGGCGACGGTGCGGCCAGCGCCAGGTGCCCAGTTCAGGTGCTGGCCGCCGTCGAGCGCGAGCATCTGGCCGGTCATCGCGCGCGCGCGCGTTAAATATAATACCGCGTCGGCGATATCTTCGGGCGTGGCACCGCGTTGCAACGGCTGTTCGCGGCACTGGGCATCGAACTGGGCCTGACTCTGCCGTGGGCTGGGCAGTACGGGGCCGGGTCCGATCGCATTGACGCGGATGCGCGGCGCCAGCGCCAATGCCATGGTTTGCGTCGCGGTCCACAACGCGGCCTTGCTGATCGTGTAGCTGAAAAAGTGCGGCGTCAAATTCCACACCCGCTGATCGAGAATGTTGATCGCGCAGCCCTCGGCGCGCGCGGGCAGGGCACGCGCGAACTGCTGCGTGAGTACGACCGGCGCCCGCAAATTCGCCGCCATGTGCGCGTCCCAACCGGCGCTCGCGTGATCCAGCGCGCCGTCCGGCTCGAACATTGACGCATTGTTGACCAACAGGCCGAGCGGGCCGAGCCTTTGCTGGGCCAGCGCGACCAGGCCGGTGGTCGCCGTTTCGTCGGCTAAATCGGCCGTCAGCGCGACCGCGGTCCGCCCGAGCGCGGCGAGTTCCGCAACCAGCGCCTCGGCCTCGTCGCGGCCCGACCGGTAATGCACCGCCACCGCCCACCCGTCGCGCGCCAGGGCAAGCGCAATCGCGCGTCCGATGCGCCGAGCGGCGCCGGTCACCAGTGCGGCGCGCGGCATTGATGCAATCTGATCGGTCATGCGTTGGCGAGATAGGAGGGCGGCGGCGGGCAGCATGTCTCAAGCGCCCAACCGCCGCAAGTCCGCCGCTTTTCCCTTTTATCGAAGGTTCAAATCGGCTACCAAGCCAGGGCAGATTCGGCCGCAAATCCGGCGTGAATCCGTTGCGTCCCCGGGTCGAGGGGTGAATGGAACAAGGCGCGCTGCGCGACGTCATCACACTGCTGATTGCCGGCATCGTTCTGGTGTTCGTGTTCCAGCGCATTAAAGCGGGGCCGATCCTCGGCTACCTCGCGGCCGGAATCCTGATCGGCCCGCACGGTTTCGAGCTCATCAAAGACGAAAAGGGCATGCACGCGCTGGCCGAGCTCGGCGTGGTGTTTCTGCTGTTTTCGATCGGCCTGGAACTCTCGTTCAAGCGGCTCGCCGCCATGCGCGGCGAGGTGTTCGGGCTGGGCACCGCGCAGGTCCTGCTGTGTGGCCTCGCGATCGGCGGCATTGCCTTGCTGCTCGGCGCGTCGGTGCCGGCGGCCGCGGTGATCGGCATCAGCCTGGCCATGTCGTCGACGCCGATCGTGCTGCAGACCTTGACCGACCGCGGCGAACTGGCCAGCCGCCTCGGCCGAACGTCGTTCTCGATCCTGCTGCTGCAGGACCTTGCCGCGGTGCCGCTGATCGCCCTGGTGCCGCTGCTCGGCGGCGAAATGACCGCCGACTGGTCCGATGTCGGCATCACGCTGTTGAAGGTCGCCGGCGCCTTGGCCGCCATCGTCATCGCCGGCCGGTTGCTGCTGCAGCCGCTGCTGCGCCAGGTGGCCAGCCTGCACAGCCCGGAGATTTTCGTCGCCATTACGCTGCTGGTCATCCTCGGCACCGCCTGGGCAACCTACGAGGTGAAGCTGTCGCTCACGCTCGGCGCGTTCCTGGCCGGCCTGCTGCTGGCGGAAACCGAATTCCGGCACCAGATCGAGGTCGACATCAAGCCGTTCCAGGGCCTGCTGCTCGGGCTGTTCTTCATCACCATCGGCCTCGGCATCGATCTCAAATTCGCCATGCAATATTGGTGGCAGGTGTTGGCCGGCGTGGTCGCGCTGGTCCTGATCAAGGCTTCGATCATTGCCGGGCTGTGCTACTTGATCAAACGTCCGCCGGCGGTTGCCGTGCGGGTCGGGCTGCTCATGGCGCACGCCGGCGAGTTCGCCTTCGTGCTGGTCACGCTGGCCAAGGTTGCCGGCGTCATTCCGGAACAGGTCGCGCAGGTCTGCTTCATCATCGTCGCCGTCTCGATGATGAGCACGCCGATCGCCGGGCCGATCGGCAAGTGGTTCGAAGCGCGGCTGCAGCGCTCGGTGGCGATCGGCCTCGCCGCACTCGAAAGCGAGAACATCGACCTGCAGGACCATGTGATCATCGCCGGCTACGGCCGCTATGGGCGTATTTTGGCGCGCAGCCTGGAACAGCACCGGATTCCCTATGTCGCGCTCGATCTCAATCCGCAGCGCGTGGCCGAAGCCAAGGAACAGGGCCGGCCGATCTTCTACGGCGACGTCTCGCGGCCCGAACTGCTGTGGGGCGTCGGCATCGATCGCGCCCGCGCGCTGGTGGTCACCACCAAGTCACATCCGGAATCGATGCTGCGTCTGGTCCAGATGGTGCACAACCGGCTGCCGGATCTGAAAATCGTCGCGCGCGTGCGCGACACCAAGCATGCCGAAGAGGTGATGAAGGCGGGCGCCATCGCGGCCGTACCGGACGCCGTCGCCTCCGGGCTGCATCTGGCGCAATCGGTGTTGCGTGCATTCGAACTGCCGACCGGCGACCTGTCGCGCATGATCGCCGAGTACCGTGCGCCGACCGCCTAGTCGGTCTTTGCCGGTTTCAGCTTCAACGACGCGGAATTCATGCAGTAGCGCTGGCCGGTCGGCGCCGGCCCGTCGGGAAACACATGGCCGAGGTGCGCATCGCACTGGCTGCACAGCACTTCGGTGCGGGTCATGAACAGGCTGCGGTCGGACTTCGTGGCCACCGCGTCGTCGTTGACCGGCGCCCAGAAACTCGGCCAGCCGGTGCCGGAATCGAACTTGGTATCGGATGCGAACAAGGGTTGGCCGCAGCACACGCAGACATAAACGCCCTTATCCTTGGTGTCCCAGTATTCGCCGGAGAAGGCGCGCTCGGTGCCATGTTCGCGCGTGACCTTGTATTGCATCGGCGTCAATTGCTTGCGCCATTCCGCCGGAGATTTGGTCACTTTGGCCTGCTTGGTGTCGTCCGCCATGGGGTCCTCGGGTCTGACGTGAAAGAGTGCCGGGGTCGGCAATCTCCGACCGGCTGCGCACTCATGTGGGCATTCGTGACCGCTTTGCCAACCGTTGTCCCGCACACGATCTTGTAGATGCAAATAAACGCCCGCCACAAGGTGTCCCGATTCCGGGCACGCGGCCGATGGGGGCGCCTTGTTGCGGCGCACGCGGATTCAAACTTTTCGCCTGCGCCGCCGTTAGTCGACGCGTTGCAGGTCTTCCGCCTTCTGGCCCTTGCGGTCGTCGACGATATTGTAGTTAAGGCGTTGGCCTTCCGTGAGCGTACCCAAGCCGGCGCGCTGAACCGCCGTAATATGCACGAACACGTCCTTGCCGCCATCGTCCGGCTTGATGAAGCCGAAGCCTTTGGTGGCATTGAACCACTTCACCACTCCTGAAGCCATTAAAGCACCGTTCCCTGTTACATGCATGCCGCGCTCGTTCTGACGACGACGTTCGGATAGCATGGCAAGTGTCGCGGCACGCCCGTCCCTCACCCGGCGCGGGTGCGACCGCGCCAACGGAAATGCTGGCGCAACGAAATGCAAAGCACAAGGGTCTCCTGCGCGCGAATCGTAAACGTTCGTTAAACGCAAAGTGTTACATTCATCCGCGGTACATTTTGCTGCGGTGCCGAAATAGCCCGGGAATCGGGCGAAACTTCCGGCCCGGTTCGGTGTTGTAATTCCACGGTCGATGCGCCGTTGCGGCGCCCGCCCGACACAGGAGGGAAACGCCATGATCGTCTCCGATATCTTGAAGCAGAAAGGCACGTACGTCGCGTCGACGCGCCCCTCGGTCAGCATTGCCGAGGCCGCCGCAATCATGTCGCGCGAGCATATCGGCGCGCTCCTGGTGCGCGACGAGGCCGGCGCCATCAAGGGCATCCTGTCCGAACGCGATATCGTCGCGGCGCTGGCCCGCGCGGGCGCCGCGTGCCTGGAGCGCGCGGTCGGCGACTACATGACGCGCGACGTGGTGCACTGCAAATCGGTCGACCCGATTAAGGACATCATGAGCGCGATGACCGGCAAGCGCATCCGCCACCTGCCGGTGATCGACGACAACCGGCTGGCCGGCATCATCTCGATCGGCGACGTGGTCAAGCTCCGCCTGCGCGAAGCCGAGGAAGAGGTCGAGATCATTAAGGAATACGTCGCCACGGCGTAGATTTTGAGTGTCATCCCGGCCGTAGCGCAGCGAAGAGCCGGGATCCAGGGTCTATCCGCGTTGAGCATCCCTGGACCCTGGATTGGCGCGCTAAGCGGCGCTTGTCCGGGGTGACGTAATTTGAGGGGATTGCGGCTCGCGCGCCTACCGCCTGTGCGTCTTGCGGTTGCCGCGCGGCGGCTTGCCGGGCGAGCCCGGGGATTCCAATAGCGATTTCGCGCGCTGGGTACGCCGGCCCAGATCGACCTGCGGCGGCACGCCCAGATCCTGCTGTTCCAGGTAGCGGATTTCGTCGCGCAGCCGGGCGGCGTCCTCGAATTCCAGATTGGCCGCGTGCTGCTTCATCCGCGTCTCGAGTTCGGCGATGTAGCTCTTGAGATTGTGGCCGAGCATGTGCGGCTTGGCTTCGTCGCCGGTCTCGACGGTCACGCGGTCGCGCTCGTAGACGCTCTGCAGAATGTCGGAAATGCCCTTCTTGATCGATTCGGGCGTGATGCCGTACTCGGCGTTGTAGCACTGCTGCTTCTCGCGCCGGCGGTTGGTTTCGGCGATCGCCTCGGTCATCGATTTGGTCATCACGTCGGCATAGAGGATCGCCTTGCCGTCGACGTTGCGCGCGGCGCGGCCGATGGTTTGGATCAACGAGGTGCGCGAGCGCAGATAGCCTTCCTTGTCGGCGTCCAGAATCGCCACCAGCGAGACTTCCGGAATATCCAGGCCTTCGCGCAGTAGGTTGATGCCGACCAGGACATCGAACACGCCCAGGCGCAGGTCGCGGATGATCTCGATGCGCTCGAGCGTTTCGACGTCCGAGTGCAGATAACGCACTTTCAATCCGACTTCGTGCATGTATTCGGTCAGGTCTTCGGCCATGCGCTTGGTCAGCGTCGTGACCAGCACGCGCTCCTTGCGCCGCGCGCGCTCCTTGGCTTCGGCCAGCAAATCGTCGACCTGCTTCTCGACCGGGCGCACCTCGACCACCGGGTCGATCAGGCCGGTCGGGCGGATCACCTGGTCGGCGTACACGCCATGGGTGCGCTGCAGCTCCCACTGGCCGGGCGTGGCCGAGACGAAGGTGGTTTGCGGCCGCATCGCGTCCCATTCCTCGAACTTGAGAGGGCGGTTGTCGACGCAGGACGGCAGGCGGAAGCCGAATTCGGCCAGGGTGGACTTACGCTGGAAGTCGCCTTTGAACATGCCGTGGAGCTGCGGCACGGTGATGTGGCTTTCGTCGACGAACACCAGCGCATGCTTGGGGAGGTACTCGAACAGCGTCGGCGGCGGCTCGCCCGGCTTGCGGCCGGTCAGATAGCGCGAATAGTTTTCGATGCCGCTGCATACGCCGACCGCCTCGAGCATCTCCAGGTCGTACATGGTGCGCTGCTCGAGCCGCTGCGCCTCCAGCAGCTTGCCCTGGCCGTGGAACTCCTCCAGGCGCTGCTTCAATTCCGTTTTGATGTGCTTGATCGCCTGCTGCAGGGTCGGCCGCGGCGTGATGTAGTGGCTGTTGGCGAACACGGTCACCTGGTCGAGCTTGGCCATCTGCTCGCCGGTCAGCGGATCGAACTCGACGATCTGCTCGATCTCGTCGCCGAACATGGACAGCCGCCATGCGCGGTCTTCCAAATGCGCCGGAAACAGATCGACGGTGTCGCCGCGCGAACGGAACGTGCCTCTGTGAAAATCCGCGTCGTTGCGCTGGTACTGCAGTTCGACGAAACGCTTGATCAGATCGCTGCGGTTGATCTTCTGGCCGGTCTGCAAATCCACGATCATCTGCGAATAGGCTTCCATCGAGCCGATGCCGTAGATGCACGACACCGAGGCCACGATGATCACATCGTCGCGTTCGAGCAGCGCGCGCGTCGCCGAATGGCGCATGCGGTCGATCTGCTCGTTGATCTGGGATTCCTTCTCGATATACGTGTCGGTGCGCGGCACGTAGGCTTCCGGCGTGTAGTAATCGTAGTACGAGACGAAATACTCGACCGCGTTGTTCGGGAAGAAGCTCTTCATTTCGCCGTACAGTTGCGCGGCGAGCGTCTTATTCGGCGCCAGGATCAGCGCCGGGCGCTGGGTGTTGGCGATCACGTGGGCCATGGTGAAGGTCTTGCCCGAGCCGGTCACGCCGAGCAGCACCTGGTCGTGCTCGCCCCGCTTGACGCCCTCGGACAACGCGGCGATCGCCGTCGGCTGGTCGCCGGCGGGCTTGTAGTCCGATACCACTTCGAGCTTATGGCCGAGCGGCCCACGCACGCGGCGCAGCGCCTCGGCCTTGAGCGGCGGTTCGAGAACGGGTTGGGCGACCATCGCGGAAATATAGGGCGGCGACCGGGATTCGCCAATGCGCGACCGCGCCGCGCGCCTCGGTTTGCCGCCCGAAACGCCGGAGGCCCCGCATGGGGGCCTCCTTCGATCGCGGACGGTTGTGTGGATGAACTCGCGGTTCCGGTTGCGGGTGCTGGGACCTGAATTCCCGCGCCGAAATACGAGCTCGCCGCCCGAGCGATGCGGTTCCGATCAGCCTCGGCGTGCGCGCCGGCGCCGCGAGGTCAACGAGATCTCGCGCGGCTCGATCGGTGCCTGCGGGCGCGGGCGTTGGAAGAAATGCACGGCGACCGCCAGTGCCGCGACGCCGATTGCCATCAGCGGCACGGCCACCGGTACACCCAGCACGCCGGCAAAACCCACCAGCGCGGAGAAGTGCCGTTCGATATCGTGCAGCGGCAGCAGGGCGAGCGTACCCGAGGTTCCGGTCGCGCCGGCCAGCGCGTGATTGCCGCCGTCGGTCTCGGCCAGCACATGCGGATAGGCGTGGCGCCCGGTATGCGTGCCGAGCGCGCGGGCCGACAGCGCGGTTACCGTCACCACGCCGGCCGACGCCAGCACCACGAGCCAGAATAAGGGCGATCGCGCCCAGGGAAACCGGCGCGGTTCATGCTCGGCGCTGGTCTTACGGTCGACGGACGAAGTGGGAACGGGCGCGCGCATGAAGCGGACGATTTGCCTTGCATCTGCCGCCCTCGGAAAAAAAGAACGGCCGCGGGATCGGGGGGGACCCCGCGGCCGTTGTTTGTGGGCGGGACGGGAGGGGGTCACGTCCGCGCCCATCGAGGCTCGTTCACGTACTTGGGGATCGGGAGCCGGCGGTTGGGGCGACCGCGATGTGGCTCCGCTGTGAACGAACGTTGGCATTAAGCCCCGAGGATGTGGCGGGAATCGTCTCGGAATGGGGCGATCGCATGAAAAATCATGGCGAAAATGGGGAGCGTAGTAGTGCACGAAAGCCGCAGATTGTGTGGCATTTTTGCCTGATCGGCATGGCCCGACGATGACCTTCGCAGCGCCCTCGCGCGACGTATTTATCGGCCCGCCGTCCGGGTCTATTGTATGGGCCCTAGGGCGCCAAGCTGCGGACCATCGGAATTATCCCCGCGATCTCCCGTGTACCGCGGCGCCATAGTCACTTCGATTCTGGGATGAACCCGCATGAAGCGTTGTCGCCGCCCCGCGCCGCGGCGGAGATTCCGGACAGCGCCGAGCGCCCCGGCGCATTCCGCGCGCGCTGTATCGGCGGCGCGCTTATCATTGCCGCCACGGCTCACGCGCCGGCGCCGCAACCGGCGCGCTTCGTCGTTCACCGCATCGACGCGCAAGGCCAGGTCGATACCGCGCCTGCTATGCCGCTCGGGCCGAAATCCCTGACCCTGGCGGACCGGGACAAGGCCCGGCACGGGGGCGCCGTGCGCCTGCTGGTCGAGCAATATTCGTTCTGAGCGGGCGGCCCCGGCGCAGCTTGGTATCAAGATGCGCACCGATTGTGTGCGGACCGTTTCACGTGCAGATTCGTCCGGCAGCTCCATTGCGAAGCGGTTGGCACCCCGCTATTTTGCGCCGCTTCGCCATCCTCGAACCTTGGGAACCACAATGTCGCTCCTGGCCTCGCGTCTCGCCCGCATCAAACCGTCCGCCACCATGGCGATGACGCAGAAGGCGCGCGAGCTCAAGGCGGCCGGGCGCGACATCATCAGCCTGAGCGCCGGCGAGCCGGATTTCGACACGCCGGAAAATATAAAACAGGCCGCGATCAAGGCGATCCAGGCCGGCGATACCAAATACACCGACGTCAGCGGCACGCCGGCCCTGAAGAACGCCATCATCAAGAAATTCAAGCGCGAGAACGGGCTCGACTACAAGCAAGAGCAGGTCATCGTCGGCACCGGCGGCAAGCAGGTGCTGTACAACGCGCTGATGGCGACGCTCGACGCCGGCGATGAGGTGATCATCCCGGCGCCGTACTGGGTTTCCTATCCCGAGATGGTCGAACTTGCGGAAGGCACGCCGGTGTGCATCCCGTGCCCGCAGAACAACGGCTTCAAGCTGCTGCCGGAGGATCTCGAACGCGCGATCACGCCGAAGACCAAGTGGGTCATGCTCAACAGCCCGTCGAATCCCACCGGGGCGGCGTACACGCGCGCCGAACTGCGCGCGATCTGCGACGTGCTGCTGCGCCATCCGCACGTCTACGTGATGACCGACGATATGTACGAGCATCTCGTCTATGACGATTTCAAGTTCAGCACGCCGGCGGAGATCGAGCCGAAGCTGTACGACCGCACGCTCACGGTGAACGGCGTATCGAAAGCCTATTGCATGACCGGCTGGCGTATCGGCTATGCCGGCGGCCCGGCGAATATTATTAAAGCGATGAACGTCATCCAGGGCCAGAGCACGTCGAACCCGTCGTCGATCAGCCAGGCCGCGTCGGTCGAAGCGCTCAACGGCCCGCAGGATTTCATCGCCAAGCACAACGCGGTGTTCAAGCAGCGCCGCGACCTGGTCGTCGACATGCTGAACAAGGCGCCGGGCCTGCATTGCCCGACTCCCGAGGGTGCGTTCTACGTCTACCCGTCCTGCGCCGGCACGCTCGGCAAGAAGGCGAACGGCAAAACCATCGCGACCGACGAAGATTTCGTCACCGCGTTGCTGGAAGCCGAAGGCGTCGCCGTGGTCCAAGGCTCGGCCTTCGGCCTGGCGCCGCATTTCCGCATTTCGTATGCGACGTCGACCGAGGCGCTCAAGGAAGCGTGCACGCGCATTCAGCGGTTTTGCGCCGGGCTGAAGTAGATCACGGACCAAACGCCCGGGCCGGAAGGCTTGACTTAACGCTGCGGTTCCGCGCTTAACGCTCGCCGTGTCAAGGGCCGAATCCCCTTGCCACGCGCCCGCGCGCTTGAAACCATACCGATAACGAACCGAACGACCGCTGCGCGATCGCGGGCCTCGTAAGGCCGGACGACGCGGCGGCGCGGAGGAGACCAGCGCGGCCGAGTCCGTTGCGGGGTGACGGTTGCGGACGCGCCAACCATAGGAGGCACGGCATGGCCGGAGTCTCGGCGCCCAGATGCGTGGCCTTGGTGGGCCCGT
>JBFWYO010000011.1:0-73783 GCA_050186335.1 Alphaproteobacteria bacterium | reverse complement strand
GGACATGATCCACGCTGCCGCGATTCCCGAAACATTCTTCACCGTGTGGCAGTACGTGTTCGACCGCGGCCGGCTCAAGTCCGGCGAGACGATTTTGATCCACGGCGGCTCGTCGGGCATCGGCACCACGGCTATTCAGCTCGCCAAGGCGATGGGGGCGCGCGTGCTGACGACGGCCGGCAGCGACGAGAAGTGCGCCGCATGCGTCAAGCTCGGCGCTGAGCGCGCGATCAACTATAAGACCGAGGATTTCGCCGCGGTGGTCAAGGAAACCACCAAGGATGGCGTCGATGTGATTCTGGACATGCTCGGCGGCAGTTACTTCCCGCGCAACATCCAATCGCTCGCCATCGAAGGGCGGTTATGCCTGATCGCACTGTTGGGCGGCCCCAAATCAGAGATCGATGTCTCGACCGTGCTGCGCCGGCGCCTGACCATCACCGGCTCGACACTGCGCCCGCGCACGATCGCGGAGAAGGGTGCCGTCGCCGCACAGCTCGCGGACAAGGTCTGGCCGCTGTTCGAAGCCAAGAAAATCGCGCCGGTCATCGACCGCACCTACAAGCTCGAAGACGCCGCCGCCGCCCATGCGCGGATCGAAAGCAGCGAGCATATCGGCAAGATCGTGCTGACGGTGTGAAGCGGCTTAGCTTCAACTATTACTTCTGGTCACCCCGGACCAGCGCCGCACTTGCGGCGCGCCGATCCGGGGTCCATAGCAAAGGCAGAAACGCTGGACCCCGGCTCTTCGCTGCGCTTCGGCCGGGGTGACAGGAGATGACAGGCTCACCCTTCGACAGGCTCAGGGTGAGGAGCCCAAATAGAAATCCTCATGCTGAGCCTGTCGAAGCATGAGTACCGCAGAATTGCCGTGCACCTACCGCACGTTCCCGGCCAGCGCATCCAGCATCAATTGCCGCGCGCCCTCAAGAGTCAATTTGATCGGATTGGTCGGCGCGGTGGGATCGACGACGGCGTCGCGCGCCACTTCGTCGATGCGCTTGTCGTCGATATTCAACTCGCGCAGCGTGTGCGGGAGACCGATGGTGCGGCGCAGCTCCAGGACCCAGGCGATGACGCCGTCGGTGGAATGCGTTTTGAGGTCGAGAAAGCGCGCCAAACGCAGCATCTTCGCTTCGATGGCGCTTCGGTTAAACGCCAGCACGTAGGGCATCATCACCGAATTGAGCAGCCCATGGTGCTGGTCGTAAAACACGCCCAACGGATGCGATAGCGAATGCACGGCGCCCAGGCCTTTCTGGAACGCCGTGGCACCCATCGTCGCCGCCACCATCATGTGACCGCGTGCTTCGATATTCTGCGGCTCCCGAACCGCGACCGGCAGATAATGCTGTACTAGGCGCATGCCTTCGAGCGCGATGCCGTCCGCCATCGGGTGGTACCAGTCGACGCAATAGGCCTCGAGGCAATGGGCCAGCGCGTCCATGCCGGTTGCCGCCGTAATATGCGCCGGCAGGCCGACCGTCAGTTCCGGATCCTCGATAACGATCCGCGGCTGGACCTTCGGGTGGAAAATCAGCCGTTTCTTGCGATGCGTCTCGTCGATGATGACCGACGTACGGCCGACCTCGGAACCGGTGCCGGCGGTGGTCGGCACCGCAACGCTGGGCGCGATGCCCGCTTCGTCGGCGCGCGTCCAGTAATCGCCGATATCCTCGAAATCGAACAGCGGCCGCGTCTGCCCGGCCATAAACGCGATCGCCTTGCCGGCGTCGAGCGCGCTGCCGCCGCCGAACGCGACGACGCCGTCATGCTTGCCCGCGCGATAGGCGGCGAGGCCGTCGGCGATATTCGACTCGACCGGGTTCGGCTTGATGCTGGCGAACAAAGTCGCCGGCACGCCGGCGGTTTTCAGCGCCGCCAGCGCCGAGGCGATCATCGGCAGTTTGGCCAAGCCGGGATCGGTGACCAGGAACGGCTTTTTGACGCCGAGCGATTTGCACGCCTCGGGAAGTTCCTTGATGCGGCCGGGGCCGAAGCGAACGGCGGTCGGGTAATTCCAATTCACGCTGACCATGAGAGTTCCGTGACGGTTAGAGAGCGACGCGCAGGTGAAACGATTTCGGCCGCGTCACATAATCGTAGCCCAACGCGGACAAGGTGCAGCCGCGGCCGCTTTGCTTGACGCCGGTCCAGGCCAGCGCGGGATCGAGATAGTCGCACCTATTCATGAACCAAGTGCCGGTCTCGATGCGGTCGCCGATGCGGATTGCGGCCGCTTCGTCGCCGGTCCAGATCGCCGCGGTGAGGCCGAACGCGCTGTCGTTCATCAGGCGGATCGCTTCCTCGTCCGACTCGACCGGCATGATGCCGACGACCGGCCCGAAGCTTTCTTCGGTCATCACGCGCATGGAATGATCGACATTGATCAGGATTTGCGGCGCAAGATACGGCGTGCCGGACGCGTCGCGCGCGAACAATTTGCCGTCGATCAACGGCTTGGCGCCCTGCTTGACCGCCTCGGCGATCTGCTCGCGCACGAAATCGGCCGCCTGCGTGCGCACCATGGGGCCGAGCGTGGTCGCGGCGTCGGTCGGATCGCCGAGCACGTATTGCTTGGTCAGCGCTGCAGCGCCGTCGACGAAATCCTTGAAAACACTCTTGTGGACGTAGATACGCTCGATGCCGCAGCAGGATTGGCCGGAATTGAAGAACACACCGTCGACCAAGTTCTCGACCGCATGCGCCATATTGGCATCGGCGCGCACATAGGCCGGATCCTTGCCGCCCAACTCCAGGCCCGTACCGATGAAGCGCCCGGCCGCGGCCTGTTCGATCGCCTTGCCGCCCGGCACCGAGCCGGTGAAGGCGACGAAATCGATTTCCGGCGCACGGATGATCCGTGCCGTTGCGTCGTGATCGACGTGCAGATGCTGAAACACGCCTATCGGCAGGCCGGCGGCCGCGAACGCCTCGGCAAATCGCTCGGCGCACAGCGGCGTCTGGTGCGAATGCTTGAGGATGACGGCGTTGCCCGCCATCAGCGCAGGGATGACCGCATTGACCGCGGTCAGGTACGGGTAATTCCAGGGTGCCACGACGAATACGATGCCGAGCGGCACCTTGCGGATGAACCGGCGGAAGCCTTGCTTGGGACCGACATCGACGTCGGCCAGCGCGCCTTCGGCGACCGAAATCATGTAGCGCGCGCGTTCCTCGAAGCCGCGCACTTCGCCCGGCGCGTACTTGATCGGGCGTCCCATCTGCCAGGTGATCTCGCGTGCGATATCGGCGCCTTTCGCCACGAAGGCGTCGACCGCGGCCGATATTAGCTGACCGCGCTCGGCTATCGGCACCGCGCGCCAGACGGCCTGCGCCTTGTCGGCCAAATCGATGGCTTCAGCGATCCGCTTGTCGTTCGCCAACGGCCGCTCGACAAACACCGTGCCGTCGACCGGGGAGATGGTTTTTAGAATTGGGGGCATGACTGCAACGTCTGTTCTTGAATTCCAATTGTCACCCCGGCCGTAGCGCAGCGAAGCGCCGGGGTCCAACCTCGCCGCGAGATCCGCCGCCTGGATCCGGGGTCGCGCGCGGTGTTGCCGCGCTTGCCCAGGATGACATTCGATGGGGTGCGATCCCGTCTCCGCACCAGCGGCTCAAATAATCTCGAAATAGCGGGCCATTTCCCAGTCCGTGATGTGTTTGCGGAATTCGCGTTCTTCCCATTCGCGGGTGGCGGCGTAGTGTTCGATGAACTCGCCGCCGAGGATATCGCGTGCGGGTTGGCACGCGCGCAGCCGTTCCGCCGCATCGATCAGGGTGGCCGGCAACGTTTGTGCCTTGGTCGGCTTCATTTCGTAGGCGTTACCTTCGATCGGCGCATCGGGCTCAATCCTGTTTTCGATGCCCCACAGACCCGAAAGCAAGGCACCGGCGAGGGCGATGTACGGGTTCGCGTCAGCCGCTGCGATGCGGTACTCGACACGTTGGGATTTCGCCGAACCGGGAATCACGCGCAGCGCGGTGGTGCGGTTTTCGATGCCCCAGAACGCCGCGGTCGGCGCCCAATAGCCGGGAATCAGCCGCGAATAGGAATTAACCGTGGGCGATATCAGCGCCAGCAATTGCGGCATCAGCTTCTGCTGGCCGCCGACGAACCAGCGCATCTCCTTGCTCATACCGTGCTTGTGCTTGGCATCGTGGAAGATCGAGCCGCCCTTCTTGTCCTGCAGCGACAAATGAATATGGCCGCTCTGCCCCGGCCAGGCGTTCGACCATTTGGCCATGAACGTCGCCATCAGTTTGCGGCGCTGCGCAATGACTTTCGTAAAGGTCTTGAACAGCACGGCCTTGTCGGCGGCGCGCAACGCTTCATCGACCGCGATCGCCGCTTCCAGCACGCCGGGGCCGGTTTCCGTGTGCAACCCCTCGATCGGAAAATCCATCGCGTCGCACATGGCGAGCAATTCGTGATAGAAATCGCTCCAAACGGAACTCCGCAGCACCGAATAGCCGAAATAGCCGGGCGTGATCGGTTTCAGATCTTTGTAGTTCTTCGCGCGCACGCTGTCGGGCGTTTCGTCGAACACGAAGAACTCGTATTCGAACGCGGCCTTGACGCCGTAGCCCATGCGTTCGGCCTTGGCCAACACCTTGCGCAGGGCCCCGCGCGAGCAGATCGCTTCCGCCTTGCCGTCCAGTTCGCACAGAAAGAACGGCGTGCCGTTCTCGAATGGGATGCGCCGCGCGGTTTCCGGCAGGATGCGCACCGGCGCATCCGGATAGGCCGTGTGCCAGCCTGTGTATTTGACGTTGTCGTAAAGCTGATCGTTGCTGTCCCAGCCGACGATCACGTCGCAGAAACCGAAGCCGCCGTCCAACGCCGAGTCGAACTTGCTGCGGTTGATATATTTGCCGCGCAAGATGCCGTCGATGTCGGTGACCGCGACCTTGACGTATTTGTGTCCGCCGTCGTCGACGAAGGCGCGCGCTTGCGCGGCCGAGCCTCGCCGTTTGGATGTGCCGGTTCTGGCGCTGGGCATTCTGTCCCTCCCCGGCCGGCTGTCCCCGCCCGGCCGCCCGGATTACTTAGCGCACTTGAGCCGCGTCCTTCACGGGAAAATGAAGCGCCCGCCCCTGCCGGCCGCCCGGCACACGGGTAGTCGAACGGCGCGATCGCCCTATATAATTGGCAGATCAACGACCCCGAGGTGCGTCATGTGGTTTTCCGCCAAGAAGAAGCTGGAATTGCCCAAGCCGGGCGAGGCATTGCCCGGCCGCGCAGCCAAGATGCGGGTGCCCCCCGCGCATTTCGTCAACCGCAACCGGCTCGAGCCGCCGTTCCCGGCCGGGCTGGAAACCGCGATGTTCGGGCTGGGCTGCTTTTGGGGCGCCGAGCGCAAGTTCTGGCAGACGCCCGGCGTGTACAGCACGGCCGTGGGGTATGCCGCCGGACTGACGCCGAACCCGACCTACGAAGAGGTCTGTTCCGGCCAAACCGGACACAACGAAGTCGTCCTGGTGGTGTTCGATCCGAAACAGGTTCCGTACGAGGAATTACTGAAAATTTTCTGGGAGTCGCACGATCCGACCCAGGGCATGCGCCAGGGCAACGATGTCGGCACGCAGTACCGCTCGGGCATCTACGTCTACAACGATGTCCAGCGCGCAGCCGCGGAACGGACCAAGCGGGCCTACGAGAAGCGGCTGATGCAAGCCGGCTTCGGCCCGATCACCACGGAAATCGTCAAGGCGCCGGATTTCTTCTACGCCGAAGACTACCACCAGCAATATCTGGCGAAGAACCCGATGGGCTATTGCGGCCTGGGCGGCACCGGCGTCGCCTGCCAGATCGGCGTCGGGGTCGAAGCGGCCGAGTAGGTATATTTCGTTCCACCGACCAAACGGCGACGCGGCGCAAGCGCTCCGCCGATTGTATCGGCCGTGCCGCTTCGCTAGGCTGATCGCGGTGCGCTGCCGCCTGGTGCACTCCCCTGTGTCGCGCCGTTGCGTGTCGTGCGCTTCCGCGCGCGGCCTGGCCCCTCGCTTGCAGCCGTCAATCCGATGCTGATCGTCGCCCTGCAGATTCTGTTGCGCCGGCTGATCGCGGCGATCCCCATCGTGCTGGTGGTGTCGCTTGTCGTGTTCGTCATCTTCCGCGTGCTGCAGGTCGATCCGATCGGCGCCATGCTGCCGCCGAACTCCACCGAGGAAGACCGCGCGCTGCTGCGCGCGACGTTCGGCTTCGACAAGCCGATCTGGCAGCAATACCTGATCTGGATCGGCAATTTCTTCACCGGCAATCTCGGCCTGTCGCTGCATTTCCGGCAAAGCGTCGCGTTGCTGATCGGCAATACGCTGCCGGCGACGCTCGAACTGGTGCTACTCGGCATGCTGGCCGGCGTGGCGCTCGGCACGACGGGCGGGCTGCTGCTGTACGGCATGCGGCGCACGCCGCTGGGGCCGATACTCGAATTCGGCACTTCGCTCTTGATGGCGGTGCCGGAATTTCTGTGGGCAATACTGCTGATTATCTTCTTCGGCGTGCTGGTGCCGCTGTTCCCCTTCATCGGCCGCATCGACCCGGCCTTGGCGGTGCCGGTGCAAACCGGCTTCCTGCTCGTCGACACGCTGCTGGCGTGGCGCTGGGACAGTTTCTTCAATGCGCTGTATCACATGATTCTGCCGGCCACGACGATCGCCTTCGCGCTCGCCCCGCTGCTGATGCGCGTCCTGCGCTCGAGCCTGACCGAAGTCATGCATGAAAGCTATGTCACGGTCGCTCGCCTGCGCGGCCTGAACGAACGGCGCATCCTGGTGCGCCATGCGTTGAAGAACGCGAGCCTCCCGACCGTCAGCCTAATCGGCGTGCAGGTCGGATTCGTGTTCGGCGGCACGCTGCTGGTCGAGGTGATCTTCTCCTATCCGGGCCTGGGCAATTTGATGGTCGATGCCGTGCGCAACACCGATCTGCCGATCATCCAGGCCGCTTCGATCATCTATTGCGTCGTCGTGCTAGGCGCCAATCTGGTGGTCGACGTGGCGTACGTGGCGCTCAACCCCAAGATCAGGGTGCGCTGATGCCGGTGTGGGCCAGGCGCTTGCTGCACGAGCCGCGTTTCGTCGCCGGCGCCGTCTTGACGCTCATCGTCGTTTTCATGGCGCTGGCCTCGACCTTCGCCTCGCCGCACGATCCGCTCGACCAGGATTTGATCAACCAGCTGCTGCCGCCGATCTGGGTCGAAGGCGGTAATCCGGATTATCTGCTGGGCACCGACGGGCTCGGGAGGGACCGGCTGTCGCGCCTCCTCTATGGCGCGCGCGTGGCGCTCTATGTCGCGGTGCTGGCCGCCACGGGTGCGGCGCTGCTGGGCACGATCCTGGCGCTGGTCGGCGGCTATTTCGGCGGCTGGATCGATTGGACGATCAGCCGCGCGGTCGACGTGTGGCAGGCGATTCCGCCCGTCGTATTGGCGCTGATCCTGATGGTCGCGTTCGGCGCCGGGCTCAACAACGTGGTACTGGCGATCATCGTCGTCGATTGGACACGCTTCTGCCGCGTGATCCGCGCCGATGTGCTGAACGTCATGCAACAGAACTACGTCGCCTCGGCGCGCATGGCCGGGTTTACCCACCGCCTGACGATCCTGCGCGAAGTGCTGCCGGCTATCGTACCGCTGCTGTTGACCATGTTGTCGCTCGAAATGGGCATCGCCGTGGTGGTCGAGGCGATACTTTCGTTCGTCGGCATGTCGGTCGAAGCAAACGTTTCCGCCTGGGGCGTCATGATTGCGGATGCGCGGCCGGACCTGAACCAGGCGCCGTTCGGACTGTTTCTTCCCGTGCTGGCGATCCTGATCACCGTGCTGGGTTTCAACTTGCTGGGCGACGGGCTGCGCCGCGCGCTTGACCCGCGCCTGCGCACGAGCCGGACGGAGGCCGCGTGAGCCTCCTGACGCTCGACGGCATCGATATTTCGACGGACGTGGCCGGCCGTGCGGTGCAAGTGCTGCGCGACGTATCGCTCGCCGTCGAACCCGGGCAGGTGGTCAGCGTGGTCGGCGAATCCGGCGCCGGCAAAAGCATGCTGGGCTGGCTGATCGCCGATTTGCTGCCGAGCAACTTCAAAGTGACGCGCGGCGGCGTGCGCTTCGGCGAACGCGATCTGCTGCGGCTCGCCCCGAAAACGCGGCGCGACATGCTGGGCCGCGAGATCGGCTTTATCCCGCAGGAGCCGCTCTCTGCGCTCAACCCGGTTCTGACCATCGGCGAGCAATTCGGCGAACATCTGGGCCGCCTCGGCGTGCCCGCGCGCGACCGCCGCAAGACCGCGATCGAAAAACTGTCCGAAGTGCGCCTGCCGCACCCGGCGGACATACTTCGCCGGTATCCGCATCAATTGTCGGGCGGTCAGTGCCAACGCGTGCTGATCGCCATGGCGTTTTCCGGCAATCCCAGATTGGTCGTGGCCGACGAACCGACCACGGCGCTCGACGTGATCACCCAGGCGCATGTGGTGGCGCTGCTGCGGCGCATGCAGCGTGAACATGGCACATCAGTCCTGTTCATCACCCACGATCTGCGCCTGGGCGCGCACATCGCCGACCGCATCGTCGTCATGTACGCCGGCGAGATCGTCGAACAAGGCAAGTCGAAAGACGTATTCGCCGCCCCTCATCATCCGTATACGCGGGCGCTCCAATTGGCCAATCCGCCGCTGGCAGGTGCGCGCCGTCGGCTGGCCGCGCTGCCCGATTTCATGCCCGGGTTGAATGCGTTCGCCGACATGCCGGGTTGCCGGTTCGCGGCGCGCTGCCCGGTGCGCGACGGCGCGTGCGAAGCCAATATCCAGCCCGCGCGCACACTGGCAGACGGGCGCAGCGTGCGGTGTTCGCCGATCTGCGAACAAGGGGCGGTCGAAACCGCAATGCAGCCGCTGCCGCCGACGCCGGCGGCCGGGCGTTTGCTGGTCGAAGTCGGCAATCTGAGCAAGGTGTTCGTGCCGCCGTTCCGTGTGTTCGGGAAACGCGGCGCAAGCGTGCGTGCCGTGGCGCCTTTGGACTTCACGGTGCGCGCGGGTGAGTTCGTCGGCATCGTCGGCGAAAGCGGCAGCGGCAAGACCACGGTTGCGCGCCTGCTGATGGGTCTTGAGCGGCCGACCAGCGGCACGATCCGCGTCGAAGGGCAGGATCTCGCCGGCCACGACGTCGACACATGGCGGCTGCGCATCGCCAATCTGCAGATGGTGTTCCAGGATCCGCGTTCATCGCTCAATCCGCGGCGGACGGTCGAACGGCTGATCCTGCAGCCGTCCGAGGCCAAGGGCGAGAATTTGCGAACCCCGGCCATGCGCCAACGGCTCGCGGAATTGATGGTCTCGACCGGGCTCGACCCGGCGCTGGCCTATCGCTATCCGTCGCAATTATCCGGCGGGCAACGCCAACGCGTGTCGATCGCGCGCGCGCTCGCGGCGCTGCCCAAGGTGCTGGTCGCCGACGAGATCGTCTCCGGGCTCGACGTGTCGGTGCAGGCGCATATCTTGAACCTGCTGTTCGAACTTCGGGAACGGCATGATATTGCGCTACTGTTCATCTCGCACGACCTGTCGGTGGTACGGTATCTGTGCGACCGCGTGCTGGTGATGCATCGCGGCGAAGTGGTGGAAGCCGGCGAGACCGAAAGGATCTTTGCCGATCCGCAAGCGCCCTACACGCGCCAATTGCTGGAAGCGGTGCCGCCGGAGGATCCCAGCCGGCCGTGGCGCGCGCTGGCGAGTTGACCGCCGAGTTTGGGCCCTCGATCGGCGCCGCCGCGGACGCCGAGACCCAACAGCTTCCGCATGCCTTCGAGGATCGGGCAGCCGCCGTCGTTCGGCTTCGACGCGCGGCGCAGTTCCTTGCGCGCCGGCATGGTTTCGGGCGTGCGGATCGACCAGGCGAGACCGAAAAATTCGAGCGCACGGATCATCCACCACCCGGGATCGACCTGGCCCGGGAACAGGCCGAGCTTGGCCGAGCCCGGGAATGCGTGGTGATTGTTGTGCCAGCTTTCGCCCATGCTGATGAGGCCGGCGATGCGCACGTTATGGCCCTGCGCCACGGCGCCCTCGACGATCCAGCTTTGTGGGCCTTTGCGGTGCGCGTAATGGCCGACCAGCCAGTGGCCGATCACGCAAACCGAAACGCGCGCGCAGATGCCCCAGACGATCCAGCTCCAGCCGCCGAGCGCAACGAACAGCGCGGCCCACGGCAGCTGCTGTAACATCCAAGTGCGCTCCATCCAGTAGTAGACCCGGTCGCGTGCGACCCGTGGCTCGAGCTTGAACGCGGGCGGGCGCGCGAGCTTCAACTCGCAATGCAGCTGCCACCAGGCGTCGTGCCAGAAGCCTTTGCGGTGACAGAAATAATCGTGGCAGGCACTTTGCCGCTGCGCCCAATCGCGCATGTCATGCGTGCGCATCATGCCGATCGGCCCGGCCATGCCAACCAGAGTGCCGAGATAGACGCAGAGATATTCGAGCCAAAGCGGACAGCCGAAGCTGTTGTGGATCAAGCGCCGGTGCATGCCGACCGAATGGCCGAAGCACAGCGTGATCGCGCACGTGCCGAGGAACAGCGCGAAGGCGTCCCAGGCGAACAACAATGGCGCGCCAATGAGTCCGATCGCCATCATCGAGCTGACCCAGATCGATTTTGCCGGCGCCCAGACGACGCGACCCGCGACCGGGTCGGTCGCGGCGGAGGCCTTGATGCGTTCCGACCCTGCAACGAGCGACATCGTTCCCTCCCTCCTGGCATCAGACGGCGAAGCGAAGGCGTGGCAGTCTTTCAGGTCGGCGTGTCGGCGATCCGAACACGCGGCCAAAGCCGGCGCGCAACGGGCATCCGCGGTCATCGGGTTTTTCGGCGCGTTGCACGTTGGCGCGATGCGGCAGGGTTTCCGGCGTCTGGACGCTCCAGACCAAGCCGAGAAATTCGAAGATGCGGACGACCCACCAGCCGGGATCGGTCTGGCCCGGATAGACGCCAAGCTTGGCCGAGCTTGGGAAAGCGTGGTGATTATTGTGCCAACTTTCGCCCATGCTGATGAAGCCGGCGATGCGCAGATTGTAGCCCTGCACCGCGGCCCCCGCGACAATCCAGCTTTGTGGGCCGCGCTTGTGCGCGAAGTGGCTGACCAGCCAGTGGCCGGTGACACATATCGAGACCCGCGCGCAGACACCCCAGAACACCCAACTCCAGCCGCCGAGCACGTAGAACAGCACGGCCAGCGGCAGTTGATGCCAGCGCCACGTACGCTCCATCCACACGTAAACGCGGTCGTCGCGCAGCCGCTTTTCGAGCCGGAACTCGGGGGGCCGATCCAGGCGCAACTCGCAATGCAACTGCCACCAGTAGTCATGCAGCAGGCCGGTATCGTGCCTTGTATGCTCGTGGCACGCCGGCTGACGCTGCGCCCAATCGCGCATGTCGTGAATGCGGATCATGCCAATCGGTCCGGCCATGCCGACCAAGGTGCCGAGATAGACCAAGGCGTATTCGAGCCATAGCGGGCATTCGAATGCGCTGTGCACGAGCCGGCGATGAATGCCGACCGAATGGCCGAGCGATAGCGTTACGCCGCACAGGCCGAAAAACAGCGCCAACGCATCCCAGGAAAAGAACAGCGGCGCGCCGACCAGGCCGCCCAAAGTCATCGTGCCGATCCAGATCGATTTTGCCGGCGCCCAGACGACGCGTCCGGCGACCGGATCCGTTTCGGCATCGGCCACAATCCGCTCGGTACCCGTAATTCGCGCCATGCCCCCTCCTCCGCGCTCGATCTCGTCCTTGTTCAGCCGGCGCCGTGCTCGCGCTTCTTGCGCAGCTTGGCGCTTTCCTTCTTGAGCGGGCCGGCGACCGGACAAACCGACGACACAAAACCGTTCAGCGTGTTGACCAGGCTTTCGCGCACCAGCGCGTAGCGCACGAACTGCCCTTGCTTTTCGCCGCGAATCAGCCCGGCATTCTCCAGGATCGACAGATGTTTGGAGATCGCGGGCTTGCTCATCTCGAACCGCTCGGCGATTTCGCCGGCCGTCAGATCGGTCTGCGACAGATAGGCCAGAATCTTCCGGCGCGGCGTCGAGGCGAGGGCTTCGAAAATCCGTTCCATGACCGCCCAATAATGATTAACTAAATAGTTAATTATCTTATTAACGAAGTGGTGTCAACGCTAAACGCTTCTCCCAATGCGAAGGGGTGCGCGGCGGCGCCGGGTGAAGGGAATTGAGCGCTTCGAGCAAAGCGGCCATGCCCCGGGCCCTCTCTCGATCGGAGAAGGGGAAAGAAGTGGCGACGCCGGCGCTAAACGGTCAGCGGAATTCCCGCCGCGTGCATGGACTTCATCTGGGCCCAGGTGGCGCGGATCCAGCGCGCGCAGGCGACGTTCTGCTCGAACAGCGAATATTTGGCGCCCAGGCCGTAATCGACCAGATTGATCATTTCCGTCGTCATGTAGCGCAGCGGACTGTCCGGGTGCGTGAGGTGATAGCGCAGCGCGTTGCGGATCGCCTGCTTGCTCGGCTCGAGCTTGTAGGCATACCACGGCGAATGAAATTCGCCGGGTTTCGGTTGGATGAACGGGTATTGAATGCCGCGCCCGTACTCGCCCTGGTCGTTCTTTGCCCATAGATTCTTGGGACCGTTCGGCGCTACGGCGCGCAACTGCACCCAGCGCACGATACCCATATCGAGCCATAGGTCGCCGAGGTTGCCCGCCTGGAACGGATCGAGGACCACTCGCCCGGCCGCCACGTCCTCGCGGATGCCGGAGATGTCCTGCTCTTCCGGGTTTTCGATCTTGAAGTTGATGTGGCTGTAATCGAGCGTGAAATTGAACGGCAGGCCGCGGGCCCGCACCAGGCGCGCCACGGGTTCGACGCGCCGCGGATCCTCTGTCCACATGTTGACATGCAGCTCGAAGCTCGGCTCGACGCCCAGCATGGCGCCCCGCTCCCAGATCCACGAATACGAATCGGCGATCTCCTGGTCGGTCAATACATGGCCGTCGGCGTGCCGGGTGAACGTCATCACGTTGTGGCACTTGGCGCCGACTTCGGCGCACAGGCGCAGGTTCCGCTCGATCAGCGGCTCTTCCTTGCCGAGCATGTAGAACCAGCTGCAGGTGTGCACCGGCAACCCGTACTTGACGATGCAGCGCTGGTACTCCGCCATCTGTTCCGGCTGCGGCAATCGGTCGAAATAATCGAACGCGCCGGATTCCTTGACCATACGGAACTGCTCTTCGATCGACGGCTCGACCAAACTGACCGGATGCTCGATCGACGATTGCTGACATCCGCGCCCGTTGCAGCCGATCAGGAATTCCCGCGCCGCCATGCTCGTTCCTCCGGTTCAGGTACGCACTCGAAAAAAAGCGGACCACATCCTGCCGGACGCGGCCCGCTTGCGGTTGACCCAGGCTCGTTCAGGCCTTTGTCATTTCGTTGGCCAGGATCCAGCCCGCCTTATGCGGCTTGTACTTGACGCTGGTCTGGTGCGCGATCGTCAGCACGCCCTGAAGCACGGGAATGTTGTAACCCTTGTTGATCGCGTAGACTGCCGCATCCTGGTACCCCTTGATGCGCTTGGCTTCGTCGGTTTCCGTCATCAGCGGGCCAATGCGCGCGCCCATGTCGTCGGATTTCCAGGCCGAGAACGGCGCGCGCGGATTGAGCAGATTGCCGGAATAGAGCTCCGGGTCGCCGGTGAAATTGCCCCAACGGAAGATGGTGGCTTCCGGCAGTTGCTTGGCGCGCAGCAATTCCTGGTACTTGGTGAATTCGATGGTTTCGATCTCGGCCTGGATGCCGACTTTGCGCCACATCTGCTCGATCGCGCGCGCGATATCGAAGTCCGACGGAAACACGCCGTTGAAAGTGAAGAGCTTGAGTTTGGCCGGCTTGTCCTTGCTGTAACCGGCGGCCTTGAGAAGTTCCATCGCCTTAGCTTCGGAAAACTGGAACTTGAAGTTTGCGGGATAGCCGGGCGTCCCTACCGCGGCCGGCACGGAAATCGGGTTGGCGACACCGTTGAAGAACGCCTTCGAGAGCGCCTCCTTGTTGATCGCATGATGCGCCGCGAGCCGCACGCGCTCGTCGGTGAACGGGCCGGAATTCATGATGTGGATGATGACAATGTCGGCCGACGGATCGATGCGCGAGGCAATCCCCGGCACCTTCGACAGGCGTACCGCTTCGCGCACCGGAATTTCGGCCGCGATATCGACACGCTTCGCCTCGATCGCCGCCACACGCGCAGACGCATCGCGGACGATTTCGAATGTCACGCGCTTGAACGGCGATTTGACGCCCCAGTATTTATCGTTGGCTTCGAGCGCAATGCGCGCACCCTGCGTGTACTCGGCAATCTTGAACGGCCCGCTGCCCATCGGCTTCTTGACGAACTCCTCGTAGCCCACCTTCGTAATGTATGCCTTCGGCACCAGGAAATTGGCGAGGAACGAGAGCCACGCGATTGCCGAAGGCATCGGCTGCGTAAATCGCATGATTGCCTTGGTCGGTGAGACGACCTCGATTTCCTTGATCAGGCGCCACACACCGGCAATATCCAGCCGCACGGTGCCTTGTGCCTTCAACCGGTCGAAATAGGTAAACTTGAAATCTTCGGCGGTGAACGGCTCGCCCGTATGCCACATCACATCGCTGCGGAAATCGAGATGCAGCGAGGTGCCGTTGTCCTGCCATTGCCACTTTGTGATCACGCTGGGCGCGGTTTTCAGATCCGGCGTCAGCGTCAGCGGCTGGTCGAACACGCAGCGGAACAGCGGATGCGCCAGAAAATGTGTGCGCGCGTTCGGATCCCAGGTCGGCACGTCGCCCGGATAGGCGATGGTCAGCGTATCACGTCCCTCGGCGAGCGCCTGACGGATCGGCCCGATACCGACGATTGAGACGAGGCCCGACAGCGCACCAAAGCGCAGCATATCGCGGCGTGAGAATTCGACGGTCATATTGCTCTCCTGAAGGAAGTTTCCCTGGGCAATGCGCCGGGGCGATCGTGCGGGGGCGATTGCATAAACAAATACTAGTCTTTGGAAGGCCGTCGCGGCAATGGCGGGCGGACCCGTGGTTGGCCAGCAAAACTCCCCGGACGGCCGCAATTCTGGCTCAAAGTGCGGATATAAGCCGCGCTCGAAAGGGAAAAGACATGCTCCTCAAATCTAAATTGACCCGTCGCCATTGGTTGCTCGGTGCCGGCGCCGCCGCGCTCTGCGCCAGCGTCGGCATCACGTTCCGAGGCGCCGCGGCGGCAACGCAGCTCACACCCACCCCGGCGCAGACCGAAGGACCGTTTTATCCGCGCCGGTTTCCCGACGATGTCGACGACGATCTGGTTCAGATCAAAGGCCAACCGGGCCAAGCGCGCGGCACGATCGCGCATATTCAAGGCCGCGTGCTCGACGTAAGCGGCGCGGCCATTGCCGGCGCGCGCGTCGAGATCTGGCAGTGCGACGCGCTCGGCCGTTATCACCATGTCGACGACGGCGCCGATCCGGGCGGTCGCGATCCGTTTTTTCAGGGCTACGGGCGCACGGTGAGCGGCGCCGACGGCGGATACCGGTTCCGTACCATTCGACCGGTCGCCTATCCGGGCCGCACGCCGCATATCCATTTTGCCGTGCAGGCGCCGGGGCGCACGCGACTGGTCACGCAAATGTACGTCGCGGGCGAGGCGCAGAACGAACGCGACTTCGTGTTGCGCAGGATACGTGCGCAAGCCGTCAAGGCCGGCGCGATTGTCGAATTACGACCCGCGGCCGGTGCTCCGCTCGGTACGCTCGTCGGCACGTTCGACTTAGTGCTGGCGAAATAGACGCTAAAGTGCGAATGCGCGACATCGCGATTAACCAATTCTTCGTTCAACATACGCGCGAAGCCCGATCGATTTGATTTCATCCACGTAAAATTACATATGTCATCCGCAAGAATTGGGATGATGCTCTGCGCGCATTGCACATTTATTTCATTTTAACTGGAACTACCGGATCGTCGCGCTATTTTCCACTCGTCGACTCCGGCTCGAATTGACGCATCGAACGATCGCGCCGGAGATTTTACACGCCAGTTCATCTCGCACGCGAAGCCGTTGCCGTGCGGAATCTTTTTCGCACCGAGGCGGGCATCATCCAGATGAATTCACGTGCGGTCGTCGTCCATATCGGCTTTGCGAAAACCGGAACCACCTCGCTGCAGGGGCGGCTCTTTGCGCAACATCCCGGATTGATTTCGCTCGGCAAGCCGGAACCGTCCGAGGCCGGCGCGCGGGTCGTCGACTGCCTGACCGACTTTCAGGCGACCGCGGCGGATATTCGCCGGGTCCGAAAGACCTGGCTGGCCGAATTGAGCGCGCTGCCGGACGACGGGCGGACCGTGATCCTGTCTAGCGAGCGGCTCAGCGCCTATAAATATTATGCCGATCCGACGGCGATGGTGGATCGCATCGGCCAAATCCTCGGCGACGTAAAGATCCTGATCTCGATCCGCCACCAGGTTTCGTTGGTGGAGTCGTATTATCTGCACGTGACCAAACGCGGCAAATACAGATCGCTGGAAGAGTATCTGACCGCTTCGTTCCCCGGCGATATCGCGCACTTGGATTTCCATCGCATGGCGTCGTTTTATGCGCGGCGTTTCGGCGTAACGCAGGTCGGCGTGTTTCCGCTCGAACAATGGGTTGCCGAGCCGACCCGATACGTGGCGCGCATGGCATCGTTCCTCAATATCGACGCGTTGCGCACCAACACCCTGCTGTCCGGGGATGCGCTCAATAAACGCAAATCGGCTCGGCATCTGGCCTATGTCGCGCTGCGACAGAGAATCCCGCTGCGCGGCGTTGCGCGTTTCGTGCCACAACCGATCGTCAAAGGCTTTCAGCGTTATCTCGACCGCGGCGCGCCCGCCAAGGCCGAGATCCCGAAGGCGTGGCGCGAACGCATCGAGGGCATGCACGCGCTGTCCAACGCGCGATTGGCGGCCGATTACGAATTGGATTTGGCGCGCTACGGTTACGCCGTCGCCGACATCGACCTCAAACCGGCGTCGCGGCCCAGCCGCGGTTCGGTATCACGCCCGCTGGGCCGCTAGCACGACCACGTCCGCTTCCGGCCGCGACGCATAGAGGCGCTCGATCAGATCGCCGCGTTTGCGGATCGCCTCGCGCTGGTTGATGTAGCCTTTGTCGGTCATATCGCCGCCGTCCAGCGTCGGCGGTGCCCCCAGCAGCATGAACCGCCCGATACGCCGCGACGACGCGGGGTTGAGCGCGTTCCAGGCACGTATCTTCTCGGCGATCGCGGCGCGCACGCGCGGATCGGCGGCAAGCTCGGCGAGAGTCGCATCGGCTTGGCCCGTCAGTTCGCGCGCGGCGGGCAGGTCGGGGACCACCAGCAGACCGACTTCGTCGCGCGCCTCGCCGATCACGACGCAGTCCTGGATCAACGGCGCAGCTTGTTCGACCAAGCCGAGCCGCAGCGCGCCGACCAGCACGAAAGTGCCGGTCATCAATTTAAATTCTTCGGTGACGCGGCCGCGAAACATCAACCCTTTGTTGCCGTCGTTCGGGTCGGCCAGTTCGACCGCATCGCCGGTAATAAAATATCCTTCTTCGTCGAAGGCCTTGGCCGTCAGGTCGGGCCGGCCGAGATATCCCTTGAAGATATTCGGCCCGCCGCCGCGCACCTGGTAGCGCCCGTCGCCGGTCGGCACCAGTTTGATCGAGCAGCCGGGGATCGGCACGCCGATATTGTTCGGCGCATCGAGCGGCCAGTGCACCTGCGTGTGCACCGGCGCCATTTCGGTCATGCCCCAGGACGAGAGCATCGGAATGCGGTAGCCGCGCGTGGCGACCGCGAGCTCTTCGAGCTGGCGCCACACCTGCAAAGGCATGCTGGCGCCTGAATACGAAATCACCTGCAGATCCTGAAAATATTTCCGGCGCAGTTCGACATCGTCCTGCATCGCGGCGGCCAGCATCGCGAAACCGCGCGGCACGTTGAACGACGCCGTCGGCGATACGTCGCGCAAGTTCGCGAGCGTGCGGGCGTACGCCTCCGGCGTCGGCTTGCCCATGTCGATCGCGTAGGTGCCGCCGCTCAGCAGCACCATATTGAACTGGTAGTTGCCGCCGCCGGTATGATGCCAGGGCTGCCAGTCGAGCAGCACCGGCTTGACGGTTTCCATGAACGGCATGGTTTGGCGGGCGGCGACGGTATTGCAGCACATTTCGCCGTGCGTGTTCGGCACCGCCTTGGGCGCGCCGGTCGAGCCCGAGGTGAACAGGATTTTCGCGACGCTGTCCTCGCCGGTTTCGGCGAACGCGCGTTCCGTCTTGTCGGTCGGCGACGCTTCGAGCGCGTCGAGCGGGATCGACTTGCGTCCTTGGGGCGGACGGAGCCGGTGCACGACCACGACGTCGCCGGGCAAGATCGCCAGCGCGCGTTCGAAGGTCGGCCCGTCTTCGACGTAAACCAGCTTCGGCTGGATCAGTTCAAGGCAACCGCGAAGCCGCGCGAAATCGTTGGCCTGCAGCGAATAGGCCGGCGAAATCGGTGCGAACGGGATGCCGACCTGGCTGGCCGCGAGCATGAGCACGGCATGGCCGATGCTTTTTTCCGATAGGCAGACGACGCGCCTGTCGGGGCCAAGCCCGAGCGCCAGCAATCCTTCCGAGACGCGGTCGATTTGCCTTCGGGCGTCGGCATAGCTCAACCGAAGCCAGGGCCCGCCAAGCGCTCCGGCCGCGCGTTCCATAAGAAAAACACTGTTCGGGGTGCGCTCGGCCCAGCGCCGCAGCCAGATGCCCATCTGCCGGTCGTAGGGCGCAATCGGCGTGCGCGAGGCCATGATAATCGTGCCATCGGGCCGATGTTCAAGCGAGATATCGGGCTTGAGGAACCGGACCGGAAGGAGCGGCGCCAGGTGCGAAGCGCTATCGTGCATGCGCCACTATCGCGCAGCCGGCGCGACGATGAAAGTGGATCAAAGCGGTTTCCGCGCCCGGCCCTTACGGCTCCCAATCCGGCGCCACCATGCGACGCTTGCCGTCGTCGCTCAACTTGACGCCAGGCTCGTCGAGCTGCACACGGTCCCACAGCTCGCAGGTGACCTGCTTATGCTTCTGATCGAGCGCTTCGCAGTAATTGGTGTACTGGCAAATGCGCACCTCGTTACCCCGCCCCATGCGCACCTTGCGGAACCAGTCCGGATCGGCCAGCGATTGGCGGGCAAGCGCAATAACGTCGGCCTTTTCGTCGCGCAGTAGTTTCTCCGCCACGGCGAAATCGAAGATGCCCCCGGCGACGACAACCGGGGTCTGCAGACCGGCGTTGCGGATCGCAGCGCGGATGCGCGAGACCGGCTCGACATTGCGGCCGAACGGGCCTTTGGCGTCGGATTTGTATTGCGGCATGCATTCGTAGCCGCTTTGCCCGGTATAGGGATAGACCGCGCCGCCGACCTTCGGCTGCATCGCGTCCTCGAATTTGCCGCCGCGCGACATCGAGATGAAATCCATGCCGGCCTTGGCGAACTCGACGCCGAAATAAATCGCGTCTTCGACGCGGTTGCCGCCCTCGATGATCTCGTCGCTGAGATAGCGGCAGCCGACCACATAATCCGTGCCGACCGCCTGGCGCACCGCGCGATAGACCTCAAGCGGCAACCGGGCGCGGTTCTCGCGCGGGCCGCCATAGCCGTCCTCGCGGGTATTCCGCGCCGACAGGAACGAGGCCATCGTATAGGCGTGAGCGTAATGCAGCTCGACGCCGTCGAAGCCGGCCGCGCGCGCGCGCAGGGCCGCGGCGGCGAACAATTTCGGCATGGTCTGCGGCAGGTCGCGCACGTGCGGCAGGTTCGTATCGGTGATGCGCTCGCGGTACCCCATGCGCAGGGCCTCGAGCTCGCGCGGCGCCAGCACGGCATCCAGTTCGGCGTCCTTCATCGCGATCAAATGCTCGCGGATTTTCGCCTCCGGCCAGTCCTGCGCGTTCAGTGCGGCGCGGTGCGCAGCCGTAATGCGCAGATGCTGCTGGAAATACTTGGCCGGATCGGGGCGCCGACGGATCGACAGGAAATCGATCAGCTGGATGTAGAGTTTGCTCTCGCCGCCGCTCGCTTCTCGCACGGCATCGACCAGCGTCTTGAGTCCCGGTACGAACCGGTCGTCGCCGATGCGCAATAAGGGACCGCTCGGGATATCGCGGATGCCGGTGGCTTCGACCACGATCGCGCCGGGCCGGCCGCGGGCAAAACGGGCGTACCAATCGATATTGTCGGGCGTCACGAAGCCGTCTTCGGTCGCACGCCACGGCACCATGGCCGGGACCCAGGTGCGCTGCGCCAAATGAAACGGCCCAAAGCCGATCGGACTAAACAGGCGCGATGCTTTCGCTTCGGCCTCGCTCGGCCAGGGCTGGGCTTTCGGTTCCCATTCGATGCGCTCGGCCGGACGCCACATGACACGCCTCCCATTTGAGCTTGATCGGTATTTATTTAAGAACTAAAATATTTAGATGTCAACTAATGACCCGCAAAGCACATAAATTGAGGACGATCCTTAGCAATTCCGCCATTTTGACATAATGTCCCGGCACGGTTCGGCGATACCCAGTCGGGCCCGCCCCGACTATGCTGTGTGTAGCCTCTGTCTTCCGCGCGCCGGAACGCCGCACAAGCTCTCAGTGCACCGCCGACAATTCTTGAGATCGGACTCCCCATGCACCGTCGCCGTTTCCTTGCTTTGCTGCCGCTCTCCGCCGCGGTCGCCACCCTGCCGCTGCAGGCGCTACTCGCCGAAACGCCCGAGGAAAAGGGGCTGGCGATCGTCAAGGAAGGCGAACGCCGCAACAAGGGCTGGCGCGACTCGGTAGCCCGGGCGCGCATGGTATTGCGCGATCGGGGCGGCACCACGGCGAACCGGGAACTCAGCATCCGAACGCTCGAGCGGTCCGAGCGGGACGGCGACAAGAGCATCGTGGTGTTTCAACATCCGCCCGATATCAAGGGTACCGCGCTCCTGACCCATGCGCACGATGCTTCCGACGACGATCAATGGCTGTTCCTGCCGGATCTGAAGCGCGTCAAGCGCATCAGCTCGTCGAACAAGTCGGGCTCGTTCGTCGGCAGCGAGTTTTCGTATGAAGACATGGCCGGCTTCCAGATCGACAAATACACCTACCGTCATCTGCGCGACGAGAAGCTGGGCGTTAACGACTGCTTCGTAGTCGAGCGCAAGCCGAAGGACCGGCAATCGGGCTATTCCCGCATGATAGCCTGGATCGACAAGGCGGAATATCGTACATTCAAGGTTGAATACTTCGATCGTAAGAACGAGAAGCTGAAGACGCTGACGGCGGCGGACTTCCGTCGCTACCAGGACAAATTCTGGCGGTCCCACAAGCTCGAAATGATCAATCACCAGAACGGCAAGGCAACCGACCTGGTGTGGGAGAGTTACGAATTTGGGGTCGGCCTGAAGGACGACGATTTTACGCGCACCAGTTTGGAGCGGGCTAAGTAGAGGGACAAAATGGGCTGGGGGCAGTTTAAGGGGCTTTGGGGTCGTTTCGGCTTGGGCGCCATGGCGGCGTCTGCCGTTGTGGGCGGCGCGCTCAGCGAAGCGCTGCTGCCGATGGGCAACAGCGCAGTCAAGATCACCGGCGAATTCGGCGTCGAGGCGCGACTGTTCCCTCAATCCCCGGTCAACCGGGGCCAGGGGCAGAACCCGCAGGGCCTGTCGGTCTATGGCCTGCTCGATTTCAGCTACGAAGATCCGTATCTCGGCCGGCTCACCTTCAAGCCGTTCTATCGCGCGGATTTTGCCGACGACAGCCGTTCGCACTTCGACGTGCGGGAAATGCTGTGGATGAAGAATTTCGATTTCGTCGAGGTTCGCTTCGGCGTCGGCAAGGTTTACTGGGGCGTGACCGAATCCGTCCATCTGGTTGACATCATCAACCAGACCGATCTCGTCGAGGATATCGACGGCAAGACCAAGCTCGGCCAGCCCATGCTGCAACTGCGCTTTGCGCGCGATTGGGGCGTCGTCGACCTGTTCTATCTGCCGTATTTCCGCGAACGCACGTTTCCCGGCCGCGCCGGCCGACTGCGCGGACCGTTCTACGTCGCCACCGACCGGACGACCTACGAAAGCGACTTGAAGGAATGGCACCCGGATTTCGCCGTGCGCTACAGCCACAGCATCGGAAAGTTCGACTTTGGAGTCTATTATTTCCGCGGTACCAGCCGCGATCCGAGCTTCAAGCTGAGCGTCAACGAATCGTTCGAGACGATCTTTACGCCGCACTATCAGATCATCAACCAGGGCGGCGTCGATGCCCAGTACACCTGGGGCAATTGGCTGTTCAAGTTCGAAGGGCTGGTGCGCGAGGGCTTCAGCAATCGCAATGGCAAGGACGAGACCTACGGAGCGTTCGTCGGCGGCGTCGAGTACACGTTCAATTCGGTGTTCGGCAGGCGTTGGGACATCGGACTGCTCGCCGAAGTGTTGTATGACAGCCGCGGCAAGCGTGCGACGACGGCGAACGAGAACGATATCTTCTTCGGCGCCCGGCTGGCGCTGAACGACCCGGAGGATACGCGCGCGCTGATCGGCATCGTGCAGGATCTGCGTCAATCATCGCGCTACATCTATCTCGAGTCCAGCCGACGCATCGGCGACAACTGGCGTATCCAGGCGATCGCGCGCGTGTTCGTGACGCCGGCGCGCGACGACATTCTCTATCCCGTGCGCAAGGACAGCTACATCCAGCTCGGCGTCGCCTACCGCTTCTGAGGCGGCCAGCGGAACCGGCGCAGGCGGATGCCGTCGATCGGCCGATCGCACGCAACCGCGCATGTGTAAGGCGTCGGCGCCTCAACGTAGCGGATGACCCATCGCCGGGCCGGCCCGGGCCGGCCGTCGATCGAAGCCAGCACCGGCCATTCGGTGCCCAATCCGTCGATCTTCACACTTCGCAGCGCGCCCGGGAGCGACCGCCCGAGCGCCTTGATGACCGCTTCCGTCGCCGTCCACGCATACAGTAACGGTCCGGTCTGCCGCGTCGGCGGGAGCGCGCGCCACGCTGCTAGAGCCGCCGGCGCCAACAGGGTCTGTGCCAGGCGATCCGGTCTCAGCAGGGCACGTGCCGCCTCGATATCGACGCCGAGCGCCCCGGCGCGGGCGACGGCGACCGCGACACAGTCCCGGCTGTGCGCCAAGCTGAACTGCAGCGTCGACCCGGCGATGCGGGGCTTGCCGCCTGCCATCGTCTCGATGTCGACCGCGGCTGGCGCTACGCCGAGATAGCGGCCGAGAATGCGCCGCAGCGCAACGCGGCCGGCCACAAATTCGCGCCGCCGCGCCGGCACCTTCATGCGCGCGAGCCGGGTGCGCTCGGTCGGCGATAGCATATCCGCGGCCGCGGCAACGCGAGCATTGTCGGGCAACTCGACCCACCACAGGTCGATCGAACGATCCGCCAGCGCGATCGATCTTGCGCGGACGGCGGGGCGATTCATGCGGGCGTTTTGCGCTTGCGGCGGCTTTCGCCGATCGCGATGACGATGGGCGGCAGCAGCAGCACTTCGACGATCGCCGCTATCAGGATCGTGATGGCCGACAGGAAGCCCATCTGGTAGCTGACCGCGAACCCCGAGAACGTCAGCACGACAAATCCGGCCACCAATGTAATCGACGTCAGTACCATGGCGCTGCCGACGCTTTCGAATACATGCACCATTGCCTCGTTCGGCTCCAGTTTCAGCTTACGGCGCGCATAGAGGTATTTCGTCAAAATGTGAGTCGTATCGTCCACGACAATGCCGAACGTGAAGGAACCGACGACCGAGACCGCAAGGTTGACCTCGCCGAACAGGAACCCCCACAGGCCGAACGCCATGAACACCGGCACCAGGTTCGGTATCAGCGCAACCAAGGAAATACGAAGGTTGCGGAGCATTATCAGCATGGTGAATGAAATCAGCGACAGCGCGACCAGAGTCCCGAGCAGCATCGCGCGGATGTTGGCTTCCGAAATATAGGCATACGCCATCGAGAGGCCGGTCGCCGTGCTGTGCATCTCGTTGGGCGCATTTTTTCGGAGCCATTCTTCGCCGGCCAAGCCGAGCCGCTTGATGTCGCTCGACGAGACGTTGCGCACCCAGACGGTGACCAGCGACGAGGAGCGCGAGACGTCAAGCTGGCCGCGCAAATCGTGTCCGAACGGCAGCGACATTTCGTACAAAAGGAGCATCTGCGCGGCAAGATTGCGCGATTCCGGCACTTTTTCCTGCGCCGGATCGTCGCCGTTCAAGTTCTTGTTGAGCCGCTTCATCGTATCGGCCAGCGATGCGACATGCACGACGTTGGGCTGTTGCCGATACCAGGCGGCGAATTTGTCGATCGTCGCGAGATAGTCGGGCCGTGTGACACCCTGCTCCTCGCCCGACGCGATCGAGAAATTGATCACATGCAGTCCGCCCAGGCGTTCCTGGAGGAACTCGGTATCGTTGCGAAAATCATAGGATTTGCTGAAATACTTGATGAAATCGTCGTCGAGCGTGATTCGGTAAATGCCGGCCGACATCAGCACAACGACAACCGACGTGCTCACCAGGAACTTCCGGCGATGCAAGATGATATATCGCGCGATGCGCGCCATCTTGTCGTCGAGCCCAAACCGATCTTCGGCGGGCGGCGCCGGCAGGATGGCCAGCAGCGCCGGCAGGAACGTCATACTGAGAATATAGGCGGCAACGACGCCGACCGTGACGATATTGCCGAGCTCGATCAATGGCGGCGATTCCGCGAAGTTCAACGTCATGAATCCGATCACGTCGGTGAACGAAGTGACGAAGATCGCCATGTTGTTGAGCTCCAACGACTTGACGATCGCCTGCTCTTTGGTCAGGCCGGTGCGTAACTGCTGGCCCGTCGCGCGGATGATATGCGCCGAATCGAGGATCGAGACGGTCATGATGATGACCGGCGCGCCGGCCGTAGCGCCGTTCAGGATCGTCCCGGTACCGACATAAATACCGAGCGCCACGACGACCGACAGTACCACCACGAACATCGTCGCCACGGTACCGCCGAACGTGCGCAAACCGGCCCAGAGCGCCACGAAAATCATCAACAGCATGACCGGCGTCAATGTCGCCAGGTCGCGATTGCCGGCCTCCGCGAAGGTTTCGTCGGCGATCACGCCGCCGGTCAGGCGGAACTCGACGTCCGGATATTTCGCGCCGAGTTCCTTGGCCAGTTCGCGCGACCATAGGGCGATCTTCGGCACTTCCACGCGGCCGTTGTCGTGCATGTTGACCAGCACGGAGACCGCGGTCACGTCACCTTTCGCGGATATCAGGCGATTGACCAGCTCCTTATTGCCGAGCGTCAGCCCGCGCGTGCGGGCGATGTCCGCATCCGACATCGCGGAGGCGTTCTTGTACAACGGCTCGACGATAAGATCGTCGCCGCGTGCATAGGTATGCGAGAAGTTCGCAATCGAATCGACGCGGAACGACGACGGCATGCGCCATGCGCGGTCGGTCAGTTCCTCAACCAATTCCAGCGTGCGTTTGGTGAATACGTCGCCGTTCTTCGGCGCGAGAACGAAGAGGACGTTATTCGCTTTATTGTAGGTGTTCTCGACCTTGTCGAGTGCGATGCGCTGCGGGTTGGTGGCGCTGAAGAAGACCCGGCTGTCCGGATCGAACGACATGTCCTTGAGGTGAAAACCGAGCGCGCCGGTCCATAAGATAGTAAGCGCGATCACCAGCCACGGATGCTGGACGACCCAGGTGAAAAATCGGATGTTGAAGGCCGGTCGCGTCATCATGGACCAGCGCTCCCACGCGCGCCGATTAGCCGACGCGCCGCTCTAAACTGCAACATGGTGCGGCTTGCCCTGCACTTCCTATTTCGCGCCGGCCGCCGAGATCGGAACGGCCGAAGCGGTTTCCGACACGCCCGGGATACTTGATCCCGACGTCGATCGTGGCGCCTCGGCAAGTCCCGATACCAATTCGCCCAGGGCAATCGTCGGCCGCGCCACGGCCCGGCGCACCAGATCCGCATATTGGGCGAAGATGCGCTGGATCGTCGATCGATCGAACAGATCGGCGATGTACTTCCATTCGACGAAGATTCGTCCGCCGCTTTCTAGCACGTAGATCACCATATCCATGTGGCTGCCGTCGTTCGGCAGCGGGATCGCCGACAGTTCAAAAGCACCCAACGTAAGCTTCGAACCGGGCTTGTAAATGATCTCGTCGATGCTTTGGGCGTTTGTCGTTTCGGGCCGGCGCTCGGAAAACTCGCTCTGCCATATCGACGTGACGACAACAGGTCGTTCGAGCGAGCGGCGCACCAGCGGCTCGGACTTGGCAACCTCCTGCAACAGCTTGACGAAAGGATACTCCTGCCGCATCACCGCTTCGGTCAACGTGGACGACACGCTATCGACACATGCGCGGAACGTCATGTCGCGCGAAACCTGGTCGCGCACCATGACGCGGTTATTGACCCAGCCGATGGTTTCGAGGAACTGGCGGTTTCCACGGTTGGCGACCGCCGACCACACGGGAATATCCGCGCTGCCGGAGTATCCGAACAGCAAGGCTTTATACGCCGCGAACAGAACGGCGAAGCTCGATACGCCGCGCGCCTTCGCAAAATGTTGGATCGCAGCGGTGTCGTCTTCATCGAACTCGAACACGACGACACCACCCTTCTGCGGCACGCCGTCCGGACGCGCCCGGTCGTACGGCAGTTTCATCGGCGGACCCGGATCGCGGAATTGCTCGCGCCAATATTGGAACTGCTGCTCGCCCTCGGGACTCGCGATGAATTCGCGCTCCCACTTGATGAATGCGTCATAATCAGCGAACGGGTGGTCGCTTTTCGGCATCGGCAGGTCGAAATAACGGCCCAGGAGGTCGCGCACGACCAACTGGATCGACCAGCCGTCGGTCACCATGTGCTGCATGCGCAACAGCAGGACATCGACGCCTGCGGCGCGATGCAGGACATGGACACGAATGAGCGGGCCGGTCTGCAGATCGAACGGTTCCCAAGCCAGCTCCTCCAGCCTGGCGCGAAACGCCGCATCGACGAGTTCGGCCGTCGCGTGCTCCTCGACACCGTACGGGTGTCGATCAAGCACGCGCGCCACCGGTCGACCGGCCTCGGCGGGAAACACAGTGCGCAAGATGCGGTGCCGCTCGAGCAGTCCGGCAAATGCCGCGCCCAACTTCGGAACGTCGATGCTCGGCTTGACGGTGAACGCCAGCGCGATGTCCGCGTTGCGGAACCCGGGCGTGCGCGGGTCGGCGCCGGGGGCGTGGTAGCGTTCCCAGTACCGCGTCTGCTGAATCGAGAGCGTCTCCACGGCGCCCGGCTCCACCGTTCCTGCGGCGTCCATCGCGCCTTCGTTCGCCGTCGCTTCTTCGAGCTTCTCGAGGATTGCCGCCGTCAGCCCGGTAATGGTCGGTTTCTGCAGGAACTTGCCGACCGGCAGGTTGATGGCGAGCTCGCCTTCGACGCGGTTCTTGAGTTCGAAAGACGTCAGCGAATCGAGGCCAAGTTCGGCCAGCGGGCGGTCCGGCTCGATCTTCGCCGCGTCGGTGCGCAGCACGCGCGCGACCTGATCGATGAGATACCGCATCAGCAACGACGGTCGATTGCTTGCGGCTGCGGCCATGATGGCGGCACGGATTCGGCCGCCGGCCTGGCCGCCTGCGGCGACCGCAGCGAGCCCGGCAAGCCGGGGATCTTGCGCAATACGCGGATTGGCGCGTCCCAACGCCTGCCAGTCGACCTTGAAGAAGGCGGCGGCGGGTTCGTCCTTACGCAAGAGCGTCGCTAGGGCGGCGAACGCTTCGCGCATGGCGATGGCAGGAACGCCCATGGTTTCCATGTAGCGCTGCAACGCCTTGTTGCGATGCACGACGCCGGTTTCGCCCAAGGCGCCCCAATTGACGGCAAGCCCCGGCAGGCCACGTTGGCGGCGGTATCGCATGAGCCCATCTAGATAGGCGTTCGCGGCAACGTAGTTGCCTTGCCCGACCGAGCCAAGCAACGCCGCCACCGAGGAGTAGCAGCAGAAGAAATCAAGATCGAGTTTCTCAGTCGCCTTGTGCAGATTCCAGGCGCCTACAATTTTCGGCGCCAGCACCTTGTTGAGACGCGCTTCGTCGAGCTGCGGAATGAACGCGTCGTCCAGCACCATGGCGGCGTGGATGACACCCGCAAGCGGCACCTTGGACCGCGCGATCTGTGCCAAGGCCGACTTGACGTGTGCCGGATCGGTGACATCGCCTTTGACAACGGTGACTTTCGCACCCGCCTTGCGCATCGCAATAACGCCGGCCGCCGCCTCAGCGGTGGCGGCGCCGGACCGGCTCATCAGATACAAATGCCCCGCGCCGTGCGCGGCCAGCCACTTGCCTGTCTCCAGGCCGAATCCGCTCAACCCGCCGGTCACCAGATAGGCGCCGTCCTTGCGGAAGCGAATCTCGCGTTCAGTCGACAGCGCAATATCGACCGGCGCGTCGCCCAACGTGACGACGACCTTGCCCATATGTTGGGCTTTCGACATGTGCCGGAACGCATCGGCGACGCGTTCGACCGGGAAGGTGTCGGTCGGCAACGGCGTGAGCTTGCGTGCGGCGAACAGGCCGAGCAATTCGCCAAATACGCGCGCCGCGGTGCCGGCGCCGCGTTCGCCCAAATTGGCCAAGTCGATGACATGGAACGCGATATTCTGCCGCAATGCGCGCATGCCGATCGCGCTGTCTTCGTAAACGTCGCGCTTGCCGATCTCGAGGAACCGCCCGAACGAGCGCAGCACCGACAGGCCGCGATCGATCGCCGGTCCAGCCAGCGAATTCAGCACCACATCGACGCCTTCGCCTTTGGTGATGCGCATGATTTCGTCGGCGAAATCGAGCGTGCGGGAGCTCATGACATGCTTGATGCCGAGCTTCTTGAGATAGGCGCGCTTCGAGGGACTGCCGGCAGTGGCGAATATTTCGGCGCCGATCATCTGCGCGATCTGCACCGCCGCCAAGCCGACGCCGCCGGTCGCCAAGTGGATCAGCACGCGTTCGCCGCGCTTCAGATGCCCCAGCGTGACCAGCGCATAGTAGGCGGTCATGAACACGGACGGTATCGTGGCGGCTTCCGCGAAGCCGATATGCCGCGGTATTTTGTGCGCCAGGTGCGCCGGCGCGACGATATCGGACGCGAGACAGCCGCGCGCGGTGACCATGACGCGGTCACCGACCTTCAAATTACGCACGCCCGGGCCCAGTTCGGCGACGATGCCGTCGCATTCGAGGCCTAGCGCGTTCCAGGCGGCATCGACTTCGGCTTCTTCCGGCAGCAAGCCGGTCGCCGCCATGATGTCGCGGAAATTGACGCCGACGGCGCGTACGCCGACGCGTATCTCGCCGGCCTTCGGTTGCGGCCGATCGGACTCGACCAGCATCAAATTGTCGAACAACCCGGGTGCCGACATCGTCACGCGATAGGCCGTGGGGGTGTCGCCTTGAACTGATGGCACGCGGCGCACAGGCATGTCCGCAGGTTCCGCGCGGTCCATGCGGCGGACGAACCGCTGGTCCCCGCGCAATGCGATCTCAAACTCCGGCCCGTCGGCCGCCAATTCAGAAATCAGGGTCGGTACGATGCGGTCGACGTCCATGGGCAGCACGTCGATCGTGGTGCAGCGCGTGCGTTGGACTTCGGTGCCGATCGTCCGTGCCAAGCCGGCCAGCGGCAGGTGCGCCAGGGCCCAGTCGCGCGGGGCGCCGTCGCCGGCCTCGGCAATGCCGTGAATGCCGGGCGTTGCGATCCAGACGCGCGCATTCACCGATTCGCGCGCGGCCAGCACTTGCGCCAGCAGCATTGCGCTCAACGTACCCTTCTTTTGCGCGGCCATGAGGCCCGCGGCGTCGGTCTTGCCTGGCGCCAAACACCAAAGATGCAGTATGCCGGCCAGCCCGTCGGCGGCGACCGAATCGAGCAACCGATCGTAATCGGCCTTCTCATCTGGCCGTATGACAAAGCGATCTTTGCCCGACTGACGATACGCGGCACCCGCGCCGACGATCACGCAGCGCTGCTTCTGCTTGGCCATCGCTTCGACGATCTGCCTGCAAGCGGCACTCGAATCGGCGAACACCAGCCAGCGACCGCGCGCAGCGAATCGCGCGGGCTTGCCGTCCACCGGAGCCGGCGTCCAACGGTCGGCGTAATAACCGAGTTGGGCACCGGCGGGCGGCGCCTTGGCGCGATTCGGCACGGCGCGCGACGTAAATTCCGCCAGTTCCACGACGACTGTGCCGTCCTGGTCGCAGATATCGTAGTTCACCACCAGATCACGGGCATCCAGACGCGTTGTCGTCGCGCGCACGCGCAGATTGCGCGGCACAGGTCCGAAAATGCGCAGGCGCTTGAGACCTACCGGCAGATAGACCGACTTGTTGTCGACCTTGGCGGCGTTGTCGCCTGTGGCAATTGCGCTGACCAGATGCAGGCACGCGTCGAGCCGCGCCGGATGCAGATGGAACTGCTTGAGTTTCGGCACGATTGCGGATGTGGTCCCGACGGCGCCGTAAATCACATGATGCTTTACCCACGCGCGTTGGACGCCCTGAAATGAAGGGCCGAAATGGAAGCCGTGCGCCTTGGTGTTTTGGTAGAACGCGCGGCGGGCGATCGACGGCATCGCTTTTAGCGCGGATTGAGTCGGCCAACGGACCGGCTCCGGGCGTAACGTGGACGCCGGGCGCACGCGCGCCTGTGCGCGCAATGTCCACTCGCCGTCGCCTTCCTTAGTTCGGCTGTAGATCGCTACGCGTTGACGCTCGGGCGTATAGACCGTTTCGACGATCTCGACGGCGCCATCCGACATGAACATTGCATCGACGAAGGTCGCATCCTCAAGCTCGACTTCGGGCGAACCGAAAATTTCGCGCGCCGCCGCGACCAGCAGTTCGAGATATCCGGCGGCGGGGAACAACGGCTGGCCCTGCACCTGATGATCGACGATATAGGGCTGAATTTTCAGATCGATCTCGGCGCGCCAGCGCGGCACGGCCGATTTGACCCGCCGGCCGAGCAATGGATGCACGTCGGATTCCTGCAGCGCCTCGCGGGCGCCTTCGGATTCGAGCAAAATCCTCTTCTTCTCGACCGGCGTACCCGGCAGTTCCACGAAATTGTATTCGCGCGCTCCGATGGAAGACCAATCGAGCTTCACGCCGTTCGCATACAAAGTGGCGATTGCGGCGTTCAGGCACGAAGCGTCGTCCTGCTCCCGCAACAGCGACGGGATCGAGACGCCGGTCTTACCCTGCTCCGCCAGCGCGCCGCTGATCAGGCCGGCAAGATTGGCGTGCGGACCGATTTCGACGAACAGCCGATAACCGTCTTTGATGACGGCATCGATCGCGGACTTGAACTCGACCGCCTGGCGGGCATTGCGCCACCAATAACTTCCGTCCATCAGCTGGTCTTTGAGGAGCCCGCCGGTAACCGTCGAATAGATCGGAACATCGGCTGTCCGCGCAGACAATTTTGCGCCCTCACGCAGCAAATCGTCCTTGATCGTTTCCATGACGAAACAATGCGGCGGGTAGTCGATATGAATTTCGCGAATGAACAAGTCCGGCTGCTCGGCGACAAGCCGCGCCAACGTGCGCTCCATCGCATCCGTATGACCGGCGATGTTGATCATCGAAGACGCGTTAATCCCCGCGATCTCGACTTTCGTTTCGTTCCATTCGGCCAGCTTGCGCCGCATCTCGTCGGCACCCATGCCAACCGCGGCAATTCCACCCATGCCGGCGCGCGTCGACGTGTAGTGAGACCGGTAGCGGATCAAATGCGTGACGTCGTCCATGGACAGGGCACCGGCCGCGTACGCAGCGCCGACTTCGCCGAAACTGTGGCCGATCACGGCGTCCGGGACGACGCCCCATGCCTTCCAACGGGCGATCAGGCCAAGTTGGATGCAGAAAATCGTCGCTTGAGTGAAACGGGTCTGCGAAAGGCGAGACATTTCGGCATCTCGATAGAGTTCCTCGAGCGGCGACCAATCGACCAGCTTCCTGAACTTGCCGTCGAACTCGACGGCCGCAGCGCGAAACACCGGGTCGCTATCGAGTAGCGTGCGGCCCATGGCCCACCACTGCCCGCCCTGCCCGCCAAATGCGAACACGATGCGGGTATCTGGATTCCTACGGCCGACCACGACATCAGCCGGCGCGCGCTTATCGCGCTGCACAGGCTTGGCGGCGCCGGTAAATTGGTCGAGCTTGAGCTGCAGGTCGGCGGTCGAACGCGCGACAAATCCGGCGCGATGCATCAGATGCGCGCGGCGCTGCCCCAGTGTGGAAGCCACATCGCGCAGGCCGAGCGGCTTCGGCCCGGCTTCGCCGAGCGCTCGCGACAGCCGCCGCGCCGATTCTTGCAGCGCCGATTCCGATGCCGCCGAAATCGGCACGACCCAAGGATTTCCGTCGTCCGGCGCATCTTCGATCGGTGCGGCGCGCGGCGCCTCGCTGAGCACGGCGCAGGCGTTGGTTCCGCCGAAGCCGAACGAATTGACCGCCGCCGCGCGCGGCTTGCCGGCAGGCTGCCACGGCGTCAATTGCACCGGGACTTCAATGTGCAGCGCATCGAACGGGATGTTCGGATTGGGCTTGGTGAAATTTAGATTGGCGGGAATGGCGCCATGGTGGATGCACAAAGCGGTCTTGATCAGACCGACGATGCCGGCCGCGGTTTCCTGATGCCCATACGCCGTTTTGACCGCGCCGACGGTAATCGCGGCGCCGTCCTGGCGATGTTCACCGAACACGCCGCCGATCGCCAAGGCCTCGATCGGATCGCCGACCGGCGTGCCGGTGCCGTGCGCTTCGACATAGGTGATGTCGTCGGTTTTCATGCCGGCACGGCGGACCGCCTCGCGCAGCATGGCCGCCTGCGCCTCGGCGCTTGGCACGGTGATCGTCGTCGTTCTGCCGTCCTGGTTCACGGCGGTCGAATTGATGACCGCGTAAACGCGGTCGCGATCCGCCAGCGCCTTGGACAGTTTTTTCAGAATGACGACGCCGCAGCCCTCGCCGCGCACATAGCCGTCGGCGCCGGCATCGAATGTGTGGCACAGGCCACGCGGCGACATCATGTTGGCGGTGCTGAAATTGACGAACACGGCCGGATCGAAGATGGCGTTCACGCCGCCCGCGATGGCCAGATCGCATTCGCCGTTCCACAGCGCATGACACGCAAGATCCGTCGCCACCAGCGACGACGAGCATGCCGTATCCACCGATAGGCTGGGCCCGCGCAGGTCGAGCCGGTGCGATACGCGATTCGAGACGATACTGAGCGCCACGCCGGTTCCGGCATGCACGTCTTCGCGCTGCTGGCGATAGCGCGCCAAGGTCGCGTAATCGGTCAGCGCCACGCCGATGAACACGCCGGTATTGGATCCGGCCAGCGAATCGGGCGCGATCCCCGCATCTTCGAGCGCTTCCCACACGGTGTGCAGCATGACGCGCTGCTGCGGGTCCATGGACTCCGCTTCGCGCGGCGAAATACCGAAAAAGTCGGCGTCGAACTCGGTGATCTGCGGGACGAAGCCACCCCACTTGGTGATCGACTTGCCGGGCATGCCCGGGGTCGGGTCGTAAAACCCCTCCACGTTCCAGCGATCGGCGGGAATCTCGACGATGCCGCTGCGACCGGCACACAGGAATTCCCAAAACTGTTTCGGCCCGGCAACGCCGCCCGGCAGGAGACAGCCGATACCGACGATCGCCACCGGTTCCCCACTAATCCCGGCCGGTATCGATATACCGGAAGGATTGCGTGCAACGTTCATCGGTACTTGCCCCAAAAGAAAATTACGCGTGGTTAGAAGCGCTCGTAAGCCGCAGTTTTAGCCGACTTAACGAGCGAAACCTAAGGAATGGTAGGAGTTAATAAAGTTAAAATCCGCTAAATTCGATGAATTGTTTGTGCACTGCGGTAATAACGGTCGCGAATTTTTATTACTTGCATCTACCAATGTCGCTTCGACGAAAGTGCCGGGACGGCGGCCGGTGAGACCGCGTGAAACGACCGATCGGCGACCGCGCATGCCGCCACGGCGGCGGCGGTTTCGAGAGATTGCTCGGCTGCGAGGCCACGGAGATCGGCGGCCACGAGTCCGGCCAGAAACGCATCCCCGGCACCCAATGTTGTCGTCGTCTTTTGTTGCGTTGCAGCAATCGCCCAAACTCCCTCGGTCGTCAGCAAGCGGGCGCCTTGATCGCCCAGCGATACCGCGACCCGTTCGACCCTGCCGGCCGCAATCCATTGCCGCGCGATCCGGATCGCGGCGTCCAAATCGTCGGCGCCGGTCGCCGCCAGCAGTTCACCGCGGCTGGGCTTTACGGTATGCACGCCGACCCGCAGCGCCGCAAGCAGCGGTTTGCCGGCAGTATCCAGGACATAGCGGCAGCTGCGGGTCTTGGCGATCCCGGCCAACTGCGCGTAGGCGTCTTCCGGTGCGCCAGCAGGCAGGCTTCCGCTGGCGACCAGATGACCGCCCGCGGGGCACAGGGTTTCGATGCGATCCTGGATCGTCCGCCATTCGGTCGCCGACAGCGGCGGGCCCGGCAACACGAACCGGTATTCCTCGCTGGTCGAATTATCCACGACGGACAGGTTGCTGCGCGTCTCCCCGGCGACGGTGACGCGTTCGGCCGAAACACCCTCGTCTGCAAGCAATTGTTCGATGTGATCGCCGCTCGAACCACCGGCGGCGTACAGCGCGTGCACGCGACAATCCAGGCGATGCAGGACGCGCGCCACGTTCAACCCGCCGCCGCCGGGCGAATAACGGACGTCCTCGCAGCGCAGCTTGGCGCGCGGCACCAGTCGCTGCGTGCGCGCACCGATGTCGAGCGCGGCGTTCAGCGTGACGGTAAGGATCGGCGCGCTCATGGCAGCAGTTCCCGCAACTGGGCAGCGAGCAGCGGCGCGATCACCGGCACGCTGGTCGGGTGCAGAACCGTATCTGCGCTGCGCACGCGCACGATGCCGGCTTGCCGCAAGCGCTCGGCGACGTTGGCATCAAACAGCGCGTGACAGGCCACGGCCTCGATTGGCCCGGCGCCGCGCGCGCGCAGAATTTCCGCGCAGGCGACAAGCGTGCCGCCGGTCGAAACGATGTCATCGACAAGCAGGACAGGTCGACCGGTCCACCGCTCGTCCGGCAGAACGATGCCGACTGCGGTATCGCCGCGACGTTCCTTGGCGGCGACCGCCCAGGGCAGGCCGAGCCGGTCGCCGACGCCGCGCGCCAGCGGCGTCGCTTCGACATCCGGCCCGACGACGATACAGTCCATCGGCGGCGGGTCTCGGCCGAGGATCGCCGCCAACACGTCGCCGGCGCCGACCACGCGCGCCGCACAACCCGGCACGACGCGCGAAAATTCCGCAGTCCGATGCAGGTGCGGTGCAGCCGTGACGATCGCATCGAATGCGCCGGCAACGATGCGGCCGAACACGCGCTGGCTGACCGCTTCGCCCTCCGCAAAGGCTCGGTCCTGCCGCATGTACGGAAAATACGGCGCCGCCAGCGCCACCCTGCGGGCGCCGCGGTCGCGCAATGCATCGGCGGCAAGCAGGATTTCGATCAGCTTGTCGTTCGGCCGATCGAGCGTGCGGAAGATGACGGCATTCGGCTCGGTGGGCGCGACGCGAACGCGAGATTCGCCGTCAGGAAACGCATGCACCTCAACGAGGGAGAAATCTGCGCCGAGTGCCGCCGCCAATCGCTCCGCCCCATCGCGCGAATCGGCAAACCCATGGACGGTCGCGCGCGCGCTCAATGCGCGTCCACGCGGTAACCCGCGTCTTCACCGGCCATGGCAGTCGCAAACCGAAAGTCGCTGTTGACTGCGGCATGGATACGATAGAGCGGTTCGCCCTGCTGCACCGGTTCACCCACCTTCCTGTAAAGGTCGATGCCGGCGCCCTTATCGGTCGGCGCGCCGGCGAGACGCGCGATGCGCGCAAGCCTGAGACAGTCGATGGCGCCGACGACGCCGTCGCAAGGCGCCGCAACATCGCGGGTCAACGCCGCCGGCTGCATCGATCCCGAGACGCGACCCTGCGCTTCGATAATCCGCTCCATCGCGGCTCGCGCGGCACCGCTTTCGAGCAATTCACGCGCCCGCACGATGCCCTGGCCGCCGCGCAATCGCGGATCGAACTCGAGTACCCGGCCGGCCAGCACGACGGCGCGCTCGCGCAGATCATCCGGCGCACCGGCGGCGTTTTCCAGCACCCGCAGGACGTCGCGCGCCTCGAAAACCGGGCCGATGCCCTTGCCGACCGGCTGGGCAACTTCGGCGACGACGACATCGACCGTCAACCCCATCCGGTCGCCGACATACTCGAAGAGTTTACGCAGCCGCATCGCTTCGGTGAACGACCGCACCTTGGCCGATGGGCCGATCGGCATATCGATGACGATATGCGAAGAGCCGGCCGCGACCTTCTTGGACACGATCGACGCGACGAGCTGCTCGGGCGAATCGATACCCAATGGTCGTTCGACCGCGATCAGGATGTCGTCCGCCGGCGACAGGTTGACGTGCCCGCCCCAGACCAGACAGCCGTTGGTGCGCCCGACGATGTCGCGCATCTCCTCGATGCCGATATCGACGCGCGCCAGCACTTCCATCGTATCGGCCGTGCCGGCGGGCGAAGTGATCGCGCGCGACGAAGTCTTGGGAATGGTCAACCCGTGAGCCGCGACGATCGGGACGACGATCATCGACGTCCGATTGCCGGGGATGCCGCCGATGCAATGCTTGTCGACGATCGGACGATGCGGCCAGACAAGATGATTGCCGACTTCGGCCATCGCGCGCGTCAGGTCCAGCGCCTCCTCAGTCGTCAGGAAGCGCGAACAGGCGATGAGAAACGCCGCGATCTCCATCTTGGAATACCGGTTCGCGACGATGTCGCGAATAATCGCCGATAACTCTGCGGCGCTCAGCGTGCTCCCATCGATCTTGCCGCGAATGCTGTCGCGACTTTCCGGCGGCGGCGCGTGACTGATTTCGATCTCGGCACCCTCCGGCAGGCCGAGCTGGCGGAAACTCTGTTCTGCCAAGCCGAGCTCATCGGCCCCGAGAATGATCGGGTCGTCGACCACATTCAGCGTCGCCAGGATGCGTCGTCCGTTCGCCGCGACCTCGATTTTGGCCAGCGCCTGAAACTCTTCGGCCCGATAAAGCGCGCACTGACGCGACAAATAGGCGACGTTCTCGCGATGCGTATCGATGCGGACTCGGCGAAGTTTCAGCATGAGGACCGGTTACCGGCCGCCCGAGCCGGCGACCCGCGCCGATCGGTATCGTCTTTAGCCGCGCTGCGGCAAAAGACGATCGGCCTTGCGGAAATACTTTCGGGCATGGGCAATGACCTGTTTGTCGGACGGATGGTCCGCCGTTTCGATCGCCATGACGCGTTTGGCCAAGGCTTTCTTGCGGTCGTGGAGATAGTGGACGAATTCTGTCTTGGCGGCGCCGGGGCCGCACACGAGCCATTCCTTCGCACCATCGAGTGCTTCGACGATGCGGTCAAAAAAAGCACGATTGACGGCCGCCTTGTTACCGGTGCGCGTGCCGGAACGGTGATGCAGATGTTTCGCATGCTCGATGACGTGAGCCGGACCGGTCGGTCGCACCTTGCGCGATTCGACGTCGTCCTTGGTCAAGTGAAATACATGTGCTTCGCGATGATCGAGCCAAACGACGGCATGAAAATGAGCCACTTATCTTTGCTCCTCAGTTAAGGTTTCCGACGCGCATGCGCGCAAACTAAGAGCTACATGCTGCGCCGGCCTTGATCTTTGTCAACCGGCAAGACGCTACCGCGAAACGCGTGCCGTCATGCGCCCTGCGGCCGGCCGAGCACGGCATCGGCGACAAAAGGGTTGCTTCGCCGCTCGGCCCCAAAGGTCGACAGCGGCCCATGGCCCGGCACGAAGGTGACATCGTCGCCGAGCGGCCATAGTTCGGTCGTGATCGAACGCAACAGATCCGCGTGGTTGCCGCGTGGAAGATCGGTCCTGCCGATCGAACCCTTAAAAAGTACGTCCCCGACGAGCGCAAATTTCATCGCGCGGTTGAAGAAAATCACGTGGCCCGGCGTGTGGCCCGGGCAGTGGCGCACCTCGAAAACGAGATGGCCGACCTCGACCGTATCGCCGCCATGCAGCCAGCGGGTCGGCAGGAACGGTTGGACCGGCGGAAAGTGAAACATGGCGGCCTGATTGGGCAGCCCATCGATCAGGAACCTGTCGTCCGGATGCGGGCCTTCGATCGGGACCCCGGCCGATTGCGCCAGTTCGCCAGCGGCCGATGCGTGGTCGACATGGCCGTGGGTGAGCAGGACTTTTTCGAGGGTGAAGCCGCATTTCGCGATGCCGTCGCGGATTCGGTCCAAATCGCCGCCGGGATCGACCGCCGCACCCTTCATGGTTTCGTCGCACCAAAGCAGCGTGCAGTTCTGCTCGAACGGCGTGACGGGGCAAAGGGCGGCTTTGAGGGGCATGGCGGGACAGTCGCGGCGGTTTAGGTCAAGCTGGCGCTTCGTCTAGCGCCGCACGCGCGAAAATTCCACTGGAGATTCGCGGCGGGCACGGCGCGACGTTCCGCCGCTTGCCGATCGTGCCACGCGCGGCGAACATTGCCCGATAAACGCCAAAGGGAGGCAATCCATGGATGCCGAAGCCAAGAAAACCGCGCTGCGCATGATCCCCTATGGGCTGTATGTGCTGACCGCCGCCGACGCAAACGGGCAGATCGCGACGGCGACGATCAACTGGGTGACCCAGACTTCGTTCAATCCGCCGCTGATCGTAGCGGCGCTTAAGGCGGATTCGGGAGCGTTGGCGGCAACCCGCGCCTCCGGTGGCTTCGTACTTAATATCCTGGGCAAAGGCCAACAGGGTGCAGCGTTCGCCTTTTTCAAGCCGGCCGCGGTCGACGGCGACAAAATCGCCGGCCAACCGTTCCGGAAATCGGCGTCGGGCGCCGCAATCCTGATCGAGGCACCGGCGTGCCTCGAATGCACGGTGCGCGAGATCGTCGCCGTCGGCGACCATTATGTAATTCTGGCCGAGGTGATAGAAGCCCACGTCATGAAGCCGCCCGCCGGCCGGCCAGATGCCGCCGTGCTGGAAATGAAGGATCTCGGCGAGAAAGTTTTCTACGGCGGCTAAGCCGCGCGATCAGACCTGCTTGCGCTTTTCGACCAGAGTCAGGAACTTCTCGTACTCGGCGTCATTGACCGAGTACGAGTGATCGTCGTCGGGGAATTTTGCCGACTTCACTTCCTCGATGTATTTCTTGATGCCGCCGACCGCGACCTCGGTCAGGTTGGTATAACGCTTGGTGAATTTCGGCTTGAAGTCGGTGAACACGCCGAGCAAATCATAGCACAATAAAATCTGCCCATCGCATCCGACGCCCGCGCCGATGCCGATGGTCGGGATGGTCAATTGTTTCGAGATCACCTCGGCGATTCTGGCCGGCACCGCTTCGAACTCGAGCATGAAGCAGCCGGCATCCTCGATGGCCAGAGCATCCTCCAGAATTTTCATCGCAGCGTCCGCGGTGCGGCCTTGAATCTTGAAGCCGCCGAACATGGCGATGGTATGCGGCGTGAGCCCAATGTGGGACGCGGTCGGGATACCGGCGTCGACCAGCGCCTTCAGGATGTGCGCCTGGCTTTTGCCGCCCTGCGGCTTGACCGCATCGGACAGGGACTCCTGCATGAACCGCGAGGCATTGGTCAGCGCGCGATCGATCGTGTTGTAACTTTGATACGGCATGCAGCCGAGCACGAACGTGGCGGGCGCGCCTCTGCGCACGGCCTGGGCGTGCATGACCATCATGTCCATGGTGGCGGGAATCGTACTCGGGTGCCCGTGCGCGACCATGGCCAGGCTGTCGCCGACCACGGCCACGTCGACGCCGGCCATTTCCGCCCAGCGCGCCGATGTATAATCGGGCACCGACATATAGACGAACTTCTCGCCCGTCATTTTGGAGTCGCGAATTTCGGTAATCGTGCGTTTTTCCTTTTTCTTCGGCGCGTCGGTCTTGCCCTTGGCGTCGCTCATTATGTTCCTCCCTCTTCTATTGCCGGCCCCGCTTGAAGCGACGCCGCTGGCCCGAAAAAGAAAATGCCCCGGCCATCATACTAAGACCGGGGCGAAAACTGAACTCGATGGCCGCCTTAAAGATCGGCGAGGCGGACGTATATGCCAAACACGATCGCAATGACTGCCGAAACCGCCCATTGGCTCCAGTCGATCCAGCCGAAATCGCGGAACAGCAGTGTGAACAGCACGAATGCGCCGATGCCGACGACGAACGCGCCGATCAGCGAAGCAATGTTGCGCTTGAGCTTGGTCGGCGGCGGCGCCGTTTCCGCCATGATGTCGTCGCGCGTGCTCATGCGCGTACCGCGCCGACCGACGGATCGTCGACCGTGCCGCGCACCTGGCGATCGTGCGTTTTCACGTACTTCGTATTGTAGCCGTTGAACACGTGGCCAAGCAGGCTGCGGTCCAGATCCGACGTGTGGAACAGACAATCCGCGATCGGATAGGTCAGGTTGAAATTCTTTTCCATCATCAGCCCCGTGTGGTGGTGGGCGATGTGATGCCGCCGGATCGTGTTGACGAACGGGATATGCTTGACCAGACGATCGTCCTTCACATGGCAGCAATAGTGGAACAGTTCGTAGTTCAGGTAGAGGAACGTGTTGGTCGTCAACAGAAGCCAGCCGGCGTCGGGAAAGCCGATCGTATTGAGAATGAAGGCCGGAACGGCGGAGACCAGGATGAAGGCCATCAGCGCATAAGGCGGAAAGAACACGATCCGAAAATCGCGATGCGCGTCGAGCGACGGCTCTTCGTAAGTGAAGAACTGGTGATGCGCGAGCGTATGGCGGCGATAGATGCCCATGCAAAAGTTGAACGGATCCTTGCGCGGCCGATGCATGACGTAGCGATGGATCCACCATTCAAACACGTTCGCGACGACGAAGGCGGCCGGCACGATCAGCCATTCGTACCAGGCCGGACTCGCGACTTGACGGACGAAATAGACGATCCCCGCGATACCGATGGCGTAGATCATGAACACGTGGCCGATGCCGGCATACCAACTCGAGATGCGGCGCCGGAAATCCGCCCGGAACGCCACTTGCCGTTTGGTCATTTCAGCCATTCTGATCCTCCTCGCGCGCTCGCCGATGCGCTGATATATCAGTTACCTATATCATCCGGGGCAAAGACAAGTCCAGCCTGCGGCGCGGCAAGCAAATTGGAGCTTTTGAGCCCATCGCGGCTTGTGTAGTATGTTATTGATATATCAGAATCGAGCCGGCGCAGACCGGCCGGAGGAAGCGCCATGACGCCGGAACAGATACTCGGCTACACGCCGCGGGTATTGAGCCAAAAGCAACGCGAAGCCTATTTCGCCGACGGCTACATCCTGCTTGAGCGCATTTTGCCGAACGAATGGGTCGAGAAACTGCGCGCGACGACCACGGAAATGACCAATCGTAGCCGCGCGGTGACCAAATCGGACGCCGTGTGGGATCTGGATGTCGGCCATAGCGCCGCCCGCCCGCGCCTGCGCCGCCTGTCGTGCCCGTGCGATCATCATCCGGCCTACTGGGACTATGTCTCGAGCGGCAAGAGCTTGCTCGGCAACATCGCCGCGGACCTGCTCGGCCCGGATGTGAAATTCCATCATTCGAAGTTGAACTTCAAAGTATCCGACGGCGGCGCCGAGGTAAAGTGGCACCAGGACATTCCGTTCTGGCCGCACACCAATTACTCGCTCCTGACGATCGGCACCCTGATCTACGATTGCGACATGGCAAACGGTGCGCTTGGCGTGCTGCCCGGCAGTCATGACGGCAAACTGCACTATCAGTTCAACGACAAGGGCGAATGGACGGGGTGTCTTTCGCCCGACGACGTCAAGGCGCTCGACATGTCGAAGGCAAGGTATCTCGAAGGCCCGGCGGGATCGCTGACGATCCATCATTGCCGCACGGTGCACGGCAGCGCAGTCAACGAATCGCCGACCGACCGGCCGCTGTTCCTGGTGACGCTGGCGTCATCCGACGCAATGGCCTACACGCACAACCCGCTGCAATCGAAGTACGAGCATTTCCACATTCGCGGCAGCAAGGCGAAATGGGCGCACCACGATCCGCGTCCCTGTCCGTTGCCGCCAGACTGGTCGGGCGGCTACAAGTCGATTTTCGCGTATCAGCAGGACGAAGACAAAAGCGAGCCGATTCGCGCCTACGCGGGCTAGCGTACGGCGCGCCGCCTAGCCGCAGCGGCGGCAGCGGATCGTCTCGAAAATCGAAGCCCAGTCGCCGTCGGTTGCGGCAAAATCGAGCAGACAGCGAAACGCCTTGGAAGGATCGGGAAATTGGTAGCGCCGCGTAATCTCCTGCAGCATTTCCCATTGATCGGGATAGATCTCGAACGTCACGCGAAGCTTCGGCGTTTGCGGCATGATCCTGTCCTCGATCGGAAACGGCTGCCGCACTGTTTGCCGGAAGCGGGCGCCGCGTCAATTACGTTCCGTTCGATCGCGAGCGGCGCGCCATGAAGGTCTACGAGGGCGGACGCAGCTTGGACGGCGCGGTCGTGACGGTCAACGGCAAGAAGCTGGATCCGCGCTTCGACCTCAAGAAGATTTCGCCCGCAGGCTTCGAATGGACCTATGAGGGCGGCGGCCCGCTGCAACTGGCGCTGGCCCTGCTGGCCGACCATTGGGGCGACGGACAGCGGGCGTTGCAGCATCATCAGGCCTTCATGCACGAAGTAGTGGCAAATCTCGACAATGCGTGGCGCATGACGTCGGCCGATATCGAAGCGACCCTGTTAAAAATGGGCATTCGATGAAACCATCGGGCGACGGCGCATACCGCCGCCGCCCCAAAAACAATGCGTTGCAGCACCCGGCCATGTACCGGTTGCGCATCCGATAACTCAGTTCAAACCGGCTTTATCGATTTCGAGGGAGGAAAAGATGGCCAAGATCGATCGTACTCGTCGCACATTGCTGGCAGGAGCTGCGTTAGGCGCAGTCGCCGCGCCTTTCGTCATCACATCGGCCAAGGCGCAGGCCAAGGTCAGTTGGAAGATGGCAACCGCCTGGCCCGGCGGTCCGCTGATGGAAATCGGCGCCAAGGCGTTCGCCGAACGCGTGAACTTCATGACCGAAGGCCGCGTGGCGGTGCAGGTCTTTCCCGGCGGCGCGCTGGGCAACGCGCTGAAAGTTTCTGAGACGGTCAAGAACGGTGTCGCCGAATGCGGCCACACCTGGATGGGCTACGATTGGGGTGCGCAGAAATCGACAGTGCTGCTGGGCGGCTATGCGGGCAGCTTCGATACTGAACGCATGTTGCATTGGATTTACGAAGCCGGCGGCATCGATCTGCAGAAGAAGTTCCGCGACGAAACGGCCGGTGTCGTGTCCATGCCGCTGTTCATTCGCACCGCCGAAGTGTTCATGCACTCACGCAAGCCGGTGCGCACACTGGCGGATCTCAAAGGCCTGAAGCTGCGCACCGCCGGCGCATGGATCGAGATGTCCAAGGAGATGGGCGCCGCGCCTGTCACCACGCCGGGCGGCGAAATCTTCACCGCACTCGAGCGCGGCGTGATTGACGCGACCGAATGGGGCACATTGTGGGAGAACATCGAACCCGGTTTCTACAAAGTCGCCAAGTACCTGATGATCCCGGGCGTGCATCAGCCGACCGCGCCGTTCGAACTGTGCATCAATAAGGATGCCTGGGCGAAACTGTCCGACCGCGATCGCAAGCTCGTCGAAGCGGCGGCCAAGCTGACGACCTTCGAATCCTGGACGCGCATCGGCCAGGAAGATGCCAAGTCGCTCGACGTCTACCGCAAGGCCGGCAACGAGATCATCGAACTGTCTCCGGACGTACAGTTCGAGACCAAGGCCGTGGCGCTCAAATGGGCCCAGAACGTCGCCAACAGCGACAAGTGGTTCAAGCAGATCTACGACCATCAAGTCGCGTTCGAGAAACTCTGGGCGGGCGCCGACCGGTACCGCAAGGTAAAAGTGAAGGACGCTTAGTCCAACACGCGCGAACGGAACGAGCCGGGATGGGGCGACCCCATCCCGGATTCGTTTTGGAGGGGGAATGAAAAGCTTTATCCGCTTCGTCGACAAATTGACCGGCGCCGTCGGCGCTATTGCGGCGTGGCTAATCGTGCCCCTCGTAATTGCGATCTGTTATGAGGTGATCGCGCGATACCTGTTTGATGCGCCGACAAGCTGGTCGTACGAAATTGGTTACATCCTGACCGGTTCGGGTTGGCTGCTCGGATTGGCCTACGCGCAACGCGAAAATGTGCACATCCGCGTGGATGTGGTTTCGGCCAGATTCTCCGAGCGTCGGCGCGAACTGATCGACATCCTCTGCCATGTGTTCCTGATATTGCCGTTCTTGATTTGGCTATGCGTTGTGCTCGATCAGCGCATGCTGGCGGCGATCAAGAGCGGTGAGACGACCGGGCAATCGGGCTGGAACCCCGTAATCTGGCCGTTCCGAGCCGTGTTCTTTCTGAGCTTCGTAATGCTCGCGCTGCAGATCCTCGCCGACGTGTTGCGCAAGATTCTGTTTCTCGCCAAGCGCGACGGAACGCCGGCGGGGACGCCGTAATGGGATACGAATCGCTACTCATTTTCCCGCTCCTGCTGTTCCTGATCTTCATCGGATTTCCGGTCGCCTTCGCCATGATGGCGTCGGCGTTTATTTTCGGGCTGTTTACGTTCGGCCCCGCGTTCCTGCAGCAGGCGGCCGAGAAGATCGAGGACTCGGCATCCAACTTCGTCCTCGCGGCCGTCCCGCTGTTCGTGTTCATGGGCTCGATGATGGAGCGCTCCGGCATCGCCGAGCGCTTGTTCGAGGCGATCCATTTGTGGACGCGACGGCTGCCGGGTGGGCTCGCGATCGGCACCGTCGTCATGTGCATCATCTTCGCCGCATCGAGCGGCGTGGTGGGGGCCACCGAAACCGTGATCGGCCTGCTCGCGATCCCGGTCATGATGAAACACAAGTACAACAAGGAGCTGATCGTCGGCGTGATCTGCGCCGGCGGCTCGCTTGGCACGATTATTCCGCCGTCGGTGGTGGCAGTGGTCATGGGCCCGCTGGCCGGCGTGTCGGTCGGCGACTTGCTGATCGGCATGGTGTTTCCCGGCCTGATCATGGCCGGCCTGTACATCGCCTATATTTTCGTCCTGTGCATCGTCTACCCGAAAGCCGGTCCGCGCATCCCGCGCAATCCGGACGAACCGCCGCTTGCCGAGAAACTCCGAATCACCGCGGGTGCGTTGGTGCCGCCGATGTTCCTGATCTTCGCGGTTCTCGGCTCGATCATGCTCGGCTGGGCCGGTCCGACCGAAGCCGCCGGCGTAGGCGCGTTCGGCTCAGTGCTGCTGGCGATCTTCTATCGGCGTTTCAGATGGGCTCTGTTCCACGAGGCGCTGCTGAAAACGCTGGCGATCTCCGCCATGATCATGGCGATCCTGTTCTGCGGCAACCTGATGACCGGCGCTTTTGTCGGATCCGGCGGCATCTCCGCGACGCAATCGCTGATCGCCGCCCTGGCACTCGACAAATGGGGCGTGCTGTTACTCGTTCTCCTGCTTGCGTTCGTTGCCGGGTTCTTTCTGGATTGGATATCGATCGTGCTGATCCTGGTGCCGATCTTTGCGCCCCTGCTTAAGGCGGCCGGCGTGGACATGGTGTGGTTTTGTATTTGCCTGCTGGTGGTGATCCAAACCAGCTACATCTCGCCGCCGATGGCGCCAGCGATCTTTTATTTCCGCGCCATCAGCCCGCCCGAAATCACCACCATGCACATGTACCGCGGAGTCATGCCGTTCATGGCATTACAACTGCTCACGCTCGCGATACTGCTGATGTGGCCAGGCACGGTAACCTGGCTACCGAAGGAAATGCTGGCCTTGCCGAAATAGCGGCCGGATTTTTGTCACAACTCGAAAGCTGCGGTACAGTGCCGCCATGTCTCGTCCTGCCAAGCCTTCGCGCGCCAAGCCGATTCGCAAGAAGCCGGCGATGCCCAACGGCAGCCTGTCGGACCGCGCCTATCGGCTGCTCGAAGAGTTGATCGTCACACTGCAGATACTTCCGGGCGCCATCGTTTCCGAAACCGAGCTCAGCCGGCGATTGGCGATCGGCCGCACGCCGATCCGTGAAGCGTTGCAGCGCCTGGCGCGCGAAAAGCTGATCGTCATCCTGCCGCGGCGCGGCATCATGGTGTCCGAGGTCAATGTCGGCACGCAATTGCGGCTACTCGAAGTGCGTCGTGAACTGGAGCGTTTGATTGCGCGGAGCGCCGCCCGGCGGGCGACCGAAACCCAACGCCAGCGGTTTCGCGAGATCGGTGAGGGCATGGAGCGCGCGGCCAGCGGCAACGACGATGTCACCTTCATGCGCCTGGATCGCGAGTTCAATCTGTTGATGGTCGATGCGGCGCAGAACGAATTCGCGGCCGGAGCCATGGTCTTAGTGCACGGCCTGTCGCGACGCTTCTGGTACATCCATTACAAGCGAGTAGCCGACATGCCGCGCTCGGCACACCTGCACGCCGATATCGCACGCGGCATCGCGGCCGAGGACGAGGCAGCCGCGGCGGCGGCGGTCGACCGGCACATGGACTATGTCGAGCAGTTCACGCGCGCGACCGTCGACTCCGGGATGTAGGCGCCGCCTTACAATTTCCGGCTGATGATGTGCTTCATGATTTCGTTGGTGCCGGCGTATATGCGATGCACGCGCGCGTCGGCCCAGGCACGCGCCACCGGATACTCCCACATGTAGCCGTAGCCGCCGTGCAGCTGCAGGCACTCGTCGAGCACCTTGTCGGCCAGTTCGGTTGCGACCAGCTTGGCCTTGGCCGCGAGTTCCGGCGACAGTTTGCCTTCAGCCAGCATTTCCGTGCAGCGATCGACAAACGGTTGCGTGGCTTCGACATAGGCCTCGAGTTCAGCAAGCTTGAACTTGGTATTCTGAAAATCGAAGATCGGCGTGCCGAACGCTTTGCGCGTCTTAACGTATTCGACCGTTTGTTCGAGCGTGGCCGTGCAGATCGCCATCGATCGCACGGCGACCACCATGCGCTCCTGGGCGAGCCCGTGCATCAGCATGTGCCAGCCCTGGTTTTCCTCGCCGCCCAATACGCGATCGGCCGGCACCTTGACGTCGTCGAAGAACAACTCGGCGGTATCCTGCGCCTTGTTGCCGATCTTCTTCAAATTCTTGCCGCGGCGGAATCCCGGCGAATCGGTATCGACGATCAGTAGCGACACGCCCTTGGCGCCCTTCTCCGGCTCGGTCTTGCAGGCCAGCAGAACGAAATCGGCGATATGTCCGTTGGTGATGAATATCTTGGCGCCGTTGACGACGTATTGATTGCCGTCGCGCTTGGCCGTGGTGCGGATACCGCGCAGATCGCTGCCGGTGTTGGGCTCGGTCAGCCCGATGGCGGAAATCTTCTCGCCCGACACCATCAAAGGCAACCAATGCCGCTTCTGTTCCTCGGTCCCGAAGGCGGTCAGGAACGGCGCGATGATGTACGAGTGCATGTCCCACGCCGGCGCCGACAGGCCGTGCCGGCCGAGTTCTTCCAGCACAATCGCGTCCATCCGGAAATCGCCGCCGAAGCCGCCATACGCCTCCGGGATCGACGTCCCGAGCAGCCCGACTTCGCCGGCGCGACGCCAGATCTCGCGCGGCGTTCGCCCGGCCTCTTCCCACTTGGCGTATTCGGGCACCACCTCGTCGGCCAGAAAACTGCGCACCGAGGCGCGGAAAGCCTCGTGCTCGGGTTGATACAGCGTGCGCGGAATTTCCAATGCCATGCCAGTCTCCTCCAAAAAATGCGGCGCGCAGGATCGCAACGGCGCATCAAGCTGGCAAGTCGAATGTGGCGTGCTGATCGGGCTTCAGAGCCGGTGATTGCCGTAGAACTGGTCGAGCTTGTCGAGCAGACGCAGCAGTTCGGTGCGCTCGTCGTCGGACAGCGCAGCCAGGATCGCAGCTTCCTTGCGCTTTGCTTCCGGAATGATGTCGCCATACAGGCGCCAGCCGGTTTCGCTCAAGGTAACTTCGAAGGTGCGGCCATCCTGTGGTCGATTCTTGCGGACGACCAAGCCCCGGTGGGTGAGCCGCTTGAGCGCGCGGCTGATCGCCGCCTTATCCAGCGTACCGAAGCGGCGGATCTCAGCCGGCAGAATCGGCCCGTGATTGGCGAGCAGCGAAATCACCTTCCAGTCTGGCGAGGACAGGCGATGCGTGCGGGCATAGACCTCGGCGATCGATTGCCCGACCTTCTGCGACAGGACGGAAAGCCGGTACGGCAAAAAAGTTTCGAGTTTCAGGACGGCCCGGTTCGGTCGCACAACCATTATCGGTCCACAGCCAAGAATTGGTACGCAGGGAGCGGTACTATTGCATACCCCCAAGCCGCAACGGAAGCGGAACGCTCGGCATTCCGCCAGCGATTTCAAAGGCAATGGCGGTGCTTGACCGGTGCGCGCCGGAGCCTTAGCCTAATAGTTTCAATTGAAACAAATACGTCGCGCGCCGACCTGATCGATGCGCGGGCGGGCCGGAGGGAGCAAGCATGTTTCTGAGAAACTACTGGTACGCTGCCGGCTGGAGTCACGAAATCTCCGAACAGCCGCTGGCGCGTCGCTTGCTCGACCAGCCGATCGCCCTGTTCCGCACCGCGAGCGGAAAAGCGGCGGCGCTGGACGATTGTTGCCCGCATCGCATGGCGCCGCTGTCGCTCGGCACGGTCGAGGGCGAGACGCTGCGCTGCGGCTATCACGGGCTGCAATTCGATTGCGCGGGTGCGTGTGTCGACGTCCCGGGGCAGAAATCGATTCCGCCGCGCCTCAAGGTGCAGGCCTATCCGCTGGTCGAACGCTGGCGCATGGCGTGGATCTGGATGGGCAACCCGGCCGAAGCCGACCCGGCCAAAATCCCCGATCGCTCGTGGCTGACGCGCCCGGATTGGGATTATTCGCACGGGCTGCTGACCTATGACTGCAATTACGTGTTGCTGCTCGACAACCTGATCGATCTATCGCACACCACTTTCGTCCACAAGAAGACGATCGGCACCGACGACGTCGCGCGCACACCGATCAAGACATCCACCACCGGCGACAGCGTGCTGGTCGAGCGTTACATGAACCAGACCGAGCCGTCGCCGTTCTACAAGAAGATCGGCGGCTTTCCCGGCAAGGTCGACCGGTGGCAGAAGATCGAGTTCACGCCACCGACCAACATCGTCATCGATGCGGGCGCCGTGCCGGCCGGTACAAACGATAAATCCCGCGGCATCGATACGCGCGTGATATTCATGATCACCCCGGCAACGCCCACGCGCACCCACCAATTCTGGGCGTTTGCGCGTGATTTCAAGGTTGGCGATGCCGACATGACCGCGCTGATCGCACAGCAAAACCACGACACGTTCGTGGAGGACAAGACATTGCTCGATGGCCAACAATCCAATGCCACCGCCCGCCCCGATCAGCGCATGATCGACAACAATGCCGACGGCGGGATCGTGCAGATCCGCAAGGTGCTCAGCCGGCTGAAGCAAACCGAGCGGGCGGCTTCGGCGCATTAAAGTCGCGCTTCAGCCCTTGCCGTCAGCCTGCTCCTGGGCTATTTGGCCGGCATGACCAACGCATTCGACCGGCTGTTGACCGGCTTCAAGAATTTCCAGGCGACCTATTACGAGGGGACTTCCGACCTGTACCGACGGCTGGCCAGCGAAGGCCAGGCTCCGAAGGTTATGATCGTCGGCTGCTCCGATTCGCGGGTCGATCCCGCGATCATCACCCATAGCCGACCAGGCGATTTGTTCATCGTTCGCAACGTGGCGGCCATCGTGCCGCCCTACGAACCTGACGGTAACGTCAAAGGCACCAGCTCGGCGATCGAATTTGCCGTGCGCGGGCTTGAGGTCGAACACATTATCGTCCTCGGCCACGCTCTGTGCGGCGGCGTCCGGGCCTTGGGCGCGCCCGAAGCGGCGACCGCCAAATTCGAGTTCGTACGCAACTGGGTGAGGGCGGCGAGCAGCGCGCGCGAGGCCGTCGATCACGCCTGCAGCCACCGCTCGCCCGACGAGCGCGAGCGGCTGCTCGAGCAGGCGACGATCTTGGTCTCCATGCGTAATCTGATGGGCTTCCCGTGGATCGCCGAACGCGTCCGGCAGCGCAAGCTGACCTTGCACGGGTGGTATTTCGATCTCATCGTCGGGCATTTATTCGCCCACGATATGCGCACCGGCAAGTTCTTGCCGATCGAAGCCGACCCCGAGCCGCTATGCCGAAAACCCGAGGCCTGTGCACCGGACTGCGACTGCGAGCGGCGTTACGATGTAACGAAATTCTGCTCGGCACAGCAGGAATAGTTCGCCGCGGACCGCTTCGAGACGCACCCCGCGAGAATGTGATCAGCCCCCGTCTGGTGCCCTTCGTTCCGCATGCTAGACTGTACGAGCCGCATGCAGGAGGACAGTGCTATGACTGCCTCGTTTTTTAACGTCCGTCGGCCGATCGCCCAAGCTTGGCAATATGCGTTCCGGTATGTTGCGGCGTGTTCCCTGATCGCCGTTTTGTTTGCGGCAATAGGGATGCCGGCGGCGTTCGCCGATTGCGCACCGGTCGCCCGGGCGCCGGGCCAGAAATCGCCGAACCTTGCGCAATTCTTCAGCCGCGCCGCACAACGTCCTAACATCAGTTTGGCGCAGGACCAGCCGGCACAGAAAGAATCGGTCGAACTGACCTATATCGGCCATTCGACATTCGTGATCCGCAGCCCCGAGGGCGTCACGGCGGCGACCGACTATAACGACTATGTCCGCCCAGCCTTCGTGCCGGATGTCGTCACGATGAACAACGCCCACTCGACCCATTTTACCGACCATCCCGATTCGGGCATCAAGCACGTGCTGCGGGGCTGGCATACCGGGAGTTGGGCCAAGCACAACGTCAAGGTGCGGGATATGTACATCCGCAACGTGCCGACGAACGTGCGGGACTTGGACGGCACGCGCTACGCCGGAAATTCGATTTTCGTGTTCGAGACGGCGAAAATCTGCATCGCGCATCTGGGCCATCTGCACCACGATCTGACGCCCGAACATTTGGGTCAGCTTGGCCAGATCGACGTGTTGCTGGTGCCGGTCGACGGTGCCTACACGTTGGCACAAGAGCTGATGTCGGGCGTTATCGACCAGATACGCCCGCATGTGGTCATCCCCATGCATGTGTTCAGCTCGTTTACGCTCGAGCGGTTCTTGAAGCAGCTCGAAGGCCGCTACACCGTCAAGCGCAACGACGGACCCACAGTGCGGTTTTCGCGCGCCACGCTGCCGGAAAAGCAGGTGCTGGTGCTGCACGGATTCTAGGCGCGTTACGTCGCTTTCGCGGGTTGCTCAGTCGCCCATGCAGCCGCACGCAGAAACTCGGCACGGCGGCGTCGGCGAAAAATGAGGCGAAACCGAGCTCCTCCGGCTTGCAGAGGATGCCCCGCGCGCTTCCGGTTGCCGGCGTGGGCGCGGCATTAACCCGATTTCAAGGCTTGCCCGTTATGGTTGAGCGTTCCGCAACGCAACACTTCGCGATGTTTAGCTTTGAGGATGTTCGTCGTGACGGTTCAATTCGCCGCTGACCAGTCCTATCCGACGTGGGTCGAACATGTGTTCAGCCACGCGGTGCGGCCGCACGGCAACGCGTGGTACTTCGATCTCGATGCGCCGTATGTCAGCGGTCCGCCGATCACGGTCATCGGTCACATGACTCGGCTGTTTGCGGACCCGGAGCCGGCGCTCGACTTTTTCGCCGACGACCAGATCGCGCAGGGCCTGTATTACGTCATCTCGCCGGGTGCCAGCGACTATATGCATCATCTTTATGACGTGCAGGTTCCCGCTGCGGCGCGTATGCAGTGCTTCACGTCGATGTACACGCTTTTCGAGCGGATTTTCGCGCCGCGTTGCGCGCAATTGCTCTCCCATATCGACGAGCCGGGCACCGTCCCGATGAATGGCGTCTGTTATATGTGGTGGGACATACTGGCGACCCGTGTGGGGCGCCAGGATCACGGCCAATCCGAAATCAATGCCGCGATCCTGTCGACCCTCGCGCGCACGCTCGAACTGCCGTCCGTTGCTTGCCAGGAAGCGGCGCTCCATGGGCTGGGCCATACCGCGCGATATGCGCAGGCCCAAGTAAATGGATTGATCGATGAATATCTGCGGCGCGACGCGACGCTGCGGCCCGAACTCGCCCGCTATGCGCAAGCGGCGCGCAGCGGCTGCGTCCTATAGCGCGGCCTTAGGCCGCCGCCAAGGCGATCCCGCCGGCCGCGACCGCAACGCCGAGCGCACGGATTGCATACGCCCCGACCCATTTGTGGACGCCGAGCGCCAGGGCGATCCCGAGCACATGCAGGCTTACCGTCGCGAAGACAAATCCCGCAGCGTAGGCGGTCGGCGACGTGGCTTGCGGCATTTCCATGCCGTGCGCATGGCCGTGAAATATCGCGACCACCGCGACGGAAGTCGTGGGAAGCCACAGCGGCAACCGCGGCGCTGCCGCGATCAACAGGCCGAACACCAGCACCGAGCCGAGAATGCCGAGTTCCGTGAAGTCCATGTGCAGGCCGGCGAACGCGGCAACTCCGCCCGCGATCATGCAGGCGACAAACGCCGCCGGCACCAGCCAATGCGCCCTGCCGCCAAGCTGCGCGGCCCAGATGCCGACCGCCACCATGGCGATCGCATGATCGAGGCCGCCGAACGGATGGATGATGCCGGCCAGGAACCCGGCGCCGTGCGTGCCGAACGTATGCGCCTGCGCCGCCGAGGCGAGACCCGCCACCAGCACGACGACGATCGCGAAAAGACTGTGCTTCATGTTCAGGCTCCTGCGGGAATCGGCGCCGGTTCGACCAGACCGCCGCGCTCGAGCACGAACGCGGCGATTTCGGCGACACCTTTGTTTTCCTTGAGATTGGTGAAGATAAACGGCCGCTTGCCGCGCATCTTGAGCGCGTCGCGGTCCATTACCTCGAGACTGGCCCCGACCATGGGCGCCAGATCGATCTTGTTGATCACGAGCAGATCCGAGCGCGTGATGCCCGGTCCGCCTTTGCGCGGAATCTTGTCGCCGGCCGAAACATCGATCACATAGATCGTCAGATCGGCGAGGTCCGGGCTGAACGTAGCGGCAAGATTATCGCCGCCGGATTCGACGAAAATTACGTCGAGATCGGTAAAGCGGCGCTGCATGTCGGCGACCGCTGCGAGGTTGATCGACGCGTCTTCGCGAATCGCCGTGTGCGGACAGCCGCCGGTTTCGACGCCGACGATGCGGTCCGCCGACAGCGCGCCGGACCGGGTGAGAAATTCCGCGTCTTCCTTGGTGTAGATGTCGTTGGTGACGACCGCGAGGTTCCAGCGATCGCGCATGTGCTTGCACAGGCGGTCGACCAGCGCCGTCTTGCCGGAGCCGACCGGTCCGCCGACGCCGACCCGTAATGGTCCGTGAATGGATGCGCTCATGAACGGAACAGCCTCGTATATTGGGTTTCGTGCTTGGCCGACGTCCAATCGACCATCGGCGCGGCGGTGCCGCAATCGTCGAGCGCGGTCGCCATCGCGGCCGTGGTGGTTTTGCTGACCACCGCCGCCAGTTCGGCAATCGCCAGCTGCCCGTCCTTCTGACCGAGCGGCACGAGGCGCACGGCGGCGGAAACGAGATTGGCCGCAAAGGACTGCAGGTATGCCGCGACGACGACGGATTTTTCCACTTGCGATGCCGCCGCAACGCCAAGTGCGATCGGCAACGCGATCGGCTTCTCGCCGCGCTGGCGGGCAAACAGTTCCAGCACCGCGTCGGCCCAAGCGGCGCGCGTGGTCGAAACGAACGCACTGCCTTGCTGCACGCTTTCCAGCGCCGTCTCCGCCGTGCCGCGCCACGCGGCGGCAAGGTCGGCAAGCCGATCGAGTTGCGCGAAATCCCTCGCTCGCGCGGCGTCGACCGCATGGGCCAGCAATACCGCATCGGTCCAGGCGGCACCCCGGCGCAGGATATGCGCGCACCAGCCGACCAGCGAGGCGCGATCATGCACCAGCTCCGCCTCGACCGCGTACTCGATGCCGTGACTGTAGCTGAACGCGCCGATCGGATAGGCCGGCGACAGCCACGCGAACAGCCGATACAAGCCTTCAGTGTTTGTGGTCATGGTCATGCGTGTGCGGATGGTCGTGGTCGTGATGATGGTCGTGGCCGTGGTCATGCCCGTGGTCGTGTGCGTGATCATGCTTGTGGGCGTGGGCGTGGCCCGGATCGTGATTGTGCTGCCCGTAGGCGCCGCCTTCCGGATTGAATGACGACTGCACGTGGCGAACCGTAGCGCCGAGCGACTTCAGCATGTCGACGATGACATGATCGTCGCGAATCAGGATTCTTTCGCCGCCGATTTCGGCCGGCAGATGCCGGTTGCCGAGGTGCCAGGCAAGCCGCGCCAGCGAAGCGGCGCTCGCGGCAGCGATTTCGACCAATGCTTCATTGGCGGCTTCGACCGCGACGTAGCCGCCGCCTTGCAGTACCAGCCCGTCGCCCGCGCGCATGACTTTCGCCTCGGGCAGATCGAGCAGGAAATCCAGCCCGCCGTCGGCACGCAGCCGCACGCGGCGGCGGAACCGGTCGTCGAACGCGAGCGTGATGCGGTCGCGCGCCTCGTGCGCGGGCCAGGTACCGGCGGGAGCGATGGCGATGGCGCGTTGCATGGCGGTCGTTCCGCTCAAAACAGAAAATAGCGCTGCGCCATAGGCAGCACGGTGGCCGGTTCGCAGGTCAGCAATTCGCCGTCGGCGCGCACCTCGTAGGTTTCCGAATCGACCTGCATTTTGGGCGTCGCATCGTTGTGGATCATTGATTTCTTGGTGATGCCGCCGCGCGTATTGCCGACCGCCAGCATCGGCCGTTCGATGCCGTAGCGTTCGCCGACCTTGGCCGCCAGACCTGCCTGGCTGACGAACAGCACCGAACTGTGTACCAGGTTCCCGCCGTAGCCCGCGAACATCGGCCGGTAATGCACCGGCTGCGGCGTCGGGATCGAGGCATTCGGATCGCCCATCGGCGCCATGGCGATCGAGCCGCTTTTCAGCACCATGTCGGGCTTCACGCCGAAGAACGCCGGCGTCCAGACAACGAGATCGGCGAGCTTGCCGACCTCGACCGAACCGACATGATTGGCAATGCCTTGCGCAATGGCAGGATTGATCGTGTATTTCGCGACATATCGTTTCGCGCGGAAATTATCGTTGTCGCCGGCTTCTTCCTTGAGCCTGCCGCGCTGGCGCTTCATCTTGTCTGCGGTCTGCCAGGTGCGGATGATCACTTCGCCGACGCGGCCCATGGCCTGGCTGTCGGACGACATCATCGAGAACGCGCCGAGATCGTGCAGAATGTCCTCGGCGGCGATGGTTTCGCGCCGAATACGGCTTTCGGCGAACGCCACATCCTCGGAAATCCGCGGATCCAGGTGGTGACAGACCATGAGCATGTCGAGATGCTCGTCCAGCGTATTGATCGTATAAGGCCGCGTCGGATTGGTCGACGACGGCAGCACGTTCAATTCGCCGCATACCTTGATGATGTCCGGCGCGTGCCCGCCGCCCGCTCCTTCGGTGTGGAATGCATGAATGGTGCGGCCCTTGAAGGCGGCGATCGAGGTTTCGACGAAGCCGGACTCGTTGAGCGTGTCGGTATGGATCGCCACCTGCACGTCCATCTCGTCGGCAACCGCCAGACAATTGTCGATCGCCGCGGGCGTCGTGCCCCAGTCCTCGTGCAGCTTGAGGCCGCAGGCCCCGGCGTCCAATTGTTCCTTGAGGCCATCGGGTCGCGAAGAGTTGCCCTTCCCGAAGAAGCCGAGATTCATCGGAAACGCCTCGGCCGCCTGCATCATGCGCATAATGTGCCAGGGCCCGGGCGTGCATGTGGTCGCCAGCGTGCCGTGCGCCGGTCCCGTGCCGCCGCCCATCATCGTTGTCACCCCCGAGGCAAGCGCCTCTTCGATTTGTTGGGGCGCGATGAAATGGATGTGCGCGTCGATGCCGCCCGCGGTAACGATTTTGTTTTCACCGGCAATGATCTCGGTGCCCGGGCCGATGATGATGCTGACATGCGGTTGGATGTCCGGGTTGCCCGCCTTGCCGACGGCGACGATGCGGCCGTCCTTGATGCCGATATCGGCTTTGACGATGCCCCAATGATCGAGAATGAGCGCGTTGGTGATGACCGTATCGACCGCCCCACCCGCGCGCGTGACCTGGCTTTGCCCCATGCCGTCTCGGATCACCTTGCCGCCGCCGAATTTGACTTCCTCGCCGTAGGTGGTCCGGTCCAGCTCGACTTCGATGAACAAGTCGGTATCGGCCAGGCGCACCTTGTCGCCCACGGTAGGCCCATACATGCCGGCATAAGCGGTGCGGGAGATGCGCGTTACCATGTGACCCTCACAGTTTCCCGCTGATCTTGGCGGCGAAGCCCCAGACGCTTCGCCTGCCGTCGTACGCCACGAGCGTGACGTTGCGCGTCTGTCCCGGCTCGAAGCGCACCGCCGTTCCCGCGGCGATGTCGAGCCGGAAACCGCGCGCCTTCGCGCGGTCGAACTTCAGCGCTTCGTTGGTTTCGAAGAAGTGATAATGGCTGCCGACCTGTATCGGCCTGTCGCCGGTGTTCGCCACCTCGACCGTGACCGTGGCCCTGCCCTCGTTGAGCGCGATGTCGCCGGATTTGCAGATGATTTCGCCGGGTTTCATGATCGGCCTCAACGGACGGGGGTGTGAACGGTGACCAGTTTGGTCCCGTCCGGAAACGTGGCTTCGACCTGGATCTCGTGGATCATTTCGGCAACACCGTCCATCACCTGTTCGCGTGTGACGACCTTGGCGCCGGCCTGCATCAGTTCGGCGACCGATCGTCCGTCGCGCGCGCCTTCGACGACGAAATCGCTGATCAGCGCAATGGCCTCCGGATAGTTCAACTTCACGCCGCGCTCCAGGCGCTTGCGCGCGACGATCGCGGCCATGGCGACCAGCAGCTTGTCTTTTTCCCGCGGAGTCAGGTGCATGGCATCCTCGTCAGTTCGTCCACACGCGCGGTAACGGCGCCGCCGGTCCGCCGGCCGCACGGCGCAGGGCAAGCCAAAGCAGTCCAACTTCGCGGCGCAGCAACTGGGCATCGCGGGCCAGGAACCGCGCAACCAACAGCCCGTTCACGGCGGTCAACGCCGACTTCGATCGGCAATCGTCCAATGCGGCCCGCGCCGCTTTGAGATACATCGGCGCATCGTCGGCCGCCAGAACCACCGTCGCCTGCGCGAAATTTCCGGCCAGGCCGGCGGGGTTGCTGAACAATGCTGGGATGTCGCCATCCAGGCGCATGACATCGGCCCAAACAAGTTTGTCGTCGCGCATCACGCGCCAAGCCTCGTGCAGCAGGCCTTGATCGAACGATTCGCCGCGCGCCGTGCGGCCGAGCACGATCAGTTCGCCGGCCAGCACCCTCGCGCCTGACGCCACGTGCATCTCGATGCGGCGGTCAAGCCGCGCGGCATCGAACAAAATCGTCTCGTGCGGCAGCCATTCCAGCCACGCGCCCGGTGAAGCCGTTAGTTTGGCTCGAATGACTGTCGACGGGCCGAGCGAGCGGTAGATTTTTTCCGCCGACTGGCTGCTCACGACGGAAATCGTATCGGCGCCCGCGTCGACCTCGATCTCGATCTTGTCGCCGCCAGCCAGACCGCCCGACGTGGTCAACAAAACGGCCAGAAACGGCTCGCCCGGATCGGGTCCGGGAAACAGCACCCGACACGGATCGCTTTGATAGAGATCGGCAAGCTCGGTGCGTCCGGCGCGCTGCTTGAGGACGATGCGCGCAGCACCGTCGCCGCGCTGCATGCGCAACGCGGCCTGCGACCGCGGGACGAGAAGCGGTTTAAACCGTGAGATGGCGGCGGAAGTCATCTTCGACCATCGACGCCGAATCGCTGGCCAGGACAACCTCGCCGCGATTCATGACAGCGGCGAAATCCGCCAGACTCCGGGCGAAATCGAAATATTGTTCGACCAAGACAATGGCCATGTCGCCCCGTTGCCCGAGCAGTCGGATGACCCGCTCGATATCCTTGATGATAGAAGGTTGGATGCCTTCGGTGGGCTCGTCAAGCAGCAACAATCTCGGTTTGGTGACCAGCGCACGGGCGATCGCCAATTGCTGCTGCTGGCCGCCCGACAGATCGCCGCCGCGTCGACGCAGCATGGATTTGAGCACCGGAAAGAGCTCGTAGATGTGCTCGTCGATCTTGCGCTCGCGCCGCGGCAGGGCGGCAAACCCGATGCGCAGATTTTCCTCGACCGTCAGCAGCGGGAATATATCTCGGCCCTGCGGCACCAGCGCCACGCCGCGCTTGGCGCGCTCGTAGGGCGGCAGCGCTGCGATATCGTGGTCTTCCCACATGATGCGTCCGCTGCGCACCTTTTCAAGCCCGGCAATAGCGCGCAACAGGCTGGTCTTGCCGACGCCATTGCGGCCCAGTACGCAAGTGATCTGGCCCTTGGCCGCGCCGAGCGAAACCTTACGCAACGTGTGGCTTTGGCCGTAGTAGAGATCGATCGCGTCGACCTGCAGCATGTCAGCGCCCCAAATACACTTCGATGACGCGCGGGTGGCTCTGCACGAAATCGATCGAGCCCTCGGCCAAGACCGAGCCTTCGTGCAGGACCGTGACCTTGGTCGCCAGGGCGCGCACGAACTCCATATCGTGCTCGACCACGACCACCGAGCGCTGTCCGGCGATGCTGCGCAACAGTTCCGCGGTCTGCGCCGTCTCGGCGTCGGTCATGCCGGCGACCGGTTCATCGACCAGCAGCAGTTCCGGATCCTGCATCAGCAGCATTCCGATTTCGAGCCATTGGCGCTGGCCGTGGGACAGAATAGCCGCAAGATCGCCCGCCAGATCGGTCAACCCGATGATGCCGAGCACTTCGGAGATGCGATCCGCCTGTTCGCCGTTGAGCCGCGACCATAAGGTCGGGAATACCCGGCGATTCGCCTTCAAAGCGAGTTCGAGGTTTTCGAACACGGTGTGGTTGTTGAACACGGTCGGCTTCTGGAACTTCCGGCCGATACCCAGATTGGCGATGGTCGCCTCGTCCAACGACGTGAGGTCGATGTCGCCGCGGAACAGGACGCTGCCTTCGTCGGGGCGCGTCTTGCCGGTAATGACGTCCATCATCGTGGTCTTGCCGGCGCCATTGGGGCCGATAATGGTGCGCAGCTCGCCCGGATCGACAACCAGGCTGAGCGCATTCAATGCCCGAAACCCGTCGAAGCTGACGGTCACATTATCCAAGTAAAGTATCGGCTTCGTGGCTTCGCTCATGACCCGCTCCGCCCGGCTTCGAGGTCCGCCGCGGCGGTTTCCTCCGCCGGCGTTTTCTTCTTCGCGCGCCGGTCCAGCAATCCGATGACGCCGCGCGGCAGGAATAGCGTTACCGCCACGAACATGCCGCCGAGGACGAACAGCCAGAGATCGGGAACTTGCGTCGTCAGCACCGTCTTGGCGCCGTTGACGAGGAATGCGCCGAGGGCGGCGCCGATGAGCGTCCCGCGCCCGCCGACTGCGACCCAGATGACCGCTTCGATCGAAGCCGCCGGCGTAAATTCGCTCGGATTGATGATGCCGACCTGCGGCACATAGAGCGCGCCCGCAACGCCGGCGAGCATGGCCGAAAGCGTAAATACAAACAGCTTGTAGTTGGTCACCGAATAGCCGAGGAAGCGCACGCGCGGCTCGGCATCGCGAATCGCGGCCAACACCCGCCCCGCCTTGCTGCGCACCAGGAAACGGGCAATCAGGAACGTCACGACCAGTGCGACGACCGAGGCGTAATACAGTCCGGTACGCGTATCCGGGCTGGACAGCGGATAGCCGAGGATATCCTTGAAGTCGGTCAAGCCATTGTTGCCGCCGAAACCCATGTCGTTGCGGAAAAAGGCGAGCAAAAGTGCGAACGTCATCGCCTGCGTGATGATCGAGAGATACACGCCGGTGATGCGCGAGCGGAACGCCAGCCAGCCGAACGCGAATGCCAGCAGGCCGGGCACCAGCAATGTCATCAGCATGGCGAAGCCGAAATTATCGAAGCCGTGCCAATACCACGGCAATTCCTTCCAGTTCAGGAACACCATGAAATCCGGCAACACCGGGTTCTTATAGACGCCGCGATCGCCGATGCTGCGCATCAGGTACATGCCCATCGTGTACCCGCCGAGGGCGAAGAAGGCGCCGTGGCCGAGGCTTAAAATGCCGCAATAGCCCCAGACCAGGTCGATCGCGATGGCCAGGATGGCGTAGCAGACATACTTGCCGATCACGTTGACCACGAAATCCTGCAGATAGAACGGCGAAGCCGGCGTAAGCAGGAGGTTCAGCAGCGGCAGCGCCAGCAGGCCGAGCAGAAATACCAGCGTCAGCACGCGTTGCAGCGGCGACGCGTTGCGGAAGGCCGAGGCGACGAACGGTCCGCGCATGATCAGTTCTCCACCGCACGGCCCTTGAGGGCGAATAGCCCGCGCGGACGGAACTGAATGAACAGGATGATGGCAACCAGCACGGCGATCTTGCCGAGCACGGCCCCGGCATAGGGCTCGAGGAATTTGTTGACGATGCCGAGCAGCATCGAACCGATCAACGTGCCGTTGAAGCTGCCGACGCCGCCGAACACGACGACCATGAACGAGTCGACGATGTAGCCCTGGCCCAGATTGGGGCTCACGTTATCGATTTGTGCCAATGCTACGCCCGCCATGCCGGCGATGCCCGAGCCAAGACCGAAGGTGAGTGCATCGATCCGGTTCGTGCGCACGCCCATCGCCGAGGCCATGCTGCGGTTTTGCACGACGGCGCGCATTTGCAGACCGAACCATGTGCGCTTGGTCACCATAATGGTGACGATCAGCACAAGAATGCCGAATACGATGATCCAGATGCGATTCTGCGTCAGCGCCACGCCGGCGATGTCGACCGATCCGGTCATCCAGGACGGCGCCGAGACCTCGCGATTGGTCGGACCGAAAATGAGCCTGATGCCCTGCTGGATGATCATGCTGATACCCCACGTCATCAGCAGCGTTTCCAGCGGTCTGCCGTAGAGATAGCGGATTACGCCGCGCTCCAGCGCCATCCCGACGGTGCCCGCGACCGCGAACGCGGCGGGGATGGCCGCGAACAACGACCAATCCATCAAGCCGGGCGCGGCCGAACGGATGATCTGTTGCACCACGAACGTGGTATAGGCGCCGATCATCACCATTTCGCCGTGCGCCATGTTGATGACGCCCATCACCCCGAAGGTAATCGAAAGGCCGATCGCCGCCAGCAGCAGCACCGAACCGAGGCTCAACCCTTGGAACACGGTCTGGATCAAGCGCAGGCGCGCGAGGCGCGAATCGATCTCGCCCATGGCGCGCTCGGCCGCGGCCTTGACGTCGGGATCGACGCCGGCGGCAGTCGCTGTGTTCTGCAATAACGATCGCGTTTCGATATCGCTGGCGACAGAAAGTTCATTGATGGCGGCGAGCTGGTCTTCCTTCTTGCCCGCAATCAACCGCGCCGCCGCGAGGGCGCGCTTGAGTTCGCTCAGGACCGCCGGGTCTTTCTCCTCGGCAGCGGCTTTTTCCAGCAGCGGCAGATTCGCCGCAGTGGGATTCTTGTGAATTTCGCGCAGCGCGGAGATGCGGTCTTTCGGATCCTTGGAGAACAGGCCGAAACGCCCGAGCGCCGCTTGCACCGCCTGGCGTACGCGGTTGTTCACGCGCACCGGATCGACATCGTCGCTCTTGAGATCGGGCACGTCCTTGCCGGTCGCGGCATCGACGGCGCCTTTGGAGGCGTCGTCACCCTTTAGAATCAAGGCGGACTTGTCGTTCTTGCGCAGCGCTAGCCTGCCGTCGCCGAGCGCGCGCAACAGGTCGGCGGCGCGCGGATCGGCAAGTTCAGACAGGCGTTCGATGACGGCGATGGTATCGGAGTAACTGTCTTCGGCGAGCGGCTTGAGCGCGTCGGAGAAATCGTCGGCGCGGGCAGACCAAACAACGCCCGGCACCCCCATCGCAATGACGAACAGGAGCAGGAGAAGTCTTCTTAGCATCGTGATCCTGGGCTAGCGGCGCCCTACGAAGCAGCGAAAACAAATCGAGGGCCGGATCGTCCACCGAGCTGGCGAACGCCCGGCCCTCTGTTGCACGTCACGCAAGGCAAGCGGTTAGTGGGTCGGGTATTTCGGCGCGGTGCAGTTGCCGCAGACCCACGGATACGACCAATCCGCGACTTTGTTCTTGTTGTCGGCGATGAACGGGCTCCAGGCATCCGCCTTGATCGGACCCTTGGTCTGCCAGACGATTTCGAACTGACCGTCACCCTTGATCTCGCCGATCATGACCGGCTTCGACAGGTGATGGTTGGTGTGCATGAACACGTCATAGCCCGACGGCGATTTGACCTTCTGGCCGTACATGGCTTGGCGCACCGCATCGACATTGGTGCTGTTCGCCTGGGCCACGGCCTGCGCCCACATCTTGAAGCCGATATAGTGCGCTTCCATCGGATCGTTGGTCACGCGCCTGGGGTTCTTGATGTAGCTCTTCCACTGGGCGATGAACGCCGTATTGGTAGGGTTCTTGACCGACTGGAAATAGTTCCAAGCGGCCAGATGGCCGAGCAGAGGCTTGGTATCGATGCCGGCGAGTTCTTCTTCGCCGACCGAGAAGGCGACGACCGGGATATCGGTCGCTTTGATGCCCTGATTGCCGAGCTCCTTGTAGAAGGGCACGTTGGCATCGCCGTTGATGGTCGAAACCACCGCCGTCTTCTTGCCTTCGGAAGCGAAGCGCTTGACGCGGGAAACGATCGTCTGCCAGTCGGAATGACCGAACGGCGTGTACTCTTCCATGATGTCGGCGTCGGCGACGCCTTTGGACTTCAGGAACGCGCGGAGAATCTTGTTCGTGGTGCGCGGATAGACGTAGTCCGTGCCCAGGAGCACGAAGCGCTTCGCCGTGCCGCCGTCCTTGCTCATCAGATATTCGACGGCCGGGATCGCCTGTTGGTTCGGTGCCGCGCCAGTATAGAACACGTTGCGCGACGATTCCTCGCCTTCGTACTGCACCGGGTAGAACAACAAACCGTTCAACTGCTCGAACACCGGGAGCACGGATTTGCGCGACACCGAGGTCCAGCAGCCGAACACCACGGCGACTTTCTGAACCTGGATCAGTTCGCGCGCTTTTTCCGCGAACAACGGCCAGTTCGAGGCGGGGTCGACGACCACCGCTTCGAGCTTCTTGCCGAGCAAGCCGCCCTTTTTGTTTTGGTCTTCAATCATCATCAGGATCGTGTCTTTCAGCGTTGTTTCGCTGATCGCCATCGTTCCCGACAACGAATGCAGGACGCCGACCTTGATCGTCTCTTCCGCAGAACTTGGCCCAGTGGCGGCGGCAGTAACCGCGGCCGTAAGTGCCAGTCCCCTCAAAAAGCCTGTAATGCGCATCGTTGCTGACTCCATATATGAGGATCGACGCCCGGCGCCTCTCCGCGCGAGGCCACTGCATTAATCAGCAAGTTCTATGCCAAGCACCGGAGTCGGGGTCGGGCGGCCGGCCAATCTCATGAGCTATGCGCTTTGGCTCATATCGTTGGGCAAAATGGGCCATTGGCTGACGCAATATGCGCCAATGATCAATACTATGACTATTTTTTAGGCAACAAAGTAACCTGCCTAATTATTAACCAGAAGATCGGCATCTCACTTATGCGAAGCCTGGGCGCGCGAGGCGGCACCGGACATTACGGCTTACGGCGGCTGGCGGCGCTACTGCGAGGCACAACCCTAACCAACGGCATCGGGGCATCAAGCGACCGCTGCGGCCGGCGCAGGCGGCATGTCGCAATCGGCGACCACGCGGTTACGACCACGATGTTTGGCCTCGTATAAAGCGGCATCGGCGCGCGCCAAGATCTGGCGCACATCCGTATCGTCCGGCTTCAATTGCGACAAGCCGATGCATATGGTGGTCGGCAATTTGCCGACATACGTAACGATCGGCTCCGCGGCCAGATGCTTGCGCAGATTTTCGCACACGGTGATCCCGGCGGTCAGCGCCGTCTCCGTAAACAGGATGACGAATTCTTCGCCGCCAAGACGTGCCACCAGGTCGCTCTTGCGCAGGCGCGATCCGAGCATGGCGCCGATGGCGCTCAGGCATTCGTCGCCGGCCAGATGACCGTAGCGGTCATTGATCGATTTGAAATGATCGACATCGATGACCGCGATTGCAAGCGGTCGACGATACCGCTTGGCGCGCTGAAAATCGCGGTCGGCCGCTTCGAAGAACCGGCGACGATTCGGCAATCCGGTGAGGGGATCCTGGGAGGCCTGCCGCTCAAGCTTTTCTTGCAGCGCCTTGCGTTCGGAAATGTCGCGCACGCTGGCCCGATATCCGCAATTGCGACCGAGCGAATCGACCGCCGGTCGCGACAAGGTGGAACACCAGCGTTCGGTGCCGTCCTTGCACCGGATACGGAACTCGATCTCCTTCGTCGTCGGCTGCAGAGCGGCGACCTTCATGCCGCGCAAAATGCGCTCGCGGTCATCCTCGTGTATAATTTCGGCTGCCAGGCTCGGTCGATCGTAGAATTCCTGCTGCGAATAACCGGTGACCCCGAGCACGCCCGGACTGACCCAGCGAAGCGAACCATCCGCCTCAAACCAGATTTCCCAGGAGAACGAGTAATCGGCGATGACGCGAAAATATTCCTTGCGCTCCTCAAGGCGAGCCATGGCATCTTCCAACTGCCCGACCAAACGTTGATTATCGACGCGCATCGCAACCTGTTCGGCAAATCCGTTCTGAAAAGCGCGAGCCGAGCGAACGGCGTACGCCGCAAAAACGAACACCAGCAGGCCGCCGACAAAGCCGTCGACGGAACGGTGTAAGAAGAAGTGAATGCTGACCGCTGCGAGGATCGGCATGACGAAGGCGGCCATCAAGGGCAGGTAGACGACCGAACTGGTGATCCCGCCGGCAACAATTCCGACCAAAACGAACAGAATGGTCAGATCGGCGTCCGAGCCGCTGGCGTATGGCAGGAACACGGTTCCGGCGGCCCAGATCGCCCCGGCGATGAAAGTCCCGCTGACGTGCAGTCTAAGCCAACGTTCAGGTGCGCGGCTTAGCGCCGGCGAAGAATAGGCGCGCAACAAGCAGTAGCGCCCGATCAGTACGACGCAGAGCGCGCCGATCCAACTATAGACAATCCAAGCGGGCGCAGGCGTGCGCGCGGCGATGAATGCGATCGACAGGCCGCATACCAGGTTGGCCACGAGGGTCGGCACGCCGTTTTTGCGGATCGCATCGGCGCGCGCTTGGGCGATCAAATTGTCGCGCACCGCCGCACTCGCCGCGCCGACCGCGGCCGGCGCGCTAATCTGTGAAGACGGTTCGGTGCGAGCCTGCATCGTGCGCCGGCCGACGATAGAGCTTCATGCCGCGCCCAATTGCGCGACGAAGAGCTGAGGGTCGCAGCAATTCGCTAAGGAATAATTTAGCGAACCGGGCCGGCTGCACCCGCCGGAACGCCGATGCCATCGGGAAAACCGGCTAATTTTCGGTAAATATTCCGCTCGGGCCGACTCTAGGGCCAGAACTGACGCGATGCGATGCGCGCTCCCTCCGCCATGGCCGCCAGTTTCGCCCACACCACGGCGGGATCCACGGCGGCCTGGCCGACCCAGGTGCCGTAGCCGCAGTCGGTCCCCGCGATCACGTTTTCGCGTCCGACCAGTTTGGCGTAGCGCCCGATGCGTTGCGCGATCAACTCGGGGTGTTCGATGAAATTGGTCTTTGATTCGAGCACGCCCGGAATCAGGATTTTGCCGTCCGGCAGTTTCACCTTTTCGAACAAGGCCCATTCATGCGCGTGGCGCGGATTGGCGGCTTCGAAGGAAATCGCGTTCGGCTTGGCCTTGAAGACGACGTCGACAATATCGGCCAGCGGCACATCGCAGTGGTGCGGCCCTTCGTAATTGCCCCAGCACAAATGCAGTCGCAATCGATCGGCCGGAACGTTGGCAAGCGCGTGATTGAGCACATCGATATGCAGTTCGGCATTCTTGCGGAAATCGGCAAGGCTCAACGATGCGAATTGAATGTGCCGGCCCATGGCCAGATCCGGACAATCGATCTGCAAGACGAAGCCGGCTTTGGCCACGGCTTCGTATTCCTGCCGCATCGCGCCGGCAATGGCGACGAGATACGCCTCGCGCGTCGGATAGTGATCATTGCGGAAAAACAGCGAAATCAAGCCGGGCGACGCGGCACTCAAGAAGCCTTCGGCCGCTTTGACCGGTTTCATAGCGGCTTTCAGATTATCGGCATCGATGTCCGCCGCTTTTGCATCGCGGACGCTGATCGGCGCGTTGCAGCCCGGCGTTTTGCGGCGCGCGCGGCCCGGATCGCCGAATACCTTCTTGGCAAGTTCCGGGAATTCCACAAGGTCCTGGTACGTCAGCGACTGACTTGTGCCGCCGAATCCGTTTAGCCGGTCCTTGATGTATGTCGCATAGCTCGGCTTGCTCAATTCGCCGTCGTTGACGATATCGACGCCGGCATCGGCCTGCTTGCGTACAATCTCGGCGACCGCCGTGCGGATGCGCGCATGCAGCGCAGGCATGTCGATCGGCACTCCCTCTTCCTTCGCGAACATCATCCGGATCAAGTCGTCCGGCCGCGGCAGACTGCCCGTGTGGGTGGTCAGGAATCGTTCTGTGCTGCGTTTCATGGTGCCCTCCCGAGCAATTCTATATCTTTTGTCCGCGACGATAGGAGCCCGGGAAGCCGCGCGCAAGGCGGGCGGACGGTCAATTGCCCGTGAATTCGCGAATTGCCTGGTTCAAACGCGCGGGCGCCTCCAACTCGGGCAGATGACCGCATCCCGACAGCTGCACCAGCCGCGCGTTCAATGCGGCGGCGGCGAGCGTTTCGGCATGATCGGCCATCGGCGCCACTTTGTCTTCGGTGCCGGCAACGATCAGGATCGGCGCCTTGACCGCGCCGATCGCATCGCGCTGGTCGGTCGCGAACAACATGCGCGCGGCTTGTTCGAAGCCGTCGACGCGCAAACCCTCCCCGAACGCGGCGGCGAACGCCCGCACCTCGGCGCCGGCATTGGCCGCCACCAATCGCGGCACGCCTTGCGCCGCGAACGCGATCGGTCCGGCGGTGCGGATCGCATCGAGACGCGCATTGAGCAGCAATTCGCGCTCGCCTTGCGGCACGCGGGCGAAGCCGGTGGTCGGGCCCGATAGGATCAACGACCGCGTTTGGGTAGGATAATCGTGTGCGAACCGGGTTGCGATGATCGAGCCCCACGAACTGCCGACGACATGGGCCGATTCGACGCCGAGGCTTTTCAATAAGCGCGCGAGCGCGCCGGCGTAGGCATCGGAGCCTGGCACGGCCTCCGGCAGTTTTCGACTGCCGCCGTAGCCCGGCGCGTCCCAGGCGATCACGCGGAAGCGATCGCTCAGTTCCGCCAGTTGCGCGCGATAAGCAACCGAATGCGCGCCGAGCCCATGCAGGAAGACGATCGCCGGTCTGCGCGCGTCGCCGGTTTCGCGATAGGCCACGTCGCCCGCCTGCTTGAGCGGCGGTGCCAGGTCGGTGGCAGGCATCGCCGGACCTACGCCGCCGGCCGCAATTCGCGCAACACCGGCATCACGTGGCGCGCGAACATTTCAACCGAGCGCAACGCGTCCTCGACCGGCAGCGTACCGAACGCAAAACGGCACATGAGATAATTGATGCCGGCCTCGTCGGCCTGTTTGCGCAACTGCTCGGTCACCGTTTCGGGCGCGCCGCAGACCGCACGGCCATCCTCCAGCAAGCCGTCGATTTCCTCGGGGAAGCTGACGAAGACGGGATCGCGGCCATGCAGTTTCCACAAGTGCATGAAACTCGATTGCCATTTGCGGTAAGCCTGCCGACCCGCTTCGATCGCCTGCTCGTCGGTATCGGCAATCACGAGGAAACGCGTCATGCCCAGTTTCGGCAGTTCCTTCGCGTCCCGGCCGAGTTGATGCCAAATCGCGCGATAGCCGTCGGTGATCTTGCGCACGCTCCCCGTCGTGTTGTTCGACACCACATTGATACCCTGGCGGGCCGGCCACTCGACGACCTCAGGCAGCGATACGCCATACCATAACGGGGGATGCGGACGCTGTATCGGCTCCAGCGCGATCGGCACGTTTTTATAAGTATAGAATTTACCCGCAAAATCGACGCGCTGCGTGGCGAGCCCCTGCTGAATGATCTGCCAGGCCTCTTCGTACATCTGCCTGGCATCCTCCGGCTTCAAGCCGTAATACGCATTCTCGATCGGCGAGATGCCGCGGCCGATGCCGAGCTGCAGGCGACCGTGGCTCATCTGGTCGAGCATGCAGATTTCCTCGGTCAGCCTTATCGGATGATACAGCGGCAGTGTGTAGACGAGCGGTCCGAAGCGCAGCCAGCGCGTGCGCTGCGCCACGGCGGCCATGAATAGGCTTGGCGACGGCGCCATGCCGAGCGGCGTCGCATGATGCTCGGCGACGTGATAACTGTAAAAGCCGGTCCGGTCGTACGCTTCGACCAGCCTCAGGCGATTGTCGTAGAAATCCTGCAGCGAAACGTCGCCACGGTCCAAATGATCGAAAACGCCGAATTCCATATCCGTCTCCATCCGACACGAAGGGCGAATGAGTAGCCGATCTTCGCCTGCCTGACTTCCAGCTTTTTATTCCACACTTGAAGAATTTACAAGACCCCGTAGAATTGACCGCTCAATTGGAGATCGGATCGCCGCCTTGGCTCAACCTTCGACCCGTGCGACGAAACGGCCCCGCAAGCAAGGCCGGCCGCGGCGTTCCGGCGCACAGGTCGGGCGCGATATTATCGTTAAACGCACGCGCGACCTGCTGACGGGTTCCGGCCCCGGCATCGGTCCGGAGCGACTATCGCTGCGCGAAATTGCCCGCTCGCTCGGCGTCGATCCGGGCCTCATCCGCTATTATTTCGGCGACAAGACGGGGCTGTTCATCACGGTCGTGCAGGAAGTCCTGGCCGAAAATCGCGCGCGACATCAGGCGTTCCTGCGCAGCGACCTCAGCGTCGCCGACAAAATCCGCGAACGCGTCAAGGTCTACCTCGACATCATCGGCGACAATCCCTATCTGCATCGCCTGATCGTCGATCTCATTCTCTACGGCGATACGCCGGCCACCGCACGCTTTCGCCAGGAAATGGTGGCGCGTGCCTATAGCGAACTCAAGCAACTCATCGACCAATCGGGCGCCGAGGTCGGCGGCAAACCGGTGGATGCACGGTTCCTGCACGTCGCATTGCTCGGGATGACGGAATATTTCATCGTCGGCGGGCCATTGGTCGACGAAATGTTCGCGCGCGAAAAAAAGCCCGCCGACCTGCGCGCGCGATACGCGGCATTCCTCGGCAACATGCTTGTCGCCGGGCTGGGATTGAAGGACGGTCGCGCTAAGTAGCCGGCACGACCGCCGATTCGGTGCGCGTTTGTTGCCGCGCTTGGTTCTGAATCCAGCGCCGAAACGCCTGCACCTTGGGCAGCCGGCGCTTGGCCTCGGGATAGACCAGATAATAATCATACCGACTGCGCATCTCGATATCGAACGGGATGACCAGACGCCCCGAAGCCAAATGCGGCTCGACCAGGAAGCGCGGGATGGTCGCGATCCCCAATCCCGTCAGCGCCGCCTCGATCACCATCGAGTAATGCTCAAAGCGCGGACCGCGCAGCGCATTGATGTCCGGGCGCCCGGCGCGCGCGAACCAATCGCGCCATGCATCCGGCCTGGAGGATTGCTGGATCAGCGTGACGCGCGCCAAATCCCCGATCGTGCGAAGCTTGTTTGCTCGCATATATTCCGGCGTACACATCGGCACGAACACTTCGCGCATGAGCCGGTCCGACACGGTGCCGGGCCAGGACGGTTCGCCGAAATAGATCGCTACGTCGATGTTGCGGTCTTCGATGTCCGCAAGACCGTGATGGTAGGCCGTGATGTTAAACGAAATATCGGGATGCGCGCGGACGAAAGACACCATGCGCGGCGCCAGCCACGATGCGGCGAAAGTCGCCAAGGACGCGATGTTGATGACGCCGCCCTTGCCGACCGAGGTCACCAGATCCGTCGTCGCCGCCTCGATACGACCGAGTGCCGTGCGTATTTCGGTTACGTATGCGGCGGCGCTGTCGGTCAGCACCACGCGCCGGCGCACGCGCTCGAACAGCGCAATGCCGAGATAATCCTCAAGCTGGCGGATCTGCCGGCTGACCGCGCTTTGCGTGATGCCCAGCTCTTCGGCGGCGCGGGTGAAGCTGATGTGGCGCGCCGCGGCTTCAAACGCGGCCAGCGATGTCAGGGATGGGGTTATGCGGTTCATACGCGCGATCCATGATGATTTGGAATGAATGGATACCACATCGTCGTTTGCGCCGCGAGCGCATAGCGCCCAACAATGCGCCATTCAACCGGTCCGCTCGGAACGTCGTATTGGCGCGTCCCCGAATCGGTTTCGTTCAATTCCTCGGGAGGGAATCGACCATGAAGTTTTGCCGCACTGCAACATTGCTTGCGCTTCTGGCGTTCGGCTTGGCGCCCGTCGCGCAAGCGCAGGATGTCATCAAGATCGGCGTATTGGCCGATATGAACGCCTCGTCCGCCGATGCCGGCGGCCCCGGCTCGGTCGCTGCCGCGCAATTGGCGATCGACGATTTCGGCGGCGTCATCAACGGCAAGAAGATCGTGCTGATCTCCGCCGATCACCAGATGAAACCGGACATCGGCGCCTCGATCGCGCGCAAATGGTACGACGTCGACAAGGTCGACGTGATCATGGACGTCCCGGTTTCGTCGGTCGCTCTCGCGGTGCAGGAAATCGCGCGCGAACGCAAGAAGACCCTGATGGTGACCGCGGCGACCGTGCCGGATCTGACCGGCAAGTCGTGTTCGCCTTATACGCTGCATTGGGCCGACGATATTGTGGCGCTTTCCGCGGGTGCCGCGCGCGCTGTGCTGCAAACCGGCGGCGACACCTGGTTCTTCATGACCGTCGACTTCGTCTTCGGCCATACAATGGAAAAAGTGCTGCGCGACGTGGTCGAAAAGAGCGGCGGCAAGGTGCTTGGCAGCGTTCGCAATCCGCTCGGCACGTCGGATTTCTCCTCGTTCCTGCTGCAGGCGCAATCGTCGAAGGCGAAAGTCATCGGCCTGGTCAACGTCGGCTCCGATTTCATCACGGCGGTCAAGCAGGCGTCCGAATTCGGCCTGGTCGCCGGCGGGCAAAAGCTGGTCGGCTTCCTGGTGTTCATTACCGACATTCACAGCCTGGGCCTGAAAGCCACCGCCGGGCTGCAGTTCGTCTCGTCCTTCTATTGGGACCAAAGCGACAGCTCGCGCGCGTTCGCAAAGCGGTTCATGGAGAAGCGCAAGGCCATGCCGACCAAGATTCACGCCCAGGGCTATGCCGCGCTCGTGCACTACCTGAACGCGGTCAAGGCGACCAACAGCACGGATGGCGCGAAAACGATGGCCTGGATGAAGGCAAACAAGGCCGACTATTTCGGGCAGAAGGCGACGATGCGCGAAGACGGCCGCGTCATGTTCGATCTCGCACTGTACGAGATGAAGAAGCCAGACGAATCGAAGTACGCCTGGGACTACTACAAGCAGGTTCGCGTGCTGAAAGGCGAGGAAGCTTTCCTGCCGCTCAACAAGGAAATCTGCCCGTTCCTGCGCGACGCCAAGAAGTAACCGTCTGACCCCCTGCCCCCTGTTCTCAAGAGCGAATGGACCGACCATGCCGAAGATCGAACGCCAAACCGTCGATATCCTGGGCATACCCTTGGAGATCGCGAGCATCGGCAGCGGTCCACCGCTCTTGTTCCTGCACGGGGGCGAGGCGCCGGACGTGCCCAACACCGACTACCTGATCCAGCTGGCCGAGCGCTTCCGCGTCATCGCTCCTTGGCATCCCGGTTTCGGGCGCCTGGAACGACCGAAGCGGCTGCGCGAGGCCAGCGATCTGGTCTACCTCTACCTGGAGTTGGCAGAGAAATTCGATCTGCGTGACGCAACGTTGGTCGGCGCTTCGTTCGGCGGCTGGCTGGCAACCGAAATGGCGGTGCGCGACACGCGGCGGTTCGCCAATCTCGTGCTGATATCCCCGCTCGGCATCAAGGTCGGCAAGCGCGAAGAGCGCGATATCGTCGACCTGTTCGCGATGAGCGATGCCGATTTCAACGATCTCGCCTACTACGATCCCGCTACGGCCAAGCGCGATATCGCGGCGCTGTCCGACGAGGATCTGGCCGCACATTTCCGTTCCAAGGAGTCGCTCGCCTTCTTCGCCTGGAAGCCGTATTTGCACAATCCGCGTCTGCTGCAATGGCTGCCGCGCATACGGATTCCGACGACCATTCTGACCGGTACGCACGACCGCGTCGTGGCGGCGGAATATTACAAGGCCTTCGAACGCGCGATCGCCGGCAGCACGTTGCGCACCATCGAGCGCGCCGGGCATTATCCCCACATCGAGCAGCCGATCGAGGCCACACGCCTCATCGTCGAAGCGGCGCGTGAAGCGGCGCCCCTGGTCAACGCCGCTTAATCATTCTTTTCTTTCCGCAAGGATTTCGCCATGCGCGTCTACCATTTTTCCGAGAACCCCTATCCGAAGGCGTGGAACGCGGACAAGAAGTCGCTGCGCATCACCTTGCCGAATCGCCATTTCGATCCGAAGGACGGCGCGGTCTTGATCAATCGCTACATCGACGAATGGGCGATGTGCGACGAGCTCGGCCTCGATATCTGGGTGAACGAACATCACAGCACGGCGACCTGCCTGTCGGCATCGACCATGCTGCCGATGGCGATCCTCGCGCGTGAGACCAAAAAGGCACGGCTGCTTACACTGGGCGTACCGATCGCCATGCGCGCGGATCCGGTGCTCGCCGCCGAAGAACTCGCCTATATCGACGTGATCTCCTATGGCCGGCTCGAGATGGGCCTGGTCAAGGGCTATTCGACCGAAGTCGCCCCGGCCAACGCCAATCCGGCAACGCTGAGCGAGCGTTACTGGGAAGCGCACGACCTCATCATCAAGGCGATGACCACCCACGATGGGCCGTTCAACTGGGAAGGCGAACATTTCCAGTTCCGCCAGGTGAATATCTGGCCGCGGCCCTATCAGGAACCGCACCCGCCCGTGTGGGTGACCGGCTTCACGCCGTCGAGCGCGCCGGCGATCGCCGACCGCGGCCACATCGTGGCGTTCGGCATCAACGCGCGCCTCGGCCGCGACATCGTCAGCACGTATCGCAGCCATGTCGCCAAACTGGGCCGGCCGGCGCCG
>JBFWYO010000010.1:0-75395 GCA_050186335.1 Alphaproteobacteria bacterium | reverse complement strand
GCGCTGCTCGGCCGCATCCCGTCGGCCGTCGGCTATCAGCCGACGCTGTCGACCGATATGGGCGCGCTGCAGGAACGCATCACCACCACCAAGAAGGGCTCGATCACTTCGGTGCAGGCCATTTACGTGCCCGCCGACGACTTGACCGACCCGGCGCCGGCCACCTCGTTCTCGCACTTGGACGCGACGACCGTGCTCTCCCGCCAGATCGCGGAACTCGGCATCTATCCCGCCGTCGATCCGCTCGACTCGACTTCGCGCATGCTCGATCCGCGCGTCGTCGGCGCCGAACACTACCAGGTCGCGCGCGATGTGCAGCGCGTGCTCCAGCAGTACAAGTCGCTGCAGGACATCATCGCCATTCTGGGCATGGACGAACTGTCGGAAGAAGACAAATTGGTCGTCGCCCGTGCGCGCAAGATCCAGCGCTTCCTGTCGCAGCCGTTCCACGTCGCCGAAGTGTTCACCGGCACGCCGGGCGTGTTCGTGAATCTGGCCGATACGATCAAGGCGTTCAAAGCCATCGTCGCCGGCGAGTACGACGATCTGCCGGAATCGGCGTTCTACATGGTCGGCACGATCGAGGAAGCGGTGACCAAGGCCAAGAAAATGGCCGCCGAGGCGGCGTAACGTTTCGGCATCCCGACCGACTTCGCGAAGGAAGGCCCCATGGCCGACAAACTGCAGTTCGAATTGGTCTCGCCGGAACGGCTTGTGATGTCCGAACCGGTGGACATGGTCGTGATCCCCGGCGCCGAGGGCAATTTCGGCGCCATGCCGCGTCATTCGCCGCTGATCTCGGCGCTGCGGACGGGCGTCATCGACGTCTATCAGGGCAAGACCGTCAGCGACCGCATCTTTGTCGCCGGCGGCTTTGCCGAAGTGACCCCGGAACGCTGCACCGTGCTGGCCGAGCAGGCCGTTCGGGTCAAGGACATCGACCGTGCCTCGGTCGAACGCAGTCTTAAGGATTTGCGCGAGGACGAGTCCGACGCCAAAACCGACCAGGCCCGGCAAGACGTCCGCGCGCGCATTGCCATCGCCGAGGCCATGTTGGCGGCCGCTGCCTAAATATTTGATTTTATTGAATTTGCGCCTCGCGAAGCCGGTTTGACCCGCGGCGCAACGGTGGTAAAATAGAAATAATCTGGACTTCGTGCCGTTCTCCACCTAAGTCGCATTCGCACGCAACGGAGACAAACGATTTCGCTTGGCCAGGCGCTTTGGGGATGGGGATGACTCAAAAGAAGCACTGGACGTTGGACGACTTGCCTTGGGACGATTTCGACGCGTCCAAGGTGGACCCCGAATTACTTAAAATTTGCAAGGCGGCATCGCTGGTCGAGCACAACGCGCACGACTACGCGACCTATTTGATCAACGTCTTTCCGGGCGACCAGGAAGTCGAACAGGCGGCGTGGATCTGGGCCGCCGAAGAAGTCCAGCACGGCCAGGCGCTCGCGCGCTGGTGCAAGCTCGCCGATCCCAGTTTCGATTTCGACCGCTCGTTCGCCAAGTTCTCCGAAGCCATCAAGCTGCCGCTTGAAGCGGATGCCTCCGTGCGCGGCAGCCGCGTCGGCGAGTTCGTCGCCCGCTGCATCGTCGAATGCGGCACCAGTTCCATGTACACCGCATTCAATGCCAGCGCGCAGGAGCCGGTCTTGAAGGCGATCTGCAAGAACATCGCGGCCGACGAGTTGCGCCACTACAAGCTGTTCTATACGCACCTGCAGCGCTACATGCGCACCGAGAACATCAACCGTTTCCGGCGTTTGCGCGTGGCTCTGGGCCGCGCGTTCGAAACCGAGGACGACGAATTGGCCTTTGCCTATTACGCGGCCAATCACCTCGATGACGGCCCATACGAGCATAAGCGCTATAATCGCGCTTATGTGCGCCGCGCCTATGGCTGCTACAAGTATGCCCATCTGAACTACGCCATCGCCATGGCGTTCAAGGCGATCGGCTTGAAGCCGCATACGTGGCTCAATACCGTGGTCTCGCGTATTTCTTTCGGTTTCATCAGCCGGCGCGCGCGCAAATTCGCCGCGCAGGGCGCCTGACGGCGCCCGATCCGTATAGAAAGTTGACCGTTCACGGCACGTGCGCTTTTTGGTCGCGCGCGAATGGCGATCTATGATCTCATAGGGCTTGCGTCGTCACGGGTGATCGCCGACCTGATCGTCGCCCGGGCCGACCGAACGTAGATTGATTTGCCGCTTCGGTGGCGCGTGCGCGGTTTCTGCGACCAATTCAGCGAGGGGACCATGCTTCAAGAATTCAAGAAATTCGCCTTGCGTGGCAACGTTATCGACCTGGCCGTCGGCATCATCATCGGCGCTGCTTTCGGCAAGATCGTCAGCTCCTTTGTGGCCGACGTCATCATGCCTCCGATCGGCCTGCTGCTCGGCAATGTCGACTTTTCCAATTTGTTCATCAACCTCTCGAAGACCGCGTATCCGACCATCGCCGCGGCCAAGGCCGCTGGCGCACCGACGCTGAATATCGGCCTGTTCATCAATTCGATCATCGATTTCGTCATCATCGCATTCGCGATCTTCCTGGTCGTCAAGGCGATGAACAAGGCGATGGCCGCGGCGGTCAAGAAGGAAGCCGAAAAGCCGGCCGAACCGCCGAAGCCGACCAAGGATCAGGAATTGCTAACCGAGATTCGCGATCTGTTGAAATCGAAGGGCTGAGGACACAGGCTTTCGAGGCGGCCGGCCTGCGTGTCGCGAAGGCGTCGAAACCGGAAATCGGTTCCGGATTCCGGCGTTTCGCGGCGCTGCGGCCGGCGCCTGATATCTGAGCACTGAACACGATCGGCGCGGGCAATCGGCCATGAGTGAAACGGAAACCCTCTTTTCGGCGCTGCGTCAATCGGCCGACGCACCCGTGGTCGACGCAATCGAGCGGCTCGTGCGCGATGCGCCGGATCGCGCGCTCAACCGCATCAACGTGCTCGATTTCGCCCGCGAGACGGGCCTCGGCGAAGAGCCGGTGATCGCGACGTTCCTGCGCGCGGCGCGACTCGGCATATTCGAACTGTCGTGGAATGTGCTTTGTCCGGGCTGCGGCGGCGTGCTTGGCGTCGGCAACACGCTCAAGACCGTGCACCAAGAGCAGTATAATTGCTCTCTGTGCGCCGCCGGCTACGAACCGACGCTCGATGAGATGGTCGAGGTGACCTTCACCGTCAGTTCCCGCGTCCGTCGCATCGCCGCGCACACGCCGGACGAGTTGCCGATCTGGGAGTATTTTCGTCAGTGCTTCTGGAGTTCGGGCATCGATCTGCCGGCCGACGCCGAGGCGATCGTCGACGACGTGACCATCGAATCGATCGAACTCCCCGCCGGCGGGCGGGCCATCATGTCGCTGCTGCTTCCGGCCGAATTCGTCATCGTCTTCGAGCCGGTCAATCACGCGGTCCAGTTTCTCGACGTCAAGGGCGAGCCGACGCGCGATCGGCAGAATTTGACGATCATCATCGAAAAGGACAACCCGCCGACCTCGACCCTGGAAATGCGCCCGGGGCCGCTGCGTCTGACGGTCGAGAACCGCACCGATCGGCGGGCGCTGCCGTCGCTGTGGATCGCCGGCGACAAGCTCCACGACCTGCTCGGCCCGCGCAAGCCGTTCCTCACGGCGAAGCGGCTGTTGACGAATCAGAGCTTTCGCGATCTCTACGGCGCGGCGTCCCTCGACGTCGATCAGCGGCTGAAGATCACCAGCCTGACGTTTCTGTTCACAGACTTGAAGGGTTCGACCGAGCTTTACGAGCGCGTCGGCGACTTGGCCGCCTACGATCTGGTGCGCTCGCATTTCGATATTTTGCAGCGGATCGTCGCCGCCGAAGCCGGCGCCGTGGTCAAGACCATCGGCGACGCCGTGATGGCGACTTTTCCCACGCCCGACCGCGCGCTGAGCGCGGCACTCCATATGCGCGAAGCGATGCGCAGTCTCAACGAGTCCCGGCAGCGTGAAGACTTGCTGCTCAAGATCGGCATTCACGAGGGGCCATGCCTCGCCGTTACCCTGAACGACCGGCAGGACTATTTCGGCCAGACCGTCAACATCGCCGCGCGCGTACAAGGGCTCGCCGTCTCGTCCGAGATATTCGCGACCGGCCCGGTCGTTCTGCACGCCGACTCGTCGAAGCTGCTCGAGGGCAAGGGGCTGGCACCGGCGCCGCAGCAGCGCACCATGCGCGGCGTGAGCGAGGCGGTTGCGATCTACTCGATCCCCTAGGGCGCCGTCAGCGCTTCGCCTTTCTGATCGCCGGCGCCAGCGCCTCGATCACGGCCAGATACAGCGCCCGTTTGAACGGCACGATCAGGTCGGGCAGTTGTTCGATCGGCGCCCATTTCCAATCGAGAAATTCCGGATTGTCGGTTTCGATGTCGATGTCCGAATCGCGCCCCAGAAATCGCATCGCGTACCAGCGCTGAGTCTGGCCGCGATATTTGCCGCCCCATAATCGGCCGATCAGTTCGGGCGGCAGATCGTAATTGAACCAGTAGGGTGCGGCGGCGAGGATCTCGGCCTTGTCGGTGCCGGTTTCCTCGCGCAGCTCTCGGATTGCGGCCGCGCGCGGATGCTCGCCCGCATCGATGCCGCCTTGCGGCATCTGCCAGGCGGAACTTTTCATGTCGATGCGCTTGGCGACGAACACCTTGCCGTGGCGATTGAGCAGCATGATGCCGACGCCCCTGCGGTATCCGGCCTTGGGACCTCTGGTCGGCAGAGGATTCGGCGCGGATGCCGATGCCGCCGATCGCGTGCGCATGTCAGTTGCTGAGTCCGTTCTTTGCCAGCGCCGTCAGCGGCGCCGCCGCCAGCCCTTGCTGTTCGAGTTGTTCGACCCACGCGCCGAGCTTGGTGAGCACGTTCGGGTAAGGTCGCGTTGCGACAATCACCGCGCCGTTCGCGTGCGCGATCTCCTCGGCGCCGCGCATGGCGGCCGAAACCGCAGCCAGGTTGGGCTGCGCGTCCAGGCGCAGCGTGACGTGCGCGATCGGCGGCGTGCCTTCGTTCAGCCCGAGCGGCATCTCGTGGTTGGCCAAGTAAAGCAACCCACGGCTTTTCAAAGGCGTCAGCACGGCGCGCAACCGGTCGGCGGAACCGGTCAGGTTGTCGCCCAATTCGGCGGCCACACCGACATAACCGGTCAGCTTGCCGAGCACCGCGTTGAGCGCAGGCAGCGGGTCCTTGGCGGCGGTGATGGCGCCCCGGCCCGGATCGTTGTTCGGGTAATCCTTCGGCTCCATGGGCAGCGCGAGGAGGATCTCGTGGCCCTTCAGGCGTGCCTTGGCGGCGGCTTCGGCAAGCCCATCGGCGAACGGTGAAAATACCAGCGTAATCGCGCCCGGAAGCTCCTCGATAGCCCGCGCGGTCGTGGCGCGGTCGAGGCCCATGTCGAGCAGCACGACGGCGACGCGCGGCCGTTTGTCGGCCTTGTCGAACGGGCGCGCGTAGTACTGCCACGGCAGGCGACCGTCTGCCGCAATCTTCGGCAGTGCGCCGTCCGGCGTGCGGTCGAGCAAGGCATCGTCGACCGGCTTGAGCGGCAGCCGGGCCGGCGGTGTCTTGATTTCGGGGGTGCCGGGCCTAGCCGTGCGGGCGTCATTGCCCGGTGGCTTGTCGGCCGACGGCATATCGGTCGGGCGCACATTGCCGTTCGGATCGGTCGGCAGCGCCACCTGCGTCGTCGGTATGCTGTTGACGTAAAGCCAGGCGCCGACGCCGGCCACCGCGGCCAGAAGGAAGAACAACATGTAGACGAACAGCCGCATTGGCACTCTTTTCGGTCGTCAAGATCGTCCAAGTGCTGCTCGCCCGGCGGCAACCCGGCGAACAGCAACAGGGCGGCACCGCAGACTGCGACGCCGCCCCCTTTGTAGCATCTCCGCCTTATTTTTGCTGCGGCGTCGGCGGGGTTGGCGGCGGCGTCGGGGTGGACCGCGATTGCAGCAGGGCGATGCCGCGCAGAAGGTCGATGGCGCGCTGCAGCTGGTAATCCTCCTGCGGCGTTGCCGGCGGCGCGTTCGGATCGCGCACCTGATCGATCTTCTTCGGTTCGTCCTTCTTGGGCTCGGTCGCGTTGTCGTCCTTCTTTTCCGGCCGCTTCACGTCGAGCGCTTTCGGCAGATCGGCCTCCTTGCGCTGCGGCTCGGTCTTGATCGCTTCGAGCCTGGCCTGTTCGACCACGATGTCGGGCGTGATGCCCTTGCCCTGGATCGACTTGCCCGACGGCGTGTAGTAGCGGGCCGTCGTAAGCCGCATGGCGCCGCGGCCGCCCAACGGAATGATCGTCTGCACCGAGCCTTTGCCGAACGTCTGCACCCCCATGATGATGGCGCGGCGATGGTCCTGCAAAGCACCGGCGACGATTTCCGAGGCCGAAGCCGATCCGGCATTGACCAGCACCACGATCGGCTTGCCGTCGGCCAGGTCGCCGACCTTGGCGTTGAACCGAGTGCCCAGTTCGGGATCGCGGCCGCGGGTGGAGACGATTTCGCCCTTGTCCAGGAATGCGTCCGAGATCGAGACGGCCTGGTCGAGCAGGCCGCCCGGATTGTTGCGCAGATCGAGTACGACACCGGCGAATTTCGGGCCCAACTCGGCCTTGTACTTTTCCATGGCCTTGATCAGGCCCTGGTCGCTCTGCTCGGTGAACTGGGTGACGCGCACGTAAATGAGATTTCCTTCGAGACGCGCGCGGACCGATTGGATGGTGATGACGGCGCGGGTCAGGGTCACGTCGAACGGCGCCTGCTTGCCGCGCCGGATCGTCAGCTTGATGCGCGTGCCGACCTTGCCGCGCATCTTGGAAACCGCATCGCGCAGCGACATGTTGACGACGGTCTCGCCGTCGATGTGCGTGATCAGGTCGCCCGCCAGGATGCCGGCGCGCGCGGCAGGCGTCTCGTCGATCGGCGAGACGACCTTGATGACGCCGTTTTCCTGCGACACTTCGATGCCCAGCCCGCCGAACTCGCCGCGGGTCTGCGTCTGCATCTCGGCGAAGCTTTCGGGGCTCATATACGACGAATGCGGATCGAGCGAGCGCAGCATGCCTTCGATCGCCGCTTCGATCAGCGCCTTGTCGTCGGCCTTCTCGACATACTGCGCGCGGACACGTTCGAACACGGTGCCGAACAGGTCGAGCTGCCGGTAGGTTTCGTTGGATTTCTCGGTCGCCGCGGGGAACGGCAACGAGAGGAGCACGACCGCGAGTACGATCGCAACGAGATTAAATCGCTTCATCCGCTTACCTTACGCTTGTCGGCTGCCAGCCACGGCAGCGGGTTGATGGGCCGGCCGCGCTGCCGGATTTCCAAGTATAGGCGCAGGCTCGTGTCCGGGCCATCGCCCATGAGCCCGACGGGTTCGCCAGCGAGCACATATTGTTTGACGCTGACGTCGATGCGGCTGATGCCGGCGATGAGGCTGTGGTAGCCCTCGCTGTGCTCGACGATCAGGATTTGTCCGTAACCGCGAAAGGCACCGGCGAAGACCACTTGCCCGTCGAACGGCGCTACAACCCGCGCGCCCTTGCGCGTCTGGATCACGATGCCTTTGCTTTGCTGGCCGAATTCGGCATCCTCGCCGAACTGCCTGACCACGGCGCCGCTGGCCGGCATGAGCAAATGACCGCGCGCGTCGGAGAATTTGCGTAACGCGGTCGGCTTCGACAGTGTCGCCGTGCGCGAGGCGTTGGCGTCGGTCTGGCCCGGCTTGTCGGGCGTCCGGTTGACGCGTTCCTGTTCGATCTTGTCGAGCAGATCGCGCATGGTTTTGGCTTGGGCGTTGAGCGCCGCCAGCCGGGCCTGATTGTCGGATTTCTCTTTCTCGGTGGCGCTCAGCATGTCGGACTGCTGGCGCAGCAGGTTTTCCAGTTCGACGCGCTGCTCGATCAGGTCGGCATTGGCCTGGGCGGATCGCGCGCGACGCTTCTGGATGTTGGCGCGCAACGCCGCGACTTCATGCAGCTCGTTGCGCAGCATGACGGCGCGCTTCTCCAATTGCGGGACCATCGCGCGCAGCAGCAAGGCGCTGCGCACCGTGTCGTTGGCGTCGCCCGGGAAGGCGATCAACGTTTCCGGCGGATGCAGGCTGATGCGCTCGATCATCGAGAGGATTTGCGCCAGCTGTTGCTGCCGCGTGGCGAAATCGTCGCGGTAGGTTTTCTCCTTGTCCTCGAGCTTGCTCAGCTCGGTTTCAAGGAACGACAGTTCATGCTCCAGCTTCTGGGCCTTGTCGGCCGCGTCGACCAGCGATTTCTTGATCTTGGCGACGTCCTTGACCAGTTCCTGCGTCTTCTGCGACAGCTTTGCCGCGTTCGCCCGTTCGGCGCCGAGCTTGCGGTCGATCTCCTTGATCTCCGGTTTGTTCTGGGCGAGCGCCGGCATGCCCAACGCCAAGGCAAGGCCCAATGCGCCCGCCAGGGGCGCCCAATGACGCCTCGGCCGGGCGCTACGCACGCGCCCGCTCTTCCGCCCGCACGGGACGGGTGGCGGCTTCGGGTCCGGCAAGCAGGCTGCGGCCGGTCATCTCGGCCGGTGCGGCGATGCCCATCAAATGCAGTACCGTCGGCGCCACATCGGCCAGGCGGCCGTTGCGCAGGCCTGTCGGCGCATCGTGGCCGACCAGCACAATCGGCACCGGGTTCATGGTATGCGCGGTATGCGACTGGCGCGTCGCCGGATCCGACATCATTTCCGCATTGCCGTGATCGGCGGTGATCAGCAGGCGCCCTCCGGCCGCCTGCACCGCGGCGGCGACGCGGCCGATGCAGCGATCGACGGTTTCGACCGCCTTGCGCGCGGCGGCGAAGATGCCGGTGTGGCCGACCATGTCAGTGTTGGCGTAGTTGACGCAGATGAAATCGAATTTGCCGGATTGGATCGCCGCCACCAGTTTATCGGTGACTTCGGGCGCCGACATTTCCGGCTGCAGGTCGTAAGTCGCGACTTTCGGCGACGGCACCAGGATGCGTTCTTCGCCGGGGAAGATTTTCTCTTCGCCGCCGTTGAAGAAAAACGTCACGTGGGCGTATTTTTCCGTCTCGGCGATGCGCAGTTGCGTCAGCCCCGCCTTGGCGAGCACTTCGCCCAGCACATTGGTCAGCTTCTCGGCGGCGAACAACGTGCGCATGAAGCCGTTCAGCGCATCGGAATATTCGGTCATGCCGAGGCACGCGACGAAGCGCACGACCTTGGCGCGCGCGAAGCCGTCGAACCTGGGATCGACCAGCGTGGTCAGGATCTGCCGCGCCCGGTCGGCGCGGAAGTTGATCATGAACAGCCCGTCGCCGTCCGCCATGCCGGCGTAATCGCTGATCGCGGCCGGGAGCATGAATTCGTCGGTCTTGCCGGCGGCGTAGCTGGCCTCGATGGCGGCGATGGGATCGGCGGCGCGCGCACCTTGGCCGAGCACCATGGCCTCGTAGGCCAGCCGCACGCGGGCCCAATTCTTGTCCCGGTCCATGCCGTAATAGCGCCCGCCGACGGTGCCGATGCGGGCACCCTTGGCGCCCGCAATGTCGGCCAGGAATTGGCGCATATAGCCGACGGCACTCTTGGGCGGCGTGTCGCGTCCGTCGAGCAGCGCGTGAACGACGACTTTTACGCCCGCAGAGTCGATCGCGTTGACCGCGGCGGCGAAATGATCCTGATGCGAATGCACGCCGCCGGGCGACAGCAGGCCCAAAATGTGCGCCGTGCCGCCGCTGCGCTTGAGCGCGGCGATGAATTCCTGCAGCGCGGGCAGGGCGGCGAACCGGCCGGAACTCACCGCGGCGTCGATCCGCGGCAGGTCCTGCATGACCACGCGGCCGGCGCCGAGGTTCATGTGTCCGACCTCGGAGTTGCCCATTTGCCCCGGGGGCAGGCCGACTTCGAGTTCTGACGCGTCGAGCTGCGCGTGCGGGCATTCGGCCATGAAACGATGCCAGTTCGGCGTGGTCGCGCGCGTCACCGCATTGTCCTCGGCATCCGGCCGTTCGCCCCAGCCATCGAGCACGCAAAGGACCACCGGGCGCGGACGTTTGGCACTGGTCTTGGCGGTGCCGGGACGCGGCAAGTCGTTCATGTTCTTTTGTACTTCAACGCGTTAGGGCGCGATTCGGGCGCTTCGGCAAGGTATATAGTCCAGCGCGGACGGCAAGCCTAGTGGTTCGCGCGGCGGCCTCGGTCGAGGCCGCCAAGCGCCTCAAAAGGCCCGGAAAATGTGGCATTTATACGGTTTGCGTGGAACCGCCGGATCACGAGGACGTGACGGTGTGCTGGCCGCGCCGGAAATCTACCGCGGCGGCTGCAGCCGGTAGCCGACGCCCGGCTCGGTCAGCAGATGCGCCGGCCGTTCGGGGTCGGCTTCGATCTTCTGGCGCAGCTGGCGCATGTAGACGCGCAGATACTGGACATCGTCGCTGTTCTCCGAGCCCCACACGGCGCGCAACAGATGCTTGTGGGTCAAAACCCTGCCCGCATGGATGACCAATTGTTCGAGGATGGCATATTCCTTGGGCGACAGCCGCACGTCGCGCCCGCCGACGCTGACGAGGCGGCGCACCAGATCGACCGACAGATCGCCGCTCTGGAATACCGGTCTGGCGCCTTGTTCCTGGATGCGGTGTCGCAGCGCCGTGCGGATGCGCGCGATGAGTTCTTCCGCGCCGAACGGCTTGGTCACGTAATCGTCGGCGCCCAAATCGAGCGCCGTCACCTTGGCTTTCTCGTCGTCGCGGCTGGAGAGGATGATGATCGGCACCGCCGATTCTCCACGCAAGCGTTTGACGATCTCGAGTCCGTCCATATCCGGCAGGCCGAGATCGAGCACGATCAGGTTCGGCTTCTCGTGGCGGAATAGCCGCAAGCCCTCGGCGCCGTTTCCGGCCTCGATCACGCGGTAATCCTGGCCGGCCAAAATGGTGCGCAACAGGCGCCTTATCGGCGGCTCGTCGTCGATCACCAGAATAGCGGTCGCGGCGCTGGTCATGTGCTGGTCAGGTGCTCGTCATGGGGCGGCGGGAGCGGGTTCGAACGTGTCCATCTTAGCGATTGCGCTGTCGGGAAACCGTAACGTAAACACCGCGCCCGTGCCGCCGTCGGCGCGATTCTGCGCCTCGATACGCCCACCCATCGCCTCGGCGAAGCCGCGGCAGATCGCAAGCCCCAGACCGGTGCCGGCGCGCTGCCGGTCGGCCGCCTGCACGCGATAGAACTTGTCGAAGATCAGGTCGAGCGACGCGGGCGGGATCCCCGGACCCCGGTCGGCAACTTGAATCACGATGCCGCCGCTCTCGCGGCGCGCCGAGAGATCTATGCGCGATCCGGTCGGCGCATACTTGCCGGCATTGTCCAACAGGTTGACCAGGATCTGCTCGGTCAGCAAAAAATCCAGCTTCAGCATGGGGAGGTTCGGCTCGATCGAAACGTCGATCGTGTGCTGCGCCAGCAGCTTCTTCACCCGCTGCAATGCGGAACCCACGATATCGCTGATGTCGACCGGCTCCAATTTCGGCTTCAGCGCGCCGGAATCGACGCGGGTCATATCCAAGAGGTTGGCGACGAACCGATTGAGCCGCTCGGTTTCCTCTTCGGCGCCGGCGAGGATTTCGTCGCGTGCCTTGTCGTCGTAGCGCGCGCCGTAACTGCGCAGCGACGTGATCGCGCCCATGATGGTCGCGAGCGGCGTGCGCAGATCGTGCGATATCGAGGTCAGCAGCGCGTTGCGCAGCCGTTCGCGCTCGGCGGCGATGCGCGCTTCGTCGATATCTTCGGCCAGGCGGATGCGTTCGATGGCGATCGCCGTCTGGTCGATCAGCGCGTCCAGCAGCCGGCGCTCGTCCGGGGAGAGCATCGACCCGCCTACGTCGCGCGTGATCCCCACCACGCCGACTTTGCCGCGCCCGGTGCGCATCGGCAGAAACAGGCGCTTGGCTCCGGGCAGCGTATCCGCGCCGCGCCCGGCGGCCTGGTCGTGCTCGTAGCACCAACGCGCGGCGGCCAAGTCGGCGTCGTCCAGCGTGTCCTCCGGCGGAAACGCGCCGGCCACAAACAGACGGTCGCCGTCGGGCGCCAGGAACACCACTTCGACTTTGAGCATGGTGGCGACCTGCGCCGCCGCGGCCCAATAGAGGTCGTCGAGCTTGGCGATGCCGGCCAGTTTGCCGCTGAACGAATAGAGGTCGCCCGCGGTCCTGGCGCGGCGGCGCGCGCTCAGGGTTTGTTGCCGCACGCGCGAGGCCAGGCCGCTGGTCAGCAAAGCGGTCAGCGCGAAGAAAAAGAATGCAAGCAGATTGGCCGGATCGCCGATGATGAAGGTGAAGCGCGGTTCGAGAAAAAAGAAATTGTAGGCCAGCGCGCTCAACAGCGCCGCGAACAGCGACGGCAGAATGCCGTGCCACATGGCGCTGACCATCACGGCGGTGATGAACACCAGCGAGATGTTCGGCACCTCGACGAACCAGTCGACGCCGAGCGCGAACAGGTTCGCCGCCGCGACCAGCAAGGCGCCGATCACATACGGCATGAAATCGAACGCTGCGGCGGGGGCCGCCGTGACGGTCTTCGCAGGCGCCGCATCGCTCTCGGTGCCCAGGACGTGCACGGCAATCGTACCGGCATGCGTAACCACATCGGCCGCCGTGGAGCCGATCATCCGGCGCAGCCAGCGCGGCTTGCGGCTGCGCCCGACAACGATCTCGGAAATATTATGCTCGCGCGCATAGCCGAGAATCGCATCGGCGACGTTGTGGCCGGGCAGCGAGATCGTCTCGGCGCCCAAGCGCGCGGCCAAGCGCAGCATATCCGCGACACGCGCCCGTGCCGCTTCGCCCTGGCCCTCCTGGCTTGCGGTTTCGACGTGCGCGGCGGTCCACGGCGCGTGCAACCGATCGGCCAAGCGCTTGGCATAGCGTAGCAAATTGCCGGCGCCGTCCGAGTCGCCGATGCAAACCAAAATGCGTTCGCTGGCCGGCCACGGCCCGGCAATGCCATGCGCCTGCATATAGCCGAGCATTTCCGCATCGACGCGTTCGGCGGTGCGGCGCAGCGCCAGCTCGCGCAGCGCGGTCAGATTGCCCGGCGAGAAATAATGCTTGATCGCCCGGTCGGCCTGATCCTTGACGTAGACCTTGCCCTCGCGCAGGCGCTGGATCAGTTCCTCGGGCGTTAGGTCGACAAGTTCCACTTCGGACGCCAGGCTGACCACGCTGTCGGGTATGGTTTCGCGCACGCGGATGCGCGTGATCCGCGCGACCACGTCGTTCAGGCTTTCCAGATGCTGGATGTTGAGCGTCGAGTATACGTCGACGCCGGCTTCGAGCAGTTCTTCGATGTCGAGATACCGCTTCGGATGCCGGCTGCCCGGTGCGTTGGTGTGCGCGAGCTCGTCGACGAGGACGAGCTGCGGCCGGCGCTTCAGAATGGCGTCGATATCCATTTCTTGGAGCGTGCGGCCTTTATACTCGACGATCCGGCGCGGGATAATTTCATGCCCGGCCAGCAGCGCCTCGGTCTCCTTGCGGCCGTGGGTTTCAACCACGCCGACGACCACGTCGACGCCTTCGGCGCGCTTGCGCCGGGCTGCGTCGAGCATTTCATAGGTTTTGCCGACGCCCGGGGCGGCGCCCAGGAAAATCTTCAACTTGCCGCGCGCCTCGGCCTTGGCGACGGCCAGCAGCGCGTCGGGCGACGGGCGCAGGTCGGACTCGGGCGATTGAAACTTGGCCATCGCCTTAGGTTAGCCGCGGTGCGCGCCCGGGTCCATCTAGCGCGGCGGGAGCGCGTCGAGCGCCAGGTTGAGTTTCAGGACGTTGACACGCGGTTCGCCGATGATGCCCACCGTGCGGCCTTCGATATGCCGCTCGACGAGTCGGCGCAGTTCGGCGTCGGTCATCTTCCGTTCCTTGGCGATCCGCGGAATCTGCGCGAGCGCCGCCATAAGGCTGATATGGGGATCGAGCCCGCTGGCGGACGTCGTGACAAGGTCGACCGGCGGCTTCTCGATGCCCTGCGTGCGTAGCTTCTCGACATCCTCTTTGACGCGGTCGGCCAAGGCCTTGCTGGTCGGGCCGAGATTCGAGCCAACGGAGGCTGCTGCGTTGTACGGTGCCGAGATTTGCTTGGTCGGATCCTTCGGATCGGCGTCGGTGGTCGCCGACGGTCGGCCCCGGAAATACCTGGCGCTGGTGAAATTCTGCCCGATCAGTGCGGAGCCGATCACCTTGCCGTCGCGCTTCAGCAAACTGCCGTTGGCCTGATCGGGGAACAATAATTGCGCCACGCCGGTCAACGCCAGCGGGTAGATCAATCCGGTGACCAAAGTCATGCCGAGGACGATGACCAGAGCGGGACGAAGTTGTTTGAACATGGCGGCCTCCTTATGCCAAGCCGAGCGCGGCGACGATCAGATCGATCGCTTTGACGCCAATGAATGGCGCGATTAACCCGCCCACTCCGTAAATCAGCAAGTTCCGGCGCAGCAGCGCGCTGGCGCCCGTAGGCCGATAGCGCACACCGCGCAGCGCAAGCGGGATCAAGGCGACGATGATCAGCGCATTGAAGATGATTGCCGAGAGGATGGCGCTCTCCGGTGTCGCCAGACCCATCACATTGAGCGCCCCCAGTTGCGGGTAGAAGGCGATGAACATGGCCGGAATGATGGCGAAATATTTCGCCACGTCGTTGGCGATCGAAAACGTCGTCAAGGCGCCGCGCGTGATCAGCATCTGTTTGCCGATGGCGACGATCTCGATCAGCTTGGTCGGGTTGCTGTCGAGATCGACCATATTGCCGGCTTCGCGCGCGGCCACGGTGCCGGTCTGCATCGCAACACCGACGTCGGCTTGCGCCAAGGCAGGCGCATCGTTGGTACCGTCGCCGCACATCGCGACCAGTTTGCCCTTCGACTGTTCTTCGCGGATCAGTTTCAGCTTCGCCTCGGGTGTCGCCTGTGCCAGGAAATCGTCGACGCCGGATTCCGCCGCGATCGCCGCCGCGGTAATGGCGTTGTCGCCGGTGATCATGACGGTGCGGATGCCCATCTGGCGCAGTTCGGCGAAGCGCTCGCGCAACCCGCCCTTGATGATGTCCTTTAGGTATATCGCGCCCAGCACGCGGCCGTTCTTGACGACCGCCAGCGGCGTGCCGCCCGATTTGGCGATGCGGTCGACGATCGCGTCCAGTTCGCGAGGCGGTGCCTGAGCATCCGACCGGCTTTCGAGATAGGTGCGAACCGCGTCGACCGCGCCCTTGCGGATCTGCGTGTCGCCGAACTCGATGCCGCTCATGCGGGTTTGCGCCGTGAACGGAATCAGCGTTGCCTGCAACGACGCCATATCGCGGCCGCGCATGCCATACTTTTCTTTGGCCAGGACGACGACCGAGCGGCCTTCCGGCGTTTCGTCGCCCAAACTGGCGAGCTGCGCCGCGTCGACCAGTTCCTGCTCGCTCACGCCCGGCAGCGGGATCAACTCGACGGCATGGCGGTTGCCGAGCGTGATCGTGCCGGTCTTGTCCAGCAATAGCGTGTCGACGTCGCCGGCCGCCTCGACCGCGCGGCCGGACATGGCGAGCACGTTGAAGCGCACGAGACGGCTCATGCCGGCGATGCCGATCGCGGAAAGCAGCGCCCCGATCGTGGTCGGGATCAAGGTCACAAACAGCGCGATCAGGACGATCACGGAAACCGCACCGCCCGCGTAGGACGCGAAACTGGGGATGGTGGCGACGGCGAGCACGAAAATCAGCGTCATGCCGACCAGCAGGATATTGAGGGCTATCTCGTTCGGCGTTTTCTGGCGCTGGGCGCCTTCGACCAGCGCGATCATGCGGTCGAGGAACGTCGAGCCGGCCTCGGCGGTGATGCGCACCTTGATCCAGTCCGACAGCACGCGCGTGCCGCCGGTGACGCCGGAGCGGTCGCCGCCGCTTTCGCGGATGACCGGCGCCGACTCGCCGGTGATGGCGGATTCGTCGACCGTGGCGACGCCTTCGACCACCTCGCCGTCGCCGGGGATGATGTCGCCGGCCTCGACCAGCACCAGGTCGTTCACCTTCAGGCTGCGCGCGGTGACCGCCTCTACCGAAAGCGAATCCAGGCTGGCGATGCGCTTGGCGACGGTCTCGCTGCGGGTCTTGCGCAACGCCGCCGCCTGCGCCTTGCCGCGACCCTCGGCCACGGCTTCGGCGAAGTTCGCGAACAGCAGCGTGAACCACAGCCAGGCGACGATTTGCGCGACGAACTTGACGGTGGCACTGCCCTCCGCGATATCGCGGATGAGGATGATGGTCGCAGCCACGGTGACCATTTCGACCACGAACATGACCGGATTGCGGATCAGCGTGCGCGGATCGAGTTTGCGAAACGCGCCGCCGACGGCGGGTCCGAGGATGGTCGGGTCGAACAGCGAGATGTTGCGAGGTTTACGCGACATGGTGGAACTCTCCGATCAAAACAGCGTCTTGGCCTGCAGCGCGAGGTGCTCGACCAGGGGGCCGAGGGCAAGCGCGGGGAAGAACGTCAAGCCGCCAACAATCAAGATGACACCGACCAGGAGGGCGACGAACATGCCACCGTTGGTCGGGAACGTGCCGGGCGAAGGTGCTGTTAGTTTCTTGCCGGCCAGGGAACCGGCCACGGCGAGCATCGGCACGATCATGGCGAAGCGTCCGACCGCCATGGCGATGCCCAGGGTCAGATTGTAGAACAGCGTATTGCCGCTCAATCCGGCGAACGCGCTGCCGTTATTCGCCGTCGCCGAAGTGTAGGCATACAAGATTTCGCTGAAGCCGTGCGGCCCCGGATTGGCCGGACCCGCGAGCCCTGCCGTGGTCACCGTGGCGACCGCGGTGAAGGCCAGTATCGACAGCGGCAGGCAAAGAATCGCCAGCATCGTCATCTTGATCTCCCTGGCCTCGATCTTTTTGCCGGCATATTCCGGCGTGCGGCCGACCATGAGGCCCGCGATGAACACAGTCACGATGGCGAACAGCAGCATGCCGTAAAGACCGGCGCCGACGCCGCCGACGATGATTTCGCCCAACAGCATGTTGATCATCGGGATCATGCCGCCCAGCGCCGTAAAGCTGGCGTGCATCGCGTTGACCGCCCCGCAGCTTGCGGCCGTGGTGATCACGGCAAACAGGCTGGACAACGAAATGCCGAACCGCACCTCCTTGCCCTCCATATTGCCGCCGGGCTGCAAGGCGGATGAATTCACATCGACGCCCAGGCCAGCCAATATCGGATTGCCCGCAGCCTCGGCCCAATAGGTGACGGCGACGCCCGCGATGAACAGCATCGCCATGGCGCCGAAGATCGCCCAGCCTTGCTTCTGGTCGCCCACCATGCGCCCGAACACGTTGGTCAAGCCGGCGCCGATCACGAAGATCGCCAGCATTTGAAGCAGATTGGAGATCGCGTTCGGATTCTCGAACGGATGCGCCGAGTTGGCATTGAAGAAGCCGCCACCGTTGGTGCCGAGCATCTTGACGGCAAGCTGCGAAGCCACGGGACCGATGGCGATGGTCTGCTTGGTGCCCTCCAGCGTCGTCGCCTCGATATACGGCGCCAGCGTTTGCGGCACGCCGGTTGCGACCAGGACAATGCCGAGCACGAACGATATCGGCAGCAGCACGTAAAGCACGCAGCGCACCAGATCGACCCAGAAATTGCCGATCGACTTGGCCGAGCGGCCCGAGAACCCGCGGATCAGCGCGACCGCCAGTGCGTTGCCGGTCGCCGCGGAAAGGAAGTTCTGCACCGTCAACCCGATCATCTGGGTCAGGTAGCTCATCGTCGTCTCGCCGCCGTAATTCTGCCAGTTCGTGTTGCTCACGAAGCTGATCGCGGTGTTGAACGCGAGATCGGCCGGCACCGCGCCGAAATCCATCGGATTGAACGGCAAGCCGTGCTGGATGCGCTGGATCAAATAAAGCAGCAGGAAGCCCACGCCGTTGAACACCAGCATGGCAACGGCGTAGCGCGTCCAATGCTGCTCGAATTTCGGGCTGACATTGGCCGCGCGATAGAACACGCGTTCGATCGGCCCCATAATCGGTGCCAGAAACGTGCGTTCGCCGTTGAATACACGGGTCAGGTACCAGCCCACCGGCTTGGTCAGCAACAGGACGATCGCCCCGTACAGCGCGATCTGAAGCCATCCGTTGATCGTCATGGAAAACTCCTAGAAGCGTTCGGGGCGGATCAAGACGTACACGAGATAGATGAGCGTTATCGCGGCGACGCCGCCGCCGAGGACAAAATCGAAAATCATCACACCCTCACAAACGATCGCAGGCGGCGACGTAGCCGATGAACAGGGCGAAGGCGAACACGCCAAGCGCTATGACGAGAACGTCGAGCATCGGATTCTCCGCGCGGTAAAGCCGTTTTGGCCGGTGATTGGCAGGTAAAATGGCCCGCTTCGCATTAAGGTTCGAGTGCGAGCCGCGCGCGCGCGCATAAAGAACGCATAAAGATGCGCGGAAGACGGGAATTGGGCGAAAAAGGACCGCGGCGGGGCCGGGTAGCCGGCGGTCGTGGGGCATGCAAAATTACTTAGGCGAGCCGCCATTCCCGACCCTCACCCTGAGCCTGTCGAAGGGTGAGCTTCAGTGGACTCATGCTTCGACAGGCTCAGCGTGAGGCGTTGTTATGCGGGTTCGCCACAGTGTCATCCCCGCCGAAGCGCCCTTCGACAAGCTCGTGATCAGGGCGAAGAACCCGGGTCCCCAGGAGTCCGTTAACGGCACGATCGCCTGGACCCCGGATCGGCGCGCCGCTGCGCGTCGCTGGTCCGGGGTGACAAGATGAAAGCATCGACAACAAACGTAACAAACGTAACGCGAGGCTTGAAACCTGCATCGCTCGATCTATGTGCGGAGGCGTCGCGGAAAATCGTCGGTTCGTTTCTACACGACGACCGACTCTGGACATGCTCTTTGTCATTGTGAATCTGTGTCGGAATCGGCCCGGCGTGGCGAGGCAGGGACCCTAAGGTTCCCTAACCCTAAGGGGTGAATCCGTAACATTCGTAACATCGCGAGCGACGCTGCGGCTTTGCGCGGGTTCGCGGGCTCCGAAACGCGGCTAAAAAAGTGGTTTCAGTGCAAATTTCGCGCGACATCGGCCTCGCGCGAAGCCGGCCGGCGGCGGAACCGCTTCCGGACTTGCTATGCCGCGCTTTGCCGGCGCGTGCTGCGGAAATCGCCCATGCCGAATTCGCGCAGCGTGCCGATCATCGAGGCATCCAGCGCATGCTGATACATCAGCGCGGGATCGGCATCGATCTTGCGCCAGGCGTCCAGATTACGCGCGCGCACTTCGGGATCGCGTTCTTCCATCAGCCGCTTGTTGCGTTCGGTGATCGAGTTGACGCCCTTGATGGCGGCCGGGCGGCGCTGCGCCTCGTATTCGTCGAACGTGCGGTCGTCGGCGGCGCCATGCCAAACCTTGTCGAGGCGGCGCGTCAAATTTACCGCATCGTGCAAGCCGCCGTTCAGGCCCATGCCGCCGAGCGGATTGTTGAGATGCGCGGCATCGCCCGCGAGGAACACGCGGCCTTTGCGATAAGTGTCGGCGACTCGCTGGTGCACGCGATAGATCGCGCGCACGAGGATTTCGTATTTGCCCTCGCGCGGGCAGATATTCTGCAGCGCGTTCTGGAGATAGCCGTCCGCGATCGCATCCTCCGCCTCGATCTCGGGCCCGACCGGCATGACGATGCGCCACATGTCGGGGATTTCGAGCAGCAGGAACCATTCGTCCGGATCGGCGGTGTAGTTGACCGAACAGATGTCCTTCAGCCTGGCCTTGAAATCGTACTGCGTGCCGGCGACCAGGAATTGCTCCGGATGCGTATAGCCTTCGAACGGTATGCCGAGCAGTTTACGTACGGCGCTGCGGCCGCCGTCGGCGCCGATCAGGTAACGCCCGGTGACGCGCTTGTCGCCGGCGGGCGTGGCGACGGTCGCCGCCACATGATCGTCGTGCTGCTCGATGCCGGTCACCTCGTGGGCGAAGTGCAGCGACGTGCCGGGGATCTTCGCCAGCTGTTCGTAGGACCAGGCGGTCAGCTTGAACTGCTCGCATTGCAGCCGGTAGGGATGATCGGTGTCGTTGTGCAGACATGAGTAGTCTATTTCGGCGATGCGGCCCGCCTTGCGGTCGCGATACTGCATGACCGGCGCCTTGAGACCCATCGACACCAGCGCGCCGCCGATGCCGGACTCGGTCAGCATGTCGAGCGTCGGCGGATGAAACGTCGAGGCGCGGTAATCCATGACGTGGCCGGTTTCGCGTTCGAGCACGGTCACCGGAATGCCCTGCTGCGCCAGGAGGAGCGCCGTCACGGCACCCACGGGCCCGGCGCCGGCGATCAGGATGCGGTCGTGGGCGGCGGGGCTGGGCATGGCGCTACGGTTCCGGAATTGCCATCGGAACCGCCAGCTTAGCGGCGGAGAGAGATCGTTTCAAATGAAATGATCCCCCTTTATTGCCATTGTCACCCCGGACCAGCCGCACGATTGCGCAGCGCAGATCCGGGGTCCAGTGGCACGCGCGGAAAGACTGGATCCCGGCTCTGCGCTTCGCTTCGGCCGGGATGACGCGAGAACGGAGGGACGGCTTTAGGCCCGGTGGTACGGATGCCCGGTCAGGATCGTATGCGCGCGGTAGAGCTGTTCCATCAGCATGACGCGCGCCAGCAGGTGCGGCCAGGTCATGCGGCCGAGGGAGAGTTTCGCATTCACCGTCGCGAGAAAATCGGCGCCGTGGCCGTCCGCACCGCCCAACGCGAAGGCGAGCCGGGCGCCGCTGGCGTCGCGCCAGCGCGCGATCTGCGCCGCGAATTTTTCGCTGGTATGTTCCGCACCGCGTTCGTCCAGCGCCACGGTGAAGAACCCTGCGGGAATGGCGTCGCGCAACAGACCGCCCTCGGCCTTTTTCAGCGCGGCGCCCGAGAGGCCCTTCTTGGCTTCGAATTCCTTGAGTTCGACGCGCCATGGCAGGCGCGCGCGATAGCCTTCGACCAATTCCGTCACGGGTCCGCTTTTCGCGCGGCCGATGGCTGCGATGACGATATGCATGTTTCCCCTTCCGGGGGCGTGCGCGACCCGTGAAGCGGTCGCGTTAGGCGATCAGTTCGACGCGGCGCTCTTCCTCGTTGGCCGGTGCCGCGGCGCCCCACATCTTCTCGAGGTTGTAGAATTTTCTGACCTCGGGCTGGAAGATGTGGACCACGATGTCGCCGGCATCGACGAGTACCCAATCGCACGCCTGCATGCCTTCGACGGACAGAACGCGATGTCCTGCCGCCTTGAGCTTCTCTCTCAGATGGTCCGCCATGGCGCCCACCTGCCGGGCCGAGCGCCCGGTTGCGATGATGAGGGTGTCCGCGAAACTGGCCTTACGGGTGAGATCGATGAGGACGATATGTTCGGCCTTGTCGTCATCGAGTGACGCCTGCACGAGATCGACCATGCGATGACGTACCGGCTTCTTCTTTCTGGCTGCGATGGGTTTACTCTCCTCGCTCGGTTGGGTCGCGAAAAACCCGGCTGCGAGGCGTCAAGCGGACCGCCGCGCACGGATCGCGGAAGCCGAAGCGGGATCGAGCTTCGAATGTAAGAACACCCAAGCCGGCGGGCTCTTGCCCAGGAGCGAGCTTGCTTCTCGCATCGGACGTCGGTCCCGGGCAAAGCGCCCCGCCGCCGCACCAGCCAACGCCCGCATAGAATAGGACGGGCGGGCAAAGACCGCAACGGAAACCGCGTGAAAGATTTGCGTCCAACCGCGCCACGCCGGAATCTGCGCCAGATTATCGGCGCCCATCAACCACGCGAACCGCAGACGCGGGAAGTGGCGTGCGAGCCGGTCGAGCGTATCGACGGTATAGACCGTGCCGAGCGCGCGCTCGATGCAGGTCACGCGCACGCGCCGGTCGGCGGCGACGCGCCGCGCGCCGATCATGCGGGTAGCCAAATCCGCCATGCCTTTGGCGGGTTTCAGCGGGTTTTGCGGCGAGACCAGCCACCACACTTCGTCCAGGCGCAGGCGCAGGATGGCGTCGCGGCTGATGTTCAGGTGCCCCGGATGCGCCGGGTTGAAACTGCCGCCGAGCAGCCCGATCCTGGCGCGCCGGAACATGGATGGGATCGACGGCGACCATAGCGGCACGCCGCCCACAGGCGCGGTTTTGCGCCGGGCCGGTTTGACCGCACGGCGGATCGGCTTGCGCTTGGCGGCGAGATTCACTTTGAGCGCGCGTGCGGCGCGTTTCGGTGTCGCGCGCTTCGGGGCCGCGCGTGTTGCGGCGGAAGACTTGGCTTTGATCGAAGATTTCTTGCGTGCGGGCTTGGCGGTTTGCGCCGGTTTGCGGGACGGGGCCGCCTTGCGGGTTTGGGCCGGCTTGCCCGGCCGCCGCGCGGCCCTTTTACGGACGGATCTGGCCATCGCCGCGCACCACGTATTTGAAGCTGGTCAATTGCTCGGCGCCCACGGGTCCGCGCGCGTGCAGCTTGCCGGTCGCGATACCGATCTCCGCGCCCATGCCGAATTCGGCGCCGTCGGCGAACTGAGTGGAGGCGTTCCACAGCACGATCGCGGAGTCGACCTCGCGCAGGAATTTTTCGGCGGTCTTGGCGTCGTCGGTGACGATGGTGTCGGTATGATGCGAGCCGTAATGTTCGATGTGCGCGATCGCCCCATCGACGCCATCGACGACCTTGGCCGAGATGATCGGCTCCAGATATTCGGTGCGCCAATCCTGCTCGGTCGCGGCGGTCACGCGCGGATCGATGCCGCGTACGGTGTTATCGCCGCGCACTTCGCAGCCGGCGTCGAGCAGATCCTGCACGATCGGGCCGAGATGCGAATTGTGCACCTTGCGGTCGACCAGCAAGGTTTCGGCGGCACCGCACACCGAGACGCGCCGCATTTTGGCGTTGAGCACGATCCTGCGCGCCATGGCGAGATCGGCGGCGCCGTCCACGTAAACGTGACAAAGCCCTTCGAGATGAGCGAGCACCGGGATGCGGCTGTCCTGCTGCACGCGCGCGATCAGCGATTTCCCGCCGCGCGGCACGATGATGTCGATCAGGTCGTGCATGGCGAGCATTTCGCCGACCGCCGCACGGTCCTTGGTCGGCACCAGTTGAATCGAGGTTTCCGGCAGGCCGGCTGCGCGCAATCCCTCGTGCAGGCAGTCGACGATGGCGCGCGAGGAATGAAAGCTTTCCGACCCGCCGCGCAGAATTGCCGCGTTGCCGGCTTTCAGGCACAGGCTGCCGGCGTCGGCGGTGACGTTCGGGCGGGATTCGTAAATGATGCCGATGACGCCGAGCGGCACGCGCACGCGCGCGATCTTCAATCCGTTGGGGCGCGTCCATTCGGCGATGGTCTGGCCGATCGGATCGGGCAGGGTCGCGACATCCTCCAGGCCCTTGGCGACCGCGTCGATGCGCGCGGCGTTCAGCGTCAGCCGGTCGCGAAACGCGGGCGTCGATCCGGGCGCCGCCTCGTCGAGATCGCGCGCATTCGCGGCCAGCAGCTTCGCTTGGTTGCGGCGCAGGCTGGCCGCGGCTTCGCGCAGCGCGCGGTTCTTCGCTTCCGACGACGCAAGCGCCAACACGCCGGCGGCTGCGCGGGCTTGCTCGCCCAGGCGGCGCATGATCGCGTGAATCTCTTCGTTGCCGGCGGCTTCGGGGCGCATATCTCGGGTCCTCGGACGGGCGCGGAATGTAGCGAAGCCGGGCCGATTTGCCTAGGGCGGGGACAAGTGCGTTGGCGACACCTCGTGCGACGGCCTCGTCCTGCGATACACGCGTCTTCGCTCCGCTCGGCCGCGCACTCAGGATGAGGCCGTTCTTTTAGCGCCAACCGCAAGCACCTCATCCTGAGTAGCGCGCTCTTGCGCGAATATCGAAGGATGGGCAACCGGTAGGTTGTCCCGTCGACTACTCCGCCGCCCGCGCGCCCGATTGTTCGGCCGCGATCCGCCGGTCGAGCAGGCGGCGCGCCAGGATATTGCCCTGGTCGGCGTTGATGTCGATGACGAAGCGGCCTTCGTTGCGCAGCATCACCTGATGCACCGCCTCGCACGCGGCTTTGTCCTCGAGGAAGATATTCGCCACGTTGGCGATGATTTTATCGGTGAGCGCTGCATCGTCGCGGTTGAACTTCCGGCTGAAGCCCCAGAAGTACAGCGTCGAATGCTCGGTTTCGGGCGTCAGCGCATTGGTATTGCAGCCTTCGACGCCCTCGCTGCGCGGCCGGCCGGCCGGCGTGACGCCGACATCGAGCACGATGTTGCCGGGCGCCTGATAATTGATGATCTGCCAGCGATCCGCCATGACATGCTTGCCGAGCTTGTGGAAAAGATTGGCCTTCCAGAACGGCGCGGGTTCGTGATTCGGGATCAGCCGCTGCACGACGACGCCCTGTTCGGTCTGCGTAACCGTGATCGGGTGTTCGACCACGGCTTGGTTCCCCAACGACGTGCGATGAATGTAAGTCTCGTGCGTCAGGTCGAGCAGATTGTCGGCCAGCAGCATGTAATGGCATTTGACGTAGGTCATGCCGCCGCCGGCGGTCCAATCGGGATGATCCATGCGTTCGAAGATGGCGGGGATTTTCGCCGTGTCCGCTTGCGCCGGGTCGCCGGGCCAGACCCAGATCCAGCCGTAACGCTGCTCGGTCGGGTACTTGCGCACGCGCGCGCGCGGCGGAATGTTGCTCTGGCCGGGAATTTCCACGCACTTGCCGGCGCCGTCGAAGCGCATGCCGTGATAGCCGCAGCGCACCGTGCCGTCTTCCAGCCAGCCCAGCGAGAGCGGCATCTGCCGATGGCAGCATCGATCTTCGAGCGCCTGTACGGCGCCCGCCTCGTCGCGGAACAGCACCATCGGCTCGTTGCAGATCGTGCGCGCGAGAATCTTTCCCGCCTCGATCTCGCGCGGCCATGCCGCCACGTACCAAGTGTTCATCAGAAACATCGATCTCTCCCGAAAGACGCGCCTATTGTTGAATGCTACGTCGCCCGCGAAGCATCGACAATGGCGACGGCAAGTGCTTTACCCCGTCTCTTTCCGGTCCGGGCGGCGAGGTTGCACGTCGCACCGTCGCGAATGATTCTCTCTCGCATGGCTTGCGGGGTGGGGCCGGGTCGAGCGGAGCGCGGATCGATCACTCGCCGGCGCGCACCAGCACCAAATCGTCGCGGTGGATCATCTCGTCGCGGCCGCGATAGCCCAGCAGCGCTTCGATGTCGGCGCTCTTGTGGCCGATGATGCGCTTGGCGTCGTCGCTGTTGTAGGCGCACAGACCGCGGGCGATTTCGCGACCGGCCATATCGCGCACCGAGACCATGTCGCCGCGCTTGAAATTGCCTTCGACGCGCGCGATCCCAGCGGGCAGCAGGCTCTTGCCGCCCTTCAATGCCTTCAATGCGCCGTCGTCGACGGTAACGATGCCGCTCGGCTTTAGGCTGCCGGCGATCCAGCGCTTGCGCGCGGTGGCCGGTTCGCTGTGGGCTAAAAACCACGTGCAGCGCTCGCCCGCTTCGATGCGCTTGAGCGGGTGCGGCGCGAACCCGTGCGCGATGACCATACGGCAGCCGGCGGCGTGCGCGACCTTGGCCGCGGCGATCTTGGTTACCATGCCGCCCGAGCTGTAGCCGGGCAGGGCGGCGCCGGCCATGTTCTCGATCTCGGGCGTCACTTCGGCGACCACCGGAATATGCACGGCCGATGTGTCGAGTTTCGGATTGGCCGAATACAGCCCGTCGATGTCCGACAGCAGCACCAGCGTGTCGGCGCTCGTCATCTGCGCCACGCGGGCCGCCAGCCGATCGTTGTCGCCGAAGCGGATTTCGTCGGTTGCGACCGTATCGTTCTCGTTGATGACCGGGACGGCGCCGAGCGACAGCAGGGTTTCGAGCGTCGAGCGGCCGTTCAGGTGGCGGCGGCGCTCTTCGGTGTCGTCCAGCGTCAGCAGCACCTGCGCGACCGTGATGTCATGCTTGGCCAGGGCTTCCTGATAGGCATGCGCGAGCCTGATCTGCCCGGTCGCGGCGGCGGCCTGCTTTTCTTCCAGTTTGAGCACACGGCCGGCGAGTCCCAAATGCCGGCGGCCGGCGGCAATGGCGCCGGAGGAGACCACCAGAACGTCCTTGCCGCGCTTGCGCAGCGCCGCGATATCCTGGGCCAACGCATCGAGCCAGGAGCGGCGCAGCTGGCCGGTTTCGTCGTCGACGAGGAGCGCCGAACCGATCTTGACGACGATGCGCTTACCGTCGGCCAGCGCGGGCAGCTTGCTCATGGCAGCGCCTCGCGTGCTTCGGCATCCTCCGCCGCCGCGGCCTTTTCCTGGGCGCGCGCGGATTTGATCACGTCGAGCAGCGCGAGCAGCACTTCGTCCTTGCCGCGGCCGCTGACGCCGGAGAGCGCATAGACCTTCTTGCGCGAGGCTTTCTTGAGCGCCGCCATTTTGGCTTCGATCTCGTCGTCGGCCAGCGCGTCGCATTTGTTGAGCGCGACGATTTCTTTCTTCTGCGCCAAACCACCGCCGTACGCCTTCAACTCATGGCGGATGATCTTGTACGAGCGCGCGACATCCTCTTCGGTGCCGTCGACCAGGTGCAGCAGCACGCGGCAGCGTTCGACATGCCCGAGGAACCGGTCGCCGATGCCTTTGCCCTCGTGCGCGCCTTCGATCAGGCCGGGAATGTCGGCCAGCACGAATTCCTCGTTGCGCACGTTCACCACGCCTAGATTGGGATGCAGCGTGGTGAACGGGTAATCCGCGATCTTGGGCTTCGCGCGCGAGACGGCGGCGAGAAACGTGCTTTTGCCCGCATTGGGCTGGCCGATCAGGCCGGCATCGGCGATCAGTTTCAGGCGCAGCCACAGCCAGCGTTCCTCGCCCGGCCAGCCGGGTTCCGACTGGCGCGGCGCGCGGTTGGTGGAACTTTTGAATTGCGCATTGCCGCGCCCGCCGTCGCCGCCCTTGGCCAGGCGCACGCGCTGGCCGACGCGCGTGAAGTCGGCGACCAAGGTTTCGTTGTCGTCCTCGAAGATTTGCGTGCCGACCGGAACCCGAATGATCACATCGGGCGACGCGGCGCCGTAGCGGTCGCGCCCGCTGCCGCCGTCGCCGCGACGTGCCTTGAAATGCTGCTGGTAGCGGAAATCGATCAGCGTGTTCAGCCCGTCGACGCATTCGGCAAACACATGCCCGCCGCGGCCGCCGTCGCCGCCGTCCGGTCCGCCGAATTCGACGAATTTCTCGCGCCGAAAGCTGACCGCGCCGGCCCCGCCGTCGCCGCTTTTGACGAAGATCTTCGCTTGATCGAGGAATTTCACTTTGATCTCCGCCCGGTCGAGTTCGGGCGCCATTTGGGCATTAAAAAAGGGGGAACGGAAGCCATTCCCCCTTTGGGTTTCGATCGCCCGGTCGGCGCTGTCGGCGCGCCGTCGGTGCCTCGAAATCAGTCCGGTGAGAGTCGGCGTCGCGCCGTCTTACTCCGCCGCTTCGGCGATCGGATCGATGACGATGAAGGTGCGATCCTTGGCGCCGTGTTTGAAGCGGACCTTGCCGTTGATGAGCGCGAAGAGGGTGTGATCGCGGCCCATGCCGACATTCGGTCCCGGGTGGAAGGTCGTGCCGCGCTGGCGCACCAGGATGTTGCCGGCCAGAACCTGCTGACCCGCGAACTTCTTGACGCCGAGGCGTCGGCCTGCCGAATCGCGGCCGTTACGCGAACTGCCGCCTGCTTTTTTATGTGCCATGAGAAATTCCTCCGCGCGTTGCGCGCCGTTCCGTTACTCGAGTGTTACTTTTTCGCCTTGGCCGACTTCTTCTTTGCCTTGGCTTCGGTGGCTTCCGCAGGGGCGTCGGCCGCAACGTCGGTCGCCGGCACGGCGTCTTCCGCTTTGGCCTTCTTGGGCGCCTTTTCCGGCAGGCCTGGCTTGACCGTCGGCTTGGCGCCGCCGGTCAGGATCTCTTCGATGCGCAGGACGGTGATTTCCTGGCGGTGGCCCAAGCGGCGCTTGTAGGTGTGCCGACGCTTGCGCTTGACGGTGATGATGCGGTCGTTGCGGTCCTGGCCCAGGATGCGCGCGGCAACCGATGCGCCGGAAATGCCGGGCTTGCCGATCTCGCTGCCGACGGCCAGCACGTCGTCCAGCACCACGATGTCGCCCGCCTCGCCGGCCAGACGTTCCACCTTGATGACGTCGTTTTGCGCGACGCGGTATTGTTTGCCGCCGGTGCGGATGACTGCGACCATCGTATTCTCCGAAGCTCTGGCTTTGGTCGGCCGGCCGGCCGACCCGCCGGGCCGAAACCTGGGGCGGTACAGAGGCGCCGATACGAAATAAAGTGACCGGCCGCGACACCCCAAAAAGGGGGTCCCGGCCGGAGCGGGCGGACTATAGCCAGGGGCCAAGGCAAGTCAAGCGAATTGGCCGGAAAAAGCCGCCTGGGGACAGCTTGGCGCACGATTCTGGCCCGGCCACGCAAGTAGGGTCAATTTAAGCGATTTCAATAGGTTACCCCGACGCCGGGGGTCGAACCCGGCAGCTGCCGGCGCGCCCAGGAATCCGGGTGCGACCGGCCGTCTGCTTGCCCGGCTGCGACCCAATCCCTACAGTCCGCCCGCCATTTCCACGGGGATTCCGGATGACCAAGCATTTCTCGCGCCGTAGCTTCCTGTCCGTCGGCGCCACCGCAGGGCTTTACGCCCTCGGCAATGCGTTGCTGTCGCGGGCCGGGCTGGCGCAGCAGACGCCGCCGCCCGCCGCGCCAAAGCCGGTCACGCCACCGCCGCAGGCGCTTCCGGGCCTGAAATTCGGCCCGAACAAGAATTTCAGCTTCGACCTGCTGAAGGCCGAAGCGAAGCGGCTCGCCGAAGCGAAATATCAGAACCCCCCGCCGCGCGCCGCCGACATACTGGAACGCATCGATTACGACGCGCACCAGGCGATCCGGTTCCGGCGCGACTATTCATTATGGGCCACGGGCGGCGGGCCGTATCCGGTACAGTTCTTTCATCTCGGCCGCTACTTCAAGCAGCCGGTGAAGATTAATCTGGTGCAGAACAACCAGGCGCGCGAAGTGCTGTACGCGGCGCAAATGTACGATTACGGCAAGACCGGCTTCGACAAGGAGCTGCCCGAGGATCTCGGCTTCGCCGGCTTCCGCGTCATGAATCCCGGCAACCGGACCGACTGGATCGCTTTTCTGGGCGCCGCTTATTTCCGTACCTCGGGGGCGCAGGACCAATACGGTCTTTCGGCGCGCGGCGTCGCGATCGACGTGGCCATGGCCAAGCCGGAGGAGTTTCCACGCTTCACCGAATTCTGGTTCCAGCCGGCGCCCAACGCGCCGAACGCCATCATCATCTATTGCCTGATGGACGGGCCGAGCATTACCGGCGCGTATCGCATGGTCGCCACCAAGGCGAAGGGCGTGATCATGGAGATCGAAGCGCAAATGTACGCGCGCGAAGATATCCAGCGCCTGGGTGCCGCGCCGCTCACCTCGATGTTCTGGTATGCCGAAAATCAACGGAATTTGGCGCGCGACTGGCGCCCGGAAATTCACGATAGCGACGGGCTTGCGATCTGGAACGGCGCCGGCGAGCGGCTGTGGCGACCGCTCAACAATCCGCCTGCGGTGCGCACGTCGTCGTTCCTGGATCGGAACCCGAAGGGCTTCGGACTACTGCAGCGCGATCGCGAATTCGAGAACTATCAGGACGACGGGGTATTCTACGAGAAGCGCCCGTCGGTCTGGGTCGAACCGGTCGGCGAGTGGGGCGAGGGCGCGGTACAACTGGTCGAAATTCCGACCGACGACGAGATCCACGACAATATTGTCGCCTACTGGGTGCCGAAAGAACCGGTCAAGGCGGGCTCGGCGTGGAGCTTCAAGTACAAGCTGCACTGGCTGGCCGATGAACCGTACCCGACGCCGCTGGCGCGCGTTGTCGCCACGCGCATCGGCATCGGCGGCGTGCCGGGCCAGCCACGGCCGGCAAACAAGAAGAAGATCGCCATCGACTTCCAGGGCGGTATGGTCGGCGATCTGCCGACCGGTGCGCCGGTCAAACTGACGATCGGTTCGGCGCGCGGAAAGGTCGACGGTGCTTACACCACGAAGGTGCAGGGCACGAAACGCTGGCGCGCGGTGTTCGATCTTCAGGTCGACGGCCGCGAGCCGGTCGAACTGCGCGGCCAACTGGTTTTCAACGACAAGCCGATCTCGGAAACCTGGCTGTACCAGTTCATCCCGTACGAAGGATGAGGGTGCCGCGCCGCGTGCCCGGTCAGGCGGCGCGCGGGCCGAACAGAATGACCCCGGCGCCGATCAGGCAGACCAGGAGACCGATCAGATCCCAGCGGTCCGGCCGCGTGCCTTCGATCGCCCATAGCCAGAATACCGAGGCGGCAATGTAGATGCCGCCATAGGCCGCGTAGGCGCGGCCGGCGGCGCTGCTCTCCGCAAGCGTCAGCAAATAGGCGAACAACGCGAGCGACGCGATGCCGGGGATCACCCACCAGACCGGCTTGCCCAGCCGCAGCCAGGCCCAAAAGGCGAAGCAGCCGGCGATTTCGGCGAACGCTGCGCCGACGAAGGCGAGGACGGACTTCATTGCCGGATTATGCCCGCCGATGCAGCCGGTGGTCGATCCATAACATGATGCCGTTGGCCGCCGCCGCGAAGGCGAACAGCAGGATCACCACGGCCATCATGGTCTTGGTGTCGACCAGGTTGATCGAATTGACGATCAGAAAGCCGAGCCCCTGTTTGGAGGCGAACATTTCGCCGATCTGAACCCCCAGCAGCGACAGCGCGAAGCCGACGCGCAGACCGCTGAACACTTCGGGCAACGCCGCCGGGATCAGCACGCGCCATGCCAGAGCGGGGCCTTCGAGATTCATCATGCGCGCCGCTTTTATATGCACCGGCTTGATATTGCGCACGGCATTCAGCGCGAAGATCGCCACCGGCACAATGCCGTGAATGGCACCGAACACGACTTTGGCCGAGAAGCCGAGGCCGAACAGCAGAAGCAACACCGGGTAGAGCGTCACCTTCGGGATCGAATGCAGTGCCACCAGGATCGGTTCGGCGACATCGCCCGCGAGCCGCCGCGCGCCAAGCCAAACGCCGATGCCGACGCCGGCCAGCCAGGCAATCAGCACCGCGTAAAGGAACGCGCTCACCGATTCTATAATGTGTGCCCAAAATCGGGCTTGGCCGAGCAGCTTGCCGAGGTGGGACAGCGTTTCGAGCGGCGCGGTCAAAGCGGTTTCGCCGACGATGTGGTGAACTATTTGCCAAATCAACACAAGCGCTAGCATAAGCAGCGTAATATCCAGAGCACGGGTAGCGTTTCGCATGGCGCTACCCGGCCGACAGAGGGTTGTGACTTGACAAGAATAAGGCGCCGCGCCATTTTTTTAGCGCCACAATCGAGCTTTTGGCCTGCCTTGCCATATCTGTCCGGCGCCGCTTAACGGCATCGGAATACGAGACCAAGTCATTCACCAAAAATGAGATTGTTGACGCCGGGATGCGTATTCGAACCGGCGGAACATGTGTATGACCAGCAATATGGAGGCCAATATGGCGACTGGTACGGTCAAGTGGTTCAATCCGCAAAAAGGTTACGGTTTCATCCAGCCGAGCGACGGTTCGCGCGACGTGTTCGTGCACATCAGCGCCGTCGAGCGCGCTGGCCTGGCCACCCTGCGGGAAGGTCAGAAGGTCAGCTTCGAGATCACCACGGAGCGTGGCAAGACCGCGGCAACCAATCTGCAGGCGTCGTAAGCAATTACGCGCCGGCCGGCCGCTCGTCTTGAGCGGCCAACGGTTCGAACGGCGGCGAGCAATCGCCGCCGTTTTCGTTTTTGCGCGGTCAGGCGGCCTATTCATCGTCCGGCGCGCCTGCGGGCGAGGCGCTGCTCGTAGGAATGCAACGCCATGTTGACGGTCACGACGAGGACCAGCACGAACAGCATCAGCCCATACATGCGCCGGTTCTCGAAATTGTTGTAGGCGTAGCCGATCTCGTAGCCGATGCCCGAAGTCGCCATGATGAATTCGCTGGCGATCACGCCGATGAACGCGTTCGCCACGCATAGCTTGACGCCGCCGAACAGATGCGGCGCCGCGGCCGGTAGTTTCAACTTGATGGCGGTTTCCAGCACGCCCATGCGGTGCGTGCGCGCGACTTTCGACAGCACGCGCGGAATGCGGTCGATCCCGGTCAGGGTCGCGATCAGCATCGCCACCATCGCGAACAGAAACGCGGTGACGATGATCGGCCATTGGGTCAGGCCGAAGATCCCGATCATGACGGGATAGAAGACGAAGAACGGCACGGCGTAGAAGGTCGCCAACAAAGGATCCAGCGTTCGGCGCAGACGCGGGATCGAATGCACGATCACGCCGACCAAAAAGCCCACGACGACCGACATCACCAATGCGGCAAGCACGTTGCCGAGCGTCTGGCCGATGCCGGCCAGCACGGTGGGCGTACGCAGTTGTTCGATCATCGATTCGAGCATTTCGGTCGGCGGGATGATGGTCTTGCGGTCGGCCCAGCCGACCCGGCACGACAGCTCCAAAAGCCCCAGCGACCCCGCGATGACGACGATCCGCAACGGGACGACCAGGTTCATGGCGCTGCGGCCCCGGCGTGACCCAATGCCTTGAGCGATTCGCCGCGCAGCGATTGCCACAGCCGCGCCGTGATGGCGCCAAACTCGGCGTGGCCGACGATTCGGCTGTCGCGATCGCGCGGCCAGTTTGTCGTCACCAGATCCATGAACACGCCCGGCCGCGCGGACATGACGCCGACCCGGTCGGCCAGCATGGCGGCCTCGTCGAGCGCATGTGTGATCAGCAACACGGTGGCGCCGGTTTCGCGCCACAGGCGCAGCAATTCGTCGCCCATCAACAGGCGCGTCTGCTGGTCCAGCGCGCCGAACGGCTCGTCGAGCAGGATCAGTCGCGGCCGCATCACCAGCGTGCGGGCGATACAGACGCGTTGGCGCATGCCGCCGGACAGTTGCGGCGGGTAATGACGGATAAAATCCTTCAACCCCATGAACGCCAGCGCGTCGGCCACACGCTTGTTAAGCTCGGCGTTGTCGATCGCCGTGCGGCGCAGGCCAAACGCCACGTTGTCCCGCACGCTGAGCCAAGGAAAGCTGGCGTCGTCCTGAAACACGACGCCGATGCCGTCCGGCACCCGGCCGGCAACCGGCTTGTCTTCGAAGAGGATCGTGCCTTGTGTGGCCGGCAGCAGCCCGGCCATGAGCTCCAAGAGGGTCGACTTGCCGCAGCCCGACGGGCCGACCACGGCGAAGAACTCGCCTCGCGCCAGGCTCAGGTCCAGCGGGCCGAGCGCATGCACCTGCGCATTGCCGCCGGCAGCCGGAAATATCTTGGTGACGCCGGTCAGCTGAGCGTGGGAAGCGGCCATCTTCGACGAGAATCAGTTCTGCAGATCGGCGGGCAGGAACGAACGGTCGACGATCTTGCTCCAGTCGGGGTTATCCTTGATCTCGCCGATGATCTTGAGCCCGCGCACCATCTCGTTCATGGCCGGAATGTCGATTCGCCCGGTGCTCCAATAGTTCATGTTGCGCACGTTCGCCATGACCGCCGCGGCGATCTCGGGTTCCAGGTTCCATTGCTTGGCGAGGATCGCCTCGGCGTCGTGCGGATTCTTGGCGATGTCGTCCACGCCCTCGCGCCGTCCGGCCAGGAGCGCGCGCAGTTTCGCCGGTTCCTTCTTCATGAATTCGGGCGTCGTGATCGCCACCGTGCGCACCATCGGCGGCAGATAGTCGGAAGCGTTGACGACGATGCGATATTTATGGCGCACCTTGCTGTAGATCGGCTCGACGATCCACGCCGCCTGTACGGCACCTGCGTCCATCGCCGTAAGCCCGGCGCCGATCTGCCCGAGCGTCGGCCGCTGGATCGCGGTCAGCGGTATACCGGCCTTGTCCAGGATCATGGTCGAGACCATGTCGGTGACGCTTTTCGGGCTCGAGATCGAGATCTTCTTGCCGACCAGATCCTTGATGTTCTTGATCGGCGAATCGTTCGGCACCACCCAGGCCATGTCGCCCAGCGTGTGCACGGTGACCGCGACGATGCGGATATCGTAGCCCTGGTTGAACGCGGACACCGCCGCGGCCAGCGAAACCTCGCCGTACGGCAAGCCGCTGGCGAGCACGTTGCGCACCGTGGTGCCGCCGCCCTTGGACGTCAGGATGCCCGTGATGTTGACGCCGGCCTTCTTGAAGAAGCCCTTGTCCATCGCGATGGCATCCGGCAGCCCGTCGAGGATCGAGCCGAACTGGGTCACGGAAATTTCGTCGGCGCGGGCCGCTGCCGCGCCGACCAAGGCAACGGCGCCGCCGATCACGGCCGCTCGGCGCAATAGATCGAACATCGAAACCTCCCTTACTTGCCGATTGCCGCCCGTCATTCCTCCGATGGTCAGCGCTTCAGATCGTCGGGCAGGAACGACCGATCGACGATCTTCTCCCAGTCGATATCGCCCTTGACCTCGCCGACGATCTTCAGCCCGCGCACCATTTCGTTCATGCCGGGGATGTCGAAATTGCCCGGGCCCCAGTATTTCGCCTGTGCCGTGTAATCGACGGCGGATTTGGCGACCTTGGGATCGATATTATAGGCCTTCGCCAGGATCGTCGCGGACTCGGACGGGTTGGCATAAATGAAATCCACGCCCATGCGACGGCCGGCGACGATCGCCTTCAGCTTGGCGGGTTCCTTCTTGATGAACTCACCGGTCGTGATGCCGACCGTCTGCATCATTTTCGGCAGCACGTCCTTGGCGGCCACGACGACGCGGTACTTGTTCGGTCGCGCGCTCAGGATCGGCTCGGAAATATAGGCGGCCTGCACCGCGCCGTTCTCGAGTGCCGATAGGCCGGCGCTGACCGAGCCAAGCGCCGGACGTTCGACGTCCTTGATGGTCATGCCGTTCTTTTCGAGCAGCATGATCGACAGCATGTCGGTCACCGCCTTGGGGCTGGTGATCGCCATCTTCTTGCCGGCTAGGTCCTTGATCGTCTTGACGTCGGAGGCGGGCAACGTGACCCAGAACGCGTCCGCGACGTTCTGCACGCCGCCGTTGACGATCTTGATGTCCATGCCTTGGTTGATCGCGGCAATCGCGGCCGCGAGCGACACTTCGCCGTAAGGCAGCCCGCCGGCCAGCACGTTGCGCACGGTGGTGCCGCCGCCCTTGGACGTCAGGATGCCGGTGATGTCGACGCCGGCTTTCTTGAAAAAGCCTTTGTCCATCGCGACCGCGTAAGGCACGCCGTACATCAGGGCGCCCCAGTGGGTGACCGAGATCTCGTCGGCCCGCGCGGCAGGGACGGCGAGCGCCGTGACAGCAGCGGCAAAAATGGTCGCGCGCGCAAATTTACCAATCGACGTCATGAAGCTCCTCCCGGAGGCGGGCCGCCTGATTTCGCGTCGGCGGCGGTTGTTATCCGAGAAATGATAGCATCGGCGCGCGGCGCCTTGCCACGACCCTTATCGCATGCCCAGCAGGTGCGGCAGCGCCAGAGAGACTTCCGGCACATAGGTAACCAGCACCAGGAACGCCAGCATGGTCAGCAGCCACGGCCATACCGCCACCGTCAGTTCGGTGATACCCATCTTGGTGATGCCGCTGGCCACGTAGAGATTGAGCCCGACCGGCGGATGGCACATGCCGATCTCCATATTGACCGTGATCAGAATCCCGAAATGCACCGGGTCGATGCCGAGCTTCATGGCGACGGGAAACAGGATCGGCGCCATGATCAGCACGATCGACGAGGGTTCCATCACGTTGCCGGCCAGCAACAGCAGAAGATTGACCACGATCAGGAACATCCAGGCGGCAAGTTCCTTGTCGATGATCCATTCGGCCATCGCCTGCGGAATGTTCTCGTGCGTCATCAGGAACGAGAACAGCACCGCGTTGGTGATGATGTAGAGCAGCATTGCGCTCATATTCGCCGAATCGAGCAGCACCTTCGGCACGCGCTTGAGCGGCAGATCGCGATAGACGAACGCCGCGACGATGAAGGCGTAGACGGCACTGACGGCCGCGGCCTCGGTCGGCGTGAAAGCGCCGGCGTAGATGCCGCCGATCACCACCACGATCAGCAGCAACCCCCAAATCGAATCGCGAAAGCCGCGCCAGCGTGTGCGCCAATCGGCCTTCGGCAGGCGCGGGTAGCCGTTGCGCCAGGCGCGATACCAGGTGACGGCGCCCAGCAGGAACGCCAACAACAGGCCGGGCACGATACCGGCCACGAACAACTCGCCGATCGACGCGGTGCTGACGGGTTTGCCGTCCGGGCCCGTGGCCTGGATGCCTGCGGTGGCGACGAAATAGATCACCATGACGATCGAGGGTGGGATCAAGATGCCGAGCGCGCCCGACGTGGTCACGACGCCGGCGCCGAAGCGGCGCGGAAAACCGGCGGCGACCATCGCGGGCAGGATGATCGAGCCGATGGCGACCACGGTCGCCGGACTGGACCCGGAGATCGCGGCGAACAGCGCGCAGGCCACCACCGCCGCCAAGCCCAGCCCGCCATGCCAATGACCGACCATCGCACTGGCGAACACGATCATGCGCCGCGCCACGCCGCCGTGGGTCAGGAAATTGCCGGCCAGAATGAAGAACGGGATCGCCATGATCTCGAACTTCTCGATGCCGGTGAACAGCTTGAGCGCAACCGCTTCGAGCGGCACCTGCGTCATGGTGAACAAGAACGTCAGCACGGTCAGGCCGAGCGCAATCGAGATCGGCATGCCGGTCAGCATCAGCGCAATCAGCAGCCCGAAGATGATGGCGGCGCTCACCGGCGCTGCCCGGCTGCGGGTGGATCGAGGCCTTCGACGGCGGCGGGGTCGTGGGCCGGCAGTTCGCCGGTCCGGAAGAATCTCCACGCCACCTGGAGGAAGCGAAAGCACATCAGATATGAGCCGCAGGGTATCGCCAGATAGACGATCCACTTCGGAATCTCGAGATCGGGCGATACCGAACTGGTATGCGCGATGTCCCAGACGAAGACCGCGCCCAGCGTGCCGATCACGGCGGTGAAAAGCGCGCCGCAGAGCAAGCCGAACAGGATCACGCGCTTGCGCGCGGCGGGTTTGAGCGCCCGCACCATCACGTCGACGCCGACATGAATTCCGGTGCGTACACCGTACGCGGCGCCGAATTTGGCCATCCACACGAACAGGTAGATGCACAGCTCCTGCGCCCAGCCGAGATGGATTTCGGCCAGCGCGTCCTGCAGGAGCGGCAGCGTGGAGGCATAGCGGTGCGCCACGGCTATGAAGATCACCAACGTGGCGACCGCCATCAGCGCCACGATCAGCGTTTCCTCGAGGCGATCGAGCAGCCGGGTCAAGCGCTTCATCGGTGACGAGCCGGGCGGGTCAAAGTGCGGCCTGGAGGGCGGAGCAGGGGGCGATCAGTTCTTGAAGCCGGCGGCCTCGGTCTCCTTGTAGATTGCCTGCAGCAGGTCCTTGCCGATGCGGCCGGCCATGTCCTTGTGCACGGGCAGCAGGGCCTTGCGCCAGATCTCGGCTTCCTCCTTGGTCAATTCGTGGAACGCCGTCTTGCCGGCGGCCTTCATGGCGGCCAGCGCGTCGTCGTTTTCCTTCTCGGCGATCGAATTGGCGTACCTGGTCGCCTCGGCCATGGCTTGCTCCAAGCCGCCGCGAATCTCGGACGGCAGCCCGTCCCAGAATTTCTTGTTCACGATCACGGCGTAGCCGATATAGCCGTGGTTCGAGATCGTGGCGTGCTTCTGCACCTCGTGCATTTTCTGCGTGAACATATTGGACGGCGGATTTTCCGTGCCGTCGACGACGCCGGTTTGCAGCGCCTGATACACTTCGGAGAAGGCCATCACTTGCGGCAGCGCGCCCAGCTTGCGCATTTGCGCTTCCAATACCTTGGAGGACTGGATGCGCATCTTCAGTCCCTTGAAGTCTTCCGGCTTTTTTAACGGCCTGTTGGCGCTCATCAGCTTGAAGCCATTGTCCCAATAAGCCAGGCCGGTGATCCCCTTCGACGCCAGCTTCGCGAATAATTGCCTGCCGATCGGCCCGTCGGTGATCCGGCGCAAGACCTCTTTGTTGGGAAAGATATAGGGCAGGTCGAAGAGTTCGAACTCCCGCGCGCCGAGCGGGCCGAACTTGGCCATCGAGGGCGCCAGCATGTGCACGGCGCCGAGTTGCAGCGCCTCCATTTCCTCGCCGTCCTTATAGAGCTGGCTGTTCGGGTAGACCTCGACCTTGACGCGCCCCTTGGTATGCTGATCGGCCAACTGCCGAAACCGCTCGGCGCCTTTGCCTTTCGGCGTATCCGGCGCCACGACATGGCTGAATTTGATGACAATCGGCTTGTCTTCGGCCGCGACGGAACCGGCCGTCAGGGCGAGCAGCGCCAACCCGATAATTAACGCCCCGAATCGCACCGCCCCGAATCGCATCGTTTGGCCGCGCGATAAATCCCGCTTCATTCGTAATGCTCCCCAAATATGTGGTGGCGCCCCGGCACCACCGCATCTCGCGGGCGACTATAAAACGCGGGGCGCCGCGCCACAACGAGCGCCCGCCGTATGGCGGTCGCCGGGACAAACCCATTCTGTTACGTTTGCCGGCAGGTGAGTCGGCGAGCACTGCCGACACGCCGCGGGCGATACGGTGTTGCGCAAGGGATTTATGGTCGTACGGCTTGGCAAATTCTCGTTGCGGTTCGGTGCGTGGCTGGTGTTGCTGTTGTCGCTTGCGGCTGCTGCGGGACCGGCGGTTGCCGACACGTTGGGCGCCATCAAGGCCAAGGGTTTGATCGTCTGGGGCGCCGACCAGGAAGGCGGCGCGCCGTTCGTCTATCCGAGCGAGAACGATAAGAGCCAGATCGCCGGCTTCGAGGTCGATCTCGCGGCGGTCTTGGCGCAGCGCCTGGGCGTCAAGGCGCAGTTCTTTCAAGGCTCGTGGGACCAGATGCCGGCGCTGTTGGAGACCCGCAAGGTCGACATCGTGCTCAACGGCTACGAATGGACCGCGCCGCGCCTGGAGGCGATGGCGGCGACGATTCCTTACTATGTCTACGGGCTGCAATTGTTGACCCGCGACGACAATGAAACGGTCAAGACAATCGACGATCTGAAGACGCCGGGACCGCACGGCAAATGGCGCGTCGGCGTGCTGAGCGGTTCGGCCGCCGACGATTACATGCGCCAGCACTTTGCCGGCAGTGTCGAAGTGGTGCCCTACGACGGCAACACCGATGCCATGGGCGATGTGGAAATCGGCCGCCTGCACGCGACGCTGCAGGACACGCCGATCGTCGCCTATTACGGCCCGAAATATCCGCGGCTGCGCAAGATCGGCGCACCGGTCGGCCACGGCTACTATGTGATCTACGCGCATCGCGACGACGCAACCCTGGTGGCGGCGTTGAACGATGTGCTGATCACGCTGATTCGCGACGGCACATTGGAGCGCATCTATCGCAAGCACGGCATTTGGGACGACGCGCAGCGCGAACTGCTCCGGCTTGCCGACACGGGGCGTTTCTATGGCTATCAGCGACCGGCGCTGGCCGAGCTCAAGCCGACGACGCCGGAGCCGACGGCGAGCGTCACGGCGCCGGCCGGCCGCACCGTGCCGGGCTTCGCCGATTCCGCATGGCTCCTGGTGGAGGCCGCGGGCATGACCGTGGTGCTCGCGGTGATCTCGTTCCCGCTCGCCTCGATCCTTGGGCTGCTGATCGCCGTGGGGCGGCTTTACGGGCCGAATTGGCTGCGGCCTGTGCTCGTCGTCTATGTTGAATTCCTGCGCGGCACGCCGGTCTTGCTGCAGCTCTATTTCATCTTCTTCTTCCTGCCGGTGGTCGGCATCAATGTGCCGGCGTTCTGGACCGCGATCGCCGGCCTGGCGATCAATTATTCGGCGTACGAATCGGAAATCTACCGCGCGGGCATTCAGGCGATTCCGCGCGGGCAGATGGAAGGCGCCCTGTCGCTGGGCATTTCGCGCTGGCTGGCGCTGCGCCATGTCGTCGTCCCGCAGGCCACGCGCATCGTGCTGCCCCCGATCATCAACGATTTCATCGCCCTGTTTAAGGACACCAGCGTGTGCTCGGTGATTACGCTGGTCGAACTTACCAAGCAGTTCTCGATTCTCTCGCGCAGCGACCCGCAATCGATCGCCTACCTGATGGGCATTACGGCTCTGCTTTACGTTTTGATGAGCTATCCGACGTCGCGGCTGGCACGCTATGTCGAAAAGCGGCTGGCGGCGGCTCACGCGCGGTAGCGGGGCGATCGAAGGCCGAACGTCGCCCGGGGGCGGCAAGGTCGCGATGGCCCCGCCGGCCGCCCGGCCCCTGCGTCGGTTCAAGCTCCACATCACGGCCGCGGCGGGCGGCGAAATTCCCTGCCTTCGCGCGGCTTTCCGAACAGCTGCGCGCGACCCCAGAACACTTGCCTGCCCCGGGGGCATCGGCTAGTGTCCGCCGCCTTTTGGGGGCCGCCCCCGAAGGCCTCCGATCGATCTCTCGATTGTTGCGAACGACCGTATCGCGTTTCGGCCGCCTCGACGCTCAGGCCGCGGCGCACACCCCGGAGAGGTGGCAGAGTGGTCGAATGCGCCTGACTCGAAATCAGGTGTACTCTTACGGGTACCGTGGGTTCGAATCCCACCCTCTCCGCCATCGGCCTTGATAGCCTTTGACCTGCTCCCCGTCCTTCACACGTCTGCAGATTGAGTCAGTTCCTGTTTTCCCGTCTCGAGGGTTGGTGCAACGGGGCGGGGCGCGAAATCCCCGATCGAGCGAAACGTCGCTTCCCGTTGAATGACGAGAGCGCTGGGCGTGGCGTAGATCGCCGGCGGCGGATTCCCGAAGCGGCTGCGTGGAGTAAGCGTGTTGTAGTCATGCTTCCAGTCCGCCAACGTCTGCCTGGCATGGGCGAGCGACCTGCGCAGGGTTTCGTGCAGCTCTGCCACGTTCTTCGGGTCAAGAGTCTGCCAAAGAACTCTCGCTCACGCCGGAGCAGAAGACAGGGAAGACGTTTGCCCGAAATGCCTCAAGCTGTTCCGCGGCCTCATATTATACTTCTGGCAACGTTTCCGAAGCCAATCGCCAAGGCGCTTCTCGCGTCGTTCGTTAACGACAACGATTTCAATTATTAATGGTCATCGAAATTGTGTGTTATGTAAATATACTTACGAGCCATGAATTTCGGAACTTGAAAAAATATAAATATATGTGCGCCGTATCGATTCCGCATTATCATTTTCCAATCGGTTGCAGGCTCGATCAACGAGCTATCGATGAGCGACATCGCTCACGACATAAAAAAAATTTGACGGGGTAAGTGCGGCGTTGACGACGGCGAGGGGGGTATGGAGCTCAACGCATACAACCGGTTGGTCAGCACTCTATACGATGCCCTGTTGGACAATGCCAATTGGCCGAAAAGCCTGAAGGCGATCGCCGATTCCTTCGATAGCGCAGGCATCTATTTCCACGTCTTGAACAGCACAACGAAACAGGTATTGGGCGGCGGGTCATACAACGTCGACGAAACCGGTCTGCACGAATACGTAACCGAGATGGTGAAATATTGTCCGCGGGTCGCACATTACGAACGCACCAAGGCAACAGGCCTGCTTTACGACGGGTTGCACATCTCGGAGGACGAGATGAAGCGCGATCCGTTCTACAATTGGATTCTTCGCTACGGTCTTAAATATTACCTCGCCATACAGCTGACACCGGGTGCCGATATCGTTGCCGCTGTGTCGATCCAGCGCACGCCCAAGCAGGGCCACGCGACGCGCGACCATCTTCGTCTGGCCGCGCTGATCGAGCCGCATCTTCACCGCATATTCCGGGTTCAGCAATTTCTCGAAGGCGCCGATCTGCGCGCCGGCTTGGCCGAAAATGCGCTGAACCGTTTGCGTATCGGCGTCGTGTTCGTCGATTCGAACGGCCGCGTGCTTCATGCGAGCCGACCGGCGGAGCGGATTCTCGCGGGCGGCGACGGATTGGTGATATTCGACGGACGCATGGTTGCGGCGCATCCCGACGATGACCGTGCATTCCAGCACGCCCTGGGGCACGCGGTCGCTCCATGGTCGGTTGCCGCAGGCGCGACGATCTCGCTTCGTCGGCCATCGATGCGGCGACCGATCCAAGCTTTGATCTGTCCGGTTGCGCGCCCGGCGACCGTGCTGGGCCTGCTGCGGCCGACAGCGTTGATCTTTCTCGTCGATCCGGAACAGCTGCCGCAACACACGGCAGCGACGCTGGCCCGGCTGCATGGGCTGACACCGGCCGAAGCGGCCATGGCAGCCGATCTGCTGGCCGGCCTGTCGCTCAAGGACCATGCCGAACGCCGTTCGATCACGCTGAACACCGCGCGTTGGCGGATGAAGCAGGTTCTCGCCAAGACCGGCACCCAAAGTCAGGCGGAGCTGATGCGTGCGCTCATGGGCGGCTTGGCTGGGGCCGTCGATCCGGAGAACCATCCATGAACGCGGCGCCGCGCCTTCCGAGAGTGCGCCGCGGCCCCACCCAAATGGGTGGCGCGGGGTTTCGCTTGTTTCGCCACAGTGTCGGTGCTTGCCCGCGGGAACGTCGGGCGACGTGCGTTGCAGCCGTTTCGCAGCCGAGGGAGATGAGACGTGGCCAATGAGAACTCGAATGGCAAAGGCAAAGGCAAGCCGCCGGTGCCGCCGGGCCAGAACGAAGCCCCGAGCGACATTCTTCTGAACGGCACAAGCGTCGACGAGTTGGCTCTCGGCGCCGTCATCGGCACGCTGACGGTCGTCGACCCCAATACCGGCGACACCTTCACTTACATCGTGAGCGACGATCGCTTTGAAATCGTCGACGGCGTGTTGCGCCTCAAGAGCGGCATCACTCTGGACTACGAGTCCGAGCCCAGCATCAGTCTCGACATCACCGCAACCGACGCGGGCGGGCTGAGCGTCACGCGCACGTTCATGATATCTGTCGTCGACGTCAACGAAGCGCCGACGTCGATCGCGTTGGACGGCGCCACGGTGGCCGAGAACGCGGACGGTGCCGCGATCGGCAGCGTGCTGGTTTCCGATCCCGACGATCCCGACGCAGCCTTCGGCCAGCACAGCTACGCCGTCAGCGACGAGCGATTCGAGGTGGTCGGCGGCGAGTTGCGACTCAAAGCCGGCTACAGCCTCGATTACGAGACCGAGTCGATCGTGACGATCGAAGTCACGGCCTCGGATGGCGGCGGCCTGAGCGTCGAGCAATCGTTTGTCGTCACCGTCGCGAATGTCGCGGAAGCGCCCGCGGTCGCCGACGACAGCAACTGGGCGCAGGCCGGCGCCGTCGGCCACGGCTCCGGCGCGGGCGTGCAGGCGGGCGAGCCGGCGGACCGGTTCACTGCCAGCGGCAATGTGCTGGCGGACAACGACCACACGGTCAAGGACGGCACCGATTTCAACACGCTCGTCGGCACGGCGGGCGCCACCTTCGCGGATGCGGCCGATACCGACCCGGATGTCGGCGACGCGCTGCGCGTCGTCTCGGTCAACGGCGCGCCGGTCGCGGATTCCGTCACCGTCGCCGATACGATCCCGGTCGGCGGGGAGTTTCAGGTCAACACGCAAAGCACGGACAATCAATATAAGGAACCGACACTTAAGAACATGGCCGGCCTTGCCGATGGCGGGTATGTCATCGCGTGGGCATCGACCGGCCAGGACGGCAGTGGCCGCGGCATCTATGCCCAGCGCTACAATGCGAACGGCGATGCGGCCGGCAGCGAGTTCAAGGTCAATACTGCCACGACGAACGATCAGTTTACGCCGAGTGTCGCGGCGCTGGAGGATGGCGGCTTCGTGGTTGCCTGGACGTCGTCCGGACAGGATGGCAGTGCAGGCGGCGTCTACGCGCAGCGCTATGATGCGACGGGTGCGCCGGTCAGCACCGAATTTCGCGCCAATACGACCACCGCCGGCGATCAAAGCTATGGCTCCGTCGTCGCGCTGGCCGACGGCGGCTTCGTCATTGTTTGGAACTCGGTGAATCAGGATGGCAGCGGCTTCGGCGTTTTCGGCCAGCGCTACGATGCCGCGGGCACTGCGGTCGGCGGCGAATTCCAGGTCAACACGCACACGGCGAACCATCAGGTGGTGCGCTCTGCCGCTGGATTGAGCGACGGCGGCTTCGTTGTGGTTTGGGAATCTGCCGAACAAGATGGCGGCGGTTACGGCATCTATGGCCAGCGCTATGACGCCACAGGCAACGCGGTCGACGGCGAGTTCCAGGTCAACAGTTTCACGGTCGGCAACCAGAACCATGCCGCCGTGGCCGGCCTGGAGGATGGCGGCTTCGTCGTGGCGTGGCAGTCCAGCGGCCAGGATGGCAGCGGCAAGGGCGTTTACGTGCAACGCTATGACGCGTCCGGGGCGCCGGTCGGCGGCGAGGTTCAAATCGCAGTCGGGACGGGCCTGCAGAATTATTCGTCCGTAGCCGCGCTCGCGGACGGCGGCTATGTCGTAGCGTATGAGAACGGCGGCAACATCTATACCCGCCGTTTCGACGCCGACGGCAACGAGATCGGCAGCCAAATTGTGGTCGACAGCTTCCCGGGCACGGGCCAGCGCTTCTCCACCGTTGCCGAATTGGAAGACGGCGGCTTCGTCGTCAACTGGGCGTCGAATAACCAGGACGGCAGCAATTACGGCATCTACGCCCAGCGTTACCAGGTGGTACAGCCCGGCATTCCGGTCGGCACGGAAATCCAGGGCCAGTGGGGCACGCTGACGATTTTCGAGGACGGCTCGTACAGCTACCGGATCGACGAAACGGCGCCGCTCGATCCGCAGAACCCGGCCGGCGACAGGATCGTCAACCTGGCCGAGGGGCAGGTCGGTCCGGTCGAAACATTCGCGTATACCGTGGCGGACAGCACCGGTCTGGAAAGCATCGCCAACCTGTCGATCGCCCTGGTCGGCCGCAACGACGGACCGACGGCATCGGCCGGGCAAAGCTTCCAGATCGCCGAGAACAGCGGCGCGGGCACGCCCGTCGGCACGGTACTGGCGGCCGATCCGGATGCCGGCGCGCAATTGAGCTACGCCATCGTGGCCGGCAACGACAGCGGCGCCTTCGCCATCGACGCCGCCACCGGCCAGATCACCGTGGCCGATCCTTCCGCGCTGGATTACGAATCCAACCCAAGCTTCGATCTGACCGTCGAAGTGACCGACGGCGCGCTGACCGATACGACACTGGTGACGGTCGCGCTGGACGATGTCGCCGAGGACCCGATCGCGGCGGATGACACGAATATGGTTCTGGCCGGTACCGTGGCGCACGGTTCGGGCGAGGGCGACCAGGCCGCGGCGCCCTCGCTGCCGGCCACGGGCAACGTGATCGGCGCCGGCGGAACCACGCCGCCCTCCACGGGCGACGGCGCCGACGCCAACCCCGGCGGCGGCACGCTCGCGGTCGTACTGGTCGAGCATGACAACGGCAACGACGCGGTCCCCGATGCCGACGGCGAAACCATCGTCGGTCAATACGGCACGCTCACGCTGCTGTCCGACGGCTCCTACAGTTATGACCTGGATGATGCCCATCCGGATGTGGTCGCGCTCGGCGAGGGCGGCTTGCTCGGCGACGGTTTTACCTACACGGTCTCGAGCGGCGCCGGGTTGGACGACACGGCCGAGCTCACCATTACGATCGTCGGCGCGAACGATGGGCCGACCGCGGCGGACGATGCGAACCAGGTGCAGGCGGGTTCGCTCGCTTATGGCGATCAGCCGGAGGCCAATGTTCCGGCGCCGGTGCAGGGCAACGTAATCTCCGGTCTCGGCAGCCCGAACACCGCCGAAGACAGCGACCCCGAGGGCGATCCGATCGCCGTGACGCACGTCGACGGCGTCGCGGTGGACGATGCGCAGAATCCGCTCGGCACGCAGATCGCCGGCCAGCACGGCACGCTGACAATGTTCGCCGACGGCAGCTACAGCTACGATCTCGACGACCAGAACGCGAGCGTCATAGCCCTGGCGGCCGGCGCCACGCTGGACGAAAGCTTCGCCTACACGGTCGCCGATCCGGGCGGCAAGTCCGATACCGCTACTCTCACGATTGCGATCCAGGGCGCCAACGACGGCCCGGCCGACCTGCAATTGTCGAACAACGCGATCGCGGAAAACCTGCCGGGTGCCGCAATCGGCACGCTCGCGGCGGCCGATCCCGATACCGGCGCCAGCCTGACATACTCGATCATGCCCGGCCTCGACGGCAGCCTGTTCGGCATTTCCGGCAACGTGCTCCAGGTCGCGGGTCAAACCGGCTTCGACTACGAAGCCGATACCAGCCACACCGTGCGCATCCGCGCCACCGACCAGTACGGCGCCTACATCGAACAGGATTTCACGATCGAGGTGCTCGACCGCGTCGAAGCGGCGCTGACGATGGCGAACGACACGTTTGCGGGCACGGCGGAATCGGAGCAGCTGTTCGGTACCGCCTTGACGCTGAACAATGGCGACTCGCTGTCCGGCGGCGACGGTTTCGATTCGCTGCTGCTCTACGGACCTGGCGCGTTTAGAATCGATCAGCTGAGTGGCTTTAGCGGGTTCGAGGAGATCCGGCTGATCAATTTCACGACGTCGAATGCAACACTTTTATTACGCGACGGGGTCGACATTTCCGTGTTTGGCAGCGGGGTGAGCGATTCTGTCTACCTCTCGACCGGCCATGAGACGATCGACGGCGGCGCCGGGGATGATTCGTTTTGGGTCTTGCGCGCTGGTGTACTGACGGCAGGCGATGTGTTGGACGGTGGTACCGGAACCTACGATAGGCTGCAGATTTCCGGATTGCCTAACGGATCGATTGTCGATCTGCGTCCCGTGTCTGTGCAAAATATTGAGAATCTGTCTTCGTATATAAACGGTATTCTGCTGGTCGACGATGCCAGCTTGGCCGATTTTACGTCGATCAACAACTATTCGACCACCCGGCTGCAAACGTCCGAGGCTTCGCTGGACCTGACCGGCAAGACCCTTTCCAACGTCATGGTCGAGAGCACGAACGCGACCGGCACGGTGTTCACGGTGAACAGTGCCAACACGGGGTTCTTCGTCCAAGGCGGGCCGGGGGAAGACACGCTGGTGGCGAACGGCTTCAGCTTCACCGCCGAGCAGCGCGATGCCATCTTCGCCAGCACCTCAATCGAGACAATCATAGACAGCGAAGGCACCCACTCGGCGCCGCCGATCGGCGACCCAGTGTTCACGCTGACGACCAGCGCGGATACGCTGGCGGCGAACGCGGATGACACTACGGTGAATGGTTCCGAGGCCACCTTGAATAACAACGATAGTCTTCACGGTGGCGACGGGACGGATGTGTTGGTACTTGACGGGCCCGGTATTTATCATATCGATCAGTTGAGTGGATTTAGTGGATTCGAGGAGATTAATCTCGTCAACGATACGGCGTCGGCTTCCCTTTTGTTCCTACGTGACGGCATCAATATCGCGGTCGTCGGCAGCAACGCGCGGGACGATTTCTACCTCTCGACCGGCCAAGAGACGATCGACGGCGGCGCCGGTAATGACAATTTTCATGTGACGCGCCCCGGCGTGTTGAGTGCCGGCGACGAGTTGGACGGAGGCGAGGGTGCGGACAGGCTCAATTTTGTGAATCAACCTTTTGGATCGGTCGACTTGCGGCCGGTCGGTATGCAGAACATCGAGCAGCTCCTAATATTCGGTTCTGATTTTAGCGTTGTGCTCGTGGACGACGCGAACCTGATCGATGTCACGACAATCGTGATCAACTCGCAAAATGTCAGGCTCCAAACCAGCGACGCAACCCTGGATCTTAGAGGAAAATCCTTCCAGGGCAGCTCCCTCAGAATCGAGTCCATCAATCCGGACGGCACCGTTTTCACAGTCGACAATTATAGCGTGACGTCGTTCATTTACGGCGGACCCGGAGTCGACACTGTCGTCGCCGACGGCTTTACCTTTACGCCAACGCAACGCGACGGTCTCTTTACCCATTCGATCGAGATCATCCGCGACGCATCCGGCACTTATGGCGGGCCGGGCGACAACGTGCTGTTCGGCACCGACGCGGCCGATGCCATGTTCGGCGGCGCCGGCCACGACACGCTGATCGGCGCCGCGGGCGACGATCATCTCGAGGGCGGCGAGGGGGGCGACACTTATCACGTCGGCAACGGCAGCGGCGCCGATACGATCTTCGATCTGGCCGGTGCCGACACGCTGCTGGTTTCGGCCTATCCGCTGACCCTCGATGCCGGCCGCAGCGCGGACGGCGAGGATCTGGTGTTGCGCTTCGGCGTCGATGGCGAGCAGGCGGCGATCCAGGATCATTTCAACGGCAACCCGATCGAGCTGGTGCAGTTCGACGTGGCCGGCGTGCTGCCGGCTTCGGCACCGTTGTTTGCCTATCAGGTGGCGAGCGATCCCAACGAATCCGCCGCGACGACGGCGCAGCTCATCGTCGGCACCGACGGCGCGGATATCATCGCCGGCGGCGCGCGCGGCGATTTCCTGTTCGGCGGTGCCGATGCCGACGATCTGCAAGGCAATGGCGGCGACGACCTGATCGAGGGCGGCGCCGGCGCCGACCTCATCGACGGCGGCGCGCAGGACGGCTTGACCTGGGGCGTCGATTTCGCTTCGTATCGGAATTCCCCCGACGGCGTCACCGTCACGCTGATCCCGGGCGGCGTCATCGCCGTCGGCAGCGGCGGCGATGCCGAGGGCGACCAGATTCGCAACATCGAAGGCGTGATCGGCTCTGATTGGATCGACACGCTGACCGGCAGCAATGCCGGCGAACGCTTCATGGGCCGCGGCGGCGACGATATCATCAACGGCATGGGCGGGTTCGATTACGTGCTGTATCACGATTCGCCCGACGGCGTGATCGTCAACCTCGGCGCCGGGCCGGTCGATCTCGGCGCGCTGGGGCAGATCGGCGCGGGCACCGCGTTCGACGGTTGGGGCGGCACCGACGCGCTGACCAGCATCGAGGCGGCGCGCGGCTCGCAGCACGACGACATTCTGCTCGGCTCCGACCGCCTCGACACCACCGAGCAGTTCCGCGGCGCCGAGGGCGACGACATCATCGACGGTCGCCTGGGCAACGACATGGTCGACTACATCGTCGCCGGCGGGGCGATCTATGTCGACCTCACCGATACCAACGATGCGCCCGGCGACTATAGCGATGCGACTCTGGGCGGCTACGCGCTGGACGGCGACGGCGGCACCGACCGGCTGTTCGGCATCGAGCAGATCCGCGGCGGCGTGTTCGACGATACTTTCATCGGCAGTTCCGGGAACAACCTGTTCCAGGGCCTGGCCGGCAACGATTCGATGGACGGCGGCGACGGCGTCGACACGGTCGATTACTCGCTGGATTTCTTCCTGCAGGGCGGCGCCGGCGTCGTCGTCAATCTGGGTTCGAGCGATGTGGACTTCGGCGCGCCCGGGGTCGTCGCGGCCAACAGCGCCACCGACGGTTTCGGCGATGCGGATGCGCTGTTCAATATCGAAAACGTATTCGGCACCGGCCAGGCCGACACCATCGTCGGCAATGCCGCCGGCAATACGTTGCTGGGGCTGGGCGGCAACGATCGGCTGGCGGGCGGCGCCGGCAACGATCTGCTGGATGGCGGGGTCGGAACCCAGGATCAGGCGGATTATTCGCTGGATGCGGGCCTGGGCGGCGGCGCCGGGGTGACGGTCGATCTTGCCGCCGGAACCGCAACCGACGGCTTCGGTTCGACCGATACTCTGGCGAACATCGAATGGGTCGTCGGCACCAACGAGGCCGACGGTATCAGCGGCAATGCGGCGAGCAATCGATTCGAAGGCCTCGCCGGCAGCGACACCCTGGACGGACGCGGCGGCAGCGACGTGCTGAATGGCGGCGCCGGCGACGATATTTTGATCGGCGGTGGCGACGACGATTTGTTCGTATTCGAGGACGGCACGGGCAACGATACCGTCACCGATTATGCGCCGGGCGCGGATCGGCTTGACGTCAGCGCGTTCTATGCCGATTTCGCCACCCTCGAGACGCAGATCGAGGATGTCGACGGCAACGCGGTCATCCATCTCGATGCAGACGACAGCGTCACGCTGATCGGCATACAGAAAGTGCAGCTGCAGTCGACCGATTTCGTCTTCCTCGATGGATAGTGCGTTCGCCATGCCGGCCGGGCCGTCGCATCGGCTGAACAGCGTCGATCGGCGGCGGTGATGGCCGAATCCGGGTCCCGAAGTCCGCCAACGCGCGACATGCTTCGCGACGCGCTGTCGGCGTGCCGCGCGGGATTCGTCGTGGCGGCGCTGTTCAGCCTCGGCATCAATCTGCTTTTGCTGACCCTGCCTTTCTATATGTGGCAGATCTTCGATCGGGTGCTGGTCAGCCACAGCGTCGAGACGCTGCTCTATCTATCGCTGATTGCCGCCGTGGCGATCCTGGCGGGCAGCCTGCTCGAGTGCGCGCGCAGCCATATCATGGCGCGGCTCAGCCTTTGGCTCGAACGGCGGCTGGGCGCGCCGATCCTCGCCGAAAGCGTGGTTCGGGGTTTTCGCGCCGGGCAAACGCCGTCGGTGCAGCCGCTGCGGGACCTGTCGACATTTCGCGGATTCCTGGGCAGCCCGACGATTTTCGCGATCATGGACGCGCCGTGGACGCCGATCTATGTCGGCGTGATTTTTCTGCTGCACCCGTGGCTTGGGATGCTCGCCGTTGCCGGGGCGGTGGTGTTGTTCGGCCTTGCGCTGGTGAACGATAGAGCGACGCGCAAGCCGCTGCAGGGCGCCAACAACGCCTCGATCGCCGCTCTCGCCCAGGCCGACGGCGCCGCGCGCAACGCCGATGTCGTGATGGCGATGGGCATGCTGGACAACATCACGCGCCGATGGACCAACGCCAATGCCGAGATGCTGGCGCTGCAGGCGCGCGCCAGCGCCATCGGTGCGCGGCTCGCCGCCGCCTCGAAATTCTGCCGACTGCTGCTGCAGATGGGGACACTCGGTATCGGCGCATGGCTGGTGCTGCAGAACACGATCACGGCCGGCGCCATGATCGCGGCTTCGATCCTGATGAGTCGGGCGCTGGCGCCCGTCGAACAGGCGATCGTTTCGTGGCGTTCGGCGATCGCGGCGCGCGGCGCGTATCGTCGGCTCAAGACTGTGGCGGTCGAAGCGCAGACAAAAGCGCCTTCCATGCCGCTTCCGATTCCGCTCGGCGAACTCAAAGTCGAAGGCCTCGCCTACCACCATCCGACAATGCGCGATCCCATCCTGCGCAACGTATCGTTTCGCCTGGCGCCCGGCGAATCGATGGGCATCATCGGTCCGACCGCCACCGGCAAGACGACGCTTGCGCGGCTGCTCATCGGCAATCTGAAACCGCAATCGGGCGTCGCCCGACTCGACGGCGTCGATGTCGCGCAATGGGATCGGCAGGATATCGGCCAGCATGTCGGCTATCTGCCGCAGGATGTCGAACTGTTCCGAGGCACCGTGGCGGAAAACATCGCGCGCATGGGCGAGGTCGATGCCGCAACCGTTGTCGCCGCGGCGCGACTGGCCGGCGTGCATGATCTAATTCTCGCACTGCCGAAAGGCTATGAAACCGAGATCGGCGAGGGCGGCGCAACGCTTTCCGGCGGTCAGCGCCAGCGAATTGCGCTGGCGCGGGCGCTGTACGGCTCGCCGCGGTTCGTCGTGCTCGACGAGCCGAACTCCAACCTCGACCAGGCGGGCGAGGATGCGCTCCTGAATGCGCTGGCAAGGCTCAAGGAACAGCGAACAACCTGCGTGATCGTCGCGCATCGCCCCAACGTGCTGCGCCGCGTCGATAAGATATTGCTCATTCGCGGTGCATCAGCGCATCGTTTCGGCGCGCGCGACGAAATTCTTGCCGAAGTCACCGGCTTGTCGAGGGAACAGACGCTTGGGGTCAAGACCGGAGCTGCCGCCCATGGCTGAACGCACGAAACTGTCCGATGCCGGCAAGGCTTCGTCCGATCTCGTGTCCAAGCGGCCGCGCATCGCCGGTCCGGCGATATTCGGCCTGGCGGTCATCGCCGTGTTTTTTTTGGGATTGGTCGGGTGGGCGGGGTCGGCGCCGTTGCAGAGCGCGGCCATCGCGCTGGGTGTCGTCAGCGTCGAGACCAATCGCAAGGTGGTGCAGCATCTGGAAGGCGGCATCGTGCGCCGAATCCTCGTCCGCGAAGGGGACCGCGTCCAGGCGGATCAGGTCTTGGTCGAGTTGGACGATACCCAGTCGCGGACCCGGATCAGCCTGATCGAAGCCCAGATCGAATCGGACGGCCTCCAGCTTAAGCTCGTGATCCAGGAGGAGAACGCACTGGATGGGCTATTCAAGAAGGGGCTGACGCAGTTGCCCCGCCTGCTTCAGGTCCAGCGAAGACGCGCCGAACTCGAAGGCAGCCTGATCCAAAGTCGCGCTCAACTGGAGGCCGCGAAGGAGGTCTTGCGGCGCACCGTCATCCGCGCTCCGATCGGCGGCGCGATCGTCAATCTGCAGATCCATACGGCGAGCGGGGTCATTGCGGCGGGTGCGATCCTCATGGAAATCGTTCCGCACGACGAGGCATTGGTCGCCGAGGTGCGGATCGATCCGAACGACGTCGACGTCGTGCACGCCGGGCTGCGCGCGCAGGTCAGGTTGACCCCGCTCAATTACCGCAGCACGGCGCCGCTTCCGGGCCGCGTCGCATGGATATCTGCGGACCGAATGGTCGATCCGCGCACGAGCCAAAGCTATTACCTCGCCCGTATAAAATTCGATGCCAACGCGACAAGCGGCGAAACCCGATACAGGCTTTATCCCGGCATGCCGGTCGAGGCGATGATCGTCACTGGAGCCAGAACCGCGCTCAACTATTTCCTGGCCCCGCTCGTCAGCAGCTTCGATCGGGCGTTTCGCCAGGACTGAGCTCGAACTGGGCGCGCAGCCGCGCGCTGGCTAGCGCATCGGCCGATGATCCGCGTAATCATTGTCACGATAACGTCATCACACGTCGCGATTCGATCGCCCCGATTCCACTAGATCGGTGAGAGCATGTCGGGTCTCGGGTTCGTTCCCGCCGCCACTCAGTCCGCATTGCAATTGGACGCGACTTTGATCGCCCGGATAAGTCGACGTTTGCCGCCGCTTTGAGAGAACGACTGACCGAAAGACGCGCGACTCGGCCCTATCGGCGCTCAATTGTGGACTTTTCCGCGACTTCCTCTCTGTCGGCCAAGTTCGGAATCCGATTTCTCGATTGGTCAAGTGGCTCGAACGCCAAGCATTTGGTGCTGTCTGCGTAAGTCTAATGCTAACTCAATCCGCATCAACTGCTCCAGCAGGAGACGCGGCGGCTGTTGCCTATCAAGATCGTTTCGACGATATCGGGAGCAAGGAATGCTTGGTTGATCTGGTGTCGGATGTGGTTCTCATTGAATTATTCGATGCGCGCCAAGTCCTTCATCGACATGACGCACGCCGACAACGGCGGCATCTCAGCTAGCAAGATAACGAAAATCCGAAGGTTATTGATCCGATAACTGAGCAACCGGGTTCAAGCTGGATTTCTGCAAAGCGCATGCTCAACTTGTTGAGACGCCTGAAAAATGCGTTCCCTTAGGCACATCACGAATTCCAACGGCTTACGGATGGTCGAGGGACGTTCATGGGAGCAACACTTCAGTTGCGGCCGGCATTGTGTTATCGTTTAACTCGTTTTCGGAAATACTTGGTTTATGTCGAATTAACCCATGGAGGTTCGTCATGGCGAAGTGGCGCATCGAGGGTCAGTATTTCGAGACCTGCAATTGCATCTATCTTTGCCCGTGCATCGGGTCGAATTTGACCGCGCGGCCTACTGAAGGCGATTGCAAGGCCGCAATCACCATGAAGATCGAGAAGGGCGAGAAGGACGGCGTGAAACTCGACGATCTTTCCTTCATCGTGCTTATGCATGCGCCGAAAGCGATGGCGGAGGGCGACATCACGGTCGGCCTGATCGTCGATGAGCGCGCATCGGAGCAACAGGTTGAGGCGATCGGCGCCATCGCTACGGGTGTTGCAGGGGGGCCGATGGCAGCGCTTGCACCACTGGTCACAAGGCTGGCTGGTATCGAAAAAAGACCGATCAAATTCATGAAGGACGGCATGAAATATTCCGTGACGGCCGGCGAACTAATCGACCAGGCGGTCGAGGGCATCCCCGGACCGGCGCGACCGGGCGAACCAATCTACCTCGACAACACCTGCCATCCGGTCAGTGCGAAACTGGCGTTAGCCAAGGCCACGCGCAGCAAGTTCCGCGCGTTCGGAATAAATTGGGACGATACGTCCGGAACGCGCAACGGGCATTTCGCGCCATTCGCGTGGGCTGGGTGATTCGGGCAAAGCTCGACCGGTTCATCGAGGCAGCGGTTCGACGAGACCGCGGCCTGCTTCTCACGAGCCTACTCGTTCTGTCGGCGCTGGCATGGCTCTATCTGTGGTTGGAAGCCGATGCCATGGATCGCATGATGATGGGCGAGCGGCCCATGGTCATGCTCCCAACCGCGGCTAATGTCGTCACTCTGGCACTCGCATTTCTGATGTGGGCGATCATGATGGTTGGCATGATGGTACCCAGTGCCGCGCCGATGATTCTATTCTATGCCGCAATCGTCCGAAAAAATGCCGAACGTGGCGCCTCACTGCCCGCGGTCTGGATTTTCACCAGCGGCTATCTGTTGGTATGGACAGCGTTCGGGCTCTGCGCCACAGCACTCCAGGTATTCTTCGAAGAGCTGCGTATCGCCTCATCGATGATGGTGTTGACGGACGAACGGTTAGGCGGCGTCGTTCTTATCGGAGCCGGCATATACCAATGGTCCAAAGTCAAGGAGGCGTGTCTTGCGAAGTGCAGATCTCCAGTCCAATTCATCACCACACATTGGCGCCCGGGACGTCTCGGCGCTCTCAGAATGGGCGCAGCACATGGACTCTATTGCCTCGGCTGCTGTTGGGCGCTGATGCTTTTGCTGTTTGTCGGGGGCGTGATGAATCTGATCTGGGTCGCTCTCATCGCCGGCTTTGTCTTGATCGAAAAACTTTCAAAGTATGGACGAGTCATTGGCCGTATAGCCGGCATGGGACTTGTCGTGTTTGGCGTTTATATCTTGATTGCGCATTAGGCCAAAATGACTAAATCGCACTGGAATTACGATTGAGTACACGTGCAAAAAATATGGACTTATAGCTTACAGCCTCAAACTTAACTTCCGGAAGATCCCGTTTTCGGCCGACCGTGTGCGTGGTAATCGGCGCCTTCATTTCGTGTCGCCCGACATTCGTAGCCGAAGCGCCAAGAGCGCTGCCGCAGCCAACACTATCCCGATGCCGGTTACGCAAGCGGCCCAGCCGAATGAGTCGAACAATTGGCCGAGCACCGCGGCGCCGGCCAGCCCGCCGAAGAAATAGCAGGCCAGATAGATGCCGCTGGCCGAACCGCGGTCGGTCGTGGCGGCGCGGCTGACGAAACCGGTGGCCGTCGCCTGGGCGAAGAACGTGCCGACGCCGATCAACGCCAAGCCTACCAATACAGCGGCCAAATTCGGCAACAAGAGCAGCGGCAGGCCGATGCCAGCCACCGCCAGTGCGACCCAAATGGTGTGCTGCGTGCCGAAGCGCGCAACCGCGCGGCCGGCCAGCGGCGTCGTGACGATCGACGGCAGGAACACAAAATAGACCAGTCCCAGCGACATCGCACCGAGCGTGAACGGCGCACGCACGAGGACAAAGTTCACGTAGGTGAACGTGCCGATGAAGGCGAACAGAATGCAGAAGCCGATCATGAAGCTGGCGCGCAGCGGCCCGTTGCGCAGATGCTCGCGCCAGATCGACCACGGCGAGCGCGCGGCTTCGCCAATCGGCGCGATTTTCATCGCCGGCCTGAGCGTGAAGAAAACGAGTGCCGCGCCAGCCAGATTCAATGATGCGAAGGCCAAAAAATTGCCGGCCAGGCCGATGTGATCGGCAAGGCCTGCCGAGAATAGACGCCCGACCAGGTTGCTGGCGACGTTGCCGGTGATATAGGCAGCGAACACGCCGGCGGCGTCCTTGGCGCTGAACTGTTCGCCCAGATAGGCCAGCGTCAGCGTGAACGCGGCCGACATGAATATGCCCTGCGCCACGCGCAGTAAAGCGAAGCTCGTCAAGTCGGGTGCCACGGAAAGCAGCGCCGTCGGGATCGCCAGCAGCGTCAGGCTGGCCAGAATACCCCAGCGGCGGTTGATGCGACGGCTGAACAGCGCGACTGCCAAGCCAGCAATCGCCATGCCGATGGTGCAAGCGTTGACCGCCAGACCCATGGCGGCAGGGGAAACACCGTAGGCGTTCGTCAACGATGGCAAGATCGCCTGCGTGGCGAACAGATCGACGACCGTCAGGAACGCAGTCAAGCCGACGATCAAGTTTCGGCCGAGTGCACCGGCGCGGCGGCGATTGCGTTTCGCGTCGAGCGGTCGTTCGATAACGCCGGTGGTGGCCATAAGTCGGTGTCCCATTGCTTGAAAAATGAAAATTCCGGGGTGTGGCGCCGTCAGATTCCGCGGCGCCACACGCCCGATAGAATTTGCCCGAAAGAATCCGTTCGGGCGCGCGGCCTTACATGTTCTTGTCCTTGTCGTCGTGCATGATGTCGAACGAAAGGAGGACCACCGCGGTCTTGCCAGTGTTCTTCCACCAGTGCGACGTCATGTGGGTTTCGCGCGCCACGTCGCCCGTCTTGTGCAGGATCGGCACGGCGCAGTTGCTGGCGTATTCGTAGATCTCGCCCTGGATGATGTAGATCAGCGCTGGGCGCGCGCCGTGGCTGTGCCAGGGCACGACGCCGCCGGGTTGGATTTCCAGCTTGCGCACGCGCATCTGGTGGCCGTTCAGCGCCACCTTCTCCTTCGAGAGGTCGATGCTGGCCAATACCTTGTCGGTCACGTCCTTGGCCGGCGTCATCACCGGTTTGGTTGCATCGACGCGCATCATGTTGGCCGGGCATTCGCCGGCGCTGGCGCCGGTTGCCGTCAACGCCAAGCCGCCGGCCAGAATTGCCGCCGCGGACAATCCGCGCCAAAGTTTTGTCTTCGCAGTAAGCATGTCGATCTCCTCGCTTCGATTGAATTGCCGCGGCCGGAATGGCAGCAGCTACAGAGGCCAGGATGACCGGGCGGTCGCCGCACCTGAAATATCGAATGGATTTCGTTTCGATACGCGCCGGCTATCGCGCCGCGATCGGGTGCCGCGTCGTGGATCGCGTGTCCTTCGAATGTGCGGGCGGGCGCCGATAGCGCGCCGCTATAGAAACAATTGCCAGCCGATATTTCCGCGCGGCTTCGTGCTCCGTCATGGTGCGCGCAGTTTCCGGCGCGGGTTCGATCTCCGGGTCTGTGGCGGAACTAACTGTAACCCAACCTGTGAAAACCCAAGGAGTTCGCCATGAACAAAACCATCTCTCTGCTCGCTTCCACGGTCGTTGCTGCCATCGGCATGGCTGCGGTTGCCCAGGCCGAAAGCCCGACCCCGGCGCAGAAGCCAAGCTTCGCCAACGAGAAGTGCTACGGCATCGCCAAGGCCGGCAAGAACGACTGCCAGACGTCCAACTCGTCGTGCGCAGGCACGTCCAAGCGCGACGCGCAATCCGATGCCTGGGTTTATGTCCCGGCTGGCCTGTGCGCCAAGCTGGTCGGCAGCAGCAAGTCGCCGAAGGCTTAGCGAAGCACGGAAAATCAACCCAGCAGACGGGAGCGAGCGATGACCAAAATGTCAGTGAACCGCGTGAGGGCGATGGCGACGCGAGCCGGCATCGGTCTGCGCGCAGCCCATCATCAAGACGTCGTCGATACCCTCCCGTCGGTTGGCTGGTTCGAAATTCACGCCGAAAACTATCTGGGCGGCGGTCCCGCGTTGCACCATCTGACCAATGTGCGCCGCAACTATCCCGTCGCCATCCACAGCGTCGGTCTGTCGCTCGGCAGCGCCGATGGGATCGATGCGCGGCATCTGGGTCGCCTGAGCGATTTGATCGACCGCATCGACCCGTGCCTGGTGTCCGAACATCTGTCCTGGTCGGTCGTACGCGATACGTTCCTGAACGGGCTGCTGCCGCTGCCTTATACTGAAGAGGCGCTGGTCGCGACGGCGGGCAGTATCGACCGCGTACAGGAGCGCATAGGCCGGCCGATCCTGATCGAAAATCCGTCAACCTACCTGCGCTTCAAGCATTCGACGATCGACGAGGTCGAGTTTCTGGCCGAGCTGTCGCGTCGCACCGGCTGCGGCTTGCTGTGCGACGTCAACAATCTTTACGTCAACGGCCTCAATCACGGCAGCAACCCGTGGGCGATGCTCGAGGCGTTCCCGGCGCGCGCCGTGGCTGAGTTGCACTTGGCCGGCCATTCGATCAACGAAACCGATGGCGGCGCCGTGTGCATCGACGATCACGGTTCGCCGGTTTGCGAAGCCGTGTGGGATCTCTATGCCCGTGCAGTCGAGTTGTTTCCGACCGCCGTCACGCTGATCGAGTGGGACACCAACGTTCCGCCGCTCGCCCGGCTGGTCGAAGAAGCGTGTGCCGCGAATGACGTGCGCAACGGCATCGTGGGGGTGCGCCATGTCCTCGCTGCTTAGTTTGCAGACGCATTTCCGCGCCACAATCGTGCGCAACGTGACCGACCCGCTGGCCACGCTCGTGGACGGCGCCGGCATCGATCCGGTCGCGCGGCTCGGCATTTACCGCAACCATTTCCTGCATTCGCTAAGCGATGCGCTGAACGCCACGTTCGCGACCGTGCGGGGCGCCGTCGGCTCGGATTTTTCCGGTCAGTTGGCGCGGGAATTCGTGCGCACGCGGCCGCCGGTGGCCCCGTGCCTATTCGAATACGGCGCCGAGTTCGCTGATTTCCTCGCGCACCATCCGCAATGCCGCAGCCTGCCGTATCTGCCCGACGTGGCGCGGCTCGATTGGGCGATCAACGAATCCTACCACGCCGCCGATGCGCGCGCCCTCGATGCTGCGCGCCTCTTGGTGCTCGACGCTGACGCAGCCGGGTCGGTGCTGTGGCCGCATCCGGCCACGCGCACGCTGCGCGCAGAATATCCGGTGCACGAAATTTGGCGCCTGATCCACGCCGGCGAGGACGACGCGCCCACGGTCAACTACGACCGGGGTGGCGTCTGTCTGGTGGTCTACCGCGCGGGCCTCGACGTGCTGTGGCGTGCGCTCGAAGCACACGAATTCAATCTGCTTGAAACGTTGATCGGCGGCGCGGATCTCGGCTCCGCATGCGGCGCCTTGATGGAAGCCGAAGCCGGCAACGTGCGCGCTGCCGCCGCGCTGTCGACGCTGCTGTCGCTGCCGTTGTTCTCCGATTTCGTCCTACCTTGAACCCGCTCGAAAGGAAAACGCCAATGCCAACCACTTCGATGTCCATGACACAGACGACGCCAACTTCCGCACGCCAGCCGGCCGGCCTAGCCGGCATAGTGCGGGCCGTGTTCGATCGGCTCGGCCGCCTCCCGTTCGCCGTCATCCAGCTTGCCGGGCGCGCAGCACTCGCCGCCGTGTTCTGGCGCTCCGGTCAGGTCAAAATTGCGAGTTGGGAGCAAACGGTCAGCTTGTTCCGCGATGAATACCAGGTGCCTTTCCTGCCGCCCGAACTGGCCGCCTGGCTGGCCGCTGCGGCGGAGCTGACCTGTCCGGTCCTGTTGCTGTTCGGCATCGCCGCGCGCCTGGGTGCGGCCACGCTGCTCGGCATGACGCTGGTGATCCAGATCTTCGTCTATCCGACCAACTGGCCGGAACATCTGATGTGGGCCAGCTTGCTGCTGATCGTGCTGACGCGCGGCGCCGGTGCTCTGTCGATCGATCATCTGATCGTCAAGCATTTCGGCGCTCAGCGCTAAATTGTCCAAGTCATCGCGGCGGCACGCCGCCGCCGCCGAACTCGAGCCAAGCACCATGCGCGTCGACGACGCCAGCCGCATCTTACGCGCCGCCCTGGATGCGCGCGAACCGTCGCCGCTGCAGCGCGCAACCGCTTCGATCGTCGAACGGTTGCGCGCCCAGGGCATCGCAACGCAAGCGCTGGCGGCCCGCGAACCGGTGCCGGACTTCGCGCTGCCGAACCGCACTGGCCGAATTGTGGCACTGCAAGAGATCCTGCAGCGCGGCCCTGCGCTCATCGCGTTCTACCTCGGCGACTGGTCGCCTGAGTGTCGGGCCTACTTGCGTACGCTCGGCGAGCTGGCCGCCGACACGGCGGCGTACGACGCCGCGATCCTGGCGATTTCCCCGCAGCGAAACGTCTCGCCGCACGCGCCCAATGGTGGCGCACCGCTCGACCTGTTGTTCGACGCCGACAACAGGATCGCGCGCCTGTTCGGCTTGACCTGGCAGATGCCGCTTGAGGCGGCGATGGATTACGCAGCACATGGCATCGATGTAGCGGCGCTGAACGGCACCGACGGCTGGGAACTGCCGCTGCCGGCAACCTACGCGGTCGGACCAGACTGGCTGGTGCGCGACGCGTTCGTCGACGCCGATCTCGCGCGCCGGCCCGCGCTGGCCGACCTGCGCAAGCTGCTCATTCGGCTTTGCCGGGAGTCGCCGGATGCCACTTGATCCGCGTCGCCTCGCGCATGAAGGCACCCACCGCCGGGGAATGCGGCCGACCGCGCATGGTTACGATGTTGATCGTGCGCGTGACCTCTGGCTCGATCAGTACGCGTGCTACAACCGGTGTATTGATGGTGAATTCGGGCGTAAAGCCCCAACCCAGGCCGGCCAGTACCATGGCCTGGATCCAATCGTCGCGTTCGCTGCTGTAGACGCGGTTGACGCGCAGGCCTTTGGCGTCGAACAGCGTCCGAACATAGGCGCCGAATTCGCAATTGGCGCGGCTCAGGTAGCGTTCATTGTCCAACTCAGCCAGCGGCACAGCGTTCATCTTCTCGAAGCGGTGGCCGGGCGCGGTGGTGATCATGAACCGCTCCTGGAACAGCGGCAGCCCGTGCAACCTCTCGTCAAGCGCGCCCGGCACGCCGAAGATCGCGATATCGAGATCGCCGGCCAGAATCTGCTCCTGCAAAACGGCGGCGCGCGCGTCGCGGATCTGCACGTCGATGCCGGGATAGCGGTCCTGGAACGCGCGCATCAGGTCGATCAGGCGCGCCGGGCCGATAGTGCACATGACGCCCAGATGCAAGATACCTTCTTGCAATTTGGACACGCCCTTGGCGCGGCTTTTGGCCGCCTCGAGCTGCTCGAACATGGTCGCCAAGTAAGGCCGCATGGTGCGGCCGAGTTCGGTCAGATGCGTGTTCTGGCGTTCGCGGTGAAACAGCGGACCGCCCAATTCTTCCTCGAGCTGTTTGATCGCGCGCGTCAACGACGGCTGCGCGACGTTGCAGGTTTCGGCTGCGCGCGTGAAATTGAGCTGCTCGCACAAGGCGAGAAAATATCGGACCTGGTGAATTTCCATGCTTAGCACCGATTCATCGAGTCTTCGTATAAGCCACATCGCGAATACGGCAAAAGAAATTTCTGCACACGATACAGAAAAACGCGCACGGCCGATTTTCTTTGATCGAATCGTCCCGCGCGGTCTCGGCGTGCGCACTGCGCTCATAGGTCTATTGCTGCTGACCGGCATCGCGACGGCCGCGCTGGTCAACATCACGTGGTCGAACACCGCAAATCGTCATGTGCGCAACGGCGTCGGCGAACTGAATGCACAAATTGTCGGCAGCATCAAAGAGGAATTAACCATCATCCTTAAGAGTGCCACGGCGGCGCGCGAAGCGCTGCGCACGGTGTTCTTCCAGCGGGTGATCGCGATTGCCGACGAAGCCAAGCGCGAATTCGTGTTTCTCGCGCTGCTGCAATCGCAGCCGAGCCTGTCGTGGATCTCGTTCGGCTGGCCCGACGGCGCGTTTTTCGGCGCGCAGAAGGTGGAAGACGACCGTATCCGAATGGTCGAGATAGTCTTCGACCGCGAGCTCGGGATTACGCGCCGGCGCGTCGACTATTACGACGTGCTCCCTGGCGATATCGAATTCAAGGACCGCCGCTTTACCGACAGCGGTTTCGATGCGACGAAGCAGCCCTGGTATCGCCGCGCCGCTGAGCGCGGTGATCCGATCTGGAGCGAGGTCGACGATTTTCCGACGCGCGTGCGGCCGGCCATCGCGACCTCCGTTCGGCTGACGGTCGACGAGAAATTCGTCGGCGTCATCAACGTCGTAATAGAGCACGAACGCCTGTCGCGATTCCTGTCGACCATCCGCGTCGGGCAGGCGGGCTCGGCGTACATCATCGCCGCCGACGGCCGAATCGTCGCGGCGCCGATGGCCAAGACTGCCCTGCCGCTGCCCGAGGAAGAATTGCCGCCGGCCCGCCGGCTCGACTCGGAAGCCGATCCGCTGCTTGCCGTGGCGGCGAAGGCGCTGCGCGAGGCAAAATTGAACATCGGCGAGATTGCGCAAACGCGGCAGCTCGAAGTCGTCGATGAATCCGGTCGAGCGTTCTTCGTCTCGTTCTCGCCGCTCGAATTTCAGGGCTGGGTGGTCGCCACGGTCGTGCCGGCGGACGAGTTCCTGGGCGAGTTCGAGCGCAGCGAGCGCATGGTGCTGGCGGCGGTCGCGCTGTTCGTCGGACTGGTCGTGATTTTCGGCATCGCCGTCTCGCAGCGCCTGCTGCTCGCGCCGATCCGCCAGATCGCGGGGCAATTGCGCTACGTCGAACAGTTCCGCCTCGAGGAGATCAAGCCGATCCGTTCGTCGCTGCGCGAATTGCGCGAATTGTCGGCGACGCTCGGTCAGATGGGCAAGGGGCTCGGCTCGTTCCGCAAGTTCCTGCCGACCGAACTGGTGCGTCTCCTGGTGTCGCAAGGCGTCGAAGCACGGCCGGGCGGCGAGCGGCGCATCCTGTCGATCTTGTTCAGCGACCTGGCCGGTTTCACGCGGCTGTCGGAACAGCTCGGCGACAAGATCGTGCCGCTGCTGGCGGATTATCTGAGCCGCATGACGCAGATCATCCAGGCGCAGGGTGGCACGGTCGACAAATTCATCGGCGACGCGGTGATGGCATTCTGGGGTGCCCCGTTGGATGATCGCGCGCACGCGCTGAACGCCTGCCGCACGGCGCTGGCGTGCCAGGCGATGCTGCGCGAATTCCGGCGGCGCGGCGCATTCGCCGGCTCGGAGAATTTGCACATGCGGCTTGGCATCAACACCGGTGACGTGCTGGTCGGCAATATCGGTTCGGACGAGCGGCTCAATTACACGGCGATCGGCGATCCGGTCAACGTCGCCAGCCGGCTGGAAGCGATCAACAAGCGCTACGGCACGGAAATCGTCATCGGCGAGGACACGCGCCTAGCGGCCGGCGACGACATCGTCGTGCGCAGGCTCGACACAGTTGCGGTGTATGGCCGCGCCGGCGGCATCGGCATTTACGAACTGCTCGGTCTGGCGTCCGATCGAGCGAAGCTCGGCGCGCTCGATTGGGTGGCGCACTACGAGGCCGGGCTGGCCGCTTACCGCGCGCGCGACTGGGACGCAGCCATCGGTTGGTTCGAACGCACCATCGCGGTGCGCGGCGGGACCGACCCGGCGTCCGCGTTGTTCATCCGGCAATGCCGTGAATTCCAAGCAAATCCGCCGGAATCCGGCTGGGACGGTTTGTCCGTCATGAACAGCAAATAGGCCCCAAAAAGGGCGGATAGCGGCGCGCTATCGAGTCCATCCACGAACGGCATTTCAAAGCCTGGCGGCAATCCGCGATCCTGCCGGCACGTCAAACGACGCATTGAAACTAATTTCGGCGACCATTGAGGAGATCCGACATGCTGAACGACAAAGTTGCCATCGTCACCGGTTCCACAAGCGGCATCGGCCTTGGCATCGCCCGTGCGCTCGCCGCCGAAGGCGTCAAGGTGGCACTCAATAGTTTCCGCAAGGAAGCCGACACCGACGACATCGTCGCCGAACTGGGCGGCATGTTCGTCGCCGCCGACATGAGCAAGCCGGCTGAGGTCGTGCACATGATCGAAGAAGTAATCGATGCCTGGGGCCGCGTCGACATCCTGATCAACAATGCCGGCATCCAGCATGTGCAGCCGATCCACGAATTTCCCGAGGATAAGTGGAACGCCGTCCTGGCGATCAATCTGAGCTCCGCGTTCCACGCCACCAAGGCGGTGCTGCCCGGCATGCTCGAGCGCAAATGGGGCCGCATCATCAACGTCGCCTCGGCGCACGGATTGATCGGATCGCCTTTCAAGTCGGCCTACGTCGCGGCCAAGCACGGCGTCGTCGGGCTTACGAAGGTCACGGCGCTGGAAACCGCAGAGCAGGGCATTACCGCGAATGCGATTTGCCCCGGCTATGTCTGGACGCCGCTGGTCGCGAAGCAAATTCCCGATCAGGCCAAGGCGCACAATCTGTCGGAAGACGACGTAATCCGGAAAATCCTGCTGGCTAATCAGCCGAACAAGAAATTCGCCACCGTCGAGGAGATGGGCGCGCTTGCCGTGTTCCTGAGCTCCGACGGCGCCGCGTCGATCACCGGCACCGCTATTCCGGTCGACGGCGGCTGGACCGCGCACTGAACGAGTATCGCGTGCCGCCACGCAAAAGGAGCAACGCCATGACGTTCGAAACCGAAACCGTTCAATACGACGCGAAGTCCGCGGTCAAGTCGCCGCCGATCGCCAAGCGCCGAACCAAGAAACTCAATCTCGCCCTGCAGGGCGGCGGCGCGCACGGCGCGTTCGCCTGGGGCGTCATAGACCGGCTCATGGAGTCGGGCGAGGTGGATATCGATTCCATCGTCGGCACCTCGGCCGGCGCCATGAACGCGGCGGTCGCAGCCTACGGCCTGGCGACCGGCGGCGCCGACGGCGCGCGCAAGTCGCTGCACGATTTCTGGCACGCGGTTTCGAAAGCGTCCGCATCCGGGCCGCTGCAGCCCACCTGGTGGGATAAACTGATGTCTCCCGGCAATATCGACATATCGCCCGGTTACATGATGCTCGATGCGCTGACGCGTGTGATGTCGCCGTATCAGCTCAACCCCAGCAATTACAACCCGTTGCGCGACGTGCTGGCCAAGGCGGTCGATTTCGAGACGCTGCGCAACGCAATGAAGATCAAGCTGTTCCTGTGCGCATCCAACGTGCGCACCGGCCGCATCAAGGTGTTCGATCGCGAACAGATCACGCTCGACGCCGTGATGGCCTCGGCCTGCCTGCCGTTCTTGTTCCAAGCGGTCGAGATTGACGGCGAAGCCTATTGGGACGGCGGCTACATGGGCAACCCGCCGCTCTATCCGCTGATTTATCATTCCGAGGTCCGCGACATCCTGATCGTGCAGCTCAACCCGATCAACATTCCGGAGACGCCAAAGACCGCGCAGGCGATTCTCGACCGCATCAACACGCTGAGCTTCAATTCCAGCCTGATTCGCGAAATGCGCGCGATCAGCTTCGTCACCAAGCTGATCGATAACGGCTTCGACGACGGCGGTCGCCTCAAACGCATGTTGATTCACACGGTCGAGGCGGAAGACGTGCTCAGCGGCTTCGGCGCCTCGAGCAAGCTCAACGCCGACTGGGATTTCCTGATGCGCCTGTTCCGGCTCGGCCGGCAACGCGCGGATTATTTCCTCGAACACCATTTCGACATGGTCGGCCGCGAATCGTCGACCAGAATCGACGAACGCTTCCTCTAACGCACGCGCATCGCGCCACCAACCGAGTTTGCGCCATGAATATGATGCCGAATTTCTCGTCCGTGCCCGACCTCGTCGCGCCGCTTGTTCGACCGGTTCAGGCGGCCTGGCGCCGTCGGGTTGGCAATGTCATGGCGTGGCTGCACGACCTGTTCGGCTTCGCCGACCGTCGGATCGGCTCGGTCGTCGATCTCGTCGTGCGGCTGTGGCTGGCGCAGATTTTCTTCCCCTCGGGATTTCTCAAAGTCACCAACTGGCAGACGGCGCTGACGCTGGCCGCCAGCGAGTATCCGGTCAATTGGCTCGATCCAGTCACCGCCGCATGGCTCGGCGCCGGAATCGAGTTGATCTGCCCGATGTTCATCGCCGTCGGCCTGTTCACGCGCGCAGCTGCGATTCCGTTGGCGGCGCTCTCGCTGATCATTCAGTTCAGCTACAAGGAACTGCCCGATCACCTGTTCTGGGCAATTCTATTTGGCTGGATGTTCGTACGCGGGCCGGGTGCCTTATCGCTCGACCGGCTGTTCGGCAAGGCGCTCGCGGCATCGGCGCTGCCGGGTGCGCGCATCGGCGCGGCGCTGATCGGCGCAATCGAAACATATCTGGCGCCCGTCTACACGCTGTTCGTCCGGCTGTGGATGGCGGAGATTTTCTGGAGCAGCGGCCAAACCAAGATCGCCAGTTGGGATCTGACCGTTCAACTGTTCCAGGACGAATACAAGGTGCCGCTGCTGCCGCCCGAGCTAGCGGCGACGCTGGCAACCGGTATCGAGTTGTGTGCGCCCGTTTTGTTGGCGCTTGGCCTGTGCACGCGCCTCGCTGCGCTGCCGCTGATTGCCATGACGCTGGTGATCCAGTTCACCTATCTGGACCGCGCCGAGCATTTCTTCTGGATTGTATTGCTTGCGTTGATTGCGCTTCGTGGGCCCGGCAATTTGTCGCTCGACGCCTTGATCCTGCGTTGGCTGTGCCGCGTGTTCCCGCAGCTCGCCGGCAAGCCGGCCTTCTCCCTGCAAAACGCGCCGCGCGTCGTCATCGTCGGCGCGGGCTTCGGTGGCATCGCGGCGGCCAAGGCGCTGCGCAAGACGCCGGCGCGCGTTACCGTCATCGACCGCCGCAACTACCACCTGTTCCAGCCGTTGCTCTACCAGGTGGCGACCGCCGGCCTTTCGCCGGCCGACATCGCCACGCCGATTCGCGAGATCGTCCGCGACCAGTTCAACACGCGCGTGCTGCTCGGTCGCGTGACCGGCGTCGATCCGATCGCCAAAAACGTGCTGATGGACGCGGCGCGCGTGCCGTATGATTACCTGATCCTCGCCACTGGCGCGCGGCACAGCTATTTCGGCAAGGACGAATGGGCCAACTTCGCGCCCGGCCTGAAGAAGATCGACGACGCGACGCAAATCCGAGCGCGCATTCTGGGTGCCTTCGAAGCGGCCGAGAGCGCCGAAGCCGAGGACGCGCGCCGCAAGCTGCTCACTTTCGTCATCGTCGGCGCGGGGCCGACCGGCATCGAACTCGCCGGCGCCATCGTCGAACTCGCGCGCCTCGGCATGGACAAGGATTTCCGTTCGTTTGATCCGGCCAGCGCGCGCATCGTGCTGATCGAAGCCGGTCCGCGCATCCTGGCCACGTTTCCCGAATCGCTGTCGGCCTGGGCCAAGGACGCGCTCACCGCGCAGGGCGTCGAGATCATGACGGGCGCACGCGTCGAACAGGTCGATGCCGACGGCGTCCTGATCAACGGCCAGCGCATTGCGGCCGGCACCGTGCTATGGGGCGCCGGCGTCATGGCGTCGCCCGCGGCCAAATGGCTCGGCGTCGATGCCGATCGTGCGGGCCGGATCGTCGTCGACGCGGATTTGTCGGTGCCCGGTTGGCCCAACATGTTCGCGATCGGCGATACCGCTTCGGTCATGGACGCGCGCGGCAAAGCCGTGCCCGGCCTTGCGCCGGCGGCCAAGCAGGGCGGTCAATACGTGGCGGCACTAATTCGAGCGCGCATCGAGGAACGAAAGGTGCCGCGCCCGTTCCGCTACCGCCACTACGGCAGCTTGGCGACCATCGGGCGCAAGGCGGCGATCGCCGATTTCGGCCGCATCCAGCTGAAGGGCGCGCTCGCGTGGTGGTTCTGGGGCTTTGTGCACGTGGGCTTTCTGGTCGGCGCGCGCAACCGGATCGGCGTCATGCTCGATTGGTTTTGGGCTTATGTCACCTTCCGGCGCGGCACGCGGCTGATCACCGGCAATGAGGACTGAGCGGATATCGTTCTCGATCCCTGACACATCTACAACGTCATAGTATCGGTCGTTCGAACGGAAGTGGTGCAGGGCAAAGATCTGATAAATTCAATAAATTCGCCATGTGGTGGCGCGGCCGGCCGCAACGGCACGGCATCATAAGTTCGGGTCGGCGAAGCCTTGTTACGCGATCGGTCGCTGGTAATGCCGAAGACGTCGATGTCGTATACGTCGATTATGTACGAGCGGTATCGGGGATTTCTGCAAACTCGGCGTCCTTTTTGCAATTAAACCCAGGTTCAATTCATTTTCGTCGCTGAAATATTTGAAACCGAGAGGCAGCTCGAATAACGGTTAGCGCTATGTTGAAGCATTTCGCTCGTACAGCGATTCAAATTTCGGTACACTATTGTGGTACACTAGAACGCACGAGTGGCCTGGAAAGTGAAATAAATTCAGAGAGTTATAGGAAGAGGACGAAAATCCCACCCTCTCCGCCAGTTCTTCATAAATGTTGAAAAATAATTGCTTTCTATAATATGTGAAATTTTGCACTAGAAAATGCCACATTTCTTGACAGACACGATCGGACCTTCGCGGCAATCTCGCTCAGCTTGGCGTTGTCCGGCGTCGCGTCCGGCAACTGCGGCTAAAACCCGTGTAATTGTCCTCCAGCGACCGCGGCCGCCTGGCGTCCGATACATCCATGCCCCCGGATTTCGCCGTCGACTTGCAAAATGTGGCTGAACTGACGGTGCGTTTGCAGCAAACATCTGACGCCGATGCCCCATCCTCCTGCTCGCGCAGGACCGCAATAATCTGGTCTTCGATAAACCTCGATTGACGCATGGTCCGTCCCCCACAATGGGCGGACTCCGCCCAAATCTGGAGCAGTTCTTGGCGCTCAAGTCACCAAGACGGTGCCGCCGCGCCCTTGAGCATTTAACGCAGGCGCCGAGGGAGCGCTCGCTCGAGGCTTGACAGCCATGGGTGTTACTCGACACAGTCGTCGGGTGAGCGCTCCCTCGACCGATTCCGGTGTAAGACCGATGCCGACCGCAAAAGATGCATTTCTCGAGAATCACCGAGGTGCCTTGGGCAAGAGCCTGGGCATCGAAATCGGCGAAGTCTCAAAAGCGCGCGTCGTTGCGACAATCGCTTTGGGCCAAGAGCACGTCACGCTCGGCGATGCGGTGCAGGGCGGCGTAGTGATGGCGATTGCGGACGTAACCGGGGCGCTCGGTGCGATTGTGAATCTACCGCCCGGGTACGTCACATCGACCATCGAGTCGAAATCCAACTTCTTGAAGAAGGGCCGCGGTTCAATTCTCTGGGCCGAAAGCGAGCCCGTTCATGTCGGCCGTACGACATCCGTGTGGCGGACGCAGGTCTTTCGGGGGAGTGAAGAGCGAGTGCGCGAGCGTGTGGCGGAAGTCACGCAGACGCAACTGCATTTGCCCGAACTGTTCGATTCGGCCGAATCGCACGAAGCGCCCTCGGCGGAGGAAACGCCGACCGCCGAAGCCGCGCAACACGAGGGTATTGGCACAAGTTCATTGGTGGACACTCGCAAGCGGCAGATTCTCGATGGCGCATGCAAGGTCATGACGCGAAAAGGGTTCGCGAAATCGAGTGTGCGCGAAATCGCCGAAGCGTGCGGCATGCCGGTGCCGACGATGTACAAGTATGTGCGTTCGAAAGAGGACATTCTGTATCTGATCTACGAGAACTTCCTCTCCGAGTTCGACAGGCGCTTGAATGCTTCGTTGTCGCAACCTCGACCTGCGGAGGAGCAGTTCAGGTTGGCGCTCGAAACGACGCTCTCGGTGTTTGATCAACACCACGCGTATTTGAAATTGCTGTTCAGGGAAACCGCCTCGTTGAATGCGGTCGGTCGCAAGCGCGTATTCGCACTGGACCGGGCCTACATTAAAAAATGGACGTCCCTAATCGAATCTATCGGCGCCGACCGGCGCATGAATGTCGATGCCGAACTGCTCGCCAACATTGTGTATTACCTGACTACAGTTTGGGCCATGCGGCATTGGGCGATTGGGAAATGGGGCTTCGAAGCCATCAACCGCGCAATCGGCAGTTTTGTCTCGCGCGCAATGCTCCCGGCGCACGAGACTCGCGCGACAAATTCCAAGCATACGGTGGGCAGCGGTCGATCCGCCGCGCGTCGCTACAGAAAAGAACCGAGCAGAAAGTCTAGAGGCACCTTATGAACATTCGCTTCTACGTTGATGCCTTGATGTTTCCCGCCAAGATCGAGGAGTTGAAGAAAGGCGTGCGGCTGACCGGTTCTGATCCAGCCCGCTACCGCATGTGCCTCGAGCGATTGCGCAAGATGGCGATAATTGCCGACCAGGGCGGCATGGAAGGCATCTGTTTCAGCGAACAGCATGCCAACATCGAGGGCGTGACCGAGATCAGCACCAATCCGATCATCCTGGATACGTATCTCGCCGGGCACACCAAGCGCATCAAGCTCGGCCAGCTCGGCATGGTGTTGACGGCCACTCATCCGTTCCGCATGGCCGAAGATATCGCGATGCTCGACCAGGTCACCGGCGGACGCGCCTTTTTCGGCGTGGCGCGCGGCAATGCCAAGCGCTGGGTCAACATGTTCGCGCAGCATTTTGGCGTCGAGGCGACCGATTCCGATAAGAGCGCGACCGACGAGCAGAATATGCGCGCCATCAAGGAGGCCTGGGAGATCATCCGGCTGGCCTGGACTAAGGACACATTCAGCTACCAAGGCGAGTTTTGGAGCGTCCCGGCGCGCGATACCAAATGGCATTTCGGGCCGACCTTGTCCTACGGCCAGGGCATGGAGCCGGATGGCACCTTGCGGGAGATCGGCCTCGTGCCGCGCCCGCTGCAGCAGCCGTTTCCGCGCGTGTTTGCGCCTTTGGCGTTCCGCATGACCACCGCCGCATTCTGGGTCGAGCAGGGCGCCACCGCCGTGTGCTTCGCCTCGAACGACGATTTCATGAAGACGGCGTATCGCGTGTTGACAGAAAAAGCGGCGATGAGCGTCTTGCCGCACAAGCAAAAGCCCCTCGCGCCGGGTGTCTTCCTGATGCTCGGGAAGACCAAGGAGGACGCCGAGAGACTGCGGCAGGATTACGAGTGGCTGTTCAAGCTCGCCTATTCGGTGCCGCCCTACAACGTTCCGCTCGGGCGGTACGTCATCGGCACGCCCGACGACGTTTCGCGCCAAATCGAGGATTTGCAGCGAGTGCTGCCGTTCGACGAGATGTTCCTCTGGCACAATATCGGCCTGCACGAGGATCGTCTAGAGATGAACTCGATCGAATTGTTTACCGAGAAAGTGATTCCACGTTTCGTGGCGTCCGCACGATCGACCGCGGTCGCGTGATGGAGGGAATGACGCGCCGGCTCCGATCCGGGCCGGGGCGTATGAAGTGCAGGTAAGTTCTTGAATTTGCGGCTGTCGCCGCAGCAACTGAACAGGAGGGCTGACGTGAAGAAACTATTGCATACCATTGCGTTTTCTTTGGCTCTGGGCGCTGGATCCCAGGCCTTTGCCGAAGCACCGATCCGTATCGGCCTAGTCGCGCCGTTCTCGGGCAACTACGCCATCTTCGGCGAGGGCTACGAGCGGGGCATCGCGGTCTGGCACGAAATGTACGGCGACCCGAAAGTCGGCAACCGCAAGATCGAAGTGAAGAAGATCGACGAGCGTTGCGACGTGAACACTGGCCTGGCCGCGTATCGCCGGGAAGCGGGCGAGGTGCTGGCGATCATTGGCCCGTCGTGCAGCGGCGTGGTCCGCGCGATCACACCGCTGGCCATGGCGGACAAGAAGCCGCTCCTGTTCCTGGGCCACGGCGCCGCGTTGACCATGGGCGGCGTCAAGAACGGCTATTTGTTCCGTATTTCGCAGCCCGACGAACTCAGCCTGCGCATCTTCGGCGAATTCATCATCAAGAAATGGAAGGCTGAGGGCAAAACCAAGATCGCGTCGATCCATGATACCAGCGTGACCTTCTCCAAGGCCGGCGACGTGATGAAAAAGGCGGCGGCCGACAACGGCGTCGAACTGGTGGCCATCGAAAAGTTCGACCTCGGTGCCAAGGACTTCACCGGGCAGCTCCTCAAGGTCAAGAACAGCGGCGCGCAAGGCGTCGTCATCACGACCTATGCGGCCGACCAGGGGCGCCTCATGCGCCAGATGGCGGAAATGAAGCTCGGCATCCTCGTGGCCGGTGGCGTCGATTCGCCGTACCTGGCGAGCATCGAGAAGGAGTTCGTCGACGGCAAGGTCGACATTCTGGAAAACATGTACTTCTACTCGGATTACGTCCAGGGCGAGCAAGCCACCGAGGTGAAAAAGTTCGATGCGGCGTTCCGTAAGAAGTTCAACCTGCCGCCGCTCGACATAAACTACGAAGGGTGGGTTGCGCTCAGCCTGATGACGAAAGCGCTGCAGACGCCGGGGGCCGCGGATAGCGGCGAAAATCTCCGCAAGGCGATCGCGAATGTGAAGCTCGATCTCGGCGGGCGCACGATCTCGTTCGTGGAGAACGGGGACCAGGCGACCCTGCTGACCTACATCGGTCAGATCAAGAAGGGCAACCCCGAACTGATCCAATTGATCCAGAACGATCGCGCGAAGTTCCCGCTGGCGCAGTAATAGGACGTGCATCGGCTGCGCCGCTGGATTTCAACGGCGCAGCCATTTTTTCGTCGGGCTTGCGTTTGCCAATTGCAGGTCCGCAGCCCGCGGTTGTCAGGGATCGATCGGTAGGACAATGAAGCGATGGTTGTGACGATCGGACAGATGCTCGTCGCCGGGATTGCTTTCGGCGCGATTTACGGCCTGCTCGCGATCGCGTTCTCGCTGATCTATCGCAGTACGCGCGCGATCAATTTTGCGCAGGGCCATTTGGCGCTACTCGGCGCCTACGTGGCGCTTTGGGCAATATCGGGTTTGAAGCTGCCGTACCTGCTGTCCTGCTCAATCGGCGTGGTTGCGGTTATCGCAATTTCGGTCCTGATCGAAATGGTCGCGTTCCGGCCGCTTTATCGGTTCGGCACGGTGTTGGTGATTGTCAGCAGCATTGCCCTCACCTTCGTCCTCGAGACCATCGTTCAGCTCATCTGGGGTGCGCAATCGCTGCGCCTACCGCCGCTCGTCGGCGGCAATTTCAGCATCGGCGCCGTCGTCGTTTCCTGGCAGCAGGTCGCGATCATCTGTTCGCTTGTGGTGATGGTGGTGGTCTTGCAACTGCTGCTGCGCACCCGTATCGGTCGCGCCATGCGTGCCACGGCCGAGAACCCGGATGTTGCAAGTCTCGTCGGCATTCGGTCACGGTTCATGATCTCGTTCAGTTTCGGCTTTGCCGGATTGCTGACGGGGATCGCGGGCATTCTTGTCGCCCCCCTGACGTATCTCGAGCCCAGCGGCGGCGGCTCGCTCGGCTTGCTCGGTATTGTTGCGGCGATCGTCGGCGGGCTCGGCAACATTTTCGGCGCGGTTGCCGGCGGTATGATCATCGGGTTCGTTCATGTCACCGGGGCTTATTTGGCAGGCGGCAGTTTCGTCGAGATCCTGACGTTCGCCGTTCTGGTGCTCGTTCTACTGGTTCGCCCGCAAGGCATCTTCGGCGAAGAAGGCACGAAGGTCAGGGCATGAAGATGCGCGAGGCACAGCGCTCGATTTTCTGGCTGCTCGCTATTGCCGCAATTGCTTTCGGATTGCCCCACGTGGCGGCCGAATCGAAGTATTTTCAATACATGCTCGAGACGATTGCCATCTTCATGTTGGCGGCGACCGGTCTCAATATCGCCATCGGATTTGCCGGCCAGTTCCAGATGGCGCAGGGCGCGATCATGGGCGTTGCAGCCTACTCGGCAGCCGTCCTGCATCTCGATCTGGCATGGCCGGTTGGCTGGTCGATCCTGGCGGCCTTCGCGCTGGCGATGATTTTGGGCGCCTGCGTTGCGTTGTTTTCCGCGCGACTCGGCAGTCACTACCTGCTTCTGGCGACGTTCGGCTTTCAGGTCGTCGTCGTCGGTGTCATTCGGGAGCTGTCTTCGTTCACCGGCGGGGTTAACGGCCGTCCGGCCATTGCCGCGATCGAGATGTTCGGAATCAATTTTACCGGTTCGACGACCGCTTATTCGACCGCATTGATATTGATCGGCGGTCTTGGCCTGTTCGCCTGCGAATGGATTCGGAGATCGTATCTCGGTCTCGGCATGCAGGCGGCACGCCAGAACGAGCGTGTCATCAACGCGTCCGGACTGTTCGCCGATTCGTTCAAGTTTTTGGCGGTCGCGATCAGTACCGCCTATGCGGCGATCGCGGGCGTCCTGGTCGGACCGGTTCAGACCTTCCTGGTGCCCGACAGCTTCGCGATCGAAATCACGCTGTTGCTGCTGGTGATCGTGATTCTCGGCGGCGCCGGGAGCACGCTCGGCGTGGCCGTCTCGGCGGTGGTCTTGGCCGTGGCGTCGCAGATCGCCCAGAACGCTACCACGGCGTGGCCGCTGATCTATGGCCTGTTCATCATGATCATGTTGACCCTGACCAGCCGCGGCCTGGCGGGCGTCACCGCGTGGCTCGATCCGGTCGCCAGACTGCTGGGCGCATCGTCGAGGACAGGCACCAAGCGATTGTCCACGCCGCAGGTTGCGGATGCCGACCGCGTCGATTGGCTGGGTGGCGCCCGACAGCGGACCCCATCGCCGGACCCATCGCCCGACCAGCCGGTGCTGTTGACGGCAACCGGGCTGCGGAAATCCTACGGCGGCGTTACGGCGCTGAACGGCGTGTCGGTCAACGCCACGCGGGGCATGGTGCTCGGTGTCGTGGGGCCGAACGGCTCGGGCAAGACCACGCTGTTCGAGCTATTGTCGGGCTTCGTCCGTCAGGACGAAGGACAGATCAAGCTGTTTGGCCGGGAAATCAGCGCACTCGGCCCGGTCGAGCGCGCACGCCTGGGTGTCGGCCGAAGCTTCCAGCATCCCAGCGTGCTGGCCGAATGCAGTGTCGCGGAAAACGCGCTCTTGGGGGCCATGCCGTTCGTCTCGGTTCAACGGCGCCTCGGCTTGATCCGCTCTGATACGGAATCGAACGCCGTGCAACGGGCGCGCCACAGCCTCGACCTGGTCGGCTTGGCGCATCTGGCCCGAGAGCCGGCGGGGAAACTGTCTTATGGGCAGCGCAAGCTGC
>JBFWYO010000009.1:0-75479 GCA_050186335.1 Alphaproteobacteria bacterium | reverse complement strand
GCCGGCCGTCGTCAGCACGCGCGCCCCCATCGCCTTGGCGAGCTGAATAGCAGTGGTGCCGATGCCCGACGAGCCGCCGTGGATCAAAATCGTCTCGCCGGACTTGAGCCGGCCGCGGTCGAACACGTTCTGCCACACGGTGAAGAATGTTTCGGGAATCGCGGCAGCGTGGATCATGTCCATGCCGCGCGGCACGGGTAGGGCTTGCGGCTCAGGCGCCGTACAATATTCGGCATAGCCCGCGCCGCCGACCAGCGCGGTGACCGTGTCGCCGAGCTTGAACTTGCTGGCGTTCGGGCCAAGGGCGACCACTTCGCCGGCGATCTCGAGCCCCGGAATATCCGCTGCAACGCCCGGGGGCGCCGGGTAACGCCCGCGCCGCTGTTCGATGTCCGGCCGGTTGACGCCGGCAGCGGCCACCTTGACCAGCACTTCGCCCGGTTTCGCCTCGGGCACCGGACGGTTCTGCACCTTGAGCACGCTCGGTTCGCCCGGCTGCGTGATGACAACGGCGCGCATTTCCTTCGGCAGATTCGGCATGGTTGGTTTCCCCGCAGACATTGGCTTGAGTCGGCTTCGGTCGGGCCGCAACCCTGGAGCAGGGCGTTACCCTACCGGTGCGACCGAGGCTGAATAGTCCAAGGCAAGGGGCGGAGGCAATGGCCGAATCGGACCATCGGCGCAAGGCGCAGCTGCGTTCAGGACGCGGCTTGGAACCGCACCGGCGGGGCTAGCCGCGTGCCGGGCAGGCGCACGGTCACCGTCGTGCCGCGGTTGAGCACGCTTTCCAGCGTCAACGTGCCGTCGTGCAGTTCGACCAGCTTCTTGGCGAGCGGCAGGCCAAGACCGGTGCCGCCGCGCGAGCGGGTGAACGCATTTTCGACCTGGCCGAACGGCTCGAGCACCCGGCCCATATCGGCCGGGGCGATGCCGATGCCGGTGTCGGCGACGACGATGAAAACATTGTCGTCCAGGTCGCGTCCGGCGGAGATGCGGATCTCGCCGCCCTCGGGCGTGAAATTGACCGCGTTGCTCAAGAGATTTAGCAGTACCTGGCGCAGCTTGACCACATCGACACGGATCGCCGGCAGAGATTCCACGTTGTCGATCAGCCTGACCCGGTTGCGCTCGGCACGTGCCTCGACCAGCCGCACGCAGGTGGCGACGATGTCGTTGAGCGAAGCCCAACTTTCGTCCAGCTCCATCTTGCCGGCCTCGATTTTCGACAGATTCAAGATGTCGTTGATGACGTGCAGCAGATGCTCGCCGCCCTCTTTGATGTGGCCGGCATATTCCTTGTAACGCGGCGAGCCGATCGGTCCGAGTTTTTCCAGCGTCATCATCTCGGAGAAGCCGATAATGGCATTGAGCGGCGTGCGCAACTCATGGCTCATGTTAGCGATGAATTCCGATTTCGTGGCGCTTTCCTCGCCGATCCGATTGATCAGCCCGCGATTTTCGTGGCGCAATTCGACCATTCGCCCGAAGGCGAGGTATCCGCTGCGCACGTAGACCATGAGCGTCGACATATACAGGATCGCCATCGCCGCCATGATGCCGTGCATCAGGTCGCCGATCTCGAGCATCCGCAGCAGCAACGGCGCTAGCGTAAACAGGAAGTACCCGGCCGCCGCCACCGGCACGCTATGCAGCGTCGGCACGCTGCCGGCTGCCATGCCGCCCAAAACGAACAGCAGGAAGATTTCATGCACGAGCGAATCTTGCGGATAAATCAAGTAGGCAACGCCGCCCCACATCAATCCGCCCAGCCAGGACTGCAGGACGACGCGGTCGATCGTGCCCTGCTTGATATCGGCCGGCATCTTACGCCGGCGATGGCGCATGCGCCGCCGGATATGGTGCAGCGAAAAGAGCGCGACGATTCCGAGCCAACCCAGCAGCAGATAATGCTCAACCTCGCCCCAGAAGAAGCAGGCGGTGAGGATGCCGTTGATCAAATTGACGGCCGCGATAATCGGCAAATGCTCGCTGAGAGTCATGGCCTGGGCAACGCGTACTTCGTTGCCGGGCAGACGGTCTTGCGGCCCTTCGATCCAAAGCGAGCGGAAGCCGGACATAAAGCGTTCTTCGGTTGAAGCGGCGCGGTGTTGCGCCCGGTTGACGCATCGAAGCTTGCGCCAGAACGCTGAAGAAAAGTTTAAATGGGCCCCGGAATCGCTAGGGCTTGATTGGCCTGCCGAGGAAAGGTATGATTAATTCATTGAAAAATAAGGACAAAAGGTCGATTTCGCGGCGCTATAAAAATTAACCTTGAGTTGCGCAAGAGCTTAAAAATCTGCGGCGATTCTTAATTTTCTATGCTTTGAATTTCGGATCGAGCCAATCGCGGAGCGCATCGCCGAACAGGTTGAAGGCGAACACGGCCAGGGAAATGGCCAGGCCCGGAAAGATAATCAGCCACGGCGCCTGATTGTACAGGCTGCCGGCATCGCCGGCGAGCATCAGGCCCCAGGCCGGCGTCGGCTCGGTCACGCCGAGGCCCAGAAAAGACAGCGACGCTTCGAGCAGGATGGCCTGCGCCATGTAGGCGGTCAGCAAGATCAGATACGGCGCCGCCACGTTCGGCGCGATGTGCCGGAAAATGATCCGCCGGCTCGAGAATCCGGCGGCGCGCGCGGCGTCGATGTACGGCATCTCGCGGATCGATAGGGCCGCGGCGCGGATGACGCGCGCGACTTTGGGCAGAATCGGAATCGCGATGGCCGCGATCAGCGTCAGGTCGATGCCCCACACGCGCACCCGATCGAGCATTGCAACCACGACGACGGCAAGAACGATGATCGGGAACGATAACAGAATTTCCACGAAGCGTTGCACGATCAGGTCGATGGTGCCCCCGAAATAGGCCGAGGCGATGCCGATCGCGGCGCCGGCGGTACAGCCGATGAACGATGCCGCGAAACCGATCACCAGGGCGGTGCGCGCGCCGTAGATAATCTTGCTCAGAATATCGTGGCCGAGCGCGCTGGTGCCGAGCGGGTGCTGCCAGGACGGCGGCGCCAATTGCGCGGTAACGTCCGCCGCCAGGGGATCGTATGGCGCCACCACGTCGGCGAAAATCCCGGCCAGCAGCATGATCGTGATGATCACCGCGCCCGCAAAGCCGAGCGGCTGCGCGCGCATGAACGCGCCGATCGCCGAGCGGCGGCGGGGCGCGGTGCCTGGGATGGGTGCGGGGAAGGGTGCCGGTTCCGCCATCGCCGTCGTCACCGAACCCGTATGCGCGGGTCGAGCGCCGCGTACAGCAGATCGACGATCAGGTTCACCGCGACGAAGATCAGCGCCAGCATCAGCACCATGCCTTGAATCATCACGAAATCGTTCTTGCTTACCGACTGCACGAACAGCATGCCGATGCCGTTCAAATTGAACACCTGCTCGGTCACCACCAGGCCGCCGATCAGGAACGCGAATTCGAGCCCGATGACGGTGATCGCGGGCAACAGCGCGTTGCGCATGGCATGGCGCATGACGACCGATTTTTCGTAGACGCCTTTGGCGCGCGCGGTACGGATATAGTCTTCCTTCATCACTTCGACGATCGACGAGCGGACCATGCGCGCGACGACCGCCGCGTAGCGGTAACCGACCGCAAGCGCCGGCCAGATCAGTTGCGCCAGATTGGCGGCCGGATCGACGAAGAACGACGTGAACGTCACCGGCGGCAGCCAGCCGAATCCATACAGCAACCCCAGCACGATCAGCATGCCGAGCCAGAACGACGGCACGGCAAGTCCGGCGATGGTCACGATGCGGATCACGTAATCGATCCACCTGTCCTTGAACAGGGCGGACAGCGTACCGAGCGGAATCGCGATCGCGATGGCGATGATGGTCGCCATCACCGCAAGCTGCAGCGACAGTTCGAGGCGCACGCCGATCTCCTGCGCGACCGGCCGCTCGGTCCACATCGACTTGCCGAGATCGAGCACCGCCAAACCCGTCATCCAGTCGACGAACTGTCTGCCGAGCGGTCGATCGAGGCCGAGGCGCTTGCGTTCGGCCTCGATCACCTCGGCGGTCGGCCGGCCGCCGTCGCCTTCGAGTTTGACCCGCACGATGTCGCCCGGCACCACACGTAGCAACAGGAAGATCAGCACGGCCACGCCGATCAGCGTCGGTAGGGTCAACAGCAGCCGTTGCGCGATGTAGCGGATCATGAGGGTTCGGCGCCGAGCCGGTGCGCTGTCTTACTGGGCCAGCCAGACCTCGCTGAAATCCATGCCGAGCAGGTGGCTCGGCGACATGTTCCAGCCGCGCACCACGGCATTGGTCGGCACGATGCGGTGCCACCACAGGAACGGCACCGAGTAGGCCTGTTCCATGGTGCGCTTTTCGAACGCGCGGATCAGCTCGGCGCGTACTTTCGGGTCGGTCGCGCGGCGCTGCTTGTCGAATAGGTTGTCCAGCTCCCGGTCGATGATGCCCGAGCGGTTTTCTGGTGCGCGGTCGCTCGAAATGTACTTCGACAGCCCGAGGGTCGGCTCGTCCATGAACAGGTTTGAGAAATCGATCGCTACGTCGAAATTGTTGCTCGCGAGCGCCGACGTGTACGGCGCAGTTTCCTGCTGCTTGTGATCCACAGTCACGCCGATTTGACGCCACTGATCGACCATGTAGACCCCGGCGATCGTATAGGGCTGTGCTATCGAGCGATTGAGCAACGCGAACTTCAGATCCGGCACGCCAGCATCCTTGAGCAGCTTTTTCGCCTCGTCGCGCGCCTTTGCCATGTCCTTGCTGAAGCCTGGCAGTTTCGCCAGTTCGGCGTCCGGCGTCGCGTACTCGGCGCTGGGGCGAATGACCCCGCCGACAGCCTTCAATACCGAAGTCTTCGACAGCGCCGTGCTGGCCGTCCAGCGGTCGATCGCCATCGATAGCGCGCGCCTTACGCGGGCGTCGTCGAACGGCTTCTTCTTGGTGTTGAAGGTAATCAGGATGTTCAGCGTCCAGCTCGATTCCTCGATGCGCATCTTGTCGCCCATCGCCTGCTTGAGACGGTCGCGATCGGCCGGCGAGATGGTGCGGAACTCGGCCTGCACTTGATTGCCTTGAAGTGCGTTCACCGCCGCAGCCGACTGGAACACGAAGACGCCCTTGATGCCGTCCAGGTATGGCAGGCCGGGCTTGAAGTATTTCTCGTTACGCACGCCCTCGTGATAGGCGCCCTTGACGTGTCCTTTGAGCTTGAATGCGCCGCTGCCCAACACGTTGGTGATCGGGAAGCGCGGGTCGGCTTTCAGTTTTTCGGCGCTGTAGACGCAATTCCAGGGCGAGGCGAAATGCTGCAGCATCGCAGGGTTGGCGGCGTTGAGCTTGAAGATCACCGTCTCGTCGTCGGGAGTTTCGATGCCGGCGATGTCCTCGAACGTCGCCTTGCGTGTCGAGACCACGCCGGTCGGCGGATTGCGCAACCGCTCGTAGGTCGCTTTCACGTCGGCCGACGTCAGCTTCGAGCCATCGTGAAACGTCACGTTGTTGTGCAGTTTGAACGTATAGGTCAATCCATCGGGCGATACCGCCCAGGATTTCGCCAGATCGCCGGTCACGCCAGGGTATTTCTTGAGGTCGAACTTCAGGAGCGTCGAGTAATAGGCGCCGACCAGATGGATTGAGGCGAAGGTGTCCAGGCCATGACAATCGTAATGCGGCGCCTCGGCGCTGATGGCGAACACCAGCACGCCGCCGCGCTTCGGCTGATCCTGCGCCACGGCGGCGCTCGCCATGCCGACGACCCCCGCCGCAACAGCCGCGGCCAAATTCCTGAACCTTTTGAGCATCATGTCGTCGTCCCTCCGTTGGTGCGTGATCATTTCATAATTTGAGGCAGGCGGCGAACTGGCCGGGCGCTATTTCGCGCAACGCCGGAATTTCGGCACGGCATTCATCGCTCGCCTGCGGGCAGCGTGAATGGAAGACGCACCCGGACGGCGGCGTCAGCGGCGACGGTATTTCGCCACCCAGTGTGCGCGGCGGCCGCGCGCGCTCCACGACGGGATCCGGTATCGGCGCCGCATCCAGCAGCGCCTTGGTATAGGGATGCAGCGGCCGGGCATAGAGCGTGTCGCGCTCGGCGATTTCCATGATCCGGCCGAGATACATCACGGCGACGCGGTGCGAGATGTGGCGCACCACGGCGAGGTCGTGCGCGATGAACAGGTAGGTCAGGCCTAGTCGCCGCTGAAGGTTGTCCAACAGGTTGATGATTTGGCCTTGAATGGATACATCGAGCGCCGACACCGGCTCGTCGCAAACGATGATCGACGGCTCCATCGCCAGCGCGCGCGCGATACCGACGCGCTGGCGCTGGCCGCCGGACATTTCATGCGGATAGCGGTCCGCCATATACGGAAACAGGCCAACCAGTACGAGCAGCTCCTCGACGCGACGCTGCGCCGCCGCGCGGTTCGGCTGCAGCCCGTGGACCAGCATCGGTTCGGCGATGATCTGTCCGATCGTCATGCGCGGGTTGAGCGAAGCGTAGGGGTCCTGAAAGATCACTTGGATGCGCCGTCGCAGCGCGCGCAAGGCCGTGCCGCTTGCCGCGGCAGCATCCTGATCTTCGATGCGAATGGTGCCGGCCGTCGGCTGCTCGAGCCGCAGGATCAACCGGCCCACCGTCGTCTTGCCGCAGCCGGATTCGCCGACCAGCCCGAGCGTCTCGCCTTTGTGCACCGCGAACGACACATCATCCACCGCGCGCACGGTGGTTTTCTTACCGCCGCGCGAAACGTTGAAATATTTGCGCAGGCCACCGACCGACAACACGACCGGCTGCGTGCTGGCCGTATCCGCTTGGTTCTGCGACGGCGCCGGATAGGTCACGCCGATGGCGGCCACCTCGTCCTGGCGCCAACACGCCGCCCTGTGCCCGGGCTGCGATTCGATCAGCGGCGGGTCCTCGGCGCATCGCTCGATGCGAAATCCGCAGCGGGGCGCAAAGCGGCAACCCGCCGGCGGATCGAGCAGGTTGGGCGGCAGCCCGTCGATCGTCTGCAGATGCGCGCCGCGCGGCCGGTCGAGCCGCGGCACCGAGCGAAGCAGGCCCAGCGTATAGGGGTGGCGCGGGCGCAGAAACACGTCGTCGGCGGTGCCCTGTTCGATCTGGCGCGCGGCATACATCACGTTCACGCGGTCGGCGTAGCGCGCAACGATGCCCAGATTGTGGGTGATGATGATCAGCGCGATGTTCAGCCGCCGCGCCAGATCGCGCATGAGCTCCAATATCTGCGCCTGAATCGTCACGTCGAGCGCGGTGGTCGGCTCGTCGGCGATCAGCAGCTTCGGATTGCACGCCAGCGCAATGGCGATCATCACGCGCTGGCGCATGCCGCCGGAGAGCTGATGCGGGTATTGCTCGAGCCGCCGCTCGGGATCGGTCATGCCGACCATTTGCAGCAGTTCGATCGCGCGCGCCCGCGCCGTTGCCCTGGCCATCTTCAGGTGAATGGTCAGTGGTTCGGCGATCTGCAGCCCGATGGTCAAGACCGGGTTGAGCGACGTCATCGGATCCTGAAAGATCATCGCGATGTCGCGGCCGCGAATCGTGCGCATATCGCGGTCCGACAGCGTCAACAGATCCCGACCCTCGAACAGGATGCGCCCGCAAACGATTCGCGCCGCGGGCTTCGGCAGCAGGCGCATGATCGCCAGCGATGAAACCGATTTTCCGCAGCCGGATTCGCCGACCAGGGCCACGATCTCGCCGGCCCTGACCATGTAGGAAACGCCCTCGACCGCGCGCACCAACCCGCGCGAGGTGGCGAAATGCACATGCAGATCGTCGACCTCGAGCAAGATTTCGTCCGCCGCCGTTCGGGCCGTTGGGTCCGCTGCGCGGCCCGTTGCGGCGCCATTCGTGTAGCGCACTTGTTCGGTCACTGCCGCCCTCGCTGCGCGAGGCTCCCTAAGAAATCAACACTGCCCGTTTTGCCGCCTACCGACAACAAGCTTGTGGCTCTGGGCGCGGCGCGATTCCCGCACCGATTCAGTCACATAGACGAATTGCGTCACCGGTGAGATCGGTGCATCGAAACTTCCGTCCGGCCGACCGGTGCTTCGCCGGCAAACCGTGAACACGCAGCCGGGCAGCTTGCGCCCGGGCTGCGCCCGGTGGCCGCCGTTTGGCCAAATGCCTAGTCGTTTCATGGTATTAATGCTGCGACAAACTGTCCGCACGCGGCCCCGATGGCGGGACTATTATCCGCCTCCCATACGTCCCCGGGACACTGCATACGGGGCACGGGGAGACCGGCGTACATGGCCCAAACCGACGGGCAGCCGAGCGGCAACGGCAGCAAGTTTTCTGCATTGGCGCTGGGCGCACTCGGTGTCGTCTACGGCGACATCGGCACCAGCCCTCTTTACACCCTTCGGGAATGTTTTGCGCACGCCGGCCTGAAGCCGACGCCGGAAAACGTCATCGGCGTGCTGTCGCTGATCTTCTGGTCGGTGACCGTCGTCGTCTCGGTCAAGTACGTTACCTTCGTCATGCGTGCGGACAACCGCGGCGAGGGCGGTACGCTGGCGCTGATGGCGCTAGCGCTGCGCACCGGCGGCAAGCAGGACGGGCGCGACCGTAAACTGATCGTCTTCATCGCCATGTTCGGCGTGGCGCTGTTTTTCGGCGACGGCATGATCACGCCCGCCATCTCCGTCCTGTCGGCGGTTGAGGGGCTTGAGATCGCGACGCCCTTGTTCAAGCCCTATATCGTGCCGATCGCGTTGACGATCCTGGTCGGCCTGTTCGTGATCCAGCGCCGCGGCACCGCGCGCGTCGGCCGATTGTTCGGGCCGATCATGTGCGTCTGGTTCTTTTGCCTGGCGGTGCTCGGCTTCAAGGAACTTATTTTCGAGCCGCGCGTGTTCATGGCGCTCAACCCATGGCACGCGATCCAGATGTTCGTCGAGCACAAATGGCTCGGCTTTTTGGTCTTGGGTGCTGTGGTGCTGGCGTTCACCGGCGCCGAGGCGCTTTACGCAGATATGGGCCATTTCGGCCGCCGGCCGATCCGCCTGGTCTGGTTCTATTTCGTGCTGCCGGCCCTGATGATCAATTATTTCGGCCAGGGCGCCCTGATCATTCGCGATCCCGCCGCGGCGGTGAATCCATTTTATCTTATCGTGCCCGAATCGCTGCTGTACCCGATGGTGATCCTGTCGACGATGGCGACCGTGATCGCCTCGCAGGCGGTGATCTCGGGCGCCTTCTCGGTCAGCCGCCAGGCAGTCCAGCTCGGTTACTGGCCGCGCCTGCGCATCGAGCACACGTCAGAGAGCGAAATCGGGCAGATCTACGTCCCGCAGGTCAACTGGATGCTGTGCGTGGCGGTGGTCGCGCTCGTGCTGCTGTTCCAATCCTCCTCGAATCTGGCGAACGCCTACGGGATTGCCGTGACGCTGACGATGGCGGCGGACACGTTCCTGATCTTCGTGGTCATGCGCAACAAATGGGACTGGAGCCCGTGGCTGGCTTTCGCCGTCGCCGGCAGTTTTCTGTTCGTCGACGTGCTGTTCGTCGGATCGACGCTGATCAAAGTCAGCGACGGCGGCTGGTTCCCGCTGATCATCGGCGCGGTGCTGTTCACGCTGCTGGTCACCTGGAAGCGCGGCCGGCGGATTCTGTCCGACAATCTGCGGGAGAGCAGCTTGTCGCTGGATCTGTTCCTGTCGCGCGTCACCGATACGCACCCGCTGCGCGTGCCGGGCACGGCGATCTACATGACCAGCACGCAGCATGGTGTGCCGTTCGCGCTGCTGCATAATCTGAAGCACAACAAAGTGCTGCATAACCGGGTCGTTCTGCTGACCGTCGTAACCGAGGAAATCCCGCGCATGGCGGCGGACCAGCGCGTGTCGATCGACCCGCTGGAGAAGAATTTCTGGCGGATCACGGTGCGCTACGGGTTCATGGAACGGCCGAACGTGCCGGCGGCGCTCGCGCTGTGCAAGAAGCGCGGCGTCGAATTCAACCTGGCCGATACCTCGTTCTTCCTCGGCCGCGAGCATCTGATCCCGGCGGTGCGGCCGCTGATGGCGCTGTGGCGCGAGAAGATATTCTTCTGGATGACGCGCAATGCCGTCAGCGCCACGGATTTCTTCGGCATCCCGACCAACCGCGTGGTCGAACTCGGAACCCAGGTCGAACTCTAGCCGGTCCGTTCCGCCGCTCGGCATGCTACAGTGCGCGTCCTGGAACGGGCGAGGCGATGCGCAAGCTTCTCTTCCTCTTGTGGCTTGGACTGGCGCTGGCAGGCGTGCCGGCGCAGGCAACCGAGTGCAGCCTCGCGACCGAGCAGATGGCCAAGTCGCACGCCGAACGCGCGGCGGCCTTCATGCGCGTACACGGGCCGGAAGCCGCGTTTGCCGCTTTCATGAACCGGAACGGCCCGTTCATCGCCGGCGATCTATACGTGTTCGTGCTCGATTTCGAGGGCATCTTGCGCGCCAGCGGCGCGTGGCAGGAATCGGTCGGCGCGCGCATCTATTTCAGCCCGGACGGCAATTCGACCATCGTCGGCGAAATATTGCGCGTGGCGCGCGAACAGGGGCAGGGCTGGGTCGAATACAGTTGGTTCAACCCCTGCAACCGCCAACGCCAGCCGAAGGCCAGTTACGTGATCCGCGTCGGTGATTTCATCGTCGGCGTCGGCGCCTACAAACGGCCGGGCGTTTAAGGCCGCAGACCCGGAAGCGGCAATTATTCGCCCGGCGGCGGTCGGCTTCGCATCGAGCGGTCGTCCGGCAAGCCGGAACCGGTCGGAACATTTGAAAACCGCGCTAGCGGTGCGATTTGCCGAGCACGTCGATCAACTCGGCGATTTTCTTCCGTTGTGCGTCGGAGTCGCCGCTGGCGATCGCTTGTTCGACGCAGTGCGAGACATGGTCGCGCAGAATCTCTTCCTCGACGCGCCGCAACGCCGCGCCCACGGCGGCCAGCTGCGTCACCACGTCGATGCAATACCTGTCCTCGTCGACCATGCGCGCGATGCCGCGCACTTGGCCTCCGATACGGTTCAGTCGTTTCCGGCAGGAAAGCTTGGTGTTCTCGTGCATGCTTGACATATACCCCCGCCAGGTATAGAAATCAATCCTATTATACCCCCTGGGAGTATTTGCGGCTCATAAGGAGACACGACGATGGCCAGTCAACAATCGGGTCGGCCGCACGGCGACCACACCGCCTGCGCGCACGGCGTCGGCAAAGCGCACGAGCATCACCATGCGAGCGTGGATTCGCACGGACACGGTGCGCACTCCGCGGTCGCCGATATCCGGAAAGTCAAGGACCCGGTATGCGGCATGGATGTCGATTCGCATGCCACGCCCCATCACGCAATCCACGATGGCCAATCGTTTTCATTCTGCTCTGCAGGTTGCCGAACCAAGTTCGTGGCCGATCCGGCGCGCTATCTGAAACACGAGGCGGCGCCGATCGAAAAGGTGCCCGATGGCACGATCTATACTTGCCCGATGCACCCCGAGATCCGTCAGGTCGGGCCGGGCGCATGTCCGATTTGCGGCATGGCGCTCGAACCCGAGCTCGTATCGGCGGATGCGGCGCCGAACGAAGAACTGATCGACATGACCAGGCGCTTCTGGATCGGTCTCGGTCTCGCGCTTCCGGTCGTCGCGCTCGAGATGGGCGGCCACCTGGCGGGCCTCCACGCCTTCATTTCCAGCCAAGTTTCATATTGGATTCAGGGCGCGCTGGCCACGCCGGTCGTGCTCTGGGCCGGCTGGCCGTTCTTCGTGCGCGCCGCGCAATCGCTGCGCACGCGCAATCTGAACATGTTCACATTGATTGCAATGGGCACCGGCGTCGCCTGGCTCTACAGCATATCGGCGATCCTTGCGCCCGGCGTTTTCCCGCCGGCCTTCCGAGGCCACGACGGCTCGGTCGCGGTCTATTTCGAGGCCGCCGCGGTGATCATCGTGCTCGTGCTGCTCGGGCAGGTCCTCGAACTCAGGGCGCGCGAACAAACCAGCGGCGCGATCCGCGCGCTGCTCGATCTTGCGCCCAAGACCGCACGGCGGCTTAAAACTGACGATTCGGAAGAGGAAGTCGGACTCGAACTGGTTCAAGTCGGCGACCGGTTGCGGGTGCGCCCGGGCGAGAAGGTGCCGGTCGACGGGCTCGTCCTGGAAGGCCGCTCGTCGATCGACGAGTCGATGGTCACCGGCGAGTCGATGCCGGTGACCAAGACCGGTGGCGATCGGTTGATCGGCGGGACCATGAACCAATCCGGCGCGCTCGTAATTGCGGCCGAGAAGGTCGGCCGCGACACGTTGCTGTCGCGCATCGTCCAGATGGTCGCCGCGGCGCAGCGCAGCCGGGCGCCGATCCAGCGCCTGGCCGATCAGGTCTCGGGATGGTTCGTGCCGGTGGTGATTGCCGTGGCGCTCATCGCGTTCGGCGTTTGGTCGATCTGGGGGCCGGAGCCGCGCATACCGTTCGGGCTGGTCGCCGCCGTCACTGTTCTGATCATCGCATGTCCCTGCGCACTCGGCTTGGCGACGCCAATGTCGATCATGGTCGGCGTCGGCCGCGGCGCGCAAAGCGGTCTTCTGATCAAGAATGCCGAAGCGCTCGAACGCATGGAAAAAGTCGATACGCTCGTCGTCGACAAGACCGGAACTCTGACCGAAGGAAAGCCGTCGGTCACCGCGATCGTGCCGGCGACGGGATTCGCCGAGGGCGAATTGCTGCGCCTCGCGGCGAGCGTCGAGCGTGCCAGCGAACATCCGCTAGCGCTCGCCATCGTCGCCGCCGCCGAGACGCGCTCGCTTGCGCTCGCAGCGGTGACGGAATTCGACAGTCCGACCGGCAAAGGCGCCACCGGCGTCGTCGAAGGGCGGGCCATCGTGCTCGGCAGCGCGTCGTTCCTCAAGGAACACGGGATCGAAACGGGCGCACTCTCGGCCGCCGCCGACAACCTGCGGCGCGACGGCGCCACGGCGATATTCGCGGGAATCGACGGCGCCGCAGCGGGCATTTTCGCCATCGCCGACCCGATCAAGGCGTCGACACCCGAAGCATTGGCCATGTTGCGCAGGGAAGGCATCCGCGTCGTCATGCTGACCGGCGACAATCGGACGACGGCGGAAGCGATCGCCCGCCGGCTCGGCATCGAAGAGCTGGAGGCGGAAGTCCTGCCGGATCAAAAGAGCGCCGTGGTCGAAAAGCTGAAGCGCGAAGGCCGCGTGGTCGCGATGGCCGGAGACGGCGTCAACGACGCGCCGGCGCTCGCGGTTGCCGACGTGGGCATCGCCATGGGCTCGGGAACGGATATCGCAATCGAGAGCGCCGGCGTGACGCTGCTCAAGGGCGATCTGACCGGAATCCTGCGTGCCCGCCGCCTGTCGCAGGCGACGATGCGCAATATCCGTCAGAATCTCTTGTTCGCTTTCGTCTACAACGCGGCGGGCGTTCCGGTGGCCGCCGGTGTGCTCTACCCGTTCTTCGGACTGTTGATGTCGCCGATCATTGCCGCCGCCGCGATGGCGCTATCGTCCGTGAGCGTCATCGCGAACTCGCTGCGCCTACGCGTAACGCGCCTGGATTAGGACCGAGCGGCCCTCCAGCGCGGCGGCGCAGGAGGGCCGCTCGGCTGTCCGGTCGGGTATCGATGAACTTGTGGCGTACCTGTGACCGGCGTCGAACAGACTAGGGCCGCAGATCCGGAATCGACGGTCGCAGCGCCGGCTCGTTCACCGTCTTGAAACCGTGCCGACCGAGAATGCGCTGGCCTTCCGGCGACATGACGAACAACGCGAATTTCGCCGCCAGCGGATTCTGGTCGTTGGTGACGATCAGCCCGTAATCGGTGCCGATCGACAGAATGTCCGGCAGCTCGATGAAGTCCAGTGCTGCGCTGGAGCGCGCGGCGGGCATGGCGTTGGTGCGGTAGGTCAGGAAGATGTCGACCTGATCGCTTTCGATCAGCCACACGTAAAGGTCCTGGCCGCGCGGCGGCTGCGGCGAATCGCGGCCGCCGACCAGTTTGAGCGCCTTGGCGGACAACACGGCGAAACTGCCCGGCCGCGCAATGTCGGCGCGACGGAAAATTTCCCACGCGCTGTCGCCGGCGGGCGAGGCTTTCGGGGTGGCGATGCCGAGGCGGATGCGCGGGTCCAGCATCAACGAGAGCAGCGACGTGGTGGCCGCCTTCAGGCGCGCGTTCGCCAACGCGCCGATCATGTTGCGGGCGAACACGATGACCGGTGCCGCCGTCTTGGCGGCAACGCTTTCGGCGCTCGCCAGATCGGCCGCCGCGAACACGCAGCAGCGTTCGCCGCGCGCGATGCGTTCGGCGAGCAGGCCGGACGGGCCGAACGTCGCCGTCACGCTTGCGCCGAAACGCTCCGAGAATCGTTCCGACATTTCGCCGAACGAACTGCGCAGGCTCTCGCCCGCGAATAGGTTCACATCGGTCATGGCACCCCAAAGCCGCAATCCGCGCGCTACTAGTAACAGTACCTGCCCTAACGGCCAGTTACCAACTGCGCAACAAGAATCGCTTCAGGCCGCGTTGCCGGACGTCGGCATCAGGTGAATGCCGTCCGCCAGCAGCGATACGGTTAACGTCGTGCCGGCTCGGATCGCGTTGCGGCGGACCGTGTGCGTGCCGACGTTGAAAGACAACGTCTCGGTGCTGCCGTCCACGCGCAGGAATAACGTCGTATTGTCGCCGAACGGCGTTTGGTCGACGATCGTGCCGCCGACCGCATTCTCGCGTTCGCCGCGCGACGGGCGATCGGGCCGATGCAGGACGATGTAGGAGGTCGGGATGACCCAGTCGACCGCGGCGCCCGGCGCAAAACGCGTATCGAGCGCGGCTTCCAGGCGGTTCGATCCCCATTGCAGCACGCTTACGCCCCGGTCCACGCGATGTTCGACGACGCGGCCGGCGAACAGGTTGGCAAGATCCAGCAGCTGCGCCACTTGGGCGTCGCGCGGCTTGTTCATGACGTGGTCCGGCGTGCCCTCTTGCAGGGTCACGCCGCGGTGCAGGACGCACAGGCGATCGGCCAGCGAAGCGGCTTCGTTCAAATCGTGGGTGACCAGGATGGTCGGAATCGCGATGCGCCGATGCAATGCCATCAGCTCGGCCAGCAGTTTGCGCCGCGTCACCTGGTCGACGGCGGCGAACGGCTCGTCCAGCAACAGGGCGGCCGGGTCGCGCGCCAGGGCACGCGCCAACGCCACGCGCTGCCGTTGGCCGCCCGACAATGCGGCCGGCTTGCGGGCCTCCAAGCCATCCAAATGCACCTGCGCCAGCAGTGCTTGCGCGCGGTTGCGGCGCGCACTTCGGCCGGGCGCGCCGACCGCCAACGCCACATTGTCGAGCGCCGAGAGATGCGGGAACAGTGCGTAATCCTGAAACACGAAGCCGACGCGTCGATCCTGCGGCGAACGCTGGATGCGCCGCTCGGTATCGAGCCAAACATCGTCGCCGCAGCGCACGGTGCCGTTCCGCGGTCGCACCAGGCCGGCGATGCAGCGCAGGATCGTCGTCTTGCCGCTGCCCGACGGGCCGACCAAGGCGAGCAGTTCGCCAGGTGCGCAGTCAAACTTCGCATCGAGCGGAATCGGCGCCGCCTGGCGCAACGAAACCGCGATGCCGCCGGCCGGCGCGGGATTGTTTGCGGGCGGCTCAGCCATGGTTGGGCCGCCGCCGCGCGAGGCCGTATACGATGGCGATGGCCGTCATAGCCAGCAACAGCAGAACCGCGGCCATGATATCGGCGGCCTGCGAGTCGAACGCCTGCACGCGGTCATAGATCGCGACCGACAAGGTGCGCGTTTCGCCGGGTATGTTGCCGCCCACCATCAGCACCACGCCGAACTCGCCCAGCGTGTGCGCAAACGTGAGCGCAAAGGCAGCCAGCAGGCCGGGCCAGGCCAATGGCAGCTCGATGCGCCAGAACGTGGTCCGGCGCGACAGCCCGCTGCACCAGGCGGCTTCGCGAACGTCGCGCGGAATGGCGCCGAACGAGAGTTGCATCGGCTGCACGGCGAACGGCAGATTGGCGATGATCGAGGCGATCAGCAGGCCCTCGAAGCTGAACACCAGCGTGCCGCCGAACGCCCATTCGTGAAATCGGCCGAGCGCGCTCGCCCCGCCGAGCGATACCAGCAGGTAATAGCCGAGCACGGTCGGCGGCAGCACGAGCGGGAATGCGATCAACGCTTCGATCAGCGACTTGCCGCGAAACTCCCGGAACGCCAGCGCGCGCGCGATCAAGATGCCGATCGGCAGCAGCACGGCCACGGTCCAGGCCGAGAGACGCAGGGAAAGGCTGAGCGCCTGCCAATCCATCTCAATCCTTCACGGCAATTCGTCGGGTAGTACGAAGCCGTATCGCTTCAGACTCGCGCGCGATGGCGGCGATTGAATGTAAGCGAAGAATAGACGCGCAGTTTCTCCGGCACGCTTAAGCAAGACCATGCGTTGGCGCAGGGGGGCGTGTAAATGTTCATGTATCAGTGCCGCCTGTCCATGTTTGGCAACCTCCGGGGCCAGCGATAATGAGTACGGAATAATGCCGCCCTGGGTCGAGCCGGAAAGGGCGAAATGCGTCGCTTGCGCGGCATTTTCCCCCAGCACCAGTGAAGCGCCGATCTTGTCCCAGATGCCTACTTTCTGAAGCGCTTGCATGGCCGCTTGTCCGTAGGGAGCATGCTCTGGGTTGGCAATCGTGAAGCGCTTGAGTCGTTTATCCGCCGTCGCTGCCACAAGGTCCATCAGTGAACCATCTGGCTTAAGTGGAGAACCCTGAGGTATAAAAATGACAATTCGGCCAACGGCATAGAGTGCACCGCGATCCAGGGTCAAGCCTTGATCGGAAAGTTTGAACACTAGGCTTTCGTCGGCCGATAAGAACATCTCGAAGGGGCCGCCCTGCTCGATTTGGCGGGTAAAGTTTCCCGACGAACCAAAACTGAGTTTCACGATGCGTCCTGTGTTATTGCGAAATTGGTTAGCTATTTCGTCGAGCGCGAACTTTAAGTCGGCTGCCGCCGCTATGATCGGTTCGTTCGCCGCGCGCGCCGAAAGCGTGATGCCGCTCCAGACGATCATGGCCGCCATCATGCTCACTAAGATCGTTCGCCACGCCTTCATGCCGGCCCCTGATTGTCGGTTGCCTGTGCGATATAGTCGTGTAACTATATCGGGTGCACGAGCGCCTGTCATCCGACCTGCGGCGCGGAGATCTGCCACGTGAAGCTCAATATTCGCATCGATTTCGACGCCGAACGTGCGCTTGGGCCCGGCAAGATCCGCCTGCTCGAGCTGATCGGCAAGCTGGGTTCTATATCCGCCGCTGGGCGCGAAATGGGCATGGCCTATACCCGCGCCTGGCAATTGGTCGAGGCACTCAACAATGTATTCGATGCGCCCTTGGTGCAGGCGATGCACGGCGGCGAGCGCGGCGGCGGCGCGAAGGTCACGCCACTTGGGCAGGCGGTCGTGCGCGCGTACCGCGAATTCGAGGCGGACGCGGTTGACATGGCCGCGAAACGCATCGAGCGACTTGCGCGACCGGCCAAGGCGAAAGCGCGAATACGCAAGCGCCGCCCGACAGACCAATCCGCTTGAACCAAATCCCCAGGCCTTTGCCTCGAGGGGAACGGGATCGAATCAACTTCGTTTGACACCGGCACCCGCTTGCCGTTACCTCCAATTATGCCCGTCCAAATCCCTTTCGACCGCGACATGTCGTTCGAGTACGGCAAGGTCGCGACCCTGACGCCGCTGATTCGGCGCGTCATCGCGCGCAACCCGAGCGCGTTCACGTTTCACGGCACCGGCACCTACATCATCGGCAAGGGCCAAGTCGCGATCGTCGATCCAGGCCCCGACATGACGGAGCATGTCGATGCGCTGCTGGACGCCATTCGCGGGGAGACCGTGACGCATATCCTGGTCACGCATACCCACATCGATCACTCGCCGGCCTGCCGCGCGGTGCAGGCGGCAACGGGGGCCCCGACCTACGGGTTCGGTCCGCATGGCAGCGGCCGGCACGAGCAAGGCGAGAAAGTCGAGGAGGGCGGCGACCAATCCTTCGATCCCGATCATCAGGTGCGCCACGGCGACGTGGTGACTGGCCGCGGATGGAGCGTCGAAGCCGTGCACACGCCGGGTCACACGTCGAACCATATCTGTTTCGGCCTGCGCGAAGAGCAGGCGCTGTTCAGCGGCGATCATGTCATGGGCTGGTCGACCAGCATCATCTCGCCGCCGGACGGCGACATGGCCGCCTATATGCGCAGCCTGGAATTGCTTTTGCAGCGCGACGACAAGCTCTATTGGCCGACCCACGGCACCGCGATCCGCGATCCCAAGCCGTTTGTGAAGGCTTTCATCGCCCACCGCCGGGAACGCGAGCAGCAAGTGCTGGCATGTCTTGCGGGCGGCATTGACCGGATCGTCGACATGGTGCCCGGCATGTACAAGGATGTGCCGGTGAGCTTGCACCGCGCGGCCGCGCGGTCGGTGTTCGCAACCATGTTGCATCTGGTCGAACAGGGCGTCGTGACGTGCGATGGTCCGCCGTCGGTCGATGCGCGGTACCGGCTGAAGCAGTAGAGCTCAGCCGTAGCGCACGTAAGTGACCTGATTTCGGTACGAGAACAGCGGGCGCGCCCGGGCGCGGTCTTCCGGGGCGGCGGTCAGCCGCGCGATTTCGCCAAGCATGAATTCGGTCACGTCGACGATCGGCAGTTTCGCCGCGTCGTCGAGCGGGATCCAGGCAAGGTCGGACAATTCGCCGCTGCCGCCGAGCGTGCCTTGGCAATGTTTCGCGTCGGCCATGAAGAAGCGCGCGTGAAAGCGGATCTTGCTGTTGGGCGAGGTGATCGCCCGTCCCACGTAATCGAGCGGCCGCAGATCGGGCGCCAGCTTGCGGTTGCGCAGTTCAAGCCACGTGTCGCTGCCGCGCCCTTCGCCCGGTTCGCCGACGTCGCCCGGGCGCACCAGCAGCAGGCCGGTTTCCTCGAAGGTCTCGCGCACCGCCGTCATCGCGAACATGCGCGCGCGGGCTTCGCTGCCGCCGACCGCCATGTGCGGGATCAAGGCTTCGTCCAACCTCGTCGCCGGCGCCACCGCGGCATCGATCGGATCGACCCGGCCGCCCGGAAACACGAACGCGTCGGGGATGAACGACGCTTTGCGCGAGCGCCGTCCCATCAGCACTTCCACGGCGTCCGCGTTCCGGCGCACCAGAATCAGCGTGGCGGCGTCGCGCGGCCGCGCGATCGGGCCCGGCGCGCGTTCGATCGGGTGGGCCAGCTTGCGTTTCAGGACGTAGCGGAAACTGCGGGAGGACACGGGCAAAGCGGATTTCGATGACACATTGGAACCGCCGTCAGCGGTACAGGCTCGGGGGCATCCGGTCAATGTCCCGTCGGGCGTCAAATCGTCTCGAAATTTCCGCCGCGCCCTTTGCCGCCGGCGAACCTTCCGGCGCCTTCGCGCGCACCCTGTTCGAGCGGCGCCAAGCCTTCGCGGCCCTCGAAGCGCAGCGCCTCGGCCAGCTCGAAATCCCATTGCCGCAGCGCCGACATGCGATCCGTCTTCATGCAGAGTTCCGGAAATCGCGCGATCTCCTCGGCGAGTTCGACGGCCGCCTGCTGCGCTTGACCGGTCGGCACGACGCGGTTGGCGAGACCCCAATCGAGCGCTTCGCGCGCGCCCACCACGCGGCCGGTCAAAATCATATCGAGCGCGCGGCCCTGGCCGACCAAGCGCGGCAGGCGCACCGTGCCGCCGTCGATCAGCGGCACGCCCCAGCGTCGGCAGAACACGCCGAACGTCGCCGTCTCCGCGACCACGCGCAAATCGCACCACAACGCCAGCTCCAATCCGCCGGCCACCGCAAAGCCTTCGATCGCGGCGATCACCGGCTTGCTCAGCAGCAGGCGCGACGGGCCCATCGGTCCGTCGCCTTCCGGCTGGTAGATTTTTTCCAAAGATGCGCCGGCCAGCGATTTCAGATCGTAGCCGGCGCAAAAATGCCCGTGCGCACCGGTGAACACCGCGACTTTGGCCGTCGCGTCGGCATCGAACCCGAGGAACGCCTCGCGCAATGCCAGCGCGGTTTCGTTGTCGACCGCGTTGCGCACGTCCTTGCGATCGATGGTGACCACGGTCACCGGGCCGTCGCGGTCGATGCGGATCTTCATCGTGTGGTCCTCCGGTCTGTGCAAGCCTATGGATCGGCGGTGCAATTCGCCTCATGCTACCGGCAGATTAAAGGTTCGGGAATGCATAGCCGCCGTCCGCCGTCCCCAGGTCATCGCCGCAGTGGCTGCGTTTCCGGCGGGGCGCCGAATCGATGAGCGCCGCCGTCCTCCCACCGGCAGGGCCCGCCAGCATCAAACTGGAATTGTCGTCCGCATGCCAACTGCGCTGTCCGTCGTGCCCCACGGCCACCGGCGAAACGGCGCGGACGCTCGGCGCCGGTTTCGTGCGCGCGGCGGCGTTCCGGCAACTGCTCGACGCCAACCCGGGCGTGCGCGAGATTGAAATCTCCAATTACGGCGAACCGTTCCTCAACCCCGAGCTGGGGCAAATTCTCGCCGATGCCGATGCGCGCGGCGTGGTGTTGCGCTGCGACAACGGATCGAACCTCAACAACGCGCGCGACGACGTGCTCGAGGCGCTGGTGCGGCACCGCCTGCGCACGTTGCGGTGCTCGATCGACGGGGCAAGTGCCGAAACCTATGCCGTCTACCGCGTCGGCGGCGATTTCGCACGCGTGCTGGCCAACATCCGCACGATCAACGCACACAAGCGGCGCTACGCCAGCCCGTTTCCCGAACTGACGTGGCAGTTCATCGCTTTCGGCCACAACCAGCACGAGATCGAAGCGGCACGCGCGCAGGCGACCGCATTGGACATGAAGTTCTTCGTCAAGTTGAATTGGGACGAGCGGTTCTCGCCGCCGATCGATGAAGCTATGCTCAAGCGCGCCGGCCGTCTGGAGGACGCTTCGCGAACCGCCCACAGGGCGCGCACCGGCGCCGATTACATGGATCCGCTGTGCCACCAGCTGTGGGACAGTCCGCAGATCAACTGGGACGGTCGCGTACTCGGATGCTGCCGCAACTTCTGGGGCGAGTTCGGCGGCAACGCGTTTCGCGACGGGTTGTCCACGGTGCTCGACGGCGAGCGCATGCGCCACGCCCGCGCGATGCTGCAGGGCCGCGCGCCGGCGCGCGCGGACGTGCCGTGCAGCACCTGCGAAATCTATCTCGACCGCCGGCGACACGGCCGTTGGGTCGAGCGCGACGAAGCCGGCGTCGACACAAGTGCGCGCTAGCCGGCGCGGAACGGCACCGGGCCGAGTGCCGCGTCGATCAGCACCGCGGCGGCGCACTTGGCCCGAGCCGCGGAACCTTTGTCGCCGGAGACGTGCGCGATCGCGATCGCACCTTCGACCAGCAACGCCAGCCGCTCGGCCAGCGTTCCGTCCGGCGCCCCGGCAGCCGTCGCCAGATGCGCGATATAATCGAACATCAGTTGCTTGTGCTCGGCGGCCGCGCGGTGGATCGGATCGCTCGGCTGCGTGTATTCGGCACAGGCGTTGACGAAATTGCAGCCATGGAAATCCGCGCCGCGAAACCAATCGGCAAGCACGTCGAAGAGTGTCAACAGCCGCTCGCGCGGCGCGCCCGCGCGCTGCTCGATCTGACGCATGAAGCCGTTGCGCGTTTTTTCGTCGGCCCGGCGCAGACAAGCGAGCACGAGCTCGTCCTTGGACTTGAAATGGTTGTACAGCGTCATCTTGGCGATGCCGGCCTTGGCCAGGATCGTGTCGATGCCGGTCGCGTGAATGCCGTCCCGGTTGAACAGCGCCAGTGCGGTTTCAATCAGCAGATCGCGTTTGGCGGCGGCTTTCGCCATCGGTGGACCTCAAGGTTGGTATTCAGACCAGTTTGTATACCGAGCTGGCTCTGGGATTCAACCTACCGCGGCAAAGACGTCGCCAGATCGCCTTAGAATCAGTTTAATACATTGAAAAATAAACAATATTCTAAATATTACCGCATCTCAAGGTGCGTCGACAGCATGGCTTTACGAAATATACAGATCGGTATAAATTGAGACTATGGCTTGCCGACCGCTCGGTCGCGCTTCAGGACAGGCCAAGAAACAGGACAACCCATGCAGCAGGACAGGCCATGAAAGAGACGCCCGAGACGCCGTTTCACGCCGGGGAACTGTTGGTCCAGCAGGCGGCCGGCATGCGCGACAAGGTGGCGGCGATGGGCAAGCGCATGATCCGCGATTTCATGCCCGACGAGCATCGGAGCTTCTTCGCGCAGCTATCGTACCTGTTCGTGGGCTCGCTCGACGCGGACGGTCGCCCGTGGGCGTCGATATTGACCGGCCGGCCCGGCTTCGTCAGCGCGCCGGAAGCGGCGCGGTTGCGCGTCGGCGCGCTGCCGCAGCACGGCGACATGCTGGCGGAAAATCTGCGCCCCGCCGCGCCGGTTGCAATTCTCGGCATCGAACTGCACACACGCCGCCGCAATCGGATGAACGGTATGGCATATCCGCAGGCGCACGGTCTCGGCTTCGATGTTCTCGTCGATCAGTCGTTCGGCAATTGTCCGCAGTATATCCAGGCCCGGTTGCCGCGCCCGCGCGCCGCGGCACGCGATGTCGTGGCCGGAATCGACACGCTTCGCGGCAGCGCGTTGTCGCCGCCGATCCGCCCGCTGATCGAGGCGGCGGATACATTCTTCATCGCATCGGCCTATGGCGCCGATGCGACCGACCCCCGCCACGGCGTCGATGTTTCGCACCGCGGCGGCAAGCCGGGCTTCGTGCAGGTGCTGGACGAGCGGCGCCTGGTGTTCCCGGATTATCGCGGCAACTTCCTGTTCAATACGCTCGGCAATATCGCCGTCAATGCGAAGGCCGGTCTGCTGTTCGTCGATTTCGCCACCGGCGATGTGCTGCAAATGACCGGCGCCGCCGAGATCGTTCCCGATGCGTCGGGCTTGCCCAAGCTGCGGGCCGATTCCTCGATTGGCGCGCAGCGTTTCGTGGTGTTCCGGCCGCGTGCCTGGGTTCTGCGCCGCGCCGTGGTGCCGTTCGATTGGCAGTTCCAGGGCCAGTCGCCCAACCTCGACCGGTGGCAGCCCGGCTGATTCGCCGCGTCAAGGCGGCCCATATCCGGATACCGGTGGATCGTCGTGGCAGCGAAGCCGGCGCGGTATTAGACTTCAGGGAATTGCCGGTATTCGGGAGACAGGACATGAACCTTCGACGCATTTTCGCGCTGGCCCTGGCGGCGGCCTTGCTCGCGGCAGGCCCCGCGCTTGCGGACAAAGGCGGCGTCAAGCCCGGCAAGATGAACGACGGCCCGCCGGGGCTCGGCAACAAGCCGGGCAATCCCGGTAACCCCGGCAATCCCGGCAGTCCCGGCGGGGTGACCATCGGTGTCGGCGACCGCTCGGCAATCCAGGGCTACTACTCGCAGCAGGCCGCCCGCGGCAATTGCCCGCCGGGCCTGGCCAAGAAGAACAACGGCTGCCTGCCGCCCGGCCAGGCGAAGAAATACGCCGTCAACCAGGCGCTGCCCGCGTCGGTCGTCTTCCAGGCGCTGCCGCCCGATCTGGCGGTGCGGCTGTCGCCGCCGGCCGGGTATCGATACGTGTATCTGGATGGCGACGTCTTGCTCATGGCGATTGCGACGCGCCTCATCGTCGACGCGTTCACGGTGTCGATTCGATTTTGACTGCCACGGCGCCGCTTAATGCACGCGCGTGCCGGGCGGCCGACGGGCCTGTTTCGGCACCGGGATGAACTGTCCGGCCTGGTGGTGCGCGATCCGCCACACGCCGCGCTGGCGCACGAAGATGTTGGTCGCCACCAGCGCGCCCTGCGACATCGTCTCGTGGCAGATGATGAAGGCGGTATCGCCGTGGAGAAACGTCTGCTCGTTCTTCGGGCGGATGTCGGGCCCCTGCGGGGCGGCGAAGATCTGCCGCCAGCTTTCCATGATCTCTTCGAAGTCGGTCAGCGCGTCCCAGCCCGGATGGATGCAGGCGACCGGCCGGTCGCGCGCCCACAATTTCTCCATGGCTTCCATGTCGCGATCGCGGAACGCGCGATAGAATTCGCGATTCGCATCGATCAGCGCGGCAATGTCTTTCTGCAGGGTCGGGTCGGCTGCCATGGCGGCCATGATAGCCATGCGCGCGCGCGCCGTCAGCTTTGTCGAAGCGGTCTCGCAACCGGCCGGTCGCGGGCCGCCGGACCGTCGGGAACTATTCGGGCAGCACGCAGGTGGTTTCGATTTCGACCTTCGCCCCGGGCTCCATCAGCCCGCGGATTTCCAGCGCCGCCATGGTCGGGTAATTCTTGCCCATGATCTCGCGATAGGCGGCGCCGACCTCGACCAGGCGCGAGAGATATTCCGCCTTGTCGGTGACGAACCAAGTCATGCGCGCCATGTGCTCCGGCTTGGCGCCGGCTTCGGCCATGATCGTTTTGATATTGATCAGCGCCTGTTTGAACTGGGCGACAAAGTCGGGCGATTCGATCTTTTCCGTCATCGGATTCCAGCCGATCGTGCCGGCGATGAACACCATCTTGCCGCTGGCCGAAACGCCATTGGAATAGCCCTTGGGCCGGGGCCAGCCCGGCGGGTTGACGATCTGCATGCGGCTCTCCTCGGTCTCGAATCCTGTGCGCGTCTGTCGCAGAAGATCAACCATCTGCGGCTTGAAATTTTAGCTCTATATATTTTATACTTAAAACAATTTCCCGATGCAACCGGGAAAGCGCGCCGCGTTCGGCGATTTCCGACCGGCACGCGGGCAGCAAGGGATTCGCCGGATGACGACATCGACAAGCCAAACCGCCCAAGGCGTCAAACTGGCGGCGCAACCGTTGGCCGGCCAGCACGCCGTCATCACCGGTGGCGGGCGCGGCATCGGCGCCGCTTGCGCCGATCGACTGGCAGCGCTCGGCGCGCGCATCACCTTGATCGGCCGCACGCAAAAACACGTCGATGAACAGGCGTCCGTGCTCAAAGCCGGCTACGGCAAGCCGGTTACCGCGTTCGCCGCCGACGTCACCGACGAAGACGCGGTCACGCAGGTGTTCATCGACACGGTCAAGGCGAACGGCGAAGTCGGCATCCTGGTCAATAATGCCGGCCGAGGCGATTCCATGCCGTTCAAGCGCATGGACGTGAAGTTCCTGCGCGCCATGCTCGAGGTCAATCTAGTCAGCACCTTCATGTGCACCAAGGCCGTCTTGCCCGCGATGCAGGAGAGGAATTTCGGCCGTATCATCAACATCGCGTCGACCGCCGGCCTGCTGGGCTATCGATACGTCTCGGGCTATGTCGCCGCCAAGCATGCGGTGGTCGGCATGACCCGCGCGCTGGCGCTCGAGTTGGCCAAGACCGGCATTACCGTCAACGCGGTCTGCCCGGGCTACACCGAGACTGACATGGTCAAGGAATCGATCCGCAACATCATGGAAAAGACCGGCAAGAGCGAGGCCGATACGCGCGCGCAATTGGCGACCGGCAATCCGCAAGGCCGCCTCGTGCAGCCGGAGGAGGTCGCCAACGTGGTCGGCTTCCTGGCGCTGCCGGAATCCCACGCAATGACCGGCCAGGCGGTGCCCGTGGCCGGCGGCGAAGTGATGTGAGAGGGGCAGCCATGGCGCGCACCTTGGAAACCGACGAACCCGTCGAACGCTCGGATTTCGAAACCGGGCTGACCGCCGACGATCGCATGGATCTGCGCTGCTGGCTGCGGCTGCTGACCTGCGCCACCATGATCGAGCGCACGGTGCGGCAGAAGCTGCGCGACGAATTCGGCATCACGTTTCCGCGCTTCGATCTGCTGGCGCAACTCGACCGCGCGCCCGACGGATTGACCATGGGCGAACTCTCGCGGCGGCTGATGGTCACCAACGGCAACGTGACCGGCCTGATCGACCGGCTGGTCGAAGAGGGGTTGGTCGAGCGCCGCCCGGCGCCCGGCGACCGGCGCGCGCAACTGGTGCGGCTGACCAAGCAGGGCAAGCGCACGTTCGACGCCATGGCGCCGGTGCATCAGCGCTGGATCCACGACATGATCGGCAGCATGGAGCGCACCGACATGGTGCAGCTTTACGAACTGCTCGGCGGCCTTAAGCGGACGCTGGCGCAATCCGATCTGGCGCGCGCCGCGCAGGCGGACGCATCCGAAGACGAACCGGCGAAATAGCGGCAAGACCAGAGCACACATCGAGGGAGCATCCGATGGCCGAAAAGAGTGGGCGCAATTTCAGTCAAATCCTCAAGGACACGCATGTGACCAAGGGTGCCGACCTCAAGCCCAAGCATGTGCGCTGGCAGGTCAAGGGCAAGGTGGCGACGCTGACGCTCGACCGGCCCGAGCGCAAGAATCCGATCACGTTCGAGAGCTACGCGGAAATGCGCGATCTGTTCCGCGCGCTGTGCTACGTCGAAGACGTCAAGGTCGTCGTGGTCACCGGCGCCGGCGGAAATTTCTGCTCCGGCGGCGACGTGCACGACATCATCGGGCCGCTGCTCAAGCTCGACATGACCGGGCTGTTGAATTTCACCCGCATGACCGGCGACTTGATCAAAGCCATCCGCGATTGCCCGCAAACCATCATCGCCGCCATGGACGGCGTGTGCGCCGGCGCCGGCGCGTGCGTCGCGATGGCGTCCGACATCCGACTGGGCACGCCGAACGCAACGGTCGCGTTCCTGTTCAACCGCGTCGGCCTGGCCGGCTGCGATATGGGCGCCTGCGCCATGCTGCCGCGCATCATCGGCCAAGGCCGCGCGTCCGAACTGCTGTTCACCGGCCGCGCGCTGAAGGCCGACGAGGGCGAACGCTGGGGCTTCTTCAACCGCCTGGTCGATCCGGCGAAATTGCAGGAAGAGGCGGCCACGCTGGCCGGGCGCATCGCCGACGGGCCGACCTTCGGCAACGCGATGACCAAGAAAATGATGGACCGCGAGTGGAACATGGGGGTCGCCGAATTCATCGAGGCCGAAGCCCAGGCCCAGGCCATCTGCATGCAAACCCGCGATTTCGAACGCGCCTTCAACGCGTTCGTCAAGAAAGAGCGCCCGGTGTTCGAGGGGAATTGATGATCGGCCACCGCCCAGTCTGTCATCCCGGGCAAGCGCGGCCTTCCCGCGCGCGAACCGGGATCCAGAAACGGACTATTCAAGCATTCTGGAACCCGGCTCTTCGCTGCGCTACGGCCGGGGTGACAAATTTAACGCGACGGGACTGACAATGCCCGATACCACTTTCCTCGACTGGCCGTTTCTCGATAATGCGCATCGCTCGCTCAAACGTGAGCTCGATGCCTGGGCCGCGCGCGAGATCGCGCCGTTTGCGCACGATCACTCGAATATCGACGATCAGTGCCGCAAGCTGGTTTCGAAACTGGGCCAGGGCGGCTGGCTGCGCTATGCGGTGCCGCGCTCGCACGGCGGCATGCACGACCAGTTGGACGTGCGCAGCCTGTGCCTGATCCGCGAAACGCTGGGCTATCATTCGGGCCTGGCCGATTTCGCGTTCGCTATGCAAGGGCTTGGCAGCGCGTCGATCTCGCTGTTCGGCGCGTCCGAATTGAAGGACAAGTACCTGCCGGAGGTCTGCACAGGCACGCGCATCGCCGCGTTCGCGCTTTCGGAACCCGAGGGCGGATCGGATGTCGGCGGCATGCGCACGACGGCCAGGCGTGACGGCAATCATTTCGTCATCGACGGCCGCAAGACGTGGATTTCCAACGGCGGCATCGCCGGGCATTACGTCGTTTTCGCGCGCACCGGCGACGCGCCCGGCGCCAGGGGCATTTCCGCTTTCGTCGTCGATGCCGACGCCAAGGGCCTTGAGATCGAAGCGCGCATCGACGTGATCGCACCGCATCCGCTGGCCGCGTTGAAGTTTTCGAACTGCCGCGTGTCCGCCGGCCAGATGCTCGGCCAGCCGGGCGACGGGTTCAAGATTGCCATGGCGACCTTGGACATTTTCCGTTCGACCGTGGGCGCCGCCGCTCTCGGCTTCGCGCGCCGCGCGCTCGACGAGGCGGTCGATTTCGCCGGCAAGCGCGAGGCGTTCAACCAGAAGCTGGCGGAATTCCAACTGATCCAGGCCAAGCTGGCCGACATGGCGGTTGCCGTCGATACCTCGGCGCTGCTGATCTACCGCTCGGCCTGGACCAAGGATGTCAAGCAGACACGCGTTACGCGCGAAGCCGCCATGGCCAAGCTGCACGCCACCGAATCCGCGCAACAGGTGATCGATCAGGCGGTGCAGATATTCGGCGGGCAGGGCGTCGTTTCGGGCAACACGGTGGAAACCCTGTACCGGGAAATTCGCGCCTTGCGCATCTACGAAGGCACCAGCGAAATTCAGAAGCTCATCATCGCCAGCCAGGTCCTCGGCGCGGCGAACGGCGACAAATAATTCGAGGAACGTACGATGGCGACATCTTTCACCCCCGGCGACGCGCGCACCGCGCACAAGGACACGTTCGCGCGCGACAACCTGCCGCCCAGAGAGCTCTGGCCGGAAATGGACTATTCGACGCTGCCCGAACTGGCCGCGTATCCGCCGCGCTTCAATGCGGCGGTCGAACTGCTCGACAAGAACGTCGCCGGCGGCAAGGGCGAGCGCGTGGCTTTTTACTACGGCGACGAGGTATGGACCTATGCCGAACTGAAACGGCGCGCCGATGCAATCGCGCGCGTCCTTGTCGAAGACATGGGGCTGATCCCCGGCAACCGTGTGCTGCTGCGCGGACCGAACAATCCGATGATGGCCGCGTCCTGGCTGGCGGTCCTCAAGGCGGGCGGCATTTGCGTCGCGACCATGCCGCTGCTACGCGCGCGCGAGCTGGTCTACATGATCGACAAGGCGCGCATCGATCACTGCCTGTGCGATCTGGCTTTGGCCGAAGAGATCAAACGCGCGGTCGATATGGCGCCGCGCCTGCAGCATGTCGCGTACTTCACCGCCGCCGGCAACGGCGCCGCCGGCGCCAGTCTAGATGCGGCGATCAAGACCAAGCCCGCGGGCTTCGCCAACGTCGATACCGCGGCCGACGATACGGCGGTGATCGCGTTCACCTCGGGTACCACCGGCACGCCGAAAGGCACGATGCATTTCCACCGCGACGTGCTGGCGATGTGCGACTGCTTTCCGCGCTATGTCTACAGGCCGAGCGAGAACGATATTTATGTCGGCTCGCCGCCGCTGGCGTTCACGTTCGGCCTCGGCGCGCAGCTCTGCTTTCCGCTGCGCTTCGGCGCCGCCGTGGCCTACTACCCGGGCTCGCCGTCGCCCGAACGGTTGCTCGAACTGATTCAAAAGCACAAGGCGACGACGCTCTACACGGCGCCGACTCTGTTTCGCGTACTGGCCGACCTGATTCCGCAGAAGAAATACGATATCTCGAGCCTCAAGCAATGCGTCTCGGCCGGCGAAACGCTGCCGCTGCCAGTGTTCGAGGCGTTTCACAAGGCCAGCGGCATCAAGATCATCGACGGGCTGGGCTCGACCGAGATGATCCATATTTTCGTGTCCGCCGAGGGCGACACCATCCGCCCGGGCGCCACGGGCAAGGCGATCCCCGGCTACCAGGCCTGCATCATGGACGAGGCCGGAAATATCCTGCCCGCGCCGGCCGAAGGCTTGCTCGCCGTGCGCGGGCCCACCGGTTGCCGCTACCTCGACAATATCGAACGCCAGAGGGGCTACGTGAAAAGCGGCTGGAACCTGCCCGGCGATCGCTACCGCCAGGACGCGGACGGCTATTTCTGGTACGTGGCGCGCGCCGACGACATGATCGTCTCGGCCGGCTACAACATCGGCGGCCCGGAAGTCGAGGCCGTGCTGCTCGATCACCCAAAGGTCAAGGACTGCGCCGTGATCGGCGCGCCGGACAACGAGCGCGGGCGCGTCGTGAAGGCGTTCGTCGTGTTGCGCAATCCGGCCGACGCGTGCGACGCGTTGACCAAAGAGCTTCAGGATTACGTCAAGGGCGAGATCGCGCCTTACAAATATCCGCGCGCCATCGAGTTCGTGACCGAACTGCCGCGCACCGAAACCGGCAAGGTGCAGCGCTTCAGGCTGCGCCAGATGGAAGACGAGAAAGCCCGCGCGCAAGGCATACGCATCACCTGACGGGTGATGCGGCGACACTGCGGGAGGGCAACGAGCATGGGACGGAGAGTGGATAAATGAAGATCAATTGCATCGGCGGCGGACCTGCCAGCCTGTATTTCGCCATTTTGATGAAGAAGAGCTACCCGAAGGCCGAAATCAACGTGTTCGAACAGAACAAGTTCGACGACACGTTCGGCTTCGGCGTCGTGTTCTCCGACAAGACGATGGACAATTTCCGCGCCGCCGACCCGGAAACGCACGACCGCATTACCGGCGCGTTCGAGCATTGGGACGATATCGACATCCACTTCAAGGGCCAGGTGCTGAAATCCACCGGTCACGGCTTCGCCGGCATGGGCCGCAAGGAAATGCTGCTCATCATGCAGGAGCGTGCGCGCGAGCTGGGCGTCAATGTGAAGTTCCAGCATCGCATCGACGATCCCGAGACGTTGCGAGACGCCGATATCGTGTTCGCCGCCGACGGCGTGAACAGCATCGTGCGCGACAAGTACAAGGAATACTTCAAGCCCACCGTGGATTTCCGGCCGAACCGCTTCGTCTGGCTCGGCACCGACTACAATTTCCCGGCTTTTACCTTCCATTTCGTGAAGAACGAGCATGGGCTGTGGCGCACGCATTGCTACCGCTACACGGAAGGCATGGCGACGCTGATCCTGGAAACCTCGGAACAGACTTTCAAGAACAGCGGGCTTTCGATTACCGACGACGCCGCGACCGCCGCCTACACGGCGCGGCTGCTCAAGGATTACATCCCGGGCGGCAACATCGTCATCAACCGCTCGTACTGGCGGCAGTTTCCGATCATCACCTGCGAGAATTGGGTGCATGGGAACATGGTTCTCGCCGGCGACGCGGTGCACACGGCGCATTACTCGATCGGCTCCGGCACCAAGCTAGCGATGGAAGACGCCATCGCCCTGCATGAAGCGATCCTGGCGGCAGGCGGCAAGGCCAAGGACGGCCTGGCGCGCTACGAAGCCGAACGCAAGCCGCTGGTCGCCTCCACCCAGCGCGCGGCGCTCACCTCGCTGCAATGGTTCGAGGAAACCGAGCGCTATTACGACACGCTTGAGCCGATCCAGTTCGGCTTCAGTCTATTGACGCGCAGCCTGCGCATCAGCCACGGCAATCTGCGCCTGCGCGACGCCAAGTACGTCAACGAGGTCGATACCTGGTACGCCACCAAGGCGGCCAACCAGAGCGGCGTCAACATTCCGCTGACGCCCCCGCCGCCGCCGATGTTCACGCCGTTCAAACTGCGCGACATGGTGGTGCCGAACCGCGTCGTCGTCTCGCCAATGTGCCAGTATTACGCCGAGGACGGCACGGTCGACGACTGGCACATGGTGCATCTGGGCAGCCGCATCATGGGCGGCGCCGGGCTGGTCATCGCCGAGATGACCGACATCAACGCGCAAGGCCGCATCAGCCCGGGCTGCGCTGGCATGTACAAGCCGGAGCACGTGCCGGCGTGGAAACGCATCGTCGATTTCGCGCATAAGCACAGCCACGCCAAAATCGCACTCCAGCTTGGCCACGCTGGCCGCAAATCCTCGACCACACGGTCGTGGGAAGGGCTGGACGAGCCGCTCAAGTCGGGCAACTGGCCGATCGTGTCCGCTTCGCCCCTGCCGTATAAGCCGCACAGCCAGGTGCCCAAGGAAATGACTGCGGCCGACATGGAGCAAGCGCGCCAGGATTACGTGCGCGCCACGCACATGGCGGAAGAAGCCGGCTTCGACATGCTTGAGCTTCACGCTGCGCACGGCTATCTGCTGTCGTCGTTCATCTCGCCGCTGACCAACAAGCGCGCCGACAATTACGGCGGCTCGCTGGTCAATCGCATGCGCTATCCGCTCGAAGTCTTCGATGCGGTGCGCAAAGCGTGGCCGCAGCACAAGCCGATTTCGGTGCGTATTTCCGCGCACGATTGGAAGGAGGGCGGCATCACGCCCGAGGATTCGGTCGATATCGCCGAGATGCTCAAGAAGGCTGGCGTCGACATCGTCGATGTGTCTTCGGGACAGGTGGTCCACGACGAGAAACCGCAATACGGCCGCCTGTTCCAGACGCCGTTCGCCGACCGGATCCGCCTCGAAGTCGGCATGCCGACCATGGCGGTCGGCAACATCTCGTCGTACGACGACGTGAACTCGATCCTGGCCGCCGGCCGCGCGGATCTGTGTGTGCTCGCTCGCGCGCACCTGTTCGATCCGTACTGGACCCGTCACGCCGCCTACGAGCTCGGCCACAAAATGCGCTGGCCGGACCCGTACGATACGCTGAACAGGAATTACGTGTGGCGGTTCAATACGGTGGAGAAGTAGGACGGCATCTGCACCCTCTCCGTCGAGCGGAGAGGGTGCGGGCGTCGGCGAGCGGGTAAGGCGACTTGGGCGCCCAACGCGTCGTCCTATTTTCCCGCCGCCATGAGACTCTCCTGAGAGGCGAGAACGGGAATGTAGCCTGTCGGCTTGTTGCCCGTCTTTCGGCTCGCGTCGGGCGCGGCTCAGTAGGAGGATGCAGGTGCGGCGGGCAACAAACCGACCGCATACTCAGCCGGCACGAGAGCGTCGAGTCGAAGCATGGGCCGCACGCACGATGTTAATTCACCGCGTCGGCCGCAGGCACCGCTCGATATTGTGCACGTGAACGTCGAGCATATGCTTGAGTTCCGAGCGCAGCGCATCGTCGCTGATCCGCGGCAGCGCGTCGCGGATGCGGCGCACGACCCAGAGCTGGCCCTTATTCAGCAGCGCGACCTGCGCGTCGACAGCCTTCTGAGCCATGACTTTGTCGAAAAACGCGCCGGTCGCCAGGCTCGGCGCGGCGCCCAGGCGTTCGATTTCGCGCCTTAGCATCGCACAGAAATGCGCCTCGTCGGCGCCGATGCCGCGCAGCAGCGTCTTGATTCCGGCGTCGCCGCTGGTTTTTCCGAGCGCAGTTGCCACCTTGGCCCCGGCGCGCTCCGCCTCCAGCAGCTCGTTCAGCAACGCTACGGTTTCGGCGGCGTTCCAGTAACCGAGATAAGCAGGATTCAATTCGTGCATGAAGCAGGGCGGCGAGGCGTACGATCCCGGCGGCGAATTCGGATCGTCGTCGGAAACCGCCGGCGGGGATGGGTTGGATTTCGGCTCGGTCATGAGGATGTTCCCGTTGCACATTGTGCGGTGCTACCGCCCGACAGGTTGCCCCGGCGGACGCTCTGCTGCCGCTGCGCGCAGCGAGCGCGGCCCGCGCTTGGGATTCCGCGGCTCCTCGCACCAGACGAAGCCGGCTTCGGTCGCAATCGCGTCCAGGCGTATGTCGTGCGGCTGCGGATAGATCGTCGCCATGCGTCCCGATTCGAAGCCCACGCCGATGGTCAGCGGCCGCGGCGTCATCGCCGCCAGCGTGCGGTCGTAATAGCCGCCGCCGTAGCCGAGCCGGTACCCGGCATCATCGAAACCGAGCAGCGCGACCAACAATATGCTGGGCCGCACCGGCCGCCGTTCGGCCGGAATCGGAATGTGCCAGACGCCGCGCTGCAGGCGCATATCCGGCCGCCATGACCAGAATTCCAACGGCGCGCCTTTTTCCACGACCACCGGCAACGCCGCGCGCGCGCCATGTTGCACCCGGTTGCGCATGAACGCGCGCAGATCGATCTCGCCCTTGATCGGCCAGTAAAAGCCGATGCAGGTATCGGTCAACTGCGCGACATTGTCGATCAACAGCGTGGAAATGGCATTGCGCGCGCGATAGCGTTCGGCCGGCGCCGTCTGCGAGCGTTGGGCCAAAAGCGCCTGACGGCGATAGTTCCGCCATGCGCGAACGTCGTTCCATGTATCGCTCGCAATGCCGTTCATGGCGTCAGGCGACCGGTTTGAGGATGCCGCTCGCGGCGGTACGCCGTAGCAGATTTCGATTGGCGAATTCCCAATTGATCAGATGGTCGAGCGCGGCCGCGACATAATCCGGCCGACAATTCTGGTAGTCGAGATAGTAAGCGTGCTCCCACACGTCGAGCGTCAGCAAGGGCGTCTGTCCGTGCGCGAGCGGCGTGTCTGCATTCGACGTGTGCGTCACGCGCAGCCGGTCGTCGTCCAAGATCAGCCAGGCCCAGCCGCTGCCGAACTGGCCGGTCGCCGCCGCGGCGAACTGGCTCCGAAACGTTTCATATCCGCCGAGATCGGCCTCGATGCGTCGGGCGATATCCGCGCTCGGACGCCCGCCGCCGGGCCGCATCGAGTTCCAATAGAAGCTGTGGTTCCACGCCTGCGCGGCATTATTGAACAAGTCGCGATGCCGGTCTTCGCCGGCGGTACGCACGACGATGTCCTCCAACGACAGATCGGCCAAGCGTACCTGCTTCGCCAGGGCTTTGGTCTTCTCGACGTAGGCGTTGTGGTGCTTGCCATGATGAATCTCCAACGTTGCGCGCGAGATGTACGGCTCGAGCGCGTCGGCGGAATACGGCAGCCGCGGTAGGACGATCTGCATGTCGGTCTCCGTTCGTTTGCCGCGGCGATGGACCTGCCGCGCACGCGTGCATTGAGCGAAAGGTAAGTCCGGCTTTGACATTAAAAAAGCGAAGAATAATTGCCTATAATATCGAATTATTCGATATTATTATGGCCGGCAGACAAGACGGAGGGGGCGGCCTTGGACACCGAACTGGCGCGGACTTTCTTGAGCGTGGTCGCTGCAGGCAATTTCATCAGCGCGGCCGAACGCCTGCATGTCACGCAATCGACGGTCAGCGCCCGTATTCACACGCTCGAGGAAGCGCTCGGATGCAAACTGTTCGTTCGCAATAAGGCGGGCGCATCGTTGACTCCGGCCGGCAAGCAGTTCGAAAAGCATGCGTCGACGCTCGTGCGCACGGTCGAGCAGGCGCGCCACGATGTCGGCGTGCCGCGCGGATTCCGCGCCGCGCTGACCGTCGGCGGGCGATTCGGCCTGTGGGAACAATTGCTGCTGAAATGGCTGCCGTTGATGCGCAAGGCGGCGCCGGACATTTCAATCCGCGCCGAAATCGGCTTCGAGGCCGAGTTGATGCAGGGATTGGTCGAAGGCCGGCTCGATATCGGCGTCATGTACACGCCGCAAAGCCGGCCGGGCCTGACGGTGGAACCGTTGTTCGAGGAAAAACTTATACTGGTCTCGACCGAAGCAAAGGCGGCGCGAAATTCCGGCCCGGATCCCGCGCCGAACTACGTCTACATCGATTGGGGCCCGGAATTTTATGCCCGCCACAGCGCCAGCTTTCCGGATTATTTCGGCCCGGCGCTGACCGCGAATATCGGCTGGCTGGGCTTGCAACACATCCTGGAGCAGGGCGGTTCGGGCTATTTCCCGTCGCGCCTGGTTCGGTCGTATCTCGACGAAGGTCGGCTGAAGCGCGTGCCCGGCCCGCCGGCATTCTCGTTGCCGGCGTACATGGTCTACCCGGCGGACGACACGCCGGATTATTTCGCGCCGGCGTTGGCGAGCATCCGGGCGCTGGCGCACGCCGAGGCGGCAAGCGCCGGCTGATCAGTTGCGGCTTGCCGGATCGAGTTCCGCCGGCGACGCGGTTTCCGCCAGGTCGGCGCGTCGGAACCGTTCGGCCTTGCCGAGAATTGCGCCGTGGCGCGCGGCGATGCCGAATTCCAGGCTTTGCGCGATCATCCGGGCACGCTCCATGAAGTGCGCCGCCGCCGCAGGCGGACATACTTCGCGCGCGGTTTCCTCGAACAGGCCCAGCCAGCGGTCGAAATGCCGCCCGTCGATCGGCAGTTCCAGGTGAACTTGCATCGGATTGCCGTGATACCGCCCGGTCATCAACGCGACCGACGACCAGAACGCGAACATGCGCTGAAAATGCGGCTCCCAGTCGGCGATCTTCGCGCTGAATATAGGCGCCAGAACTGCGTCTTCCTGAATGCGCGCGTAAAACCGCCGCACCAGGCGTTCGATCATCGCCTCGTCGATGCCGGTTTTGGCGACGATGCCGGCAGTCAGTTGCGCGCGGCGCTGTTCGGCGGAAGCGGGTGTCATGCATTACCTCGTTGTTCGCGCCACATGCCGAGCTTCTCGTGCACCGGGCGGTCGGAAAAGCTGAACAACACGGCGTCGTCCTCGGCCACATGGTGGTGCGGCTGCCAGCTAGGTACCACGAATACGTCGTGCGCCGACCATTCGATCGCCGTTTCGCCGATGAAAGTGCGGCCTCTGCCTTCGACCCCAACGTAGACGGTACCGTCGGTCGATCGATACGGCAGCGTGGTCATGCCCTTCGGCAACAGCTGCATGAAACAGCCGATCGTCGGGATCACGTGATCGCCGTTGGAGGGATTGACGAAGCGCATCTTCAACCCGTGATACGGATCCCATTCGCTGGTCCGCCGCATGGTTTCCAGCGCTTCCCGCGTCCGATCGTAGGGAAAATGAAATACCGGACTCGCCAGATCTGGCGCGCGGTAATCCACCGGCACCAGGCCCTGGCCGAAGCGCGCCAGCGAATCGCCGGCGGGCCGGGTCAGCGTCTGCGAATCCTTGTCGGCATATTCCTTGAAGCACGTGTCCAATGTCGCAACCAAGGGCACGTCCAGCCCGTCGAGCCACACGATCGGCTCGTCGCTCTCGTTGCCGTGGTCATGCCACGCCCAGTTGGGGGTAATCACCAGATCGCCCGGCCGCATGATCGCCTTCTCGCCGGCGACCGCCGTATAAGCGCCGCTGCCTTCGATCACGAAACGCAACGCAGTTGGGACGTGGCGGTGGTTGGCGGCGACCTCGCCGGGCAGCACCATCTGATAGCTGGCGTACAGGGTTTGCGTGATTGCACAGCGCCCGCGAATGCCCGGATTCTCCAGCACCAGCGCGCGCCGCTCGGCGCCTTTGACGTCGATCATTTCGCGTGTTTTCATCATCAGTGGACGGATGTCCGCGTATCGCCACAGATGCGCCATACAGGGCGTCCTGGGCTGCAGCGGCACCAGATCTTTGATGACCTCCCAGATCGGATAGAGGTTTCGCGCATCGAGATCTTGGTAATATGCGTCGGCAACCGGACGTGGAACGACAACACCGCGGTCATCCATGAATGCTTGCTCCCTTGAAATGCCGGACCTGAACTTCCGCCCCGAACTTCGAGATGTAGATTTAGATTCTTAATCTCCCGTCGCGGAAATCGGCTACACAGCCCGCAAAATAGGACCGCACGCGAAGTTAGGCGAACGATGGTTTTTCGTCTTGCCTATCGAAGGCGTCGATAGCTGGAATTCAACGTGCAAAACACGGCCCGCCGGTAAACGTCGTAACAAGACTTGCGTGGGAGGGCGGCGTCGAAGAGCGTACAAAAAAATCGGCGTTTCCTCACCATTTCATCTTATTTTCGTCGGCGTTCTGCGTCCAGCACCGCACGAATTCTTGCAGCCAATTCCTGCCCCCGATACGGCTTCTGCAACAGGTGCACACCGCGATCGAGGCGGTCGTGATGCAAGACGGCGTTTTCGGTGTATCCGGAGGTAAACAGCACCGGTAGATTGGGACGCAGCTTCGCGGCTTCCTCGGCCAGTTGCCGGCCGCTCATTCCGCCCGGCATAACGATGTCGGTGAACAGCAGATCGAAATCGACCACTTCGTTCAGTATTCGCAGAGCTTCCGGTCCATTGCGCGCGGCGACGACGTCATAGCCGAAGGTTTTCAACTGCGCCTCCGCATGGTTGCGCACCAGATCGTCATCTTCGACCAGCAGGATTTTTCCGTTGCCTTGCTCGATTGCTGCATTCGGCTTGTCGTCGGTCGACTCCGGATGTTCGCCGGCACGCGGCAAATAGAGCTTCACCGTCGTGCCATGCCCCATCTCGGAGTAGATGCGGACGTGTCCCTTCGATTGCTTGACGAAGCCGTAAACCATGCTGAGCCCAAGTCCGCTGCCTTTGCCGACATCCTTGGTGGTGAAGAACGGGTCGAAGGCGCGCGTCAAAGTTTCGGCGTCCATGCCGGTGCCGGTATCCGATATGGCGATCATAACATACTGCCCCGGTTCGACTTCGGCCTGGCGCGCGGCGTAAGCCGCATCGAGCCGAACGTTGGCGGTCTCGATGGTCAGCCGGCCGCCGTCGGGCATCGCGTCGCGCGCATTGATGCAAAGATTCAGCACGGCGCTTTCGAGTTGCGCTGCGTCGATCAAGGCAGTCCACAGCCCACCGCCGTTGACGACTTCGATTTCGACCTGTTCGCCCAAGGTTCGTCGCAGCAAGCCGTCCATGCCGAGGATAAGCTTGTTAATGTCGGTAGCCTTCGGATTCAGCGCTTGGCGGCGCCCGAAGGCGAGCAGGCGACTGGTCAGCGCGGCACCTCGCAGCGCTGCGTTCCTGGTCATTTCTGCCAGTGCGCGCAGCCGTTCATCCTTGGCGAGCTTCTCCGTCAAGATTTCGGCGTTGCCGAGAATGACAGTGAGCAGATTATTGAAATCATGTGCGATGCCGCCGGTCAGGTGTCCGAGAGATTCCATCTTCTGCGACATGCGGAGCTTTTGGTCGAGTTCCGCGATCGCGGCGCGTTGCCGTTCGAGCGACTCCGCGGTGCCGTTTAATACCGTCATCAGTTCGCCCAGTTCGCCGCGCGGATGCGGCGGCAGGATGCGCGTGCTCAGATCGCCGCGGCCGAGCGCCGCCGCCATCGCGGCAATGCGTCCGACCTGGCGGCGGATCCCCAGCTCCGCCAGGGCCCACACGCCGCCGAACAACAACAGCGACACCAGTGCAAGGATCGTCATGTCCTCGGTCATGCGGCGATTGGCCTCGGCGACCAAACGGTGTTTGGCGACGCCGACCATCACGTAAAGCCCGGGATCGGGCGCCGCCGAAGCCGCGGCCGTGGCCCAGAAATAGTCGTTGCCGTCGAGGCTAGTAATCTCGCGGTTGCGCGGGCCGGGGGCCGCCGAGGCGAACTGGAACAACGGGGTATTGATCAGCGTGGTGCCCTTGAGCTTGCCGCGTTCCTCATCCGGCAACCACGCCAGCACCGTGCCCTTCTTGTCGACGAGCAGCAATTCCATGCCGCGCGGCAGGCGTTGGTGATGATTGCTCGCGAATTTCTGCAGATTCAGCGAGGCGAGCAGGATGAACTTCAACTGCCCGGTTTCGCTGCGCACCGGATACGCGCTCTGTAGCACCGATATGCCGGTAAGTCGGCCGAAAGCGGGTTCGAGGATCACGCGCTCGGTCGCCGCCAGCGCGTTCTTGAAATAGTCGCGGTCGCGCAGGTCGAGCACGCGCCCGGTCTTCAGCGAATCGCAAAACAGATTACCGTCCGGATCGATGGTCAGGATGCCGGTGTATTGCGGATGCTTTTCTCGCACTGCCGACAGAAACGCCGAACATGCCGCCTTGTCGCGCGTATCCAGATCGCGCGCCCGCGCCAATCCGTAATGCAGTTGTGCCGTACCCTGAACGGTCTCGTCGAGGTCGCGTGCGATGCTTTGCGTCAGAGTAGATAAATTGAGCTGCGCGGCGGCGATTTCATCCGTTCGGTTATGATAGAAACGAATGCCGAGCAGGATCGCCGGCACCAGAGTGGCCACCAACACGAGCAGAAGTAATCGCGCACGGATGCTCATCGCGCCCGCGCCAACATACTGTTGCGCACGGCATTCCGATCGATGCCGCGAGATCGCAGAACGCCAATGCATACGGAATCCATGCGGTAAATCATCGTTATGAGTGGCCGACAAAATAAGGTTGAAGGAAAACGCCGAACCGCTAGCGCCCCGCCGATCATTCTAGTCATCGCACGCAATACGCCCATACGAAGCTCCGTTAAGATCGCGCCGCGAACTGGCGCGACGTTAATGGTTCATTAAGAATTTCGAAGCCGCGCAAATGGTCCATGCGGGCCTCATTCGCGGCCAACATATGTGCGGTTGTGTTTCGGGATTCTGAAGGTCTGGTGCGGGTGCGGTCGTTCTAAACGGATGCCCTGGCACCGGGGCGACCCGCATCGCGGATTCGAATCGGTACCATCGGTAACAAACGTAACGCCGCCCTTGAATCGCGCGCGTGCGAAACCATGTGCGCGCGGCGACCCGCTCTTTCCCATCGTGCATTTACGTCGGAACGCACCCTTTGTGGCGGTTTCGGGACCCTAAGGTTTTGCAAACCCTAAGGTGAAATCCGTAACATCCGTAACAAAGCCGGCAGTTCCGCGGCTATGCGGCCGTTTGCGCGCGACGGGCGAGAACATGAAAACCGCGAAGAACCTCGAGTCGGAACCGCATTGCAGCGCCGGCAGAACGAGAAAACGCGATCATTTCAGACGTTGTTTCTGCGCCAGCGTCTCGGCGTCGCGTTTGCGCGCTTCGATTTTGTCGTCCCGCTTCATGCCCAGCCGAACCAAGCGTTCGTCCAATCCGGCCATGATCGTGTCGCGCTGCGCGTCGGTATAGCTTGTCCAGCGCATGATTTCGTCGCCGGTCCGGCCGCAGCCGAAACAGTAGCCAGTCCGATGGTCGAGCTGGCAAACGAGAATGCACGGCGATTTGATCGGGCGAAAAGTCTGCATGATCGGTGCGTTCAGTTCGCGCGCGGCTGGGCGAACGTCTCGCCGGCATCGCCGTCTGAAGCCTCGCCTTGGCAGCACGGCTCGATATTGATGCGGCAATGTTCGCACTGGGCGTGGCCGTGGACCCAGATCGGCCGGGTCGGCCGGCCGCACCAATTGCAGTTGGTCCGGCAGTTATTTTGCGCAGCTTCCATGGCGCACTATGAATCGCCGCTGCCGCGAATGCAACGGCGCGCACGCGAAGCTGCCGCGATCAGCGATACAGGCCGGCCACGCGCGCCTTGGCCCGCACGAGGCTGAGCACCAGGTCGATCGTCGGGGTGGCGACATCCGTCAGCCGCGCCATTTCCTGCACCGCGCCGACCAGGGGATCGATTTCCATCGGTCGCCTGGATTCCAGGTCCTGCAGCATCGAAGTCTTGTGGCCGGCGATCTTGCCGGCGCCGTCGATGCGCCGTTCCACGTCGATGGCGAAGCGCACGCCCAGGCGCTCGGCGACGGACTTGGCTTCGAGCATCATGTTCCGGATCACCGCCCGCACGTTCGGGTCGTTCGCCATCTGGTCGAGCGTGGCGTGGGTCAGCGCGCTGATCGGATTGAACGACAGATTGCCCCACAACTTGATCCAGATCTCGTCGCGAATATCGGTGCGCACCGGTGCGGAAAAATTGGACTTGATAAGCGCATCGGCCAGGCGCTGCACACGCTCGGATCTGCCGCCGTCGGGTTCGCCGAGGGAGAATCGATTCAACGATACATGCTTGATCACACCCGGTGCGGCGATCTCGGCGGCGGGATAGACCACGCAACCGATCGCGCGCGCGGGGCCAATTCCGTTCCATTGCGCGCCGCCGGGATCGACCGAAGCGAGGATCCGATTCTCGAACGGCCCGGGCAGCTTGTAGAAATACCACCACGGAATCCCGTTCATCGCGGTGACCACGGCGGTCGCGGGGCCGAGCAGCGGGCGCATCGGCTCGACCAACGCCGCCGCAGCGTTGGCTTTGACGGTCACGAACACGTAATCCTGCACGCCCAATTCGGACGGCGTGTCGGTCGCGTGAAGCTTGACGTTGCGCGTGGCGCCGCCGATCAGCAGCGTCAGGCCACGCTCACGGATCGCCGCCAGATGCGGGCCGCGCGCGATCAGGCTGACGTCGTAACCGGCCTGCGCCAGTTCGGCGCCGAGATACCCGCCGATCGCGCCGGCGCCGTATATGGCGATTTTCATTTGGCGCGCTCAGGCGAGGTTTTTCTCCCGTCCCCCGTCGAGGGGGAGTGGGCAGAAAGAGAACCGGGAGCGAAAAAAAGGAATGTCGATGAATTCATCCCAACCCGAGCTCCGCGCGCAGTTTTTCGTGCAGGCCGATGCGCTGCAGTTTGCCCGTCGCACCTTTGGGAATTTCCGCAAGGAACACGATCTTGCGCGGCACTTTGAAATCGGCCAGGCGCGTGGCGGCATAGTCGCGCAGTTGGGTTTCGGTGGCGGCAACGCCTTCTTTGAGGACGATGACCGCGGCCACGTCTTCGCCCAGCTTGGCGTGCGGCATCGCGAAGGTCAGCACCTGCGCCACGGCCGGGTGATCGAGCAGGATTTCGTCCACTTCGCGCGGCGAGATTTTTTCGCCGCCGCGGTTGATGATCTCCTTCAGGCGGCCGGTGATGGTCAGATAGCCCTCGGCGTCGAGCACGCCCTGGTCGCCGGTGCGGAACCAGCCGTCGGTGAAGCCGGTGGCGTTCGCCGTCGGATTGTTTTCGTAGCCGCGCGTCACGTTCGGCCCCCGGATCACGACTTCGCCGGTGGCGCCGGCGGCCAGCAAAGTGCCGGCTTCGTCCATCACGCGCACCTCGGGCCCGGCCTGGATGCCGACCGAGCCCGGCTTGCGCGCGCGCGGCGGCAGCGGGTTCGAGGCCATCTGATGCGCGGCCTCGGTCATGCCGTAGGATTCGATGACCGGCGCCTTGAATACCGCTTCGAGCTCCGCCATCACCTGCGGCGGCAGCGACGCCGAGGAGGAGCGAATGAAGCGCAACTTGGCGCGCGCGATCGAATCCGCATTGCGGGCGGCACGCGCGAGAATCGCTTGGTGCATGGTCGGCACGGCGGTGTACCAGGACGGTCTGGCGTCGTCCAACCACTGGAAGAATTTCAGCGCGTTGAAGCCGGGCGTGCAATAGACCGACGCGCCCGCGCCCAGGCTCGAAAGTACCGCCGCGATCAAGCCGTGAATGTGAAACAGCGGCATGATGTTGAGACAGCGGTCGGCTGGCGAAAGCGCGAGCGTGGCGCGGATGTGCCTGGCCGAGGCGGCGATATTGCTCTGGCTGAGCGGCACGATCTTCGGCCGCGACGTGGTGCCCGAGGTGTGCAGGACCAGGGCGATGTCGTCCGGCTGCGCCATGCCGCCGTGTGCCGCCGGCGCGCCGCGCGGCAAGTGCAGATCGAACGCACCGGCCGCCTCTTCGCGCGGCGCCAATTCGACGATCGGAATCGACAGTTTCCGCGCGACATCGCGCGCCGGCGTCGCGTCGCCCGCCTGTACCACCAGGGCCTTGGCGTGCAGATCGCTCAGGTAAAACTCGAACTCGTCGGCGCGGTAGCCGGGGTTGAGCGGGGCGGTGGTGGCGCCGGCGCCGATGGCAACAAACGCGGCGGCCATTTCCGGGCCGTTCGGCAACACGATGCCGACACGGTCGTTGCGGCCGATGCCGGCCTCGTTGAGCGCCGCAACGGTGCGCTGCACCAAGGCGCGCATGGCGTCGAAGCTCAGCGTCTTGCGGTCCGGGGCGAGCAGCGCGGCGGCGCCGGTGTGCGGTTGCAGCAAATTGGCGACGGTTTCGGCGTTCATGCGCATTCCTTATATGGGGGGTCGCATGACAGTCCAGGCGGGAGCGCATTGTCAAGCCGGGAGGGCGTTGTGCTAGGCTTGATCGATTCGTTCAACATCTATCGAATTAGGGCCGTCATGAGCAGCAGCGTCGCCGTCAACAATCTCGAGCCGTTCTGGATGCCGTTCACGGCCAACCGCCAGTTCAAGGCCAATCCGCGGCTGCTCGTCGAAGCGAAAGACATGCATTACACGAGCGTCGACGGGCGCAAGATTCTGGATGGCACGGCCGGCCTGTGGTGCGTCAACGCCGGCCACGGAAGGGAGAAAATCAAGCAGGCAATCGCGGCCCAGGCGGGCAAGATGGATTATGCGCCGCCGTTCCAGATGGGCCATCCGTTGGCGTTCGAATTCGCCGCGCGCCTGTCCGCCATGCTGCCGGGCGATCTCGATCATGTGTTCTTCTGCAATTCCGGCTCCGAGGCGGTCGATACCGCCCTCAAGATCGCACTCGCCTATCACAATGTGCGCGGCCAGGGCCAGCGCACGCGCTTGATCGGTCGCGAACGCGGCTACCACGGCGTCGGCTTCGGCGGCATTTCGGTTGGCGGCATGGTCAACAACCGCAAGATGTTCGGCGGCATGCTGACCGGCGTCGATCATCTGCCGCACACGCATAATCTGGAGAAGAACGCTTTCACCAAAGGCCAGCCGGAGTGGGGCGCGCATCTGGCCGACGATCTCGAACGCATCGTCGCCCTGCACGACGCCTCGACGATCGCCGCCGTCATCGTCGAACCGATGGCCGGGTCGACCGGCGTGCTGATCCCGCCGAAAGGCTATCTGCAGAAATTGCGCCAAATCTGCGACAAGCACGGCTTGCTGCTGATCTTCGACGAGGTGATCAGCGGCTTCGGTCGCCTGGGCGCGCCGTTTGCCGCCGACTATTTCGGCGTGCTGCCGGACATCATGACCGCGGCCAAAGGCATCACCAATGCCGCGGTGCCGATGGGGGCGGCGTTCGTGCGCAAGGGCATCTTCGATACGTTCATGCAGGGGCCGGAACAGGCGATCGAACTGTTCCACGGCTATACCTATTCCGCGCACCCGCTGGCCTGCGCCGCCGGCCTTGCCACGCTCGACATCTACCGGGAAGAAAACCTGTTCGCGCGCGTAGCCGAGCTTGCGCCCTATTGGGAAGAGCGCGTGCACAGCCTCAACGGCGCCGCGCATGTCATCGATGTGCGAAATCTCGGCTTGGTCGCCGGCATCGAACTGCAAGCGCGGCCGGGCAAGCCGGGCGCCCGGGCATACGAGGTGTTCGTTAAGTGTTTCGAGCGCGGGCTGCTGATCCGCACCACGGGCGACATCATAGCGCTTTCGCCCCCATTTGTCGTTTCGCGCCCGCAGATTGATCAAATGATCGACATCTTAACCGGCGTTATCCATGAAACTCCTTGAATTAAAACGGGAAAAATCGCTCGGGAAAAATCGCCAATTCAGTAAAAGTTAATGTTTCCGGCCTAGCGTTAAGACGTTGAAACCCTACTCCCGAGGGACTTCCGTGGCGAAACAAGCGCGCACGGCCAATGTAATTGATGCCGAATTCCAGCGGCTCTTGGCGGCGGTCGACGCTGCCGGAGACATTGCGTACGACTGGGATTTACCCGGCCAGTCGATCGCCTGGCTCGGCAGCAGCGAATTGCGTGCCACACTGGTCGGCGGCGCGCAGGTCACCAGTGCCGCCGAGTTTCTGCGCCGTATTTCGCCCGACGACGTGGTCGCCCGCCGCCGCGCGCTCAACAAGCATCTTGCAACCGGGGTGCCATTCGACTGCCTCTACAGAATTGTGCCTAGCGGGCTGGAGCCCCAGGCCGGCATCTGGCTGCACGAGCGCGGCGCCGTGGTGCGCGACGCCGATGGCGAAGCTCGGCGTTTGATCGGCACGATCCGTTCCGTCACCGCGCGGCGCGAAGATATCGCCGGGCTGCGCTACGAATCGGAATTCGATCCGCTGACCGGGCTGCTCAACCGCGCGCGCCTCGCGCTGGTTCTCGACAAGAGCATGAGCACCGCCGAACAGCGCAACACGACCGGCGCATATTTCCAGATCGGCGTCGATCGCATGTCGGTCATCAATACCGCGTTCGGCTATTCGGCCGGCGACACGATCATGCGCAGCATCGGCGAACGCCTGTCCGCGTCGCCCGCCATCGCCGACGGCATCGGGCGGCTGTCGGGCGACAGCTTCGGCATGGTCGTCAACAACGTCGAGCCGTTCGAGTTGGAAGCGGTTGCCGATCGGATTTTCGAACGCCTGCGCGCGGCGCCCGTCAACACCCCGAGCGGACCGATCTACGTCACCGTTTCCATCGGCGGCGTCGAGTTTCCGAACGCGAACGAATCCGCCGCCGACTGCATGCAGCGCGCCGAGCACGCGATGGTCGAAGCCAAGCATGCCGGCCGCAACTGCTTTGCGCGGTCGATCGCGTCCGATCAGTCGCGCAACAGCCACCGCGAGACCGTGGCGATTGCCGAGCAGGTCCGCGAGGCGGTACGCGAGCGTCGGTTGATTTTCGCCTATCAGCCGATTGTCGTCGCCGGTACCGGCGAGGTGGCGCATTACGAGTGCCTGTTGCGCATGGTCGATCCGGCGGGTGTCATCGTGCCGGCCGGTGTGTTCATTCCGGTCATCGAGCAGATGGGCCTGGCCCGGCCGGTCGACCGGCTGGTGCTGGAAATGGCCGTCCGCGATCTCGAGGAATGCTCCACGGTGCGCCTGGCAATCAACTTGTCCGGGCACACGGTGCTGGATTCCCAGTGGCTCGCGCGATTGCGCGCGCTCGTCGGCACGCGCCGGTCGATCGCCGAGCGGTTGATCCTCGAGATCACCGAAACTGTTGCTTTGCGGGATCTCGTGCATACGGCCGAGTTCGTCACCCAGGTCCGATCGCTCGGCTGCGTCGTGGCGCTCGACGATTTCGGCAGCGGCTACATGTCGATCCGCAATCTGCGGGCATTGCCGGTCGATGAAGTCAAGATCGACGGCTCGTTCATCAAGAACGTCACGCACAGCCAGGACAATCAGGTGCTCGTGCGCTCGCTGGTCGGGCTGGCGCAAGGGTTCCGCATGAAAGTCGTCGCCGAGTGCGTGGAATCCAACGACGATGCCGAATATCTGAAAACCCAGGGCATCGACTTCATGCAGGGCTATTATTTCGGCCGCCCGCAAATCGAACCGCCCTGGCGTGCGCAGGGCAGCGCACAGGCTCCGGCCAGGAAAGTCGCGGTCGGCGGCTGATCCCTCTCGTCGTGAAATCGAGCGCTTAGCTTTTGCCCTTGGTGCCGAGGGCGACCAGCGCTTCGATCTGCTTCTGCAGCGCGTCGATCTTGTCCTGCATCGCCGCCATCGCATTGCTCTTGTCGTCGCTCGGCGCGGCGTCCTTGGTTTCCGGCGCGTCCTTGCGGGTTTGCGTGGCGGCCATCGGATTGAACATCTTCATTGCCTGTTCGACCAACGCCATATTCTGCTTGCCGAGATCCTCCAGCGAGCCGAACGGAAACATGCCGTCGAACGCATTGGCCAGATACTTGCGCATCTGTTCCTGGTTCTTGGCGAAGCTGGTCATCGAATGATCGAGATATTTCGGCACCAGTCCCTGCAGGCTGTCGCCGTAATAGGCGATCAATTGGCGCAAGAAGCCGATCGGCAGAAGATTGGTGCCCTTGCCTTCCTCCTCGACGATAATTTGCGTCAGCACCGAGCGCGTGATGTCTTCGCCGGTCTTGGCGTCGTAGACGACAAAATCCTGCTCGTGCTTCACCATCTTGCACAGATCTTCCAGCGTCACGTACGAACTGGTCGCCGTGTTGTACAGCCGGCGGTTCGCGTACTTCTTGATGATGACCGGCGGGGCCTTGCCCGGTTCGCTATTTGGCATGGGAACTCTCCCTATGTCCGATGAAAGGTGCCTATGCACCTAAATGTCATCAACCATGGGTATACTGTCCCCGATAAATGTTGCAGCGCGCAAGAACTCTTTTGCGGTTGCTACGCCCGGCTTCCCTGGTCAGTTTTGCCGCAGCGCCGTATAATTAATCACGATGGCCAAGCCCCCCGATTTCGACGCCCTGGCGCGGCAATATCTGGAGCTGCTGCAGGACCACTATGCCGGTCTGGCGGCCGATCCGAAACTGGCGGATTCATTCGCTTTGATGTTTGGGCGGGCAGGCGCTGCGGCGTGGCCCGGGGCGCTGCAAAACCTGATGAATGCGGCCGGCGGCGATCCCGCCGCCTTGGCCGAGGCAATGGCGAAGGCTTCGCTCAACCCGTTCGAGTCCTATGTCGCAAGCGCGAAACGATCCGCCGCAACCGCGCCGTCCGGCGCCGCATCGCCTGGGGCCGCGCCCGTTGGGGCAGCACCTGGCGATCGCGGCATCGACGCTGCTGACCTCGCGCGCCGTCTTGCCGCTGTGGAAGGCCGCCTTGCCGCCCTCGAGGCCCGTTTGGCTGAGCGACTCGATCCGCACCCGCCTGACCGGCCTGAGCGACGCCCTCAGCGACGAAAATCTCGCCGCGTTCGGTGAAGCCGTCGATCGCGCGGCGCGCGCGCGGCTGACGCGGTTTCTGCGCGGCATCGATCTGTACCGCCGGCATCCGTTCCGTCGCGCCGAAACACGCGCGCCGACCGTCTGGCACAGCGGCTCCGCGCGATTGCTGGATTACGGGCCGGCCGGCGATGCGGCGGATCGCACCGCCGTGCTCCTGGTGCCGTCGCTGGTCAATCGCGCCTACGTGCTTGATCTGCTGCCAGGGCGCAGCATGGTCGAATTTCTGGCGCACTTCGAGCACGCGCGGCTGCGTCCGTTGCTGCTCGATTGGGGCGCACCGGGCGAGGCCGAACGCGCCTTCAATCTGAGCGACTACATCCTGCGCTATCTCGACGCTGCGTTCGAGCGCGCCCGCGCGCTCAGCGCCGATGGGCGCGTGCATATCGTCGGTTACTGCATGGGCGGGCTTTTGGTGTTGCCGGCGGCATTGGCGCATCCGGAGCATATTGCGTCACTGACTTTGCTTGCGACGCCATGGGATTTTCACGCGCACAACGAGAAGCAGGCGGCTTCCGTGGCCGATGCCATCAAGGCGTGGCTGCCGTATTTCGATGCGCTCGGCGAGATGCCAGTCGATGCTTTGCAGGCCCTGTTCACCTCGCTCGATCCTTATCTGGCGCTGCGCAAGTTCGAGCGCTTCGCCGAACTCGAACAAGACTCTGAAGAGGCAAAGCACTTCGTGGTGCTCGAGGACTGGTTGAACGATGGCGTCCCGCTGACCGCACCGGTCGCGCGCGAATGCCTGGTCGATTGGTATGGCGACAACGTGACGGCGAAAGGCAGTTGGCGGGTCGGCGGCCGCGCGGTCGTGCCGGAAGAAGTTCGCGTGCCGACATTCGTGGTCACGCCGGATGCCGACCGCATCGTCCCGCCGCCGTCGGCGATGGCACTGGCGTCCAGTATTCCGGATGCGCGGATACACACGCCGCGGGCCGGCCATATCGGCATGGTTGCGGGCAGCCGCGCGCGCGCCGAGGTGTACGAGCCGGTCGCCGCTTGGTTGGCGGCGCGGTCCGAGCCGGGCCTGCGCGCGCGAACTAAGTAATTGATTTTATTGATCTTCGGGCTCGCTTGTTCGCACCTGCAAAAAAGCTATATTGAATCTAGCAAACCCGCCGGCGCCGTGCCTGCCGCCCATTTCATCCGCTTTGCCGCCGGCCCCCATTCTGAGGAGACATCCATGACCGATATCGTCATCGCCGGCGCTGCGCGCACGCCTGTCGGCGCGTTCAACGGCGCCTTGTCGAGCGTGCCGGCGCATGTGCTCGGCACCGTTGCCATCAAGGAAGCGCTCAAACGCGCCAAGGTCGATGCGGCGGATGTCGACGAAGTCATCATGGGGCAGATCCTGCAGGCCGCGCAGGGGCAGAACCCGGCGCGCCAGGCCGCGGTCGCCGCCGGCATTCCGGTCGAGAAAACCGCGTATGGCATCAATCAACTGTGCGGCTCCGGCCTGCGCACCGTGGCGCTGGCATTCCAATCGATCAAAGTCGGCGACTGCAAGATCGTCGTCGCCGGCGGCCAGGAAAGCATGAGCCAGGCGCCGCATGCGATGAACCTGCGCAACGGCACCAAGATGGGCGACGCGCAGATGGTCGACACCATGATCAAGGATGGGCTGTGGGACGCGTTCAACGGCTATCATATGGGCAATACCGCCGAGAACGTGGCGCAGCGCTGGCAGATCACCCGCGAAGAGCAGGATAAGTTCGCCGTCGCCTCGCAGAACAAGGCGGAGGCCGCGCAGAAGGCCGGCAGATTCAAGGACGAGATCGCGCCGGTGACGATCAAGACCCGCAAGGGCGATGTCGTCGTCGATACCGACGAGCATCCGAAGCACGGCACCACGCTCGACTCGATCAAGGGCCTGCGGCCGGCGTTCCAGAAGGACGGCACAGTGACCGCGGCGAATGCGTCGGGCATCAACGACGGTGCCGCCGCATTGGTGCTGATGAGCGCCGACGAAGCCAAGAAACGCGGCATCAAGCCGCTCGCGCGCATCGTCTCGTGGGCGACGGCCGGCGTGGATCCCGCAATCATGGGCAGTGGTCCGATTCCCGCGTCGCGCGCGGCGCTGAAAAAGGCCGGTTGGAGCGCCGGCGATCTCGATCTGATCGAAGCCAACGAGGCGTTCGCGGCGCAGGCCTGCGCGGTCAACAAGGATCTCGGCTGGGACACCAGCAAGGTCAACGTCAACGGCGGCGCGATCGCCATCGGCCATCCGATCGGCGCGTCGGGCGCCCGCGTGCTGGTCACGCTGCTGCACGAGATGCAGAAGCGCGACGCTAAGAAGGGCCTCGCCACTTTGTGCATCGGCGGCGGCATGGGCATTGCCATGTGCGTGGCGCGCGACTAGTCGGCTGCGCCGGCCGATGCGCCGGCGCGGGCGGAAACGGCGGATCGTCGTCCTACGGCGATTGAATTAGGGCCGCGCTTCGGCCCACAATGATCGGCCGGATCGATACGGGCGCGCGGCGCCCGGACGATCCGGCCGAAATTGTCTATGAACGGCCGCACCAAGCGGTCGAGCAACGGACAGGGCAAGGAGAGCGTCCATGGCAAGAGTGGCATTGGTGACCGGCGGCACCCGCGGCATCGGCGAAGCGATCTGCATCGGCCTGAAGAAGGCCGGCTACACGGTCGTCGCCAACTACGGTGGCAACGACGAAGCGGCGAACAAGTTCAAACAGCACACCGGCATCCCGGTCTACAAATTCGACGTCGGCGATTACGCGCAAGTTCAGTCCGCGATGAAGAAGATCGAGACGGAAGTCGGCCCGGTCGACATCGTCGTCAACAATGCCGGCATCACGCGCGACGGCACATTGCACCGCATGTCGCCCGATAACTGGGATGCGGTGATCCGTACCAATCTGTCGTCCTGCTACAATGTCTGCCGCGCCGTGATCGAAGGCATGCGCGCGCGCAAGTTCGGCCGCATCGTCAATGTCGGTTCGATCAACGGTCAGGGCGGCCAGTATGGCCAGGTCAACTACGCCGCGGCCAAGTCCGGCATTCACGGCTTCACCAAGGCGCTGGCCCAGGAAGGCGCGGGCGTCGGCATTACGGTCAACGCGATCGCACCGGGTTACGTGGATACCGACATGGTGCGCGCCGTTCCGCCCAACGTGCTGGAGAAGATCGTGGCGAAAATCCCGGTCGGCCGGCTCGGCAAGGCCGAGGACATCGCGCGCGGTGTGCTGTTTCTGGTCGCCGACGACGCGGATTTCATCACCGGCTCGACGCTCTCGATCAACGGCGGCCAGCATATGTATTGAGCTGGTCGCTCATACCGTTATCCCGGGCAAGCGCGCTTGCGCGCGACCCGGGATCCAGCCGGCGCTTACTGCAAGAGTCTGGACCCCGGCTCTTCGTTGCGCTACGGCCGGGGTGACATAAAAACGAGTAATCCGAGCACTCATGCCCGCCACCGCCGCCCGCCGCAAAGCCACGTTGATCGGCGGTACCGCCGTGATGCTTTGGGCGACGCTGGCGTTGCTGACCACGTTGACCGGCAATGTGCCGCCGTTTCAATTGGTCGCGATGAGTTTCGCCATCGGCGGCGGGCTCGCACTGCTGAAATGGATCGTCCGGCGCCAGCCGATCTTCGCGCCGGGCGGCTTTTTGCGCCAACCGATTGGCGCGTGGGCGCTCGGCACCGGCGGATTGTTCCTCTACCATTTCTTCTATTTTCTCGCGCTGCGCTCGGCCCCGCCGGTCGAAGCCGCGCTGATCAATTATCTGTGGCCGGTGCTGATCGTCGTCTTTGCGGCCTTCTTGCCGGGCGAGCGGCTGCGCTGGTTCCATACGGTCGGCGTGCTGGCCGGGCTGGTCGGCACCGTGCTGCTGGTGACCGGCGGGCAGTGGATCGCGCCTAGGTCCGAGTATGTCGGCGGCTATCTCGCGGCCGCCGCATGCGGCGTCGTATGGTCCGGCTATTCGGTGCTCAATCGGCGTTATGCCGGCGTGCCGAGCGAATCGGTCGGCGGGTTCTGTCTTGCCACCGCCATGCTGGCGGCGATCTGCCATCTGCTGTTCGAACCGACCGTGTGGCCTCAAGGCGCCCAGTGGCTCGCCGTCGTCGGGCTCGGCGTGGGGCCGGTCGGCATCGCGTTTTTCACCTGGGATTACGGCTGCAAGCACGGCGACATCCAGGCGCTGGGAGTCGCGGCCTACGCAGCACCGCTCTTGTCGACGCTATTGCTGATTCTGTTCGGCCAGGCGGCGTTGACCTGGCCGGTCGGCATCGCGTGCCTGCTGATCACCGGCGGCGCCGTCATCGCCTCGCGCGATATGTGGCGCCGGCGCGACTAGAACCTGTCCTTGCGGCGCCGAACTTCCGCGAAAACGTCGACCGGCGGCGCACCCGCAAGCCCGACCGCCATCGCCACCGCCGGATCGTCGGCGCGCAGGAACGGGTTGGTCGCGCGCTCCTCGCCGATGGTGCCGGGCACGGTGGAAATATTCTTGGCGCGCAATTCGTCGATGCGCCGCGCACGCGTCAGAAGTACTTCGTTGGTCGGATCGACGGTCACGGCGAAGCGCGCGTTGCTTTGCGTGTACTCGTGCGCGCAGTAGACGCGCGTTTCGGGCGGCAGGCGGCGCAGCTTGCCCAGGCTGTTCCACATCTGTTGCGGCGTGCCCTCGAACAGCCGTCCGCAGCCCAAAAGAAATAGCGTGTCGCCCGGGAACAGTACGGCGCTGTCCGGGAAATGATAGGCGATGTGGCCGCGTGTGTGGCCCGGCACGAAGTAGATGTCGGCCGTTTCGATGCCGAATTTGTACCTGTCGCCTTCGTCGACCTCGACGTCGATGCCCGGAATGCGCGCGCGATCCTGCTTCGGTCCGACGATCGTGCAGCGCCATTTCTCCTTGAGCGCCAGATTGCCGCCGACATGATCGGGATGATGGTGCGTGTTCAGGATATGGGTGAGTCGCCAGCCGCGCCGCGCCAGCGCCGCCTCGACGGGCGCCAACTCGGCCGGATCGACGATCGCGGTCGCCCCGGTCGCCGGGTCATGAACCAGCGGGCAATAATTGTCTTTGAGGCAGGGAACCAGTTCGATGTCGAACATGCGCGCAACCCTTCGCCGAGTGAGCCAGCGTTCTATATACTGCAAATAGGATTGGTTGGCGTGGGGCGGTAGTGCTCGGATGCGCTTTACATTGTCATCCCGGACAAGCCCCGCGCTTGCGGGGCGCCGATCCGGGGTCCATGGCAAAGGCGCAAGCGCTGGATCCCGGCTCTTCGCCGCGCTTCGGCCGGGATGACAATTCGGAAACGGACTGACTGAGCCGATGTGGACCGAAATCGTCGATCTCAATGCGTTCTACGACACGTCGCTGGGGCAGATGGTGCGGCTGCATCTGCGCCGGCGCATCCGCGCGTTCTGGCCCAATGTGGCCGGCGAAGCGGTACTCGGCCTGGGCTATGCCACGCCCTATCTGCGCCCGTTTATCGGCGAGGCGCAGCGCACAATTGCGCTGATGCCGGCGCAGCAAGGCGTGCATCCGTGGCCGCGCGCGGAGAGCGACGAGCGCAACCTGGTGGCGCTGGTCGAAGAGGATCAGTGGCCGCTGCCCGATCTGTCGATGGATCGCGTGCTGCTCGTGCATGCGGTCGAGAACAGCGAGGCGTTGCGGCCGATGCTGCGCGAGGCGTGGCGCGTGCTGGCCGGCGGCGGCAAGCTGCTGGTGGTGACGCCCGACCGGCGCAGCCTGTGGGCGCGGCTCGAGCGCACGCCGTTCGGCCACTCGCATCCGTATTCGCGCGGGCAGCTGTGGCGGCTGTTGCGCGACAATATGTTTTCGCCGCTGCGCTCGGAATCGGCCTTGTTCTTCCCGCCCTTCCGCTCGCGCATGCTGCTGAAAGCTGCGCCGACCATCGAGGCGATCGGCGGCCGCTGGCTGTCGTTCTTGGGCGGCGTTACGCTGACCGAGGCGAGCAAGCAGGTCTATGCCATGCGGCCGATCAGGCTGCCGCGCGGCAGGCGCAGATCCGCACCGGTGCCGCAGCCGACGCTCAGCGCCGCCGAAGCAGACAAACGAACTGTTCGCACATGAGGTTGGCCCAGCGGCCGGGCGGCAGGGTGATGGCGCGCGGCCGGCCGCGATGGCCGATCGAGATGGCGCGCTCGATGACGACATCTTCCGCCTCGCACAGGTCGACGAAATCGCGCAGCGTACACAAATGAATGTTCGGCGATTCGAACCATTTGTAGGTCAAAAGATCGGTCACCGGCATGCGCCCCGAAGCGAGGAAGTTCCAGCGGATCTGCCAGTAGCCGAAGTTCGGGAACGACACGATTGCGTGCCTGGCGACGCGCACCAGTTCGCGCAGCACGACGCGCGGATCGAACGTCGCCTGCAGCGTCTGGCTCAGGATCGCGTAGTCGAAGCCGCTGGTCGGATAGATTTTAAGATCCGTGTCGGCGTCGCCCTGCACGACCGACAGACCGAGGCTGACCGACGCATTCACGCCGTCCTGGCTGATCTCCATGCCGTAGCCATCGACGCCCTTCTGATGCACCAGGTAGTGCAGCAGCGCGCCGTCGCCGCAGCCGACGTCGAGCACGCGCGCATTGTCCTTCACCATGTCGGCGACGATCTTCAGATCGACGCGCGGCAGATCGCGCAGGATGATGTCCCGGGGGGTCACGCAGCACCCATCAACGTTTGAGACCGCGGCGTTCGGCGACGCCTTCGAGGAAGCCCTGGAGAATCTTGTGGAACTCCGGCTCCTCGAGCAGGAACGCATCGTGGCCTTTGTCGGTCGCGATCTCGACGAAGCTGACATGCGCGCCGGCGGCGTTGAGCGCCTGCACGATATGGCGGCTTTCCGCGGTCGGATACAGCCAGTCGCTGGTGAACGAAATGATGCAGAAGCGCGTCTTGGTGTTGAGGAACGCGTTCGACAGCACGCCGTCGTATTCCGCCGCCAGATCGAAATAATCCATGGCGCGGGTGATGTAGACGTAGGTGTTGGCGTCGAACCGTTCGACGAACGAGCTGCCCTGGTGGCGCAGATACGATTCGACCTCGAAATCGATGCCGAAGCCGTAGCTCAGCGACTTGCCGCCCTGCAGATTGCGGCCGAACTTCCGGTGCAGGCCGGATTCGGACAGAAACGTTATGTGCGCCGCCATGCGCGCGACGGCCAGGCCGCGCGCGGGCCGCGTATTGTGCAGCTGGTATTCGCCGTTGCGCCAATCGGGATCGGCCATGACCGCCTGGCGGCCGACTTCGTTGAAAGCGATGTTCTGCGCCGAATGCCGCGCGCTGCCGGCGATCGGCACCGCGCAATAGACCATGTCCGGATAGTCGGCCGCGAACTGCAGCGCCAGCATCGCGCCCATCGAGCCGCCGATGACGCAGAACAGTTGCTTGATGCCGAGATGGTCGAGCAGCATTTTCTGCGCGCCGACCATGTCGCCGATGGTGATGACGGGGAAATCCAGCGCCCAGGGCTTGCCGGTCGCCGGGTTGATTTCCTTGGGGCCGGTCGTGCCCATGCAGCCGCCCAGCACGTTGGCGCAGATGACGTGGTACTTGTTGGTGTCGATCGGCAGGCCCGGGCCGACCATCAGATTCCACCAGCCGTCCTTGCCGGTGATCGGGTGCTTCTCGGCGACGTACTGATCGCCGGTCCAGGCATGGCAGACCAGAACCGCGTTCGACCGCTCGGCGTTCAGCTCGCCATAGGTTTGATAGGCGACGGTGAATGGGCCGAAATCGATGCCGCAATCGAGGCGGAGCTTGACGTCTTTGCCGAGCTCGGCGCGGAACCCGGGCATTTCGATTGCGCCCGCGCGCCAGACCGCTCGATTCTTCATTTCGCCCATTGGCGGCTAGGATCCTGTCAAAAGGCGCGGAGCCGCGCCCGGCGTCCGGACGCGCAGAGTTAGAAACCAACCGCTCTTGGAGTCAATGTTTTCTTTGCCTTCGCCGGCCCGTCGGACTATGAGGAATCGACCCGCCGCAAGCGGGCCACGCGGGGAAAGCCAACCTCCACACTTCCGGGTCAATCATGTCCGCCGTCGCCGTAGACCTTGCCGAGTTGCGCGCCCAGATCGACCGCATCGACAGCGAGCTGCACGCGCTGATCAAGCGCCGCGCGCAGGTCGTGGTCGAAGTCGGCCGCACCAAGGCGGCGCAAAAGGGCGTGGTGCTGCGGCCGGGGCGCGAGGCGCGCATCCTGCGCCGGCTCCTGGCCGAGCACGATGGGCCGTTTCCGGCGCGCGCGCTGCTGGCGATCTGGCGCGAGATCGTCTCGGCCGCGGTCAACATGCAGGGCAAGTTCAGCATCGCCGTGCCGCGCGCGGCGCCGCAGTTGGTGCAACTGGCGCGCGATCATTTCGGCGTGATCTCGCCGGTCGCACCCGCCGCATCCGATCGGGCCGCACTTGCCGCCGTGGCGTCGGGCAAGGCTCCGATCGCCCTGGTATCGGCGACCGCGGACTGGTGGCGGCGGAAGCTGCCGGACGGGCTGCACGTGGTGCTTGCCCTGCCGGCGGTTGCGGACGGCGCCGGCGCGCCCGCGGCGTTCGTGGTCGCGCGCTCGGCGCCGGAGGAGAGCGGCGACGATTGGACCTTGGTCCGGCTCGAAGCGACCGGCGCACTCACGCCGGCCGTGCTGCGCAAGGCCCTGGGCCGCGGCCGGGTGCGCGTGCTGGCGCGCGCCAAAGCCGGACGCCGGACGCAGGTTCTGGCCGCCATTCCGGGCTTTCGCGACCCGGCAAACTGGGGCATAAGTGCGCCCGGCCCGAACGGGCCGGGGAACGGAAACCGGGGCGATCTGCGCGGCACCTATTTGGGCGCCTTTCATTCGCCGATCGTGGTCCGCCCGCCGCGTCGCTAAATCCACCGGAAAGGTTGCGTTCGATGAGTGCCCTTACCCCGCGTCCCGGCATCATGAAGATCGCGCCGTATGTCGGCGGCGAGTCGAAGATCCCCGGCGTTGCCGAGCCGATCAAGCTCGCCTCCAACGAGGGCGCGCTGGGGCCGAGCCCGAAGGCGATGGCCGCGTACACCGCTACCGCGAAGAATATCTTCCGCTATCCGGACGGCGCGTCGGCCGATATCCGCAAGGCGTTGGGCGAGTATCACGGGCTGGATCCGGCGCGCATCGTATGCGCCAACGGCTCCGACGAGCTGATTGCGTTGTTGACGCGCGCCTATGCCGGCCCCGGCGACGAGGTGATCTACACTGAGCATGGTTTCGCCATGTATCCGATCGCCACGCTCGGGGTCGGCGCAACGCCGGTGGTCGCCAAGGAAAGGAATATGCGGACCGACGTCGATGCGATCCTCAAGCTCGCATCGCCGAAGACCAAGCTGGTGTTCGTCGCCAATCCGAACAATCCGACCGGCAGCTATATTCCGCCGGAGGAAATGGAGCGCCTCGTCAAGGGCCTGCCGGGCCACGCGCTGTTGGTGCTCGATGCCGCCTACGCCGAGTACGTCACGCGCAACGACTACACGTCGGGCGTCGAGCTGGTCGACAAATACCCGAACGCGGTCATGACACGCACTTTCTCGAAGATTTACGCGCTCGCTGGCCTGCGCCTCGGCTGGGCCTACTGCACGCCCGAAGTGGCCGACGTGCTCAACCGATTGCGCGGGCCGTTCAACGTCACCCTGCCTGCCCAGGCCGCCGGCGTTGCGGCGTTGCGCGACGTGGCGCATCTGGATGCGTGCCGCACGCACAACGACGTGTGGCTGCCGTGGTTCTGCGCGCAGGTCAACAAGCTCGGCCTGGAAACGCCGCCCTCGGTCGGCAATTTCGTTCTGGTCAAGTTCCCGAACGACGACAAGCACAATGCCGACAAAGCGAACGCCTTCCTGGTGTCGCGCGGCATCATTCTGCGCAAGGTCGGGAACTACGGGCTGCCGCAATACCTGCGCGCGACGATCGGGCGCGAGGACGAGATGCGCGCGGTGGTCGCGGCCCTGACCGACTTCATGAAATCCTAGGCCGTTCAGCCATGCCGGGTGCGGTTCATTTCAAGCGCGTGGCGCTGATCGGCATCGGGCTGATCGGCTCGTCGCTGGCGCATGTGCTGCGGCGCGACAAGCTGGCGGATCGCATCGTCGGCAACGCGCGCACGCCGGAAACGCTGAAGGTGGCCAAGCGCCTCAAGCTGGTCGACGAAACCTTCACCGACGCGGGGCGGGCGGTCGAGAACGCCGATCTGGTCGTGATCTGCGCGCCGATGCTGGCCTACAAGGCGATCGGCAAGGCCATCGCGCCGCATCTCAAGAAGGGCGCCATCGTCACCGATGTCGGCTCGTGCAAGGCCTCGACCTTGCGCGATCTCGCCCCGTTGCTGCCCAGGCACGTGCATTTCGTCCCGGCGCATCCGGTCGCCGGCACGGAAAATTCCGGGCCCGAAGCGGGCTTCGCCGAGTTGTTCGACGGGCGCTGGTGCATCCTGACGCCGGCGCCGAAAACCAGCAAAGCCGCGGTCAACAAGGTCGCCGCGCTGTGGCGCAAGGCGGGCATGAACGTCGAGACGATGGACGCCAAGCACCACGACATGGTGCTGGCGATCACCTCGCACCTGCCGCACCTGATCGCCTACACGATCGTCGGCACCGCGACCGATCTGGAAGACTATATCAAGGGTGAAGTGATCAAGTTCGCCGCCGGTGGGTTCCGCGATTTTACCCGCATCGCCGCGAGCGACCCGACCATGTGGCGCGACGTGTTCCTGACCAACAAGGACGCCGTGCTGGAGATCCTCGGCCGCTTCAACGAAGACCTCACCGCGCTGCAGCGCGCCATCCGCAAGGGCGACGGCGAAACCCTGTTCGATCATTTCACGCGCACGCGCGCGATCCGCCGCAGCCTGATCCAGGCCAAGCAGGCGTGAGCGAGCCGGCCGCGCCGGCATCGCCGGCCAAGCGCGCGAGCCTGTGGGTGGCGGCGACGCCGGCCATTTTCGTCGTCCTGTGGTCGACCGGCTTCATCGGCGGGCGCATGGGCATGCCGCACGCCGAGCCGGGAACTTTTCTGATCGTCCGCTTCCTGCCGGTGATCGCGATCTTCGCCGTCGTCGGCCTGATCATGCGCGCACCCTGGCCGCGCGGGGCGCAGTGGCTGCACATCGCGGTGGCCGGTATCCTGGTCCATGGGTTCTATCTGGGCGGCGTGTTCTTCGCCATCAGCCGCGGTATGCCGGCCGGGCTGTCGGCCCTGATCGTCGGCGTGCAGCCGCTGCTGACTGCGTGCCTGGTCGGCCCGCTGATGGGCGAGCGCATCCGGCCGGTCCAATGGCTCGGCTTCGTGCTCGGTTTTGCCGGCGTGCTGCTGGTGCTCGAACAGAAGCTCAGTTTCGCCGGCGCCGGAATCGAAGCGCTGGCGTTCAACGTCGGCGCGTTGCTCGGCATCACCTTCGGCACGCTGTATCAAAAGCGCCATTGCGCCAGCATGGATCTGCGCACCGGCTCGGTCGTGCAGTACATCGCGGCGGCCTTGTTCATCCTGCCCTGGGCGCTGGCGCTCGAACGTTTCCACATCGATTGGACGCGGGATTTCCTGGTCGCCTACGTATGGCTGGTGCTGGTGCTCTCGGTTGGCACGGTGACGCTTTTATGGGTGCTGGTCCGGCGCGGCGCCGCGTCCAAAGTGGCGAGTTTATTTTACCTGGTGCCGCCCTGCACGGCGCTGTTCGCGTGGCTGCTGTTCGACGAAACGCTCGGCTGGCTGGCGATCGCGGGCATGGCCCTGACCATGATCGGCGTGGCGCTGGTCAATCGCCAGCCGGCGTCCCGGTGATTGGCCGGCCGCCAAGCCCGATTGCCGATATTTCGAACCATGGTTAGACTGCGCCAACAGGAGGAGACGACACGATGACCGCGACTGTTTCACGTTCCGTGCAGTGGGGCGTCTTGACCGGCATGCGCAAGGTCGAAACGCCGGAACAGATGACCGAGGAATACCGCTCGACGCTCATCAAACTCATGTATGCGCTGGCCTCGACAGAATTCGCCTCGGTCGAGCAGCATCATCCGTGGATCAACCAGGCGCCGACCGCCGAAGATCGATTTATTCAAGCGCAGGTCGCAGCCGACGAAGCGCACCAGGGTTTCATCGATTGCCGCATGCTGCGCCATTTCGGCAAGGACGGCGAAGAGATGGCCGATAGGCTTCTGACCCTGCGCATGGGCAATCATCCGATCGCCGCGTTCAACGTGCCGATGGAAAGCTGGGTCGACGTCACCGGCTACTGCTTCGTGATGGACCTGGTCGCCTGGTATCACCTGCTGGCGATGGAAAATTGCAGCTATGCGCCGATCGCGCGCGAAATGACCACGATGGTCGGCGAGGAACGTTTCCACGCCTCGTTCGGCGCGCGTCGTATAAAAGACCTTTGCAAGGATCCGAAATATCAAGACTTGTGCAAGGCCGGGCCGGCGGACGCGCAGAAAACCATCGACAAATGGTACCCGCACGCGCTGGACACGTTCGGCTCGGCCACGTCGAAATTCTCCGAACTCGCGGTCGGCTTCGGCATCCGCAAATGGGGCAACGAGGAACTGCGCCAGATGTACCGCAAGGACATCGAGCCGCAGATCGAAAAACTCGGTCTCAAGGTGCCTAATCCGGACAAAGGGCGGAAGATTCACTGACAGCGATAATTTTCCAACACCTCGCGCGCCTTCACCCCCACCCCGGCCCTCCCCCGTCGAGGGGGAGGGGGAAGTAAAGCAGTCCCTGTGCAGCGGCAAACCTGCACAATCGAATTCCCTCCCCCCTTGCGGGGGAGGGCTAGGGTGGGGGGTAGACTGAGTCGATGCCTCGCCCAACTAAACCAACTCCGCTCTGGATCTTCGGCTACGGCTCCCTGATGTGGGATCCGGGCTTCGCGTTCGTCGAGCGCGCGCCCGCGCTGTTGCGCGGCTACAACCGCGCCTTCTGCATGACCTCGATCCGCCACCGAGGCACACCGGAAACGCCCGGCCTCGTGCTCGGCCTGAAGCCGGGCGGCTCCTGCCGCGGCATCGCCTATCGCGTGGCGGACAGGCACGCCAAGCGCGTGCGCGCCTATCTCTACGAACGCGAGATGCCGCATTACATCTATCTGGAACGCTTCGTGCCGGCGACGCTGGCGGACGGCAGGCATATCTCGGCGCTGACCTACGTCGCCGACGTCAGGCACGCGCGCTACACGGGCGACCTAACACAGCGCCAAACCGCCGCGATCATCCTCCGCGCGCACGGCGGACGCGGCTCGAACGTGGATTACCTGAAAAACGTCGTCCGGCACCTCGACGAACTCGGCATCGCCGACGGGCCGTTGCACGAATTGTGGAAGCGGGTCGGGCGCGTAAATGCAATTGAAAAACCCTCATCCTGAGCCTGTCGAAGGATGAGGCCGCCTAGCTTACCCGCACTTCGAATAATCGCAGTTCGTGCACGTATCGCAATTCTCCACCCGGATCAGCGCGGGCTGGTGGCATTTGGGGCAGGTGCGGCCGCCGGTGACGTGGCTGCGGCCAGCCGCCAGGCCGGCGGCGATTTGGCCGACCGATCCGCCAGGATTTCCGCTCGTATTGCCGCCGCTCGATGACCCGGCCTCTCGGCCGCCGACGATCTTGAGTTCATGCACGCGCTGCTCGCGCGCGGGGTCGGCCAGAAAGCCGATGTCGATCAGATGCCGCTCGATCACGTCGCCGATCGCCGCCAACAGCGAGGGGACGTATTTCTGGCCCATCCATTGGCCGCCGCGCGGATCGAACACGGCTTTCAGTTCCTCGACCACGAACGACACGTCGCCGCCGCGCCGGAACACGGCGCTGATCATGCGCGTGAGGCCGACCGTCCACGCGTAATGCTCCATGTTCTTCGAGTTGATGAACACTTCGAACGGGCGCCGGCGGCCGTCCTGGATCACGTCGTTGATGGTGATGTAGATCGCATGGTCGCTGCCCGGCCATCTTATCTTGTAGGTCTTGCCGGGCAGTTCCTCCGGCCGATTGAGCGGCTGGGTCATGTAGACCACGCCGGCCTCGTAGGTGTCCTCGGCGCGCGGCATCTGTGCGGGCAGGGCGAGCTCGCCCTGCGCCTCGTCGCCGCCGGATTTTTTGGCGTCGGTGCGCTCGAGCACGGCGCCGGTCACGTCGTTCGGCCGATACGTGGTGCAGCCCTTGCAGCCCATCTCGAACGCCATCTGATAGACGTCCTTGAACTGCTCGAAATCGATCTCTTCCGGCACGTTGATGGTCTTCGAGATCGAGCTGTCGATGTATTTCTGCACCGCCGCCTGCATCACCACATGCTCGCGCGGGGTGAGCTGCTGTGCGTCGACGAAATAATCCGGCAGCGGCGTCTTCTCGCCCTTGAGCCGGCGGAACAGGCGATAGGCGTAGTCGACGACTTCCTCGGTCTGGCGCGCGCCGTCCGGCATCAGCACGTTGCGATTGTAGGTGTAGCTGAACACCGGCTCGATGCCGGAGGAGACATTATCGGCGAACAGCGAAATCGTCCCGGTGGGGGCGATCGAGGTCAGCAGCGCGTTGCGGATGCCGTATTTGGAAATGGCCTCGCGCACGTCGCCGTCGAGTTCGGTCACCGCTTCGCCGGCGAGATATTTCTCGCGGTCGAACAGCGGGAAGGCGCCCTTCTCGCGCGCCAGTTCAGCCGACGCCAGATAGGCCGCGCGCTGAATCGCCTTCATCCAGCGTTCGACCAACGCCACGGCGCCCGCCGATCCATAGCGCACGCGGCACATGATCAGCGCGTCGGCCAGCCCGGTGACGCCGAGTCCGATCCGCCGCTTCTCTTGCGCCTCTTTGAGTTGCTGCGGCAGCGGAAAACGCGACGTATCGGTCACGTTGTCCATCATGCGCACTGCCAGCGCGGTGAGTTTTTCTAGTTCGCCGATATCGAGGTTGGCGTTTTCCTCGAACGGGTTGGTCACCAGGCGCGCGAGGTTGATCGAACCGAGCAAGCATGCGCCGTACGGGGGAAGTGGCTGCTCCCCACAAGGATTCGTGGCGCGGATCGTCTCCGCGTACCACAGCGGATTGCGCCGGTTGATGCGGTCGATGAAGATCACGCCCGGCTCGGCATAGGCGTAGGTCGAGCGCATGATGCGGTCCCACAGCGCGCGCGCCTGCACGGTCTTATAGGCGGTGCCGTTGAACTTCAGCTCCCACGGTGCGTTTTCCTTGACCGCCTGCATGAACGCGTCGGTCACCAGCACGGAGAGATTGAACATGCGCAGCCGCCCGGGCTCGCGCTTGGCGTCGATGAAGGCTTCGATGTCCGGATGGTCGCAGGCCAGCGTCGCCATCATCGCGCCGCGGCGATAGCCGGCGCTCATGATGGTGCGGCACATCGCGTCCCACACATCCATGAACGACAGCGGGCCCGAGGCATCCGCGCCGACGCCTTTCACCGGCGCGCCACGCGGCCGCAGCGTGGAAAAATCGTAGCCGATGCCGCCGCCCTGCTGCATGGTCAGCGCCGCTTCGCGCAGATGCTCGAAGATGCCGCCCATATCGTCGGGGATCGTGCCCATGACGAAGCAGTTGAACAGCGTCACCTGGCGGTTGCTGCCGGCGCCGGCGACGATGCGCCCGGCCGGCAGGAAACGGAAATCCTGCAGCGCTTCGTAAAACCGCGCCGACCAGCCGGTCCGGTCCTGCTCCGGTGCAGCCAACGCCTCGGCAATACGCCGCCACGTGTCCTCGATCGTCTTGTCGATCGGGGCACCGTCCGCCGCTTTGAGACGGTATTTCATGTCCCAGATTTGCTGGGAGATGCTGGCGACGCTGGCCATGGATCGTGATCCGTGGTTCGGGAAAGTAAGCCGCCCGACGCTGCCGACGATGGATTGCGGCGGGCGAGGGCGGCTTAACCATTAGATGGAATGGTAGTCACGCCGGGCTTCGGAATCAATGCATTTGTTCTGCATATGTTTCCCTGCGACCGCACCGAGTTATCCCCCGGCGGGTGATCCGGAACCCTTTGATTGAAAAGAGGAATAGGATTTATCCCCAGGATTCACAGGGGGCTGGAGGTTATCCCCGCCTTTCACGGCTTGGGCGGCGTGCGAAAATAGGTCGCCCGGCCCTCGGCCAGGAGCCGCAGGCTGGCATCCTCGAGCCGCGCGTGCAGCAGCGCCATGAACTCGTTGCGCGGCATGCCGGCCGGGATCGCCGGTAGGAATTCGAGCGTGACCCTGCCCGGATGCTTGAGCCATGAGCGCCGCGGCCAGAACAGGCCGGAATTGACCGCCACCGGCACCACCGGCACGGCGCAGCGCTCGTACATGGCGGCGACCCCCGGCAGATATTTGACCGACTTGCCCGGCGCGGTGCGTGTGCCTTCCGGCGCGATCATGATCGAGCAGCCTTCGTCGAGCTTGCGCCTGGCCTCGCGCAGCATCAGCCGCAAGGCCGAGGTCCCGCGGCTGCGGTCGATCGGCACCATGCCGAGCCGCGCCACGTACCAGCCGTAGAACGGCACGTAGAGCAGCTCTCGCTTGAGCACGCTGATCAGGCGCGGCACCAATAACGGCAGGATCACCGTTTCCCACGCCGACTGGTGCTTGAACGCGTAGATTGCCGGCGTGTCCAGCACATGCTCGCGCCCGCGCACGTCGGCGCCCAGACCGCACATAATCCTCAGCAGCCACAACACCACGCGCGCCCACAGGTGGCTGACCCACCGCACCGCGCCGCGCGACAGCAGCGTCGGCGCCGCAACCACCGCAAGCACGATCGTCCACACGAGCGACAGCAGGAAGAAAACCAGGGAGCGCGCAAGGGTCATATTTTGGGCCTATGCACGCACGGTTACGCGTGCGAAGGCGGCCAGGTACTTCAGGTATTCCTTGGCGACGATCTTGAGGCCGGTGCCGTTGCGCCACCAGGTGTTCGCGGTGACGTTCTCAGGAAATACCGGATGCGGAATGATCTTCAGCCCGGGCGCCTTGCCGCGCAATTCCATCACGCTGCGCCGCATGTGGTAGTTGGCGGTCACCAGGCGCACCGATTTCACGTTGCGGAGCCTGGCCCATTGGGCGACCTCCTCCGCGTTGCCCACCGTGTCGCCGGCGACATAGCCGATGAAGATGCGTTCGCGCTGCTCGGGCGTCAGCTCGCCGGCCCGGCGCAGCAATTCGTTGCGATCGACCAACCGATTGACGCCGGAGACGAACATCACCTCGCCGCGCGAACTTTGCAGCAGCCGCGCGCCCTCGCGCAGCCGGTCGCCGCCGCCGGTGAACACGACGATGGCGTCGACCTGGGCGGGGTCGTTCTCGGGATCGCTCGGCAAGGTGAAGCCGAACCATAGCCACCCGCCGACGGCCACCAGCACGATCGCCAGGGCGAGCTTGGACAGACGGTACAAGGTACGCATCACCGCACCCCGGGCCGTTCGGCGCCGCCGCCTGCGGCGCGCTCGGCCAGACGGCCGGCAACCCGGCGATCGGCCAATAGGCGGTCGGCCGCGGCCGCCAGATCGTCGACGATCTCGATCGGGCAGCACTCCAGCCCGACGCCCTGCAGCAGCGGGTGTGCGCCGTGGCCGGTGCGCACCAGGTGGCGCCGGCAGCCGATCCTGGCGGCGGCGACAAGGTCGCGCGCGCTGTCGCCGATCATCACCGTCGCATCGGCGCCTGCGCCGAATTTTTCCATCGCTTCGCGCAACATGCCGGCGCCGGGCTTGCGCCATTCGGTCGCCGCATCGGGCGCGTCGGGCGCCACCAGGATGGCGTCCAGCGACGCACCTTCCGCCGCCAATGAAGCCGTCAGCTTCTCGTGAATGCGCGCCAACATGCTCTCGTCGATGAGTCCGCGGCCGACGGCCGACTGATTGCTGACGACCGCGACCTTCGCGTTCGCCCGGTTGAGCCGCGCCACCGCGGCGGCGGCGCCGGGCAATAAGTTTAGCTCAGCCGGAATCTTTACGTAATCCGCGCGGTCTTCGTTGAGTACGCCGTCCCGGTCGAGCAGCACGAGCCACATTGTCAGGCAAGCCGCGAAAGCACGCGCATCACGGTGAAGCGCGCGGTCAGCATGGCCACCCCGGCGGCGGCGAACGGCATGATCGCCAGGGTCGACCATTGCAGCGGCGTCAACGCGAAGGTCGTCAGGCTGAACGCCTGCACCTGGCCGGCGAAATGGCCGATCGCCCACAAGGTGCCGCCGGCAAGCACGGTGCCGATGATACCGCCTTCGAGCCCGAGGATCAGCGCCTGGCGGGCGAACTGACGCGCGATGTAACTGTCGCGCGCGCCGATCAGGTGCAGCACCTCGGTCACCTGATGATGGATCTTCATGCTGGTGCGCGTGGCGAAGATGACCGTGATGACGGCGGCGAACACGATCAGCCCGACGATCGCCATGGTGAGCAGGCCGACCGAACGCACCAGGTCGAGGATTTGATTGAGCCAGCGCTGGTGGTCCTCGACGTTGGCGCCGGCGATTTCGGTCGATATGCGATGCTGCAGGGCGAGCACGTCGTTGGGTTCGAGCCGCTCGATCGAGACGTCGATCAGCTGCGGCAGCGGCAGATCGTTGGCGTTGACGTTCGGGCCCAGCCACGGCTCGAGCAAGGCGGTCACGCGTTTCTGGTCGAGCACGACGATCTTCTTGACCCCGGGCGTGTCGCGCAGGATGCGCACCGCACGGTTGACGCGTTCCGCGGTTTCCTTGATGCCGGATTCGGCGGCGGGTATCTGCACCGTGAGCGTGCCGGAAAGCCCAGCGCTCCAGCGGCTGACCGCGCTGTTGACGACCGTGGCGCTGACCACGGCGAGTGCCGCGAGATACGCCATCACGGCGATGATCCACGGCAGCAGGCGGCTGGCGGCGTCGCGTTCGAACGGAACATCGGTTTGTCGGCGCAGGAACATGAACAAGTCTACCACAGGCGCGCGGCCGTGATCTCGCGGCGCGTCATGCGAGCGTCAGCTCGCCGCCCTCAAGAATGAAACGCGGGTACCGGAAACGCTGGACCAGATGCTCGTTGTGGGTGGCGACCACCACCGTCGTGCCCATCTTGGTCAGCTCTTCGAACAGATAGAGCAGCCGCATGCCGATATTGTCGTCGACGTTGCCGGTCGGCTCGTCGGCCAGCAGCAAGGTCGGCTTGTTGATCACGGCGCGCGCGATCGCGACTCTCTGTTGCTCGCCGCCCGACAGCGTCGGCGGCTTGGCGTTGATCTGGTCGGCCAAGCCGACCCAGCGCAGAAGCTCGGCGACGTGCTGGCGGACTTTTTCGCCGCGCGCGCCGTTGACCCGCAGGGGTAGGGCGACGTTTTCCAGCGCGGTCAGATGGTCGAGCAGGCGGAAATCCTGAAACACCACGCCGATGTGGCGGCGGAATTCGGGAATCTCGGAGCGCATCGCCAAATGCGTGTCGCGGCCGAACAGGCGCACCGTGCCGCGCGACGGCCGGTACGCCAAGTACATCATCTTGAGCAGCGAGGATTTGCCGGCGCCCGAATCGCCGGTCAGGAAATAGAACCCGCCCGGCATCAGGCTGAACGAAATGTCGCGCAGGATTTCCGGGCCGAGCCCGTACCGCATGCCGACATTGTCGAACCGCACCACGGGCTCCGCGCCCGATTCTTCGTCGAACAAATCGTGGTTGGCCTGGGTGCCGTCGTTGTCCATGCGGATCGGCCAGTCTCGGAAATCGCAACGTGGGCTGATTTTGTGGCGCGAACATGGCACAGGCACCCGGTTCCGTCCAGCAACACGCCCGCCCCGGAACCCGGGCGTATTCCTTGTTTCGCCGCCGCCTTCGCCGTATGATTTTCGGCAATAAGCAATGATCCTGAACTGTCCAAACTGTTCGACGCGATTCAAGGTCAACCCCTCGGCCCTGGGGCCGCAGGGCAAGACCGTGCGCTGTGCGCGCTGCGGCTACGCGTGGTACCAGCCCGCGCCGGTCGGTGAGTTGGTCGGCGCCGTGGCGTCCGACCCGGCGCCCCACGCGCCGATGCCGTCATCCGCTCCGAGCTTCGCCGGGAGCGTCCCGGTTGCGGCGGTCGCCCATGCCGCGGCAACCTCGGCGCCCGCGCTTGCGCCAGCGGCCCGCGTCATCACCCCGCAGCCGAGCCAGAGCGCGCCGCCCGCGCCGTTCAAATTCGACGATCTGCCGCCGCCCCCGGCCAAGCCGAGTTCGCGGCCGGTCACGCAGATGCCGGCCAAGCCGCTGACCAAGTGGCGCATGGCGGTGTGGTTCATCGGCGTCTTTGTGCTGGTCGCCGTGCTGGCGGCGGGCGTCCGCTTTCGCGAACAGCTGGTCGATGCCTGGCCGCCGATCGCACGGCTCTACGAACTGATCGAACTGCCGGTCGACAAGCCGGCGATGCCCGGGCTGACCGTGCCCAAGGACACCGTCAAGTCGCAGCGCGAGGCGGTCGACGGCCGGCCGATTCTGATCGTCGAAGGGCAGATCAAGAATACCGCCAAGCAGCCGCGTCAGGTCGGAAGGTTGCAGATTACGCTGCTGGACAAGGACAATATGCCGCTGCGCACGTGGGAATATCTGCCGCCCGATGCGCGCGTGCTGCAACCGGACGAGGTGATGGCGTTTAAGACCAGCCTGCCAAATCCGCCTACAAACGCCGAAAACGTCCGCTTTCAGCTCCTTGCGCCGCGCAACTAAGATTCATCGCCATTGCGGATTTGGCCCCCCTCGGTGAGGTCGCGCCGAATAGCGGCGCGCGGACCGTCGTCGCGCGTTGGGTTAACAGACATTAAAGAAATCTTAGAGAAGTTTTGAGAAAGATTGTCTGCGCGCGGCGTTTGGGGAGACGCCGCGAACGGTAGTTGATTCGGTGCGTTCGGGGACGAGTGTAAATTGGCGAAAATTCTCATCGCGGAAGACGACCCGGCGGTACGCGAGTTTGTCGCGCGCGCCTTAACCCATGTCGGACACCATGTCACGACCGTCGACGACGGCACGCAGGCACTTGAGCGCATGGGCGCCGATCATTTCGACCTGCTCATTACCGACGTCAAAATGCCTGGGATCGACGGGATCACGCTCAGCCACCGGGTCGCCCGCGCGCGCCCGTCGGTCTGCATCCTGGTCATGACCGGCTATGCCGAGGAACAGCAGCGCGCGGCGGTGCTGAACGGCACCGTGCGCCAGATCATCACCAAACCGTTCACGTTGAAGCAAATCTGCGCCGCCGCCAACGAGGCGCTCGCCGCGCGCGTTTAACGTCCGAGCCGATACGGCTCGGATCGTCGCGACCGGTAAAAGAAACCGCCCGCCTCGCATATGCGAAGCGGGCGGATTTGTCTTGGTGAAGTTCTAAGTTCAGAACCGGCGCAGCAGCCGCTCCAGGTAGTCGAGTTCCTGCTGCGGGCGGGTCGGCTCGGACGCGCGCCGGCGTAGCTCTTCCTGAATTTCGCGCGCGCGCTGCTGTTCCTGCTCGGTCGGCACCTTGACGTCCTCGGTGTTGAGCGGGCCCATGCCGTCCAGATTGCGCCCCAGCGGGTCGCGATTGGCCGGGTTCCAGCGTTGGCCGGGGCCGGGCTGGCCCAGGCCGGGCCCGAGGCCCAGGCCGAGCTGGCGGCTCATCTGGCGGGCCATCTGTTGCGCGCCGTCCATCAGTTCCTGCATGGCGCGGCCTTGCGGGCCGACCGCGTCGCCGGGGCGGTTGCGGTCCAACTGACCTTGCGCGCCCTTCATCTGGTCCTGCGCGCGGCCCATATTGTCCGGCACCTGACCCATCATTTCGCCGAGCCGCTTCATCAGGTCGCCGAGATCCTTCTGCAACTGGTCCTGCTGCTCGGACAACTGCCTGTTGTTCTCGCGCTGCTGGCGCTGCGTCTGGTTCTGCTGGTCCTGCGACTGCTTATGGCTCTTGTCCATCAGCTGCTGCTGGCGGCGGATCATGTCCTGCAGGTCCCGCAGCGCCTTCATCTGCGGATTGTTGGGATCCATCTGTTGCTGCTGCTGGCTCTGCATGCGGCCGTTGCGCAAATCTTCCATCAGCTGCTGCAGCTGCGAGAGCATGCGTTGCATGTCTTCGCGCGAATTGTTCTGCATCATGTCGCGCAGCTGGTCCATGAACTGCTGGAAGTCCTGCTGCGAGAGCTGGCGCGCGTCCGGGTCGAGCGGGTTGTTCGCGTACTTGTCCGGATTTTTCTGCATGTCCTCGGCAAGTTCGCGCAGGTAGTCCTGCAGCGCCTGCTGGAGCTTGTCCATCAGCTGCTGGAGTTCCTTGTCCGGCGTGTTCTTGTCCGACAGCTTGTCCTGCAGCTGGCGCTGCAGGTCGCGCAACTCCTTCTCGGCCTGCGACAGTCGGCCGTCCTCGACGCGCAGCGCGGTGTCCCAGAGGATTTCCAGCACTTCGCCGATCGCGGTCTTGATCGTGGTCGCGCGCAGCCGTTCGGATGCGCGCGCGCGGTCGGCCAGGATCAGCCGGGTCTGCGACTGGCGCAGCGCCATGTAGACGACGATGTCCTCGAGATACGCCTTCGGCTGCTCGGCGATGATGCCCAGGTTGCGCACCACGTTGCGCAGCTCGTCCGGGTCGGCGACCAGCATCTTGCGCTGTTCCTGAATCGCGCGCGCCACCGGGTTGCGGAACTTGCGCTCGGGCAGGGTGATCTTGACCACCTCGCTCTTGCCCTTGTTGCCGACTTCGTCCTCGGCCACCAGCACGACCAGCACTTCGCTGCCGGCCCACGGATGGCCGGCCAGGTCGTGGTAGGTCGCCGATTTCATGTCCTTCTTGCCGGTCACCGGCAGGTCGAGCACCAGCACCTCGGCGGTGTCCGCCTCGCGCGTGATCAGCGCCCGGATCTTGGTGATGCCGTAATCGTCCTTGGCCTTGAATTCGATGCGCGTGACCGCGCGCTCGCCGGCGGCGGGCGGCTTCTCGAAGGAAATTTCCGGCGGCTTGTCCGGGATCACCTCGATCGGCCAGGACAACACCTTGCCACGCTGGTCGACCTTCAACTCGCCGGGAAACTTGACCAGTACTTCGGCCTGGAAGCTGGTTTCGTCGAGCGGCTTGAAGGTGATCGCCTGCTTGCCGAGCGTCAGGCGCGGCAAGCCTTTGCCGCCGTGCACCTGGATCATGATCTTGGTGCCGTCGGGCACCAGCACCGGCTTGTCGCCGTTGTCCAGCGTCAGCATGCGCGGCGGCAGGCCGGTATATTCGGGCGGCGTCAGCCAGGCCTCGACCGAGCGTTCGATCTGGTCGGCGGCGGACACGGCAAGTTCCGGGGTGAGCGCGCGGCCGAGCCGCGGCAGCATGTCGCCCCAGGCGATCACCACCGCCGGGATCAGCAACACGAACACCAACCCGCGCACGGCGAAGCGGTCGCGCCGCGGCACGCCCGGCTGCGGCGTGCCGATGCGCAGCGATTTGATGACGCTGCGTGCCTGCTGCACGTGGGCGCGCCACAATGCTTCCGACGCCTTGTCGCCGGCGCCGAGCGCCAGGCGGTCCTGCACCGTGGTCAGCGGCCGGTGCGCGAGGCCGGTCGCGGTCTCGAGCCGGCGGCGGGCATCGTAGTCCTTCGGCAGGGTGAGCCGCCGGATGCCAAGCACCAAAGCGGCCACGAAGCCGAGCAGGAACAGGCCGAGCAGGGCGATGTGCAGCCAGGCCGGCACGGCGCCGAAAATATTGTACAGGGCGAAAGCCGCGAACAGGCCGGCGATGCTGGCCGGCAGCCACAGCGCGGGCCACAGCCGTTCCCAGAACGCCGCCAGCCAAGCCAGCCACAACCGATAGCCGACCCTGACACGGGGGGCGTATTTATCGCCCGGTTGGGCCGAAACCGACCGGCTGTTCGGCCGGTACGAATTCTCACTCATCGGCTACCTCTGAGGGGCTACCTCGTGCGGGCCCCGGCGGCGGGGGCGTTGGACAGCCAGGGGGGCAGTATATCCTGACGCAACATATCGTCATAGCTCGGTCGCGGACGTACAACGGCAAACCGGTCGCCATCGACCAGAACCTCGGGGATCAGCAGCCGGCTATTATAGGCAGAAGACATCACTGCCCCGTAAGCCCCCGCGGTGCCCATCACCAAAAGGTTACCGGGCGCGACCGCCGGGAGCGGCCGCTTGACCGCGAACGTATCGCCGGTTTCGCAGATCGGACCGACCACATCCACGTCGAAAACCGGGGCGTCGGCCTTGGGTTCCAACGCCGGCACGATGACGTGGTAGGAGCCATACATGACCGGTCGCTTGAGGTCGTTCATCGCCGCATCGACGATCACGATCGGCCGCTCGCCGCCGTCTTTGACGTACAGCGCCGATGTCACCAGAATGCCGGCATCGCCGACCAGCGCCCGCCCCGGCTCGAACATCAGCTTGCAGCCCAGCCCGCCCAGCGTCTCCGCGACCAGCGCCGCGTAGTCTTCCTTGGCCAGCGGCTGCTCGTGCTTGTAGGTGATGCCGAGCCCGCCGCCGAGATCCAGCCGGTCGATGGTATAGCCCTTGCGGCGCAGGCGCTTGACCAGCGCCGCCAGCTTGGTGAACGCCGCGCGATAAGGATCGAGCGACAGGATCTGCGAGCCGATATGCACGGCAAGGCCGTTCAGGCTGACATGCGTGGCCGCCTGGGCGCGCGCGAACACGCTTTCGACGCGATCGACGGCGATGCCGAATTTGTCCTGCTTGCGGCCGGTGGAAATCTTGTGGTGCGTCTTAGCGTCGACATTGGGATTCACGCGCACCGCAGCGACCGCCTTGATGCCGAGCGACGCGGCGACTTGCTCGAGCGCGTCCAACTCCGATTCGGATTCGATATTGAGCTGGTGGATGCCAACCTTGAGCGCGAACGCGATCTCGTCGCGCGTTTTGCCGACGCCCGAAAACACGATGCGTTCCGGCGGCACCCCGGCGGCCAACGCCTTGCGCAACTCGCCCTCGGACACCACGTCGGCGCCTGCTCCCAGTTCGGCAAAGGTTCGGATCACGGCCAGATTCGAGTTGGCTTTCAACGCGTAGCAAATGGTCGCCGGCAATTGCGACAACGCCGAGGCAAGATCACGGTAATTGCGTGTCAGCGCGGCCGTCGAATAGGCATAGAACGGCGTGCCGACCGCCTGCGCGATCCGCCCGACGGCGATGTCCTCGGCATGCAGTTCGCCGTTGCGGTAGGCGAAATCGCTGCCCGGAATCCGGTCGGCGTCGGCCATGGTCCGCATCGGCGCCTTGGCCGCGCGGGTCGGTTTCCGGCGCGCGGGCTTTTTCGCGCGCGCGGCGGGGCCGCCGGCGCGCGCGGCGCCGGTCGATTTGCTGGCAGGCCTGCGCGTCATTTCAGTTGGCGCCTTTGGGATAGGTGCGCGGGTACTGGTCGGATTCGCCTTCGGGCAGGCGCGGAGGTCCCTTCTTGCCGCACGCGGTCAACGCACCGCCGGCAAGCGTCAACGCCAGGACTAACAGGATCACCCGCCTCATAAATACCGCTCCTTGGCCGCCTTGATCGCCCGCCGCACATTGGCCGGCGCCGTACCGCCATAAGATGTACGACTGGCGACCGATTTCTCAACGCCTAAAACGTCGAACACCGCCTTGGTGATGTGCGGCTCGACCTTCTGCATATCGGCCAGGCCGAGCTGCGGCAAGTCGCAACCCTTGCCTTCCGCCAGCTTGACCAAACTGCCGGTGACATGATGCGCCTGCCGGAACGGCAAGCCAAGCACGCGCACCAGCCAATCGGCCAGGTCGGTCGCAGTGGCGAAGCCGGTCGCGGCCGCCGCTTTCATGCGCGCCCGGTCGACCTTCAGGTCCTTGATCATGCCGGTCATCGCCTGCACGCAAAGACTCAACGAATCCGCGGCGTCGAACAGCGGTTCCTTGTCCTCCTGCATGTCCTTGCTGTAGGCGAGCGGGAGACCCTTCATGACGATCAGCAAGGTCGCGAGCGCGCCAATGATCCTGCCCGGCTTGGCGCGAATCAACTCCGCCGCATCCGGATTTTTTTTCTGCGGCATGATCGAGCTGCCGGTGGTGAACGCGTCCGACAGGCGCACGAAGGCGAACTGCGCGCTCGACCACAGCACCAGTTCCTCGGCCAGACGCGACAGGTTGACCGCCGCGATCGAGCTTGCTGCGAGAAATTCCAGAATGAAATCCCGCGCCGAGACCGCGTCGAGCGAATTCTCCATCGGCCGGTCGAAGCCGAGCAGCTTCGCCGTCAGGTGCCGGTCGATCGGGAACGACGTGCCGGCGAGTGCTGCGGCGCCGAGCGGGGACTCGTTCGCCCGCGCCCGGCAATCGCGCAACCGGCCCCGGTCACGGCCGAGCATTTCGACATAGGCCAGCATGTGATGCCCGAACGTGACCGGCTGGGCCGACTGCAAATGCGTGAAGCCGGGCATGATCGCGTCGGCGTGCCGCTCCGCCTGCGCGATTAGCGCCGCTTGAAGCTGTCTAATCGCCCCATCCAGCCCATCCAGCGTATCGCGCACCCACAGGCGCACGTCGGTCGCCACCTGGTCGTTGCGCGAGCGCGCGGTGTGCAGCCGTCCGGCCGCGGCACCGATCAGTTCGGCGAGCCGCGATTCGACATTCATGTGAATGTCTTCGAGCGCGGTCTTGAATTCGAACCCGCCGCGGTCGATCTCGCCCAGGATGGCATCGAGGCCGTCTTGGATTTGCTTGCCGTCGGCGGCCGAAACGATGCCCTGTTTGACCAGCATCGCGGCATGGGCCTTGGAGCCGCGAATGTCCTGGGCGTATAGGCGCCGGTCGTAACCGATCGAGGCGTTGATGCTCTCCATCAACTGGTCGGGCCCGCGCGCAAAACGTCCGCCCCACAGCGCGTTCGCGCCGGCGGGTTTGCCCGCCGGTTTGACGGACGATTTGCCGCTCTTGGCAGGTTTCGCGCTTGGTTTATTCTTGCGGGTCATGGCGCAGCGGATCGTTTCACGAATTGGGCGAGGCTTGCGGCGGTCCCTGCGCAAAATGCGCAGTGCGGCTGTTGTATTGGGTTTGCTGGCCCTGGTCCAGCCCGGCCCGGCGTGCGCCGAGTCGGCGGCGGCGGGCGATCCGCCGGCGTTCGTCGGCCAGATGCGCCAGTTCACCGAGCTCAAGCCGGTTCGGCCGGCGCCCTGGAAAACCATGAAGGACGAGGCCGGCAAGCGGGTCGATCCGGCCACGCTCGTCGGCAAGATCGTGCTACTCAACCTTTGGGCCACCTGGTGTGCGCCGTGCGTGCACGAGATGCCGTCGCTCGACAAGCTGTAGGCTTCGATCGCCGATCCGCGCTTCGAACTGATCGCGCTGTCGATCGACCGCGAGGGCGTCGCCAAGGTGAAGCCGTTCTACGAAAAGCTCGGGC
>JBFWYO010000008.1:0-77868 GCA_050186335.1 Alphaproteobacteria bacterium | reverse complement strand
GTGCTCTTCCGATCTATCGGGATTGCCGGAAAATTTGTGCGGGCGGTAGTGGCGCTGGAAAGCGCTCAATACCGTGCGGGTTTCGTCGTCGAAAATGCCGGTTACCGGACAGCCATAGCCGAAACGCGCCAGCATGGTCTGCAGATCGCCGATCGGCGGCGTCTGCGCCGGCACGCGGTAGCCGGCGGGAAACAGGCCGATGCCCTGGCGCGCGAGGTCCGCCCAATCGAATTTCTCGCCGGGGTCGACCTTGCGCCCGGGGGCGACGTCGGAATGGGCGAGCACGCGGGCGGCCGGGATCTTATGGCGCGCCAGGATGCCGCGGGCCAATTCGACCAGCGCCTCCATCTGTGCGCGCGGGAACGGGCGATAGCCGAGATCGTGGCCCGGATTGACCAGCTCGATGCCGATCGACCGGGTGTTGATATCGCGTTCGCCGGCCCAGTAGCTCACGCCGGCGTGCCAGGCGCGCGCCGATTCGTCGACGTGCCGGTAGACGGTGCCGGCTTCGTCGATCGTGTAGTGCGCGCTTACTTTGGCGGCGGGATCGCATAGACGCGCCAATGCAGTTTCGGCATCGACCATCCCGGTATAATGCAGCAGCAGCAAGTCGATCGGTGCGCCCTCGCGGCGCGCATTGTGATTCGGCGACGGACGTTCGACGAGATGCAATCTATACCTCCGGTGGCGCCAGCTTCGGGCGGCGGACGACGATAATGCCGACCCCGATCACCGCCAGCACGGTGCCGATCACCATTTGCCAGCTCATGGTTTCGCCGAGCAGGACAACGCCGGACAGGATTCCGAATACGTTCGAAAGCAGCGTCAACGGCATGGTCTGGTTCACGTCGTAGCGGCGGACCAGAAAATACCATATCGCATAACCGACGATGGTCACGAAGATCGCCATATAGGCGGCGGCGAACCAGCCTTGCCACGAGGCGTTCTGCAGCGCGTTCCACTGTCCGCTTTCGAACACGATTGTCGCGATCAGCAATTGCGGTGCCGCGAGCGCCGAGGTCCAGGCGTTGAGCTGATGCCCATCGAGCTGCGGCTGCCGCTTGATGTAGACGACGCCGAGCGCCCAGGCGAACGCGGCGACCGCGATCAGCAGGATCGGAACCAAATCGCCGTGCACTTGCGGTTCGCCCGCGAGCAGGAAGATGCCGCCGAACGCGAGCGCCATGCCGAGCGCCCGGCGCCAGCCGAGCCTGTCCTTCAGGATGATCGCCGCGAGGATCGAGGCGAACGGCACGCCGAGCTGCGCGAGCACGGCGGCCAGCGAAGCATTGATGTCGCGCAGCGCGGTGAACATGCAGGCAAAATGCACCGATCCCATGAGCACCGAAAGAATTAGATAATGGCGTATGTGCGTCCGGGGCAGCTTGACGAGCGGGCATAGAATCAGCGCGATCAGCGTGAACCGCATGGTCATCAGCAGAATCGGCGGAATCTCCGCCACGCCGATCTTGCCGACGACGAAATTGACGCCCCAGATGACGATCATGATCGCCGCCAGGAGCAGGTGAACGGGCTTCATGTCCTGACGTTTTCCCGGGCGCTTTCGAGCGTCTCGCGTTTGGCTTCCAGCTCCAGCCAGCGTTCCTCGGCGGCCGCCAGTTCGGTGCGGGCCGCGGCGTGGCGCGCGGTCGCCGCTTCGAAGCGGCCGCGGTCGCGCGCATACAAAGTCTGATCCGCAAGTAGCTTTTCCAACGCCGCGATTTCCGTCTCGAGCTTCTCCATATCGCCGGGCAGCCGCTGCAAGGCGCGCTGCTCGATGTAGCTCAAGCGGTCCTTCGGCCGCGGCGGCACGGGCAATTCACTTGCGGCGGCGGGCTTCGGCGTTTCCGCCTTGCGCGCGACTTTCCCGGCGGCGCCCCGCTGGCGCGCGTAATCGGCGTAGCCGCCCGGATATTCGATGGCCGTGCCGTCGCCTTCCAGAACGATGGTGCTGGTCACCGTCCGGTCGAGAAAGTCGCGGTCGTGGCTGACCAGCAGCATGGTGCCGTCGAAATCGCCGAGCAGTTCCTGCAGCAGGTCCAACGTGTCCATGTCCAGATCGTTGGTCGGTTCGTCCAGGATCAGCAGATCATTCGGCGTCGCCAAGATCTTTGCCAGCATGAGGCGGTTGCGCTCGCCGCCGGACAGGCTGCCGACCGGGGCATCGGCCTGGCGCGGATCGAACAGGAATTCCTTCAGGTAGGCGCGTACGTGCTTCGGCTTGCCGAGCACCGAGAGCATGTCGCCGCCCGCCGGGCAAAGAATGTCGCGCAGCAGCGCCTTGGGGTCGAGGCCGCCGCGCTTCTGATCGAAATACGCCGTTACCGCGTTCCTGTTCAGGCTGACGCTGCCTTCGTCGGGCGCCAGCTCGCCGATCAGGATTTTCAGCAGCGTGGTCTTGCCGGCGCCGTTCGGACCGATCACGCCGATGCGGTCGCCGCGCAGGATCTGCGTGTTGAAATCGCGGAGGATCCAGCGTTCGCCGCCAGCAGTCTCGAATTTCTTGACGATTTTCTTGGCTTCGATCATCATCTTGCTGCGCACTTCGCCGACTCTAATGTCCGCTTTGGTGCGCCCGGCCATGTGGCCGAGCAGGTCGGCGCGCGCGGCGCGCATCGCATAAAGTTTTTCCAGGCGCCCCTGGTTGCGTCGCCTGCGAGCCGAGACGCCGCGTAGCAACCAGCGGGTTTCCAGCACCAAATGCGCGTCCAACTTGGCCGCCTGGCGTTCCTCTTCCTCGAGCACGGCCTCGACCCACTGTTCGTAATGGGCGAAGCCCTTATCGTAGCTGCGCATGCGCCCGCGGTCGAGCCACAGCGATTGCGTCGTCACGTTGTTGAGAAAGGCGCGGTCATGACTGACCACGAGGATGGCGCCCTTGAACGCCAGCAAGGTTTCCTCGACCCACTCGATGGTCTTCAGATCGAGATGGTTGGTCGGCTCGTCGAGCAGCAGGACATCCGGCGGATCGGCGAACACGCGCGCCAGCGCCGCGCGCCGGCCTTCGCCGCCGGACAGGGTCGATATATCGCGCGCGGGATCGAGATCCAGGCGCGTGAGGAACTGGTCGACCAGATACTCCGGAATATCCGATCCGTCGACGCGCCGGGCGGAGACGAAACTGTGCACCGTCTGCCCGGGCGGCAAGGCCGCGTCCTGTGGGAGGTAATCGACCCGGGCGCCCGGCTCGCAATAAAGCTCGCCCCGGTCCATTTCGACCAGTCCCATGATCGCTTTCATGAGAGTCGACTTGCCGCTGCCGTTGCGGCCGACCAGACACGCGCGTTCGCCCCGCGTCAAATGCAGATCGACGTCCTTGAACAGCGGATCGCCGCCAAAACTGACGGTCGCACCGCGCAGACTGAGAACGGGCGGTAAGGCCATGGGCAAGGTCACGCGGCTAGTTGAAGCCGCGTTCCTTTTGGATGATCTCGTAGGCGGCGTTGATGGTTGCCATGGTCTCGTTGGCCTTGGCAATGAATTCCTGCGGCAGGCCCTGCGCCACGAGCGTGTCCGGATGATGTTCGCGGATCAACTTGCGCCACGCGGCCTTGATCTGTTCGTTGGTCGCCGAGCGGGCGACGCCCAAAATGGTATACGGATCGCCGGCCTGTGGCCCGAGCGATTCGGCTTCGATGCGCTTGAACGTCGGTTCGTCGAAGCCCAGATGGCCCGCAACTTCGCGTAGGAAATCCTTTTCTTTAGGATTGTAATGCCCGTCCGCCTTGGCGATGTGGAACAGGCAGAACAGGAGTTCCTCGAGCACTACGCTGTTGCCCGCGAACATCTGGCCGACCTGGCGGGCGTAAGGCTCGAAGCCGAGGGAATCTTTCTTTGCCTGGTTAAAGATGATCGCCACGCCCCGCATTTCGTCGTCGGGCACGCGGAACACTTCCTTGAACGCGTTCACCTCGTCGCGCGTCACCGTCCCGTCCACCTTCGCCAATTTCGCGCCGAGTACGACGACCGCGGTGGTGAATGCGATCTGTTTGGTGCCGTCGGTGTCCGAGGCGCCGGATTTCTTGCGATAGGCGTCGACCGCCATATCGACGGCATGGCCGGTCGCGACGCCGATGATGGCGCCGAGCGCGCCGCCCAACGCCAAGCCCGCGGTGCCGCCGACGATTTTTCCCCAAATGCTCATGGACTACGCATCTGTTCCAAAAAAGCGGCGCAATGTGGCCGAAGCGTGCGCGCCGCGCAAGAGCATGCTGCCTCGATCGCAGGCGGGCGCTGCGACACTTCAGCCGGATTGCCCGGACGGCCGCGACTTTGCTGGTAATTTCGTACTGCGGTCACAATCTTCGTCTATCAGCTAATACGAGGCGGCAGCAGAACCGCCGACCGGGAGGTGAGCGCTCGACGAGTTGCAACCCAAGAACGGAGGTTGCGGTGAGCGTCATTCGCAAGGTTCTGCCCCACGAATCCGGACAAATTTATGACCATCTGTTGCGCCTGCATGCCGACGACATGCGGCTGCGCTTCGGCGGGGTCATGCTCAAGCCGATCGCGGTCGCGCGCTATGTCGAAAGCATCGACTGGCCGCGCTCGGTCGCCATCGGCTGTTGGGAGAACGAGCGCTTGCGCGGCGTCGCGCAACTGGCGCTGCCGAATCCGGCGCGGCCCTGGTCGGCGGCCGCGACCGACGCGGCCGAACTGGCGCTGTCCGTCGAGCGCGACCTGCAGAACATCGGCATCGGCACGCAACTGCTGACGCGCGCGCTGCTGTCCGCACGCAATCACATGGTCAAGCGCGTGTTCATGTTCTGTATTCCCGAGAACGCGCGCATGCGCCGCGTCGCTGTCAAATGCGGTTTGCGGGTCGCCTTCGCCAACGGCGAGGTGTGGGCGTCGACCGAATTGTCGCCGCCCGATCAATTCACCGTGATGGCCGAGGCATGGACCGATCAACTTGCGCTGGTCGACGAAATGATCGAGCGCATCGCCGGCTAGGCGGCGCAAGTGGCTTACGTGGCGCGACCGCCTAAAGGAACTCGACGCCCAGCAGCGCGGCGACACCGATCGCGGCGAAGCCGAGCGCGGCGACGCGGCGAATCCAGGTCAGCGGTAACTTGTGCCCGGCGATATTGCCAATCAGCACGACCGGCGCGTTGGCCAGCATCATGCCGGCGGTGGTGCCGAGCAGCACCGGCCAGTAGTCGGCGAAGCGCGCGGCCAGTCCGATGGTCGCGATCTGCGTCTTGTCCCCCATCTCGACGAGAAAAAACGCCACCAGTGTCGTCAGAAACGCGCCCCAGGCGCGTACCGGCGCGGCGTCCGCGTCGTCCAGCTTGTCCGGTATCAGCGTCCAGGCCGCGACCGCAAGGAAGCCGATGCCGAGGATCCAACGCAGCCATTCCTGTGGAATCCACTGCTGCGCGTGATGGCCGATCAGTGCCGCGAGGGCGTGATTGGCCAGCGTCGCGATCAGGATTCCGGCCACAACGGCCCATGGTTTTTTCAATTGCGCGGTCAGCACCAGCGCCAAGAGCTGCGTCTTGTCGCCGATTTCGGCCAGCGCGACGATGCCCGTCGATACCAGAAAGCTTTCCATGATTCCGTCGCGTGCGACGCAGGTGCTGCGCTTTCCAGTCTTGGCTCGGCGGACCCGGTCGGGCAAGATTGCCGGCACATTAATCGGAGGCGGTACAAACGCGATGCGGCAAATTCGCATGTGGGCGGCGATCGGCGGGTTGCTCGGCGTCCTGGCCGCGCCGCTCGCGGCAACGCTCGGGCGGGCCGAAACCCCGCCACAGCAATTGCTCGAACAGGCCGAACAGGCCCGGCGCGCGCGCAATCTGGTCGAAGCCGAACAGTTGTTCCGCCGCGTCCTGCAGAGCCAGGCGGAGCCGCGCGTGCAAGCGCAGGCCATGAACGGACTTGGCCATGTCCTGTTCAACCAGGGTCGTGTCGACGAGGCCGAGCGCACGATCGATGCGGCGCGCGCGATCATCGTCAAGAATTTCGGCGACGGCGACATCCTGATGGCGTCGAACTGGCAGGCTCATGGGCTGATTCGCCTGCAAAAATATAAGGACCGCGCCGGCGCGCAGGCTGCCATCGAAAAAGCCTCGGCGATCCGCAACGCCAAACTCGACGTTTGGACGCTTGTCGGCGATCGCAAGGCGCTGCGCTATACGCCCGCCGGCCTCGAACTGCCGATGCAAAGCGGCTCGCTGAACTATCTAAATCGCGCCATTCACGACGATTCCGGCCAGGACGTTTCGGTCAATTACGACGGCACGCTGGCGTCCGGCGCATCGCTGCGCGTGACCGTATATGCGTATCGGCTGTCGCCGGGCGCCCGGGCGGATTTAGTCTTTCGGCAGGAAATCGACGGCATTCAGGCGTTCAATCGTTCGGCACGGCTGCTGCACAGCGAGACATTTCCGCTCGACGCGCCGGGCCGCGACGCCGTCGGCCGGCGGGCATTGTTCCGGTATCAGGGGCAGGGTGTCACGGTCGATACGCGGCTGTACCTGTTCCTGTTCGGTCAGTGGGCGATCAAATTGCGCGTTACCGGCGACGCGGCGGACGCGGCTGCGATCGACGAGCAGGTTGCGGCGTTGTTGCGCGCGATCGTGTGGCCGAATTGACCGTCCCGGCGACAACGCCGTTGCCGCCTTCCGGGAACATGGCCGCGGATTGCCCGCCACCCGATCCCGATCCGCGTCCGCCCGGCTTCGTGATGCCGGACGGCGCGTGGGATTGCCATGCCCATGTATTTGGTCCGCTCGATCGTTTCCCGTATGTCGCCGATCGCAGCTTCACGCCGCCCGCGGCCTCCGTCGATGTCTACGCGCGCATGCTGTCTCGCCTCGGTTTCGGCCGCGGCGTGCTGGTGCAGCCATCGGTCTATGGCACCGACAATCGCGCGCAGGCTGCTGCGCTAGAGGCCGGCAATGGACATTGGCGCGGTGTTGCGGTGGTCGACGACGACGTATCGGCCGAGGCGCTTTCGGCGTTGGACGCGGCCGGGTTTCGCGGCGCACGGTTCAACCTGGTCTATCGCGGCGGGGTGGCGCGCGCGGCGCTCGAGGCGGTCGCGCGCCTCATCGCGCCGTTCGGCTGGCACATTCAATTGTTCGCCGACGTTTCGCGCCTGGACGATCTGGCCGCACTGCTTGCCGGTCTGCCTGTGCCGACCGTGATCGACCATATGGGGTTCGTGCCGGCCGCGCGGGGCACGAATGACCCCGGCTTCCAATCCCTGCTGCGGACGCTCGGCGCGGGCCGGGCCTGGGTCAAATTGTCCGGCGCCAATCGGATCACGTCGCGCCGAACCGCGCCATACGACGATGTCGTGCCGTTCGCCCGCGCCTTGATTGCCGCCAATCCGGACCGTCTGGTGTTCGGCACCGATTGGCCGCACGTGCATCTGCCCGTGCCGATGGCGAATACCGGCGCGCTGCTCGGCGAACTGGCGTTTTGGGCGCCCGATCTTTACGTCCGAGAAAAGATCTTGGTGCACAATCCGGCGCGGTTGTACGGCTGACGAGGCACGCATGAGCGAGACCGAAGCGGGTTCCTGGCAGGCGGCGTACGAAGCCGGGTATGCCGCGCTCGACGCGCGCGATCATAAGCGCGCACACGATCTGTTTCGCGGTGCGCTCGATGCGAGTTCGGACGCGGCCGCCAAAGGGCCGCTCCTGTTGGGCCTGGCCGAAGCATTATTCAGCGCGGGCGAATTCGAAACGGCGCTCGAAGTGTCGGCCGATGCCGCCGATGCGATTCGCGCGGCCTACGGCGCGACGCACATCCTGATGCTCGATTACTGGGACCTGGCGGCGCGCATCCAGCGCGACGGCGTCGGCGATTTCGGTTCCGCCGCGGCGAGCGACAGCCATGCGCAGACCCTGCGAAACGAAATCATCCGGGCGTGGGATGCGCGCGCCGACGGGTTGCTGCTGCATATCGATTCCGGCGCGATATTCCCGCCGTCGGCGGCGGGCTATCAGCGCACCGGCACGAACGTGTACGACCGGGCGGGGCAATCCGTCAGCGTCGTCTTCGTTCGGCCCGACAGCGATCTGCCGATCACCGTCACCTTTTATGTGTATCGATACGCGGGGCACTCGCCGAGCGATCTGCTGGATGCGTTGACCGCGCGCTTCGGACAGGACAATCCGGACGCCCAACCGCCGACGGAAGGCGAGCACACGGTGACGGCCTACGGCAATTCAGTGCGCGGCCGATTGCGAATCTGGCATTACCACGATCGTCTGGGCGATGCGATCGAGCAACTGCTGCTGTTTCATTTCGACGGCGTGTTCGTCGAATGCCGTGCGCAGTATCGTCCGGCCAATCGCGTCGCTGCGCTCGGCACGCTGGACCGGCTGCTGCAGGAAATCGGCTGGCCGGCGCCGGACGACTAACTTGCGCTCGACGCCAGTCTCGCGAATCGCCGCGGGCAATCGACCCCAGACGCGATAAATGCCGTCGCCGGCACCGAGCCTTATCGTTGCCGTCCCGGCATCGGCGCGTGCGGCATGAGCTCGTCGAACATCTTCTTCTGGTCGTCGTTGAGCACGGCGACGAGTCCGGTCAGCGCCGCGCGCGTCCGCTTCACCGCATCGAGCCGAACGGACAGCATTTTTTCCTGCTGCTCCAGTCGCGCAGCCATCGACATTGGCTTGCCCATGTTTTGCATCATGGCGCCATGCATCTCGTTGATCTGCTTGGCGTTGGCCCGCATCGCATCGGCGAACTGATCCCACGGCTTCTGCTGCGCGTCGGTAATCTTCAGTTCGGCCTTCAGAAACGCGATATTGCCTTCGACGTGCTTGATGCCGTCGCCCATGCCCATATGGGCGTGGCGCGGACCCATGTGACCCATCATCATCATGCGCGACATCATATTCCGGTCGCCCATCATCATCATCATTCCGGGCCGCCCCGGCGTTCCCGGCTGCATGCCGGGCTGGGACTGCTGGTGCTGTTGCTGATGGTGCCGGTGCGGGTCGACTCCCTGCGCTCCTGCCAGCGTCGGAACCGCGATCACGAGAAAAGTCGCTAGAAAAAAATTGCGAATGCTCATGGAACGCTCCTTTGGGTATTTTGCTTCATTTTGTGGCTATTTATAGACGCGCCGTTGACGACAGTAATTGAGGCACATCAATCCAAGTTAAGAAACTTGGCCGAAGGCGAGGATCGGCTTTCAGGCGTCAAGCCGGGGCGCGGCCGGTAGCCGGATCGCCATGGTGCGGGGCCGCGATTGGTCGGCCGGGCCGCGCTATTTAACCTTGTCGATCTTGATGATGGTGATCGCGCCGTCGACGCGGTCGGCTGTAAAGCGCACCCTGTCGCCGGGCTTCAGGTTCGGAAGCACGGACGGATCCTTGACCCGAAACACCATGATCATGGAATCCATATCGAGGTTCTTGATCGGTTCGTGTTTGAGCGTGAGTTTGCCGGCGGCCGCATCGACCTTGCGGACCTCGCCATTGACGAAATTCTCCTCGGCGGCCGCGGCAGGAACGGACAGGCCGGTCAGCAGCGCGCTCGCCAGAAGCATTCGCCCGATTGCGTGCAACATCATTCATCTCCTTGTGCGATGAGGAACGTCATTTCACGACAATTGTTCCGATCATGCCTGCCTCGCGATGGCCGGGGATCAGGCATCCGAATTCGAACTCGCCTTGCTTGGTGAATTGCCACAACAACTCGCCGGCCTTGTTCGGCGCCAGGCGCAAGGCGTTAGGGTCGTCGTGTTCCATGTCGGGGTTCTTTTTCATTTCCTCGGCGTGTTTGAGATTTTCGGCGACCGTCGCCAGAATGAATTCGTGATCCGTGACGCCGACGTTACGCAAGACGAATCGCACTTGTTCGCCTTTCCGGATTTCGAGCCGGCTTGGGACATAAATCATCCTGCCGTCCGTCTCGCGCATCACGACCTGCACGACGCGCGCCGGCTTCTTGGAGTCGCCGGGTTGGCCGGCGGAGAAATCGCCGCGAACATGACTGTGCGGCGGACCTTTCGAGTCGGCAAAGCCCGCGCCGGCTGTTGCGCCGATAAAGCCGAGTGCAACGGCGATGGTAGCGAATTTGAACATGAGGGCTCCTGGGTCAGCGATGATTGCCGTGGTGCGTCTTAGCGCCCGGCTTGATGACGTTGAATTCCTTGGTTGGGCGCTTCGGATCGGGCGTTTCGACCTTGCGCGGCGGCGGCGAAGGCTCGCCCTTGAACTCGAACGCGATCGTGCCGGCCGGGTGCTTGTACCAACCCGGATCCTTGTAGTCATCCGCCGCGATACTTTCGCGTACCTTGACCACCGAGAACATGCCGCCCATTTCCAGCGGGCCGAATTGCCCGAATCCGGTCATCATCGGCAACGTATTATCCGGCATCGGCATTTCCATGTCGCCCATTTCCGCCATGCCGCGCTCGCCCATCGGCATGTAATCGGGAACCAGCCGGCCGATCGGTTTGGCCAGATCACGCTTGCGCGCGCCGATGAAGTTTTTCACGTCGTGCCCCATGGCGTTCATGGTGTGATGCGATTTGTGGCAATGGATCGCCCAATCGCCCGGCTCGTCGGCGACGAATTCGAATGCACGCATGGCGCCGACCGGCACGTCGATGCTGACCTCGGGCCAACGTGCGCTCTCGGGAACCCAGCCGCCGTCCGTGCCGGTAACGGCGAAATCGTAACCGTGCATGTGGATCGGGTGATTGGTCATGGTCAGATTGCCGACACGCACACGCACGCGATCGCCGCGCCGCACGACAAGCGGATCGATGCCGGGGAACGCGCGGCTGTTCCAGGTCCATAAATTGAACTCGGTCATCGTGTTGACCTTGGGCACGTAGCTGCCTGGATCGATATCGTAGGCGTTCAGCAGGAAGACGAAATCCCGGTCGACCCGATGCAGTTTCGGATCGCGCGGATGGACGACGAAGAAACCCATCATTCCCATCGCCATCTGCACCATTTCGTCGGCATGCGGGTGGTACATGAACGTCCCGCTTTTCTTCAGCGCGAACTCATAGACGAAGGTCTTGCCCGGCTTGATGTGCGGTTGGGTGAGCCCGCCCACGCCGTCCATGCCGTTCGGCAGCAGCATGCCGTGCCAGTGGATCGTCGTATGCTCCGGCAAATGGTTGGTCACGAAGATGCGCACTTTGTCGCCTTCGACCGCCTCGATGGTCGGGCCCGGCGATTGCCCGTTGTAGCCCCAGAGATGCGCTTTCATGCCGGGCGCTATTTCGCGTACGACCGGCTCGGCAATTAGATGGAACTCCTTCCAGTCGCCGTTCTGCCGCCACGGCAGCGTCCAGCCGTTCAACGTTGCAACCGGCCGGTAATCGGGGCCGGAAGACGGCTGCAGCGGCGGCTGGGTGGCGGGCTTGTCCATGCGCGGCGCCTCCGGGATCGAGGCCGCCTGCACGCGCCCGGCTATCATGGAGGCACCGAGCAGGGCCGCGCTCGTGCCGGCGAGAAAGTTTCTGCGAGACACGGTCATGGCTGATCTCCTAATGGTCGGCTTTGGCGGGCGCGGCAGAGGATTTCGGCTGGTCGGCATCGCCGGTTTCGAGCTCGCCGCCGAGCGTGGCGGCGGTCAGATCGGTATCGGCCAGCCAGAAATCCCGTTGCGCGTCGATCGCCGTCATGTTCGCCGCAAGCCGCTGCCGCGCTTCCGTCAGCAGTTCGAACACGTCGATCGACATGGCGTTGTAACGCAGCAGCATTTCATCGGAGATGATCTTGCGCAGCGCCAGCACTTCGAACCGGTAGTGCCGTGCGATCTCGTGCGCGGCGCGATACGCTCGATAGGCCTCGCGCGCCTCCGAGCGAACGTCGACCGCCTTGGCGGCGAGCCGATTGACGGCCTGGAGATAGATCTGCTCGGCCTGACGGGTACGTACCGCGCCGAAATCGTAGATCGGGATCGTGAACGCGATCTCGACTCCGGTGCGGGTGAAGCGGTCGCCGGGCGTTTCGCGAATCGAATCGATCCGCCCGCTGGCTTCCAAGCCGTCGATAAACCGCGTCGCTTGCGCGAGTCCGAACGATTTCGCCAAGGCATCGAGTTCGATCCGCGCCGTCAGCAGGTCGATGCGGTTGCCGAGCGCCTCGCGTTCGATGTCGGGGAGCTGGCGCGGCTGCCGTGGCAAGGTCGGCAACGCGGGCGAAATCTTGAACGCGGTATCAGCGCCCCAGACGCCCAGCAGGCGGATCAATTTTTCCCGCTCACGCTGCGCCCGTTGCCGGGCAATCGCGAGTTGGCCGGCGATTTCCGCGTAGAACACCTGCTCGCGGGCCTGATCGAGCTTGTTGAGCGCGCCGGTCTGGCCGAGCCGTCGCGCGAGGATCGCCGCCGCGGCCGCGGCCGATTGCGCCTGTACGAGCCCACTTACAGTCTGCTGCGCCGCCACGGCACGGTAATACGCCCGCCGCGTTTCAAGGGCGACGCGCAGCGTGGCTTCCGCCGCACGCAGTTGCGCCTGCCGGAACCGGTCTTCGGCGATTGCGGTGCGCGTCGGCAACGTCGCCAGGGCGAGAATGTTGATGGCGATCTGGCGCTCGATTTCGACCTCCGGGCGGCTGACCATCCGCATGATCGAGAATGTCGGATTGGGCGGCAGGCTGGCCTCGACCTTGGTCGCCTCGGCAATGAACAGCTCGTTGTATGCGGCTTGCAGGCCGCGATTGTTGAGCAACGCGATCTGCACCGCATCGTCGGGCGACAGCGTCTTGCCGAGCAACTGCCGCACGCGGTCGCGCGCGGCTTGCGCATCCGCTTCGGTACGAATCGCGGCGACGTCCTTGTCGAGCGCGCGACCGGCGCGGAGGCGCACGTCGTCAAAGCCGCCATCCGGCGATAGCTGCGCACAGGCGCCGAGCAAGAGCAGGCCCATGGCCAGCGCACAGGATCGCCAAGCCTGCCGGCCCGCGCCGCGCGGCAAAATTTGCGAAATCATGGTCGGTTCTCCGGCTTCACGGTTTGACCGGCGGTGTCACCCGCCGGTTCAGCTCGAGCCAGGAGTCCGGCAAAACCGGGCGCATACCGACATAGCCGTCGAGCACCGAAGAATCCGGGACAGGCGGCGTAGCTTGTGCCGCGTCCGCCGGGTCGTGCGCATATGGCGGCTTCGGTGGATCCAACGTGCAGCCGGCCACCAGCAGGGCCGGGACTGCGGACAGCAGGAGCGGGCGCAACTTGCGCGCACGCCGCATCGACAGGGATACGAACATGAAAATTCTCGCGCGTTAGCTGAAGACGAAGGCGCGCGGCGCACTTTGGCGGCGCGTCGCTCGGCTCGGTGCTACTGGCGCGAGATCGGTGGTCGGTCGATTCGGTCGGTGAATCGCTGTGCAATGCCCGCGAACGCGGTCGGGGCAAGAGGCGCACCGCTCGGCGACGGCATCAGAAATGTGCCGGTCAGCATGGCCATGCTGGCGTGGCATGCCAGGCCGCAGCAACCCATATAACAATCGTCGATTTGCGTGGTGCCGGAGTTTGTCGAAGTGTCGTGGCGTTCGTGATGACCGACGGTTTCGACGCGTGTGCTTTTCTTCCCGGCATCCGCCGTATCGTCATCATGGCAGTGCGACGCGCCGGTCGCGTCGGCGGCGACGCGCATGTAGCCGGACGCGAGGGACGGCGACGCCCCCATCAGCGCGATGAGCGCGACGGCCAAAAAGCGACGCAATCCTGCAGTCAAGCCAAGCCGCATGAGAAGCAACTTCTCGGGTTGGGCGGATCGAACAATTTTCATATAAATGCCGCGCGGAGCGAAATCAAGCCGAAGCCTCGGCGGGGCGCCGTCGCGCGACGGGCGTGCGGTTGACCGGCCGGGAAGATGCGCTAGGTTGATCTCGCATCCCGTCCAACCAAGATGGCCCGTTTCATGGTTTCCTCGCAACCGGCGCGCCCCGCAACGGGCGGCAAATATCAGTTCTGGATCGACCGGGGCGGCACGTTCACCGATCTCGTGATCAAGCATCCGGACGGGCGCCTTTCGACCCACAAGCTGCTGTCGGAGAATCCGGAACGCTACAAGGACGCTGCGATCCAGGGCATCCGCGATGTGCTCGGCATCGCCCCGGGCCAGCCGATCCCGGCCGAGCGGATCGAAGCGGTCAAGATGGGTACCACGGTCGCCACCAACGCGCTGCTCGAACGCAAGGGCGAGCGCACGCTGCTGGTGATCACCAAGGGCTTCGCCGACGCGCTGCGCATCGCCTATCAGAACCGCCCGAAGATTTTCGACCGCCACATCAAGCTGCCCGAACTTCTTTACGAACGCGTGGTCGAAATCGAAGAGCGCATGAGCGCGCAGGGCAAGGTGCTGACGCCGCTCAATCTCGCTTTGGCGCGGCAGGATCTGCGCGCGGCGTTCGCGACCGGCGTGCGCTCGGTCGCCGTCGTGTTTATGCACGGCTATCGCTATCCCGAGCACGAGGCGAAGGTCGCGGCGCTCGCGCGCGAAATCGGTTTCACGCAAGTCTCGGTCTCGCATCTCGTCAGCCCTTTGATGAAACTGGTCAGCCGCGGCGATACCACCGTGGTGGACGCTTATTTGTCGCCGATCCTGCGCCGCTACGTCGATCAGGTGGCCGGCGAAGTGGGCGACACGCGCCTGTTGTTCATGCAGTCGAACGGCGGCCTGACCGACGCGCGCCTGTTCCAGGGAAAAGATTCCATCCTCTCGGGTCCGGCCGGCGGCATCGTGGGTGCCGTGCGCACGTCGCAAATGGCCGGCTTCGGCCAGATCATCGGCTTCGACATGGGCGGCACCTCGACCGACGTGTCGCACTTCAATGGCGAGTTCGAGCGCGCGTTCGACACCCAAGTTGCCGGCGTGCGCATGCGCGCGCCGATGATGCAGATTCACACGGTTGCGGCAGGTGGCGGCTCGATCCTGTTTTTCGACGGCGCGCGCTATCGCTGCGGCCCGGAATCGGCCGGCGCCAATCCGGGGCCGGCTTGCTACAAGCGCGGCGGGCCGCTGTGCGTGACCGACGCCAACGTGATGCTGGGCAAGATCCAGCCGGATTACTTTCCGGCCGTGTTCGGCCCGAACGGGAACGAACGGCTCGATGCGGAGATCGTACGCACGAAATTCGCCGAACTCGCCGCGCGCATCGCCAAGGCGACCGGCAAGCAGCAGACGCCCGAGGAAGTCGCCGATGGATTCTTAAAGATCGCGGTCGAGAACATGGCGAACGCGATCAAGGAAATTTCCATCCAGCGCGGCTACGACGTGACCGAGTATGTGCTTTGCTGCTTCGGCGGGGCGGCCGGCCAGCACGCGTGTCTGGTCGCCGACGCGCTCGGCATGACCAAAGTGTTCATCCATCCGTTCGCCGGCGTGCTGTCGGCTTACGGCATGGGCTTGGCGGATGTGCGCGTGCTGCGCGAGCGCGCGGTCGAAGGCAAGCTCGGCGCGGCGCTGATCCCGCAACTGGACGCGGCACTGGCCGGGATCGCGGCCGACGCGATGGGTGAAATGACCGCGCAGGGCATCGCCGCGGGTCAAGTCGAAGTGCTGCGGCGCGTGCATGTGCGCTACGAAGGCACCGATTCGTCGTTGGTCGTGCGCTACGGCGCGCCCGCCGAGATCGTCAGGAATTTCGAGGACGCGCACCGCCAACGCTACGGCTTCGTGGTGCCCGGCAAGGCGCAGATCGTCGAGGCCGTCTCGGTCGAACTGGTCGGCCATACTGAAAAAGTCGCCGAGCAAACTTCCCCCCCTCCCCCTCGGGGAGAGGGCCGGGGTGAGGGGACGGCGGCCACGCCCGCCGCCCACCGCCCGGTCCACATGCAGGGCAAGCGCGCCGACACGCCGGTTTACGTGCGCGAAAAGCTGCCGCTGGGCGCGCGCATCGCCGGCCCGGCGGTGATCTCGGAGGCCAACGCCACCACTGTCGTCGAACCCGGATGGGAAGCCGAGCTGACGGCGCAGAACCACATGGTCATGACCCGCGTGGTCGCGGCCGACAGAGGCACGGCGATCGGCACGGATGTCGATCCGGTCATGCTCGAAGTGTTCAATAATCTATTTATGTCGATCGCCGAGCAGATGGGCTCGGTGCTCGAGAACACGTCTTACTCGGTCAACATGAAGGAGCGATTGGATTTTTCGTGCGCGATCTTCGACGAGGACGGCGGGCTGATCGCCAACGCACCGCACATGCCGGTACATCTGGGGTCGATGGGTGAAAGTGTGCGTGCGGTGATCCGCCAGAACAAGGACAAGATTCGCACCGGCGACGTATTCGTGCTCAATGCGCCCTACAACGGCGGCACGCATCTGCCGGACGTCACCGTCATCACGCCGGTATTCGATCAGGCCGGCCGGAAAATTCTCTTTTATGTCGGCGCGCGCGGCCATCACGCCGATATCGGCGGCACCACGCCGGGCTCGATGCCGCCCGATTCGCGCACCGTCGAAGAAGAAGGCGTGCTGCTCGACAATGTTCTTTTGGTCGATCGCGGCCGCTTCCGCGAAGCCGAAATCACCGCGATCCTGCAATCCGGCAAGTATCCGGTGCGCAACGTGTATCAGAACATCGCCGATCTGAAGGCGCAGATCGCCAGCTGCGAAAAGGGCGTGCAGGAACTGCACCGCATGGTCGATCATTTCGGGCTCGACGTCGTGCAGGCCTACATGCGCCACGTGCAGGACAATGCCGAGGAACAAGTGCGCCGCGTGCTTGGCGTGCTGAAGGACGGCAGTTTTACCAACCCGCTCGACAACGGCGGCGAGATCAAGGTCGCGATCACGATCGACAAGCAGGCGCGCACCGCTAAAATCGATTTCACCGGCACGTCGCCGCAACTGCCGAACAATTTCAACGCGCCCTCGGCCGTGTGTCGCGCCGCCGTGCTGTATGTGTTCCGCACGCTGGTGGACGACGAGATTCCGATGAACGAAGGCTGTTTGAAGCCGCTGGAGCTTATTATTCCGAAAGGCTGCCTGCTCAATCCGCAATATCCGGCGGCCGTCGTGGCGGGCAATGTGGAAACTTCTCAGCTCATCACCGACGCCTTATACGGCGCGCTCGGCATTCAAGCCGGCGCGCAGGGCACCATGAACAACTTCACCTTCGGCAATGCGCGCTACCAGTATTACGAAACGGTCGCCGGCGGCTCGGGTGCCGGGCCGAATTTCGACGGCACGTCGGCCGTGCAGACGCACATGACCAATTCGCGCCTGACCGATCCCGAAGTGCTCGAATGGCGCTTCCCCGTCCTGCTCGAAGATTTCCACATCCGCCGCGGCTCGGGCGGCGCCGGCAAGCACAAAGGCGGCGACGGCGCCATCCGCCGCGTGCGGTTCCTGGAGGCGATGACCGCCGCGATTCTATCGTCGCGCCGCAAGTTTGCGCCGTTCGGCCAAGCCGGCGGCCGCGACGGGGAGAAGGGCCGCAACTGGGTCGAGCGTACGGATGGCTCAAAGGAAGAACTCACCGGCACCGACAAGGCCGAAATGAACCCCGGCGACGTGTTCGTCATCGCCTCGCCCGGCGGCGGCGGCTACGGCGCGCCGACAGCGGCGATGCAGCCGAGGGAAGCGGCCGAGTAGCGCCCAATGGCCATCGAATATTGAATATTCATATAATTTGTCAGCTTGGGTAGTGATCGCGTTTTAGCCGACGGCCCCTGTAGGTAGGTGTCGCCAATTCCAGTTGGACGTGATGGAGCCTATCTTGCAGTAAGAAGAATATTTTGTATATATATACGCCTAATAGTTGAACTTAGCTAAACGGGGAGATCAATGGCAATTGCCTTGGCAGGTGGTCTCGAGCGACTGGGCAAATTAGCTGCCGCATTCGCGGCGCCGGCCCTGATCATCGGGTTGGTAGGATGCTCGACCGAACTTCAAAGCGTGCGCGTTACCGACAATGCAAAGGCGCAGCCACCAACGATCTACCATTTGAAGCGGCGCGTCTTTGATGTCGACGTTGTATATCCGCTTTCCGATTGTAAGGACGCGTCCGGGACTAACAAGGATGTCCAGCTTGTTATACCGGTCTCGGTATCGGTCGTGCCGCAAATGATCGCCGACCCTAAGGAGCGGTATCAGATTCCTTACGAAAAGCTTGCAAGCGGTGCGAAGCAGGTGAGCTTTAATATCACCTATTATCCCGATCAGACGATCAAGAGCGTCAACGCAGATTTATCCGACAAGACCGCGGAAGTCATCGAAAAAACATTGGAAACCGCGGCCAAAATCGCTGGCGCTTTCTTTGGCTTAGGTGGGTCAGTTCCCGGAATAAATAAGGCAGGGTTCAAACTCGAAGATCCGACTCCCAAACACACCCCAATTCGCACGTGCGCGCAGTTACTAAATCCAGAGACATTGAAGGCATTGGCTGTCTTAAAGAAAAACAAGCCCGAGATTGAGAGACTCAATAAGGAAATCTCGCTGGCGGAAAGCGATATCCAGGGATACACCGCCGCGCTCGGCCAAGCTTCGTCCAATCATCGAACCTATGTCGAGCAGCGCCGGACGGCGATAGCTTCTTTGATCGATAAAAAGCGAGCGCTGGAAAACCTGATGAATTCGCTTGAGCCTGCGCTCGCGACATTGATTATCAAGACGCCGCGAAAGCGCTTTGATCCAAGTTGGGATGCGTCGGGGCAGAAATTCTTGAATCAATTGGCGGTCGTCGTCGACCAAGAGACGCTCAGCAAGAAATGGCTGGTCGACGGTGCAGATATTTCGCCTGAAGCGATGAGCAAATTAATGACATCTCTGACAGTCACAGTCGCCGTCGATTTCGACCCGTCGATAACGCCGAACTTGAAATATGCTGCGGTACCTGCAGATGAAAAGGGCAAAATAAATGGAATCGTATTCCGCGAGCCGGTCGTAGCAAAGTTGCGCATCTCGGGTGCAAAAATCGAAGAAAAATCCCTGGCGGATTCAACCGGTGCCAAGATCGCAAATCCCATATTCACAGTGCCGCAGGCCGGTGCCTTGATGGTTTTGCGACTGGAAAACGGGCCGTTCGAGGAAAATAAGGTTGGTATTCAGTTCAGCAACGACGGGCGCATCGAATCGTTTACATTTGGGGCGACCGCTGCGCTTGCGGCGCTTGCCGGCTCAGCCGCGAAGTCAGCGGCTCAAATCGAGCAGATACTTAAATCGGGTGTTGCGTCAGAAAACGAAGGGCTAAAGCGCGAAAAAGAGCGGCTTCAGTTAAAGAAGGAAATTCGCGACCTCAAAACCCAAGGAATCGAATGACCTCCGGGTGAAGCGACGGGATTTTCTCCCGTCGCTTCATCGGCATATTTCTCACGCCACCTTCTTCGCCAGTTCCGCGCGCACGATCTCGGTGCCCTTCACCATCGCCACCATCTTGGCGTAGGCGACGTCGCGCGGCAGGTATTTCATGCCGCAGTCGGGTGCGATGATGAGTTTCTCGGCCGGCGCGTGCGGCAGCGCGCGGCGGATGCGCGCGGCGACGGTTTCCGGCGATTCGACGTTCATGTCTTCCAGATTGATGACGCCGAGGATGATCGACTTGCCCGGCAGTTTCTTGAGCACCGAAGTGTCGAGGTTCGACTGCGCGGTTTCGATCGAGATCTGATCGACCGTGCTGCCGCTGAATTCCGGCAGGAACGAATAGCCGGACGGACGTTCGTGGATGATCGCCGCGTAACCGAAGCAGATATGCACGGCCGTGGTGCCCTTGATGCCTTCGAGCGCGCGGTTGAGCGCGGCGAGACCGAATTCGCGCGCCTTAGGCGGCCGCGCCTGCATGTACGGCTCGTCGATCTGCACCACGTCGGCGCCGGCGGCGAACAGGTCGCGGATTTCCTCGTTCACGGCCGCGGCGTAATCCATCGCCATTTCGGCTTCGCTCTTATAGAAATCGTTCTGCGCCTGCTGGCTCATGGTGAACGGGCCGGGCACGGTCATCTTGATCGGCCGGTCGGTATTCCTGCGCAGGAATTCCACGTCGCGCACTTCGACCGGATGCTTGCGCCGCACCTTGCCGGTCACGCGCGGCACCGGGTTCGGGTGGCCCGACCGGTCCAGCGCGGTGCCATGGTTGACCATGTCGACGCCTTCGAGCGCCGTGGCAAACCGGTTCGAATAGCTTTCGCGCCGCGTTTCGCCGTCGCAGATGATGTCGATGCCGGCGCGTTCCTGTTCGCGGATCGCCAGGATCGTCGCATCGTCCTGCGCCTGGTCCAGGAATTCCGCCGGGATGCGCCATAATTCCTTGGCGCGCACGCGCGGCGGGAAACGGCCGGCCAGCTTTTTGCGGTCGATCAGCCATTCGGGCTGCGGATAGGAGCCCACGAGGGAGGTCGGCAACAGCTTGGGCATTTGATAGGCCATGACGTTTCCTCAGTAAGTTTTTTTATCTGCACGGGGCGGCGACGCTAGCATGGTCGGCCGGAGCCGCGAAGAGGGTAGGCGCTGCGCATAATGCAAGCACCGGCTGCGCGGTCATGAGGGCTTGGGCCGGCCGCGCCGAGGCCGCTTTCGGCGGGAGGCGCTTTGCGATACCGTGTCACCAATTTCCAAGCTGCGCCTCCAAGGAGAGTTTTCATGGCTGCCATCGTTACCGCCGCCGCTGCCCGCAAGCCGACAGTCGGGCTCGAGGCCACGCTGGCTTCACTGAAACAGCTTCTGGGCGACCGGTTGTCGGTCAATGCGGCGGTGCGCGAACGGCACGGCAAGGACGAAGGCTGGTACCCGGCCTCGCCGCCCGATGCGGTCGCGTTCGCGACCTCGACCGAGGAAGTCGCAGAGATCGTCAAGATCTGCGCGCGCAACAAGACGCCGATCATCCCCTATGGCACCGGCACCTCTCTGGAGGGCCATATCGCCGCGATCCAGGGCGGCATCTCGCTCGACGTCTCGCAGATGAACAAGGTGCTCGAGGTCAACGGCGAGGACATGGATTGCCGTGTGCAGCCGGGGGTGACGCGCAAGGCGCTGAACGCGCATTTGCGCGATACCGGGCTGTTCTTCCCGATCGATCCGGGCGCCGATGCGTCGCTGGGCGGCATGGCGGCGACGCGCGCTTCCGGCACCAACGCGGTGCGCTACGGCACCATGCGCGAGAATGTGCTGTCGCTCGAAGTGGTGCTGGCCGACGGGCGCATCATCCGCACCGCGAAACGCGCGCGGAAATCCTCGGCCGGCTACGATCTGACGCGCTTATTTGTCGGCTCGGAAGGCACGCTCGGCGTGATCACCGAAGTGTCGCTGCGCCTGTACGGCATTCCCGAAGCCATCGCGTCGGCGGTCTGCAACTTCCCGGATCTGGAATCGGCGGTGAACGCGGTCATCGTCACCATTCAATCGGGCATCCCGGTTGCGCGCATCGAAATCGCCGACGAGGTGCAGATCGACGCCATCAACAAATACTCCAAGCTCACGCTGCCGGTCCGGCCGACGCTGTTCCTCGAATTCCATGGCACCGAGGCGGGCGTCAAGGAACAGTCGGAACGGTTCCGCGCCATCGGCAACGATTTCGGCTGCGACAGTTTCGAGTGGACGACCAGCCCCGAAGAACGCACCAAGCTGTGGCAGGCCCGCCACGATGCGGCGTATGCCGCGAAGGCGATCCGCCAGGGCGCCGAAGTGTGGGCGACCGACGTTTGCGTGCCGATCTCCAAGCTCGCCCAGTGCATCACCGAAACCCAAGCCGACCTGAAGAAGTATGATCTGATCGCGCCGATCGTCGGTCACGTCGGCGATGGAAACTTCCATCTCGTGCTGATTGCAGACAAGAACGATGCCGACGAAATGAAACGCGCGCACGAGGTGAACGACCGGTTGGTCATGCGCGCGCTGTCGTTCGGCGGCACCTGCACCGGCGAACACGGTATCGGCCTCGGCAAGATGGATTTCCTGATCGCCGAACACGGCGAGGCGGTATCGGTCATGCGCGCGCTCAAGCAGACGATGGACCCGGACAACATCATGAATCCCGGGAAGATCCTGCGCGTTTAAGTCTGCTTGTGGGCAATTCCGGGCCTCGCCCGGAGACTAAGCGGTAGCGCGGCAGGGCGGGACATGCCGTCGCGCCTATATTCGGAACTCTCCGCCTGAACCTGTCGAACGCCGTCCTCGGTCAGCTCACGCTGCGACCGGCTCAGCTCGATTAGGGTTTTTTTGGGCCGCCCGCGCGCATGCCCGCGTGCGCGACGATAATTTTCTCGGGAACCTTTTGTCGCGCTACTGCATTTACTTGCGGAATAGCTGTCAAAACACGCGCGGCGACGGCCCGTTAGACGTACGCCGCGGATCACATACCGGAGGGTCAACCATGCTTCGCTGGGCCATCATTTTTCTGGTCTTTGCATTGATTGCCGCCGTTTTCGGCTTCGGCAACATCGCGGCCGCGGCAACCGATATTGCCAAAATCCTGTTCTTCATCTTCCTGGTGTTGTTCGCGGTCATGCTGGTCATGAACCTGGTCCGCGGGCGTTCGCCGTAGTTCGGTCGAACGACAACGCGACGACATCGAGCGACAAAGCCGACACGAAATCGCAATAATTTCGAATTTAAAGGAGCCAACGCCATGGCAAGCCGTAGCAATGCCCGTGCCCGAAAGCAGGTCGCCGAGGGCGACATCAAAGCCAGCCTTGCCGACCTGCGCGAAGACCTCGAGCAGTTGGCCAAGACCGTGAAATCGCGCGGCGACGGCATGAGCGAGGAAGCGCAGACCTGGGCCTCCGATCAGTTGCACGCCCTGCGCGAACGCATCGACGACATGATCGGGACAGCGCGCGAGCAGGGTGACGCCGCGGTCGAGGCGGCCCGCGACAAAATCCAGATGCATCCGTTCGCCAGCGTTCTGTCCGCGTTCGCGGTCGGGATGGTGCTGTCGCAGTTCATCTTCCGGCGCCGATAAAACCATGCTGGGCATCCTGCGCACCGTCTTGTCGCTAATGGCGACGGCCGGTTCGGGAGCGCGGCTGCAGCGGATCGGTGTCGCCGGTGCTGCGGGCTTGGCCGGGGTGATCGCCCTCGGCCTGCTCGTCGCGGGCGGCATTTTCCTGTTGCTTTTCGGCGCATTCACGGCGCTGCTCGACTCGATGTCGATCAGCGCCGCCGCGTTCGTTGTCGGCGGCGGCTTGCTGCTGACGGTCGGCGGCGGCTTGGCAATCGTCTGGCTGGCGCTGCGCAAACGACGGCCGGCGGCGCCGGCGCTTGATCCCGCGTCGCTGCTTGGCCTCGACCTGGACGGTATCGGCGAGATGCTCGGCACCGCGCGAAAAACCATCAAGAAGCGACCGGACGTCGTCGTCGCCATCGCGGCCGGTTTGATCTTCGGTCTGTTGGTCAACCGCAAGCGCTAAACGCCGTGTTCGGCGCGACGAGTATCGTCGCGGGATGTATGAAGGGGTCTATGACGCAGGATCAGAAGACGCCGCTCTCGGCGGTATCGTCGGCGAACGCTACGCCCGCCGGCGCCGCAAACGCCGGTGTCGAATCCGCGCCGGTAGAGAAGAAGAAAAAGAAGCTGAAGGGGTTCTTTTCCGCGCGCACGCTGGCAATTTTGGCGGTCCTTTATACGATCTATTTGGCGCAAGATATTTTGATGCCGATCACCGTTGCGATTCTTCTTTACCTGGTACTGCTGCCGATCCTGCGATTGCTGACGCGGCTCCATATCCCCCAGGCGCTCGGCGCCGGTTTGATCACCTTGTCGCTGATCGCGGCCATTGGCGTTTCCGCGTTTACGTTGGCGGCTCCGATTGCCGATTGGATCTCGCGCGTGCCGACCGCCATGGGGCAGATCGAATCGCGCCTGGCGGTGCTGAGAAAGCCGGTCGATGAAGTGAAGAAGGCGACCGAGCAGGTCGAAAAACTGACCGATATCGATGGCGACAAGGCGAAGCCGCAGGCGGTCGTCGTTCAGGCACCGGGGATCATGGAACGCGTATTCAGCGGCCTGCGCGCGGTAGGCGCGCAATTGGCGATGATACTCCTGTTGCTGATGATCCTGCTGGCGTCGGGAGAAATGTTCAAGGAGAAGCTGGTCAAGATCATGCCGCGGCTGACCGATAAGAAACGTGCCGTGACGATCATGCGCAGCATCGAGGGCGAGATTTCCAACTACCTGCTGACGGTGACGTTGATCAATGCGGGCCTTGGCATCGCAACTGGCGTCGGCCTGTGGGCGATCGGCATGACCAACGCACCGCTGTGGGGTGTCATGGCGGCGATTCTTAATTTCATTCCCTATGTCGGGGGCATCATCGGCGGCGTTGTGGTATTTGCCGCGGCTTTGCTGGCGCTGCCGACATTGACGGACGCGTTCTTCGCGATCGGTATCTACTTCGCGATCCAGCTCATCGAGTCCGAATTGGTCACGCCGGCGATCGTCGGTCGCCGCTTGTCGATGAACATGGTGGTCATTGCGGTTTCGTTGATTTTCTGGGCCTGGATGTGGGGCGTAATGGGGGCCTTGCTGGCGGTTCCGATCTTGGTTTTCTGCAAAGTGTTGTGCGACAATATCGACGGGTTGAAAGTCGTCGGCGAATTCATCAGCCGTCGCGAGATACGACATGAGGCCCCGGCCGCGGATGCGCAGCAGCCGATCTGATGTAAAATGCCGCGCGACGCGCCGTTCGGGGGAAGTGCATGATCGTCCAGCACACGAAACTGCGAAAGGCCGCCGCGGCCATGATCGAGGCGGCGGGCAGCAGCAAGAAGGAAGCCGCCATCGTCGCCGACCATCTGGTCGAGGCCAATCTCAAAGGCCACGACAGCCACGGCGTCGGCATGCTGCCGAGCTACATGCAGCACGTAAAAGAGAAGAAGCTGCGCCCGAACAAGTCGATCAAGCTCGAACGCGACGACGGGCCATTCCTGGTGGCCGACGGGCAGGCCGGTTACGGCCAGGTGCTCGGCCTGCAGATCGCCGCCAAAGCGATCGCGCGCGCCAAGAAATTCGGCATTGCCGTCGCCGGGCTGCACAACGCGCACCATATCGGACGCGTCGGCACTTACGGCGAGAAAATCGCCGAGGCGGGCCTGATTTCGCTGCACTTTGTCAACGTGGCGGGGCACGCGGCGCTCGTCGCGCCCCATCGCGGCACGGATGCGCGCTACTGCACCAACCCGATCTGCCTGACGCTGCCGGCGACCGGGAAGACGCCGCCGATCATTCTCGATTTCGCGACCAGCAAGGTGGCGCTCGGCAAGGTTCGCGTCGCCAGGAACAAGGGCGAGCGGGTGGCCGAAGGCCTGTTGCTGGACAATAAAGGCCGGCCGACCACCGATCCGGGCGTGATGTTCGTCAACCCGATCGGCGCCGCGCTGCCGATGGCCGATCACAAAGGCTACGGCTTGGCCCTGTTCGCGGAAATTTTCGGCGCGGCGCTGATCGGCGGCCTCACTATCCAACCCAAGCATCGGCGCGATCGCGGTATCATCAACAATATGCTGACGATCGTGATTCAGCCCAAACGCCTCGTCGCGCTCGATCACCTCAAAAAGGAGATCGACGAGGTGGTGAAATATTTCAAGGCGTCGCCCGCGGCCGATGAATCCGCGCCGGTCCTTATCCCGGGCGATCCGGAACGCCTGTCGCGCGCAGCCCGCGTGAAGCACGGCGTGCCGATCGACGACGTCACCTGGGCCGAACTGCAGTCGGCGGCCGACCTGTCGGGGTTAAGCGCCAAGAAATTTCTGGCGCTCGCGCGATAGCTTTTTACGCCGGTTGCGCCGCCAGAAATGCGCCGGCGGTGACGAGATCCTCGTCCGGCAGGGCGCAATACGGTTTCGGCAATTGCGCGCGCGCAATGCCGTCGTCGCGCGTCACGCGTTTTTCGATCACAACGCGAAATCCGGCGTCGTTCAAGGCGCGCAGATAAGCCGAATGCGGTTGGCGGTTGACCAGATACAGCCGCGCGCCGCGCACGCAGCGCCAGGCGAGCGGCGAATACAGCCAATGGCCGTTCCACGCCGGCGCCGTGCCGTGGGACTTGTAATCGATCTGGTGGCTCATCGTCCCGGAATCCGTGAGCCACTGGCGGCAGGCTCGGAATGTGCCGGGCAGATCGTCGATATGCTCCATCACGGCCTGCGAGAAGATCCAGTCGACCGATTTTTTCTTGACGCGCGCCGCATCGAACCAGGGTGCGGCGTACTTGACCGGCGCGGCGTCGCCGCCGCGCGCCAAGGCCGTGCGCAGCTTGGCGATGCGGTACTCGTCGAGCGAAGCGGTAAGGCGGGCGTTTGGCAAGGCGGCATGCGGAAAATCGTCGGATGCAAGGACCGGTTTGATGGTCGGAAACTCGCCGTTGCCGGGGATCGGCGCGCGGGCGCGAAATAGCGCGACGATCTCGTCGAACAAGCCGAGCGTATCCGGATGCCGCCCATAGTCTTTGATATCGAAGCCGTAATATTGCTCGGCGCCGGCGATCAGCGCGGCCAGCCCGGTGCCGATCGATTCGCCGGGGCCGATCTCGGCAACGGTTTTTGCCTCGGTCGGCAAACCGGCCGCGTGCAGCATGGCAACGTGACGCAGATAGACCGAATAGCAATAGCGCGCCGATAAGGTTCGGCCGCCGCTACGATTGTAAAGCGATGACGGGACGACGAAGGTCAGCAAGCCTCGGACGATGGCGCGGGCGGTCATGGCGCAGCCATACCAGAACGCGCGCAGCGCGGAAAGCAGCGAGCAAGTTTCTCCGCTGGCGGATCGACGACGAACCTCAGGCGTCAGGCGGATACGACGAATATTAGACGCCGTTCGACCGGCGTCGTCGGCCGAAGCGGCGAAGATATTTCTCGCGCGGGGTCAGCGAGCCCAGCGCCGCAGTCGAGGCAGTTCACGATGCGCAAGGGCGGACCATCGAGCGTTCGAGACAGGATGCGGAATGCCGTATAGCTGCGATCACGTCGATGCCGTGTCCGGAACCTATGTCGCATCGATCGATCCGGCCGTCCGGCGCATTGGCGATGGCAAGCTATACCTCAGTTACAATGCAGCCATTCACCGGAGCTAGGCCGGCGGCATTCCCGGCTTCATCGCCCGGATCGATGCGAACTGGCCTAACTTATTAAAACAAAATGATTTTATGCTGATGCTGCGGTTTGCATCGCGGTCCGGCCGCCATCCGCTCGTCGGGGATGCAGCTTTGGTCATATACGTAGTAATACTGACGGCCCACGAAATCGGGTTCTCCTCCCGACTCGGTAGCCTCGTGTGCCGTTTTTGGGGGGTGAACGGTGGCTGTGCGCGGCGGCTGATACGATCGATTTCGTGCTTCCGGCATTGGTCGAGCCGGTCCGGCTTCTTAGGTCAGGCCAGGGCATGACGGAACGGCGCTTGCTGCACGATTGACGCAGGCAGCGCCGCGCGCGGATCGAGCCGATCGGTCGCTCGCCGCAGCCACCACTCCCGCTGGTCCGCCGATCGTGGCGTCCCGGGGTTCGTTTTCCTCTATCTCCCAGAAACTGCGCTGTGCCGCTCGTCGGCGCGGCGCTTTTTTGCCGCACGCGTCCACCGACTTCAGGAATTCGATTTTTCGCGCAGCATGCGCAGCACATGCAACCGAAGCGCGCTCGACAAATTGCCGTCGGCGCCGGAATCGACCCGCGCGATCAACTCCTTCACGGTCAGCCCTTCGCGCGCGGCCAGATCCCGCAGCGCCTCCCAGAACTCGTCCTCAATCGAGACGCTGGTCCGGTGGCCCATGATGGTGACGGAACGTTTGCGCAAATTTGCCTCCGCTCGCGGTCTATTCGGCGTCTATTTGGACGGTCCGAGCATCTTCTCCGGTTTCACCCACTGATCGAACTGTTCGTCGGTGAGCAGCTTGAGAGCCTTCGCAGCTTGCCGGAGCGACGTGCCGTCCTTGTGCGCCTTCTTGGCGACCTTGGCGGCATTATCGTAGCCGATATGCGGATTGAGCGCAGTCACTAGCATCAGTGAATCGGAAACCAGCTTGTGAATGCGCGGCTCGTTGGCCTCGATGCCGACCACGCAATTGTCCGCAAAACTGACCGACGCATCGGCCAGCAGCCGGATCGACATCAACAAATTGTAGATCATCACCGGCTTGAACACGTTGAGCTCGAAATGCCCGTTCGAGCCGCCGATCGAAACTGCCACGTTGTTGCCCATAACTTGGGCGCACACCATGGTCATGGCTTCGGATTGGGTCGGGTTGACCTTGCCCGGCATGATCGACGAGCCGGGCTCGTTCTCCGGCAGCAGCAATTCGCCAAGGCCGCTGCGCGGACCGGATGCGAGGAAGCGGATGTCGTTGGCGATCTTCATCAGCGACACCGCCAGTACGTTGAGCGCGCCCGAGGTTTCGACCACCGCGTCGTGCGCCGCCAGCGCCTCGAACATGTTCTCCGCCGGCCTGAACTTGTGGCCGGTGATCTTCGAAGTCTCCTCGGCGAATTTCTCGGCAAAGCCGATCTTGGCGTTCAAGCCGGTGCCGACCGCCGTGCCGCCCTGGGCCAGTTGCGAGAGGCGGGGCAGGCAGGATTTTACGCGCTCGATGCCGTAAGCGATTTGCGTGACGTAGCCGGAAAACTCCTGGCCCAAGGTCAGCGGCGTCGCATCCTGCGTGTGCGTACGACCGATCTTGATGATCTTGTCGAACTGCTTGCGCTTCCTGTCGAACGCCTTGCGCAAATGTTCCAGCGCCGGCAGCAAACGCTGCTTTATTTCCATGACGGCGGCGATGTGCATGACCGCCGGAAAGGAGTCGTTTGACGATTGTCCGCGATTGACGTGATCGTTCGGATGCACCGGCTTTTTCGAGCCGATCGTGCCGCCGAGCATCTCGATGGCCCGGTTCGAGATCACTTCGTTCGCGTTCATGTTGCTCTGGGTGCCCGAGCCGGTCTGCCAGACGACCAGCGGAAAATGCTCCATCAGCTTGCCGTCCATCACTTCGGTCGCGGCCCTGACGATGGCTTGGCCGATCTTCTTGTCCAACTCGCCGAGCGCCATGTTGGCCTGTGCCGCGGCGCGCTTCTGGATGCCGAATGCGCGCACCACCGGCTCCGGCATGCGCTGCCCGCCGATCTTGAAATTCTGCAAAGATCGCTGGGTTTGCGCGCCCCAGTATTTGTCCGCCGGTACGTCGACGGCGCCCATGGTATCGGTTTCGGTGCGGGTCTTCTGGCTCATGAATTGGCTCCGGATCGATGAAGGCGGCGGTTTTAGCACAATGTTCGGCCCCGAAGGAAAGGCGGCTTAGCGCCGACGCGTCGGCCGGCCACGCGAAGGCCGCTTGAGCGATCGTGCGCCCGGTGAACGCGCGGCCCGCAAGGCGGCGCCGTGGGCATTGCGCGCCCACAGCGCGAGCGCGCCGGAATCCTCCAGCACATCGACCGGGACTTCGTAATAGCCCAGGCTCCGCTCGCGGCCGGCGCGCTGATAGGTATACGGACCCGTTCCGGCGCGCTCGAAATCGCCCCGGTTGGCGTCGTCGGCCTTGAGGTACAGCACGTCGTCGATGGCCAGGGCGAACATCAGCCCGTCGCGAAACAAGCCCGCGCCGCTGAACATGCGGCGGATGGCGAATCTGCCGAACGGCTCAAGCTGTTCCGCTACGTAGTCGAGAAATTCCTTACTGACGGCCATGTTCACGTCGCGCTGGTCGGTCTGCGTCGAGAGGGCGGCAAAGCGGTCGGCCGAACGGTTGCGGCTTCCGCTGCAATAGAACGATTTTCATTGTCGTTTCCAGTACAAGAAATATGCCGGGACGTCGATTCCGACGATCTTCGGCTGGCGTCATCCAAGGCTCCAGCGGCTCGATTCTGGAGGCGCCGCCGCGGCAACGCTCAGGCATCCGATCCTCTCGGGTGAAGGTGCCGGAATTGCACGACGTCGACGCGAACGAGTGGCCCGGCGCGATCGAGGCCAATTTTCTGCACCGTTTTGCGGCGTACGACTCAGAATACGTGAAAGACGTGTTCGAGCACCATCAGGACGGCAAAGCTCATAAAAACCGAGAAAGTCGCCCAGTTTACGCCGCGTTGTACCGCGGCAGTGCCGAGCCACCGCCGCATCAGTCCGGCAAACGCCGCCAGCGGGATCAGCCACATGAAGTTGATGGCGATCAGCACCGCACCGAGGACGATCAATTGCATCCATACGTCGTCGCGCCTTGGGTCGACGAAATTGGGAAACAGCGCGATGAATAGAAGGATCACTTTGGGATTGAGCATGTTGGTGACGAACGCGTCGCGCATCGCTCGCCAACCCGAGATGCGCAAGGGTGCCGCGTCGCCGCGGATACGCAGCATGCCGGCACGCAAAGCTTGAATTGCCAAGTATGCCAAATACAGCGCCCCGCCGACCGCGATCAGTTTGAACAGCAACGGCGATTTCGCGATGATCAACGACAGCCCGGCGACCGCCAAGACCGTGTGCGCCACCATGCCGAGCTGAATGCCGGCAACGGTCGCGAGCCCGATGCGGCGACCGCCGTTCATCGTATAGCGCAACAGCAGCATAGTATCCGGCCCGGGCGATATCACGATGATGACGGCGGTGAACACGAAGGCGCCAAACGTCGCGGGATCGATCATCGGACATGCACGGAAGCACGGGGGTTGGCTCCGTGCACCGATCGAAACTGGGCGTGCGCGGCGCAATTGACCCGGAGCGCCAGCGGCTCGCCGAATACGGGCGCGCCGCCCCGGAGTTGGATCGCACGCCGATCGCTCATCGAACCAAGCGGATCGCCGGTCCGCCGCAGTTTTCCGGACCTTCCGTGAAACGTGATTAAGGTCACAGACTGGCGCTCCTTTATGATATACTGATAAATACTAGGTTCCGGACGTCGGCTGGCCATCCGGAACCAAATAATGGCAACGGCCGGCCGAGCGCTACGGGAAGGATCTCGACGTCGACCAGGTGGAGCAAAGGCGAACGGCAGTGCGCCGAAGCGGTTCATGGCAAGATCTTTCCGATAAACTCCAAGACGTCTAGAGGGCGAACATGAAAATTCTCAAAACAGCACTTGTTTCCGTAGGGCTCCTGATTGCCGGCACGGGTTTCGCAGCGGCCGAGAATTGGGGTGCCATCGCAATCGGGCCGAACGGCGCCTATGGCTGGTCGTACGACTTCCCATCTCGTCAAGCGGCTGAAAACGCCGCGCTCAGCGAATGCGGCGGCCGTTGCCAGCGTAAGCTTTCGTTCGCCGATACCTGCGGCGCATACGCGACGGCGCAAGACGCCTCGGGCAATATCCGCGCATACGGTTGGGCCACGCGCAATTCGAAAGAAGAAGCGCAGATGGTTGCGATGCAGGAGTGCTCGAAGTACGGCCAGGGTTGTCGCGTCCACGTTTGGGCCTGCACGACCAGATAAAGTGAATTTCCAGATCATCAGAGAGCCGGTCGCAATGACCGGCTCTCTTATTTTTTCGTGACGCGGTGGCGTTCCAGCTTCTGTCCACGTAATAAGGCCGAGTCGTTTGCTGTCGTTCGGCGATCGGTCTGTTCTACAACGAAAGCGAAATTGTTACCTTTAGGAATCCGAGGAGAAACACGAATGAAACTGTTCACAAGGGTGATTTTGACATTGGGCCTTTTCATCGGCGGCACAGGCATGGCGATGGCCGAAAACTGGGGCGCCATCGCGGTCGGTCCGCGCGGCGCCTACGGTTGGGCGGTCGACTTCCCGTCCCGTGCCGCGGCGGAAGCGGCGGCACTGCGCGAATGCGGCGGCACATGCACGCGCAAATTGTCGTTCTCGAACGCCTGCGCGGCCTACGCAACGACGCCGCGTATGGACTATGGCTGGGCGGTGCGCCAAACGAGGGAAGCGGCACAGTTGGTCGCTATGCAGGAATGCTCGAAGTACGGGCAGGGCTGCCAAATTCGCGTGTGGGGTTGCACGACGCGCTGATGGCGTGACCGGCCCTGATTGACTGGAACGGCCCGCCGAGCGATCGGCGGGCCGTTTTTCTTGACATGTTCTTTTTGGTTCGCGACCGGTGCAACCGACAAGCCACAAGCGACAACGTGCGGCAGCGTTTGCCGCGAACGGATCGCGGTGCGATGAACCCACGTTGAAGCCGCCGTTGCCGTAGCGCCTGGGCGACGGCGGGTCTGTCTCGTCGGAGTGGCGCGGACTGTACCGGGGACGTAGAGTCCGTGCGTATGGAACGAACGGTGTGCCGGTGCCGCAAGAAGCAGACATACGCCACGATACCGTCATCGTCGGTGACCTCCGCCTGCATTGCGCGCGCGCCGGCATGCCGTCGCGTCATACGCCGATGCTGTTCCTGCACGGGTTCCCCGAGTTCTGGTACATCTGGCGCCGCTTGATGCGCCGTTTCGCGGTCGATCGGCTGGTCCTGGCGCCCGATATGCGGGGCTACAACCTGTCGGACAAGCCGGCCGACATCGAGGCCTATCGCGCCAAGCATCTGATCGCCGACGTCATCGCGTTGCTCGACCACTACGGAATCGAGAAATGCGTCCTCGCGGGCCATGATTGGGGCGGCATCGTCGCCTGGGCGGCGGCGCTGGCGCATCCCGAGCGCATCGCCAAGCTGGTCGTCCTGAACGCCCCGCACGCGGCGATCTTCGCGCGGTTGCTGGCCGGAGATCCGGCGCAACAGCGCGCCAGCGGCTATATCGTCAAGTACCGCACGCCGGAAGCGGAGGACTATCTCGGCCGGGACGATTGCGCCGAATTGCGCAAATCGATCACCGCGCCGGCGCTCGCCGCCGGCCATATGACGGCCGACGATGCTGCCGCTTATCTCGCCGCGTGGCGCCAGCCGGGCGCCATAAGGGGAATGGTCAATTACTACCGCGCCATGCGTATGGCGCCGCCCAACCGCAAGACCGGCGAGGCGCCGCCTCCGGTCGAACTCGACGATGCGAAAATGATCGTGCGCGTGCCGACCCTGGTGGTGTGGGGCATGCAGGATCGTTTCCTGCTGCCGCAGTGTTTGGATGGATTGGAGCGCTACGTGCCGGATCTGCGCATCGTGCGCATCGAGGACGCCAGCCATTGGCTGATCCGCGAGCGGCCCGCGGAAGTGGAGCGCGCGATCGCCGCGTTCGCTTAGGCGTCAGCGCTTGCGGAACGCATCCAGGTTGACGACTTCGCCGGTCTTCGGGCCGGTCTCGTTGTCGGCCGAAGGCGCCGGGCCATCGCCGGGCGCAATCGTTTCCGGCGCCTTGGTGGCTTCGAACTTCAGGCCGAACTGCGCCGACGGATCGGCGAACGAAATGATCGCCGCCCAGGGCACCGAGAGTCGCTCCTGCTTGCGGTCGAAGCTCAGCGTCACCTCGAAGTGATCGTCGAAGGTGCGCAGGTCCCAGAATTGATGTTCGAGGACGATGGTGATGTCGTTCGGATATCTTTCCAGAAGATGCTTCGGCATCCCCACGCCCGCGAAGCGGGTCAGGTAGCCGATGTACAGCGCATGCCCGTCGGGCAACCCGAAAGCGCCGACTTGATCGAGCGCCGTGCGCACGACCCCGCGCAACGCGTCTTCGACGATCTTCTCGTACCGCAGGATTTCGTCCGTCATGGCATTCAATGGCAACCCGGTGACGGCGTTTATTATCGCCAATGCCGGGCCCTCCGCAATGACGAACAGCGGGTGCGGCAAATGTCCGCCCGGCGAGCAAGCTCGCCCTGTTGATAAACCGCTAGCGATGAAAGTGGGGGGACTTCTGTTGCCCGGTGCCCCCCGGACCGCGCTTACCTATTAGGCAGCGAGAGCCATACGGTTGTTGTCGTTGGCATCTGTAGTGTCGGCCCGATGACGGTGGTACCATGCCGGGCGAAAGACAGTCCTTTACCCACACGTCGATCCTATTTCGCCCCCATAACGGCCGGCCCTGGGGCCGGCTTTTGAATTTGGTGGAGGCGCCGGGTACTGCCCCCGGGTCCGTAGCGGTTATTACGAAAGCCGTTTATCGCCATAGTCGGTTGCCCGACATCGCTAATATAGGCATCGCCGCCCGCGGATACCAGTGCGGCCTGAAAAGGATGTGGCGCCCCCGGATGGCTCGATTTAGAGTCGCCGCCGATCACAAAAACAGCCGGTTGGCCGAAGCCGCGCGATGAGCCCGAATCAATGCCCCTGAGCAAAGAACAACAAGCCGAAATCGACGCGCTCCGCGCCAATGCCGCCCAAACCAGGCGCGCAACCGTGCCCGGTCTCGAGGAGATTCTCTACCAGCCGCTGCCCGTGCTCGATCACGGTTTCGTCCGCGTGATCGATTACATGGGCGACGACGCGGCGATCGTGCAGGCGGCGCGCGTGTCCTACGGCAAGGGCACCAAGAAGGTGCGCGAGGACCAGGGCCTCATCAACTATCTGCTGCGCCATCGGCACACGACGCCATTCGAGATGTGCGAGATCAAGTATCACGTGAAATTGCCGGTGTTCGTGGCGCGGCAGTGGATTCGCCATCGCACGGCGAACGTCAACGAATACTCGGCGCGGTACTCCATTTTGGATCGCGAATTTTATATTCCCGCGCCGGAAAACCTGGCCGCGCAGTCCGCGTCCAACCGGCAGGGGCGCGGCGACACGCTGCAGGGTGCGGAGGCCGAGAGCGTGCTGCGGATTCTCAAGGAAGATGCCGCGCGCAGCTACGATCATTACGAGGAAATGCTCAATTCGCGCGAAGACGGCAGCGAAATCGAGGTCGGGCGGCAAGGCTTGGCGCGCGAATTGGCGCGCATGAATCTGCCGCTGAACATTTACACGCAGTGGTACTGGAAGACCAACCTGCACAACCTGATGCATTTCCTGAGCCTGCGCGCCGACGCGCACGCGCAGTACGAAATCCGCGTTTACGCCGAGGTCATGATCGAAACGCTCAAGCGCTGGGTCCCGCACACCTATGAGGCGTTCATCGACTATCGCATGGGCGGCGCGCATCTCTCGGCCAAGGGGCTGGCTGCGGTCAAGCGCATGATCGCGGGCGAGAAGGTCGGCCAGGAAAATTCCGGACTGTCGGCACGCGAATGGCGCGAGCTGATGGATGCGCTCGGTCAATGACGATGCGATGCGCCCGCGGCGATATGGGGGCCGGGACGATCGTGCCACACATTTGCCGCGCTTGATTGGCAGGGTTTTTACGATGAGGGGTTCATTCAAATTCTTCGCGCTCGCGGTGATACTGATGTCGACTGAATTGAGCGGCGGCCAGCCCGCGCGAGCGAACGAGTTGCCGCCGATGTCGCCGGTGCTGGCCGACAAGATTCTGGTCGTCAAGTCGCAGCGCAAATTATACCTGCTGAAGCAGGGCCAGACGCTGCGCACGTATAATGTGGCGCTCGGCTATAACCCGAACGGTCCCAAGACCACGGAATGGGACGGCAAAACCCCCGAGGGCATGTACTCGATCGACATGAAGCACGAAGGCAGCCAGTTTCATCTGGCGCTGCGCGTCTCATACCCGAACGCGGCGGACAAGGCGCAGGCAGCCGCGCGCGGCGTGAAGCCGGGCGACGATATCTTCATCCACGGCGAAGCCAGCGAAGGCCGCATGCTCGGCTGGATGAAGACGCGCAAGGACTGGACCGAGGGCTGCATCGGCGTAACCAACGCGGAAATCCGCGAAATCTGGTCGTTCGTGAAGGCCGGCACACCGATCGAGATAAGGCCGTAGGACACGGGATCGCGGCTCTAGGTCGTTTTGCCCGGGATGTTTTCCGGCACATCGTTGGGTTTGTCGCCGATCGCCTTCGATGCGCCTCCAGGCCCGCCGTCGCGGGTCCACTTATAAGTCAGCGCGAATTCCAATCTTTGCGCGGTGACATAGCGCATGATGCCCAGATTGATCGCCTGCTGCGTGTCCATGTAAAAATTATAATCCGTGTGCAGCACGTAGTAGGCGACCTCAAATATCAGCCCGTAATCGCCGAAAGATTTGAAATGCGCGCGGTCGAAGCGCGTGCGCGGCTGCGCCTCGACGATAGCTTTGATGGCTGGCGGCAAGGCGGTCAATTTTTCCGGATCGGTGTCGTAGGCGATGCGCACGACGAATTCGATGCGCCGTTCGTGCATGCGCTTGAAATTGTGGATCCGGCCTTTGAGCAGCTCGGTGTTGCCGAGCACGATTTGCTCACCCGATAGGCTGCGCAGGCGCGTGGTCTTGATACCGATGCGCTCGACCGTGCCCAACGCTTCGCCGACCACGATAAAATCTCCGACCTGGAATGGCTTGTCGAAGATGATCGCCAGCGAGGCGAACAGGTCGCCCAGAATATTCTGCGCGGCCAGGGCGACCGCGATGCCGCCGATGCCGAGACCCGCCATCACGGCGGTCACCTTGATGCCGAGATTGTCCATCACCAGCATCACGACGATCGCCCAGATCGCCGTGCGGCCGAGGACGCTGCCGACCGTCATGGCGGTCGTGCGCGCGGCCTGGTCGCCGGTAAATTTGCGCCGCCAATTCTCGGTCCAGATGCCGAGCACGAAACTCGCCAGCAGGCCGGCTTCGACCAGCAGTGCCACGACCAGCAGTAGGGTTGCGAGGCGCACCAGTTTCGGCGGCAGCACGAGGAAATACGTCGCCGCATAGAGCGCGACGATGAAGATGAACCAGCGGCCGATCTGCCTTGCCAGTATGGCTGGTCTGCGTTGCACGCCGTCGCGCGTGTAGCGACGTCTGAGGAAGCCGCGGAGCGTCAGCAGGCCGAGGAAGCTCACGCTGGCGGTAATCGCCGCCAGGCCCCAATTGAGTATCGAATTGCTGAAAAACTGCAGGTCGAGAATATGCAGGATGGAATCCATTGCGTACCGACGTTGAAGGGCGATGAGGCGCTGGGGGCTCCGGGCAGCACGCGCAGACGTATATAGGGCAAGCGAAGCCACGAAAACCCCGAAACCACGCGACGGTTCCGGCCGCTCAGGTCCGCCGGTTCGCCCACTCGATCAGTCGCGGCGCCTGTGCATCGATGCATTTGCGCAGCACTGCCAGGATCGGCGACGCATCGTCGCGCCGCCAGATCAGCGTGACGCCGATTTTCGGTTTGCTGGTCAGGTTGACGAACGCCAATTGATTCTCCCACGGCGGGCACACGCATGCGGGTGCGAGTCCCACGCCATACCCGGCGGCGATCAGCGTCAGCGCCACCGGCAACTGGGCCACTTCGGCACGGATGCGCGGCGAGAAGCCGGCGTCCTGGCACAGCGCGATGGTCTGGTCGAAAAATCCCGTCGCCGGTTTGCGCGTCAGGGTAATAAAGTCATCTTCGGCGAGTGCGGCGAGCGGCACGACGCTTTGATTGGCAAGTCGGTGATGCGGCGGGAGCGCGGCGAGCAGTCGTTCCTCCCACACCTGTTGCGCGGCCACGCGCACCGCGCCCACTTCGATATCCTTGCGCCGCGGCGCAATGTCGACGAAGCCCGCCGTAAGATGCCCTTTCGCCACGGCTTCGATCTGCTCGTCCGACGCCATCTGCACCAGATTGACGCTCGCGTCGGGCAGCGCCTCGCGCAGCGATTTCAGGAACGGTGGAAACTGATCGAGCATCGCCGCGCTCATGAAGCCGATCGCGATCGAGCCTTTTTCGCCGCGCGCGATGCGCTTGGTCTCGATAGCGGCATCGGCGGTCGATTGAAGAATGACGTTGGCGCGCCGCAGAAACGCCATGCCCGCGTCGGTCAGCACGACCGAGCGGCGCGTGCGCGACAGCAACAGTCCGCCGATTTCCGCCTCGAGCGCCTTGATCTGCTGGCTGAGCGCCGGCTGGGCGATGCGCAGGCGCTGAGCGGCGCGACCGAAGTGCAATTCCTCGGCCACGGCGACGAAATAACGAAGATGGCGCAGTTCGATCATTGATAAGAAAAAACTATCACAGGCGATGAAAAATCGTATTGGACATATTAATAGCCCGACGACACACTGGGCAAGTCCTTCTCCGCATCGGGCCGGCATGAAAACCAGTTTTACCCCAGCACAGCTCGCCGATCCGGCGATCGCCGAGGCCGATGCCATTCTCCGGGAATGCCAGCATTACGGGTTCTGCACCGCAGTTTGCCCGACTTATGTGCTGCTCGGCGACGAGAACGACGCCCCGCGCGGCCGCATCGATCTGATCCGCGAGATGCTCGAGAAAGGCGGCGCGCCGTCCGCCAAAACCGTCGGCCACATCGACAAGTGCCTGTCGTGCCTGTCGTGCATGACCACATGCGCCGTGAAAGTCGATTACGTGCACCTGGTCGATCGCGCGCGGATTCACATCGAGGAGAATTTTCGCCGACCGCTGGCCGATCGCGCGATTCGCGCGTTCGTCGCTGCGACTGTGCCGAAGCCGCGCCGCTTTGCCGCCGCCCTGCGCGCGGCGCGATTCGGCCGGCCGTTCCGGCGATTGATGCCCGGCCGCCTGCGCGTCATGGTCGAACTCGCGCCGAAATCCTTACCAAACGAAAAGCCGATCGCACCCGGCGTCTATCCGGCAGAGGGCGCACGGCGCATGCGCGTGGCCTTGTTGCAAGGTTGCGCGCAGCAAGTGCTGGCGCCGCATTTGAACGCGGCAACTTTACGTCTGTTGCGGCGACATGGGTGCGAGGTCGTAGTCTCGAACGTCGAATGCTGCGGCGCGCTCACGCTGCACATGGGCAAGGAGAAACTGGCCAAGCAGGCCGCGCGGCAGTGCATCGACGCGTGGACGAACGAATTGAGCGCGGGCGGACTGGATGCCGTGATTGTCAACGCATCGGGCTGTGGCTCGACGGTCAAGGATTACGGACATCTGTTCCAGCGGGATAATGACTTTGCCGCCGCCGCCGCGCGCATCGGCAAGCTGACCCAGGACGTCACGCAGATCATGGTGCGGCTCGGCCTGAAGCCGACTGCCGAAGCACGCCGCTTCGCCGTCGCCTATCACGATGCCTGCTCGCTCCAGCATGTGCAAAAGATCGTCGATGAGCCGCGCGCTTTGCTTGCGCAAGCCGGCTTCGTCGTGCGCGATGTACCCGAGCGCCATTTCTGCTGCGGCTCGGCCGGCACCTACAACATGCTGCAGCCGGATATCGCTGCACAACTCGGCCGGCGCAAAGCCGGGCACATCGACAGCACCGACGCGGAAATCGTCGCCGCCGGCAATCTCGGCTGCATCGCGCAAATTTCCGGCTACACCGCGCGGCCGGTCGTGCATACCGTAGAGTTGCTCGATTGGGCGACCGGCGGTCCGATGCCGCCTGCGCTGTATGGCGTCGCACTGACCCCGGTGCCGGATGCGGCGCCCGTATCGAGCGACGATGCAAACGCTATCTGGTGACGCGACGGGAGGGAGCGAGGCATGAACGACCCGAAGAACCTGCATTCATTCTTCAAGGACATGGAAGCACTGCTCGGCAAGGAGCATGTCAACGTCTCCGAAGACACGATTCGTCGCTACGGCGAGAACACCATGCCGGGCGGCGACGTTCGGCCGGGCGGGCTGCTGTTCCCAAGCTCGACCGACGAGGTGCAGAAGATCGTCCAGGCCGCGAACCGGCATAAGGTGCACGTCTTCCCGATCTCGACCGGCAACAATCAAGGCCTCGGCATGAAATCGCCGCCGCAGCCGGGGCAGGTGATCATCGATCTCGGCCGTCGCATGAACCGCATCCTCGAGATCAACGACACGCTGTGCTACGCGGTGGTCGAGCCCGGCGTTTCGTACCAGCGCCTGCACGACGAATTGGTCCGGCGCGGTAACAAGATGCAGCTTGATACCACCTCGGGACCGCCCGAAGGCGGCATCCTCGGCAACGCGATGGACAAGGGCGCCGGCTACACGCCGTATTTCGATCATTTTGGCATGAGCTGCGGCATGGAGATCGTGCTCGGCAACGGCGAAATTCTGCGTACCGGCGACGGCGGCCTGCCGGACAGCAAGACTTTTCACGTCTCCAAATACGCCTATGGGCCGTTTCTGGACGGCCTGTTCGTGCAATCCAATTACGGTATCGTCACCAAGATGGGTATCTGGCTGATGCCCAAGCCCCCGGTCACGCGCTCGTTCCACTTCGTGTACGATCAGATCGACGATTTGGCCGAAATTGTCGATCTGGTGCGGCCGCTCAAGCTCAGCAATTTCGTGCCGACGCTGTTTCGGGTCGCCAACGGCCTGTATTTGACCGGCAACGAAGCGGTGAATCCGGAATTCGCCGCCAGCAACGGCGCCAAGGCGCTGTCCGAAGCCGGCCGCAAGGCGTTGCAGCACAAGCACGGTCTCGGCGAATGGGTCGCGTCGGGCGCGTTCTATGGCGCCAGCGTCGAGGCGGTCGCGCCGATGATCGAGCGGGTCAAGGGTATGTTCCTGAAATCCGGCAAGGCGCGCTACATCGACCACGATCAGGCGCTGACGTTGCCGCCGCTGCGCGTCGCCATCGACGCGTTCAACGGCGTGCCGACGGCAGGCGAGTTGGGTCTCCTGAAATGGCGGCCGGGCGGCGGCAACATCTGGTTCGTGCCGGGCACGCCGATGATCGGCTCCACGGCCAACGAACTGCAGAAACTCGGCAAGCAGATCACCGAAGACCACGGACTCGAATACAAGGTGATGAACGTGTGCAGCGGGCGGTTCGCGCGCGGTCTGCAGGTGATCACCTTCAATCGCGCCAACCCCGAGGAAAGCGCGCGCGCGGATCGCTGCTACAAAACCCTCGCGGCGGAGTTCGCCAAGCGCGGCCACACGGTTGGTCGCGCGCCGAATCAGTATTACGGTCTGCACATGGATTTGATGATGCCGGTCGTGCGCGACACGTGCAATGCGATCAAGCACGCGGTCGATCCGAACGGCGTGCTCGCGCCCGGAAAATACGGGATCGGGTAACCGCTCGACCCATCGCTCCGGACCGGCGCGGCGTTTGCGGCGCCGGTCCGGGTCCAACCTCGGTAAACGCCGAAAGACTCCGGATCCCGGCTCTCCGCCACGTTTCGGCCGATACGACAATCTAAATTAAAGCCGCCATCTGCTCAGCGTGCCGCCCTTGCCGCCGGGTCGGCCTTCGGCAAGCTCCGGACGAAGGGGCGAGACTTCGGATGACGACGAGATTTTAGTCCGAGTCACTGCACGACAATCTTCGGCGCCGCGCGCCGCTGGCTGCCGGCGCCCAGCTTAGCCAATATCTTTCGCGCGATTTCCATATCTGCCTTCGCGTGCGGGCTCTCCGGCCGGGTCGCGACGATCGGTTTGCCTTCGTCCGAGGTTTCGCGGATCACGATATCGAGCGGAATCTCGCCGAGAAAATCGATCCCGAGCCGTTCCGCTTCCTTGCGCGCGCCACCGTGGCCGAAAATATCCGCGCGCTCGCCGCAGTTCGGGCAGACGTAGTAGCTCATGTTCTCGACGATGCCGAGCACAGGCACGTCGACCTTGCGAAACATGTTGAGGCCCTTGCGCGCGTCCAGCAACGCGATGTCCTGTGGCGTCGATACGATGACCGCGCCGGCCAGCGGCACGCGCTGGGCGAGCGTCAGTTGCGCGTCGCCCGTGCCGGGCGGCATGTCGACCACCATGACGTCGAGTTCGCCCCAATTGACGTCCTTCAGCATCTGCTCGATGGCGCTCATCACCATCGGGCCGCGCCAGATCATCGGCGTCTCCTCGTCGACCAGGAAACCCATCGACATGACCTTGATGCCGTAGTTGCTCATCGGCTCGAGGATCTTGCCGTCGCCGGAGGTGGGCTTGCCCTTGATGCCCATCATGCGGGGGATCGACGGGCCGTAAATATCCGAATCGAGCAGGCCGACCTTGGCGCCGGCGGCCGCGAGCGCCAGCGCCAGATTGATCGCAGTGGTGGATTTTCCGACCCCGCCCTTGCCGGACGCCACGGCGACGATGGATTTCACGCCCGGTGCCAAGGCGGGGCGCGCGGGTTGCGCGTGGCCATGCGCATGCGGCGCCAGCGGCGCCTTGGCCGCCGCCTGCCCGCGATGCGCGGTCAGCACCGCCGAAACGGAGAGCACGCCGGGCACCTTATCGACGGCTTTTTCGGCGGCCTGGCGGAGCGGCTCGAGTTGCGGCCCGCGGCGGGGGTCGACCTCGATCGCGAAACCGACATTGCCGTCCTTGATCACAAGGCCGGAAACCATGCCGAGCGTGACGATATCGGCCTTGCGGTCCGGATCGATCACGGTGCGCAGCGCCTCCCAAATGGAATGCTCGGTCACTGTCGCCATGCTCGTCTCCCCGTTTCTTTTCCGTGACACGCCGTTGAATCCCCGGCGTTGCATACAATATTGCTAATAACGGCACCGAAGCGGCGCGCCGCGTTGCGTTGCGCCTGCGAAGCAGGTGTCATATAAGGCCGAGCGGGCGATTTGACCACGGCGAAGCGCCGGTGCGCCGCCCGACAACTCCTTCGGAACAGGGAACTGAGCGATGCCTTGGAACAATCAGACGGGCGGCAAGGACGACAAGGGCGGCCCGTGGGGTAGCGGCAACCGCGGAAACAACCAGAATCCCTGGGGCAGAGGTCCATCCGGCCCGCAAGGACCGCAAGGCCCGAACAACAGCGGCCCGAAGAACCCGATCGATTTCGAGGAAATGCTCAAGCGCAGCCAGGACAAGGTCAAGCGCGTCATGCCGGGCGGCATCGGCGGCAAGCGCGGCATCCTCGCCATCGCCGTCCTGGCCGTCGTGGTCTGGCTGGCGACCGGCTTCTACCGCGTCGAGCCCAATCAGGTCGGCGTCGAGCTGGTATTCGGCAAGATGACGTCGGTGTCGCCGCAGGGCTTGCACTACAATTGGCCGGCACCGATCGGCGACGTCCAGCGTCCCAACGTCACCACCATCAATTCGATCGAAGTAGGCATGTCGGCGCCGGCCGCGATCCGCCCGACTTCGCGCACCGCGCCGGCGCGCACGCTGCAATCCGACAGCCTGATGCTGACCGGCGACGAAAACATCCTGGACATTCAGGCAGTCGTGCTGTGGCGCGTCGACATGCGCAATTCGTTCAAGGGCGTGGAAAACTACCTGTTCAACATTCGCGATCCGGACCGCACCGTGAAGGACGTCGCCGAGGCGGCGTTGCGCGAAGTGATCGGCAAGAACGAATTCGAATTCATCCGTACGCAAGGTCGGGTCAAGATCCAGCTCGAAGTCATGGAGTTGATGCAGCGACTGCTGGACGAGTTCGGCGCCGGCGTCGAAATTCGCGAAGTGCAGATGCAGCGGATCGATCCGCCCGGCAAGGTTCTCGATGCGTTCCGCGACGTGCAGGCGGCGCGCGCGGACAAAGAAAGAGTGATCAACGAAGCCAACGCCTACTTCAATCAGAAGGTTCAGGGCGCCGAAGGCCAGTCCGAAACCATCACGCGCAGTGCTGAAGCCTATAAGGAGGAACGCGTCGCGCTCGCCACCGGCGAAGCGAGCCGCTTCCTGGCGCTGTATGCCCAGTATCAGATCCAGAAGGACATCACCCGCCAGCGCCTGTACCTGGATACCATGCGCGAAGTCATGCGCTCGATGGACAAGACGTTGATCGACAACGGCAAGGGCAGCAACCCGACCGTGCCGTATCTGCCGCTCAACGAACTGATGCGCAAGCAGGCGGTCGAGCCGGTGCCGGGTAGCACCGTGCTGCAGCCGTCTCGCTAAGGGAGAGTGCGAACATGCGTATTCTGATCGCCATCGTCGCTGTGATCGCCGTCATTCTCGGCCTATCGAGCGTCTACACCGTCAATCAGGCCGAGCAGGCCATCGTGCTCCAGTTCGGCGAGGTCAAGCGGCTCGTCCGCGAGCCCGGCCTGCATACCAAGCTGCCGTTCGTCCAGAACGTCGTCTATTTCGACAAGCGCCTGCTCAACTTCGAATCCGGTGTGTCGGAAGTGCCGACCAAGGACCAGAAGCAGGTCGTGGTCGACGCCTTCGCGCGGTATCGCATCGTCGATCCGTTGGAGTTTTACAAGAACGCGCGCACCGAAATCGGCATGGCGTCGAACCTTAATACGATCATCGGTTCGAACCTGCGCGCGGTATTCGGCGAGGCCGAGCTGGCCGAACTGTTGACGCCGGAGCGCGCCCGGCTGATCCGTACGATCGCCCAGCGCACGCGCGAGCAGACCAAGTCGTTCGGCATCGACGTGGTCGACGTCCGCATCAAGCGCCTCGATCTGCCGACCGAAAACAGCGAAGCCATCTTCCGCCGCATGGAAACACAGCGCCGGCAGGAAGCCGTGCGCATCCGCGCGGAAGGCGAGCGCGATGCGCAGCGCATGCGCGCCGATGCCGACAAGCGCGTGCGCGTGATCCTGGCCGAGGCCGAACGGAAATCGCAGACTCTGCGCGGCGAAGGCGAAGGCGTCGCCCAGCAGATCTATAACGAGGCGTTTAGCAAGGATCGGGAATTCTTCGATTTCTGGTACACGATGACGGCGTACCGGGACTCGTTGCTGGGCGCGAATACGCGTTACGTCGGCCCGCTGGATGGCGACTTCTTCCGGTACTTCGGCGACATCGAAGGCAAACGCAACGCACCGACCCAGCGCGCCAACCAGCGTTGATCCCGCGCAACCGGGAGCGGGTTGGCGATGAACGAGCTGTGGGTAGCGCTCGCCTTCGTCCTGGTCATCGAGGGCGCGCTTTACGCCCTGTTTCCGCGCCAGATGCGGACCATGGCCCTGCGCATGACGGAGGTGCCGGAGGCCACGCTGCGCTCCGCCGGGCTGGTCGCCGCGGTGGTCGGCGTGCTGGTGGTTTGGGCGGTGCGCTGAGCGGTCCTTGGCGCAACCCGGGCGCCCCGGGTTATTTGTGCTTCGTCTACACGTATAATTGAAGCCTGCCCCGTTGCGGCCCGGTCAATTCCTTGATGTCGCCACAATCCGCGCCCATCTAACCACTGACTTCGCGGCTATGCGGTCGCGCGCAATTTGCTAACATGGATGGGTCCGGCCGGCTCGGCCAGCCCGCAGATTGGAGAGACTCCCAACAATGACGATCGACAAACCCGAACGTAATACCGCCGCTTCGCGCGGCCGCCTGGCGGCCCGCCTGGTCGGTTACACGATGGCGGCAGTGGTCGGCGCGGGCGTTGTGCTGGCACTGTATCCCGACAGTTCCAGCCGGGCCGACGATCCGGCCCGGAATGCCGCGCCAGTGCAGTTGGCCCAGTCGAACGATCCGGCGACGCTGACGCCGCGCGCGCCGGCCAATCTGCCGGATCTGGTCGAGCAGCTGCTGCCCGCCGTGGTGTCGATTTCGACCACCTCGGCGCCGCCGCCGCAGGTGCGCCAGAACCGCCCGAATCCCGACACGCCGGGTTCGCCGTTCGAGGATTTCTTCCGCGACTATTTTGACCGGCTGGATCCCAACCAGCGGCGCCAGAGCGCGGTCGGCAGCGGCTTCGTGATCGATCCGTCCGGCTTCATCGTCACCAACAACCACGTTATCGCCGGGGCCACCGAGGTCAAGGTGATCTTCCAGGACAAGACCACGCTGACCGCCAAGATTCTCGGCCGCGATCCGAAGGCCGATCTGGCCCTGCTCAAGGTCGAGTCGAGCAAGCCGCTGCCCGCCGTCAAATGGGGCAGTTCGGAAAAGACCCGCGTCGGCGAACCCGTCCTCGCGATCGGCAATCCGTTCGGCCTCGGCGGCACCGTCACTTCGGGCATCATCTCGGCCCGGCACCGCAACATCGGCAACATCAGCGGCGAGTCGCAAACCTCGTTCGTCGATTTCCTGCAGACCGACGCGGCGATCAACAAGGGCAACTCCGGCGGCCCGCTGTTTAACATGAAGGGCGAGGTCGTAGGCATCAATACGGCGATCATTTCGCCGCGCGGCACCAATGTCGGCATCGCGTTCGCGATCCCGTCCGACATGGCGCAGCCGATCGTCGAGCAGCTCAAGAAGTTCGGCAAGACCAAGCGCGGCTGGCTCGGCGTGCAGATCCAGACCATCAACGAGGATATCGCGCAGAGCCTGGGCCTGAAGAAAGCCGAGGGCGCTCTGGTCGCCGGCATCTCGCCGAACAGCCCGGCCGACAAGGGCGGCATCCAGCAGGGCGACGTGATCCTGAAGTTCGACAACAAAGTCGTCGCCGATATGAATCGCCTGCCGCGTATCGTCGCCGAAACCGAGGTCAACAAGGAAGTCGACGTCCTGGTGTTCCGCAAGGGCAAGGAAGTGATGCTCAAGGTAAAGGTCGGCGAACTCGACGAAGCCGATCAGCCGAAGACCGATCCGGCCAAAAGCGATCAGATGCCGATCAAGCCGCGCACCGACAACGTGACCGTGCTCGGCATGACTCTGTCGCCGATCACGCCGGACGCGCGCAAGCAGTACGGCATCAAGGACAAGGTCGACGGCGCCGTCGTCACCGCGATCGATCCGAACAGCGCCACCGCGGAAAAGCTCCGCGTCGGCGACGTGATCCTGGAAGTGGCGCAGACCAAGGTTGCCACGACCGGCGACGCGCAGCGGCTGATCGAAAAAGCCAAGAAGGACGGCGCGCGCTCGATTCTGCTGTTCGTCCAGCGCAAGGACGACACGCAGTTCGTGGCCCTGCGCCTCGAAAACTAGCGGCTGTCACGAGTGAAAAAAGGCGCCTGCGGGCGCCTTTTTTTGTGTGTCCGGCTCGGACCTAGTCGGCGTTGACGAAGTCGACCCACCGGTAGCCCTGAAGGTAGAGCAGCGCGGTCAGGTCGCCGTGATCGATACGGAAGCGCGCGGCGTCGGCGACTTTCGGCTTGGCGCGGTAGGCGACACCGGTGCCGGCTTCCAGCAGCATGTCGAGATCGTTGGCGCCGTCGCCGGCAGCGATCGCTTCCCGGCTGGTGCAGTTCATCTCGGCGGCGTGCGCACGCATGCTGGCCAGCTTGGCTTCCTTGCCGAGCACTGGCTGCTTGACCTTGCCGGTGACGATGCCCTGCTCGATTATCAGTTCGTTCGAGTGATTGGCGTCGAAGCCGGCGCGTTCGGCGACCCACCGGGTGAACACGCTGAACCCGCCGGACACCAGCGCGGTGCGCGCGCCGAACTTTTTCATCGTGGCGACCAGGATCTTGGCGCCGGGATTGAACTCGATGCGTTCGCGGGCGCCGATCAGCGCTTCTTCCTCGAGCCCGCCGAGCAGGGCCACGCGTTCTTCCAGCGCCGGGCGGAAACTGATTTCGCCGTTCATGGCGCGTCGCGTGATGTCCGCGACTTTTTCCTTGATGCCCAGCAGGTCGGCCAGCTCGTCGACCATCTCGTTGCGGATGATCGTGGACTCCATGTCGGACACGAGCAGTTTCTTGCGCCGTCCCTCGATCGGCTGGGCCGCGACATCGACCTGCCGCGCACGCAGATGGCCGCGCAGGGCGGATTCCATCGCGCGCATGGCGGCGTTCTCGGGGTGGCGCGGCGTGAACGGGATGTCGCAGGCCAGTTGCGGCGCCAGCCAGTCGACGTCGCCCGATTCGGCGCCGAAACCGCCGAGCAAGGCGCGCGCGTGCTCGACCATCGTATCGGACAGCTTGCGGCCGGCGGGATCGGCGATAAGGGTCAAAACGAAGTTCATCTTCAGCCGATCAGCGGGCGGGCGTACAACAGCGGAGGTAGAAGTCGGGCTCGCGCGCCGCGGCGTTCAAGATACCGCGGAGGCGAGCGCGCGGGACTGTAAGGGAAGGGCATGAGCGACCGCAAGCCAAGCCGCACGGCACATAAAGCCGCAGCGACACAGGGGCAAGAGCCGTCGCCGGGCGATGCGCGGCCGCTGGTGATCCTGGTCGGCGGGCCGACCGCGAGCGGCAAGTCGGCTCTGGCATCGGCAATCGCCGGGGCGTTCGATGGCACGGTCATCAACGCCGACAGCATGCAAATTTATCGGGGCATCGAAATCCTGACCGCGCAGCCGGATGCGCAGGCGCAGGCCGCGGTGCCGCATCGCCTGTACGGCGACTTGCCGCCGAGCGAGGCGTGTTCGGTCGGGCGCTGGCGGACGCTGGCCGTGGCGGAGATCGACGCCAGCCTCGCGGCCGGCCGGATGCCGGTGTTGGCTGGCGGTACCGGCTTGTACCTGCGCAGCTTGATGCAAGGCCTGGCGCCGGTGCCCGATGTGCCCGCCGGGGTGCGCGAACGGGCGTCGGCGCGCATGTCTGCCCTCGGTCCCGCCGGTTTGCACGCCGAGTTGGCGCGCCGCGATCCCGCGCTGGCCCTGCGCCTGCGGCCGACCGACCGACAGCGGATCCAGCGCGCCTGGGAGGTGATCGAAGCCACCGGCCGCTCGCTCGCCGACTGGCAGTCGGAAACGCCGGGCGAGCCGCGCTACCGGTTCCTGCCGGTCATACTGATGCCGCCGCGCGAGCTAGTCTATCCGGCGTGCGATGCGCGGTTCGCCGGCATGATCGAGGCCGGCGCCGTCGACGAGGTGCGGCGGCTGCTGGCGCTCAAGCTCGATCCGATGCTGCCGGCGATGAAGGCGGTCGGCGTGCGCGAGCTGGCGGCGTTCCTGGCCGGCCGCCTGTCTCTGGCCGAAGCCACCGCCAAGGGCCAGCAGGCGACGCGCAACTACGCCAAGCGCCAATACACTTGGTTCGGCAACCAAATGAGCCCCGAAAAGACAGGGTCTTTGACCTATTTTGAGCAATATTCGGAAAGTTTGGCTCAAAGAATCTTTGCAAATATTCGTCTTTGCTGTTGACCGGCGCGACATGTGCCACTAGTTATTTGCCCACCGCAGCAGCGAAAAGCTGTCCTCCGGCGCGAACTCCGTGCCGGCGGATTTTTTTTTGCGCTGGCGGACCAACCACGACGAGGACGCCATGACCACCGCGCAGAAATCGCCGACCACGACCGCTGCCGCAACCGGCCAGCTGAACGGCTCCGAGATGGTCATCCGTGCGCTGGTCGATCAGGGCGTCGATGTCATTTTCGGCTATCCGGGCGGCGCCGTGCTGCCGATCTACGACGCGCTGTTCCAACAAAACTCGGTGCGCCACATCCTGGTCCGCCAGGAAGGCGGCGCCGTGCACGCGGCCGAGGGCTACGCGCGCTCGACCGGCAAAGTCGGCGTGGTGCTGGTCACCTCCGGCCCCGGCGCCACCAATGCGGTAACCGGCCTGGCCGACGCACTGCTCGATTCGATTCCGATCGTGTGTTTGACCGGCCAGGTGCCGACGCATTTGATTGGCAACGACGCGTTCCAGGAGGCCGATACGACGGGCATCACGCGCCCGGTGACCAAGCACAATTATCTGGTCAAACGCATCGAAGATCTGCCGCGCGTCATGCACGAAGCGTTCTACGTCGCCAGGAGCGGTCGTCCGGGACCGGTCGTGATCGACCTGCCGAAGGATATTCTGCAGGCCAAGGGTGCCTATCGGGGCCCGCAAACCAAGGAACACAAATCCTATCGCCCGCAGATCAAGGGCGACATCAAGCAGATCGAAAAAGCCGTCGAACTGATGGCCAACGCCAAGCGGCCGATCTTCTACGTTGGCGGCGGCGTGATCAATTCCGGGCCGAAGGCCTCGCAATTGCTCACCGAACTGGTCCGCATGACGGATTTCCCCTGCACGTTGACGCTGATGGGCCTCGGTGCGTTTCCGGCTTCGGATAAGCGTTATCTCGGCATGCTCGGGATGCACGGGCTCTACGAAGCCAATCTTGCGATGTACAATTGCGACGTGATGATCAGCGTCGGCGCGCGCTTCGACGACCGCGTCACCGGCAAGCTCGATCAGTTCTCGCCGAACTCGAAAAAGATCCACATCGACATCGATCCGTCCTCGATCAACAAGAACGTGCGCATCGACGTGCCGGTGATCGGCGACGCCGCGCATGTGCTCGAAGACATCATCAAGGTGTGGAAAGCGCGCCAGGCGCGGCCGGACAAGAAGCAACTGGCCGAATGGTGGGCGCAGATCGACAAGTGGCGCGCCCGCGAGTGCCTCAAGTACGAAGCCAGCGAAACCACGATCAAGCCGCAATTCGCCCTGGAGCGTCTGCACGCGGCGGTCAAGGACAAGAATTATTACATCACCACCGAAGTCGGCCAGCACCAGATGTGGGCAGCGCAGTTCATGCGCTTCGAGAAGCCCAATCGCTGGCTCACCTCGGGCGGCCTCGGCACCATGGGCTACGGGTTGCCGGCGGCACTCGGCGTGCAGGTGGCGCATCCGGACGCGCTGGTGGTGGATGTTGCGGGCGAGGCGTCGATCCTGATGAACATCCAGGAAATGTCGACCATCCTGCAGTATCGTCTGCCGGTCAAAGTGTTCATCCTGAATAATCAATACATGGGCATGATCCGCCAGTGGCAGGAACTGCTGCACGGCGGGCGCTACGCCGAAAGCTATATGGACTCGCTGCCGGATTTCGTGAAGCTGGCCGAGGCATTCGGCGGCGTGGGCATGCGCGCGTCCAAGCCCGGCGACGTCGACGGCCTGATCCACGAAATGATCAAGGTCAAGCGTCCGGTCATTGCCGACATCATGGTCGACAAGACGGAAAACTGCTTCCCGATGATCCCGTCGGGCGCCGCGCATTACGACATGCTGCTGAGTGCCAAGGACAAGGCCGAAAAGCCGATCTCGGAAGAAGGCATGGTCCTGGTATAACCGGGCCCGGCTCGATTCGTTCGATTAGAGGCGCGCGATGATTCCGATCGTTCAGGAAAAAAAGACCATGGCGATTGCAAAACAGACCGAACGGCACACGCTCTCGGTGCTCGTGGACAACGAACCTGGCGTGCTCGCGCGCGTCATCGGCCTGTTCTCCGGCCGCGGCTACAATATCGAAAGCCTGACCGTGGCCGAGGTCGACGCGGTCAAGATGCTTTCGCGGATTACGATAGTCACCACCGGCACGCCGATGGTGATCGAACAGATCAAGGCGCAGCTCGACCGCCTCGTGCCCGTGCATCGCGTGCACGATCTGACGCAGGAGGGTCCGCATCTCGAGCGCGAGCTGGCGCTGGTGAAAGTCGCCGGTACCGGCGAGAAGCGCGTCGAAAGCCTGCGCATTGCCGATATCTTCCGGGCGCACGCGGTCGACAGCACGACCGAATCTTTCGTGTTCGAGATTACCGGCTCATCGGAAAAGCTCGACGCCTTCATCAATTTGATGAAGCCGCTCGGCGCGGTCGATGTCTGCCGCACCGGCATCGCCGCGATGGCGCGCGGCGCGCAGGGCATCTAGGCGGGTTTCGGGGGCGACGGAATCGCAGTTGACGCGGCCGGAGCCGACCGCCATACCCATGCCCGACTTTCGCCGGACCCCGCTGCCAGGCCGCGGGCCGGCAGGACCGAATTCGAGGACAAGAGGAGACCGCAGATGCGCGTGTATTACGACCGTGATGCCGATGTGAACCTGATCAAGGGCAAGAAGATCGCCATTGTCGGCTATGGCAGCCAGGGCCATGCCCACGCGCTGAACCTGCGCGATTCCGGGGCCAAGGACGTCGTCATCGCACTGCGCCCCGGCTCGGCCACGGTCAAGAAGGCCGAGGGTGCGGGCTTCAAGGTCATGAGCCCGGCCGAAGCGGCCAAGTGGGCCGACGTCATGATGATGCTGACGCCCGACGAACTGCAGGCGCAGATCTACAGCGACGACCTCAAGCCGAACATGAAACAGGGCGCCGCGCTGGCGTTCGCGCACGGCTTCAATATCCATTTCAACCTTATCGAACCGCGCCCCGATCTCGACGTGTTCATGATCGCGCCCAAGGGCCCGGGCCATACCGTGCGTTCGGAATATGCGCGCGGCGGCGGCGTGCCGTGCCTGGTCGCGGTGGCGCAGAACGCCTCGGGCAACGCGCTCGAATTGGCGCTGTCCTATGCCTCGGCGATCGGCGGCGGCCGCGCCGGCGTGATCGAGACCAATTTCCGCGAGGAATGCGAAACCGACTTGTTCGGCGAACAGACCGTGCTGTGCGGCGGCCTGGTGGAGCTCATCAAGGCGGCGTACGAAACGCTGGTCGAGGCAGGCTACGCGCCGGAGATGGCGTATTTCGAGTGTCTGCACGAGGTGAAGCTGATCGTGGACCTGATCTACGAAGGCGGCATCGCCAACATGAACTATTCGATCTCGAACACGGCCGAGTTCGGCGAATATACGCGCGGGCCGCGCATCGTGACCGACGCCACGCGCGCCGAGCTGCGCAAGATCCTCAAAGAAATCCAGTCCGGCAATTTCGCCAAAGAATGGGTCCTGGAAAACCGCGCCGGCCAGACCAGCTTCAAGGCCACGCGCCGCAACAACGCGCAGCATCCGATCGAAGAGGTCGGCGAAAAGCTGCGCGCCATGATGCCGTGGATCAAAGCCAATCGGCTCGTGGACAAGGCGAAGAACTAAATCGTCGGGCTGCGGCTCGATTGCGATTTGGGCGGCCCGGCTTTACGCTCGGCCGCCCATTTCGTTTGGGCTCGAGGATTGGATCGAGGGGAATCGGATGTCCGGACAAACAACGCCGATCTTGATCGTGGGCGGCGGTCCCGTGGGGCTGGCGCTGGCGATCGAATTGGCGACACGCAACGTGCCGTGCCTGTTGGTCAACGAGGGACCGAGCACCGCCGCGCATCCGCAAGGCAACACGCACAATTCGCGCACCATGGAGCATTACCGCCGGCTGGGCATCGCGGATGAGATCCGCAAGACGGGCCTGCCGCTCGATTACCCGACCGACGTCGCATATTTCACCCGCATGAACGGCCCGGAAATCGCGCGCCTGCCGATGCCGACGCCGCGCCAGAAGAACGAAAATCGCAACACCAATCCCTACGCAAGGTTGACGCCCGAGCCGATCCACCGCGCCAACCAGTTTTACGTCGAGCCGGTGCTGCATCGCCATGCCAAGACTTTGAAGGCGGCCAATTTGCGTTTTGGCTGGCGGCTCGAGAGTTTTGCCGACAAAGCCACGCACGTCGAAGCCGATCTGGTCGAAGTGGCGACGGGCAAGCGCGAAACATGGCGCGCCGATTGGCTGGTCGGCTGCGACGGCGGGCTCGGCACGGTGCGGCGCAATCTCGGCATTCGCTACGACGGCCAGGCCGGCGGCGACGAGGCGTTCATGGCCGGACGCATGCTGTCGTTCTATATGCGCTCGCCCAAGATGGCCGAGCTGACGCGCGCGCGACAGGCGTGGCAGGCCTATACGATGGCGCCGACCGCGCGCTGCGCCTTCGTCGCCATGGACGGCAAGGGCGACTACGCCGGGCTGTCGCGCCTGCCGCCCGGTGCCGACGAAACCAAGCACGATCCGACGCCGCTGGTGCTCGCCGCGGTCGGCATGGACGTGCCGGTGCAGATGATCTCGATCAAGCCGTGGACCGCCGGGTTGGCGCTGGTCGCGGAGAAATACGGCATCGGCCGCGTGCTGATGGCCGGCGATGCCGTGCATCTGTTCACGCCGACCGGCGGGTTCGGCATGAACACCGGTATCGACGATGTCGCGAACCTGTCCTGGAAATTGTGGGCGCTGTACGAAGGCTGGGGTGGGCCAAAGCTCATCGAATCCTACGAGGGCGAGCGCAAAAAGATCGGCATTCGCAATACGTCCTGCTCGCGCATGTTCCAGCAGATGGTCGCCAAGGTCGTCGTCAAGCCGGAACTCGAAGAGGACAATGCTGCCGGCGCGGCCGCGCGCGCCGAACTCGGGAAATATTTGAGCACTTTCGGCGAGGAATTCGCGTCGCTCGGCATTCAGTTAGGCGCGCGCTACGACGATTCGCCGCTGATCGCGCACGATGGCGCCGCGCCGCCGGTCGACGATCCGTTCGTCTATACGCCGTCGTCGGTGCCCGGCGGTCGCGCGCCGCATGTCTGGCTAACGGACGGCGGCGCTTTGTTCGATCGCTTCGGCCCTGGCTTTACGTTGTTGCGCACCGGCGCGCAGCCGGCGGATGCGAGTTCGTTTTTGGCCGCCGCCAAACGCCGCAATGTGCCCCTCGCGCTGTGCGACATCGCGGAACCGCAGGTTGCAGATCTCTACAACGCGCCGCTTGTGCTGCTGCGGCCCGATCATCACGTGGCGTGGCGCGGCCAACGCGCGCCGGATGATGCGGACGCCATCCTTGCGCGGGTCACCGGGCACTGACGGGCTAGTTTTTCTGTGGATAAGTCGGCCGTCGAATGCGCTAACCGCGTTTAGCACGCGTTAACCGTGACGCGCAGGAAACGCGCGGAAAAACCGCGATTTGCGGCCGGTTTCGTCTTGCACGCGCCGCATGACTCAAAGTAAACAGGTTCGACGCGGCGATTGACGAGAGGCGGGCGGTCCGGTGCCCCGGTTCCGCCCTCAAATCGGTCATATTTCCGTTGTATTTTGGGGACTTAATCCCGATCGGGCAGTCGGGTTGCGAAGCCCGCGGCGCGGATGTCGAAGGGTAGACGAGGGCGGGTTGTTGATATCTCCGTGCGCCGCGAAGGCACGGTCGGATCGAACCCGCTCCCAGAGGCTTCGATATCGGCGACAGCGACCAAGCGACCGCTCGGCCTGATCCTTGAGGGTGTTCAGAACGGACGATGATCGTGCCCCCGCGTTTCTGGGGGAATGGCCGTCGCCGCGACCGGCATCCAAGGATCTTTGCGATGGCGTTTTCCGCTGCGCCGCAAGGCGATTCATATACATCGACCGGCGACTTGGCGCGCGAACCGACTCGCGCGCCGATTCTCGCCGCTGGATGGTGCGGAAACCACGTGCGTGAAAGGACGGCGCGTTACTAACGAAGGCGGCGGCGGAATAAAGACCGGGCGGCGTCGCCGTCCGGTGGGGTGAACCAGGCACAATCGGTTAGAGAAAATGATTTCCGGACTTCTCGGACTGCTATCCAGCGATATGGCCATCGATCTCGGCACGGCCAACACGCTCGTGTACGTCAAGGGCCGCGGCATCGTGTTGAACGAGCCGTCGGTCGTGGTGCTGACCGAAATCAAGGGCAAGCGCCAGGTGCTCGCGGTCGGCGAGGAAGCCAAGATGATGCTCGGCCGAACGCCGGGCAACATTCAGGCCATCCGCCCGCTGCGCGACGGCGTAATCGCCGATTTCGAGGTCGCGGAGGAAATGATCAAGCATTTCATCCGCAAAGTGCACAACCGCCGAACCTTCGCCAGCCCGCAGATCGTCGTCTGCGTGCCGTCGGGCTCGACCGCGGTCGAACGCCGCGCGATCCAGGAATCCGCAGAACACGCCGGCGCGCGCCGCGTGTTCCTGGTCGAGGAGCCGATGGCGGCGGCGATCGGCGCCGGTCTGCCGGTGACCGAGCCCACGGGGTCGATGGTGGTCGATATCGGCGGCGGCACCACGGAAGTGGCGGTCCTGTCGCTCGGCGGCATTGTCTACTCGAAGTCGGTGCGCGTCGGCGGCGACAAGATGGACGACGCGATCATCGCCTACATCCGCCGCAACCATAACGTCCTGATCGGCGAAACCAGCGCCGAACGGATCAAGAAGGAAATCGGCTCGGCGGCGCTGCCGCGCGGCGGCGATGGGCGGATGATCTCGGTCAAGGGCCGCGATCTGATGAATGGCGTACCCAAGGAGCTGGTCATCAGCGAACGGCAGATCGCCGAAGCCCTGGCCGAACCGGTGAGCGCGATCATCGAGGCGGTCAAGACCTCGCTCGAGCACACGGCGCCGGAACTGGCGGCCGATATCGTGGATAAGGGCATCATGCTGACCGGCGGCGGCGGGCTGCTGTCGAACCTCGATTTCGTGCTGCGCCAGGCCACCGGCCTGCCGGTTTCGATCGCGGACGACCCGTTATCCTGCGTGGCGTTGGGCACGGGGCGGTGCCTCGAGGATATGCGGCGTTTCAAATCGCTGCTGATGAGTGCCTATTGAGTGCCTATTGAGTGCCTATTAGGTCAGCCTGAACCGGTCGGCGGCCGGATATCGGACGTTTCGAGGCACCGCGCGCCACAGCCGCGCGGGAGGTAAAAGGCGAAGGAGTGCGCAGCCTTGATGCGGCGCGGACGCTCGAACAATCGGCTTTCCTATCTGCGGCTGTGGTTGCAGCGTTTCTCGCTGGTGATTCTGCTGGTCGCTTCGCTGGCCTTGATCGTCATCGGCAAGGTCGATGCGCCGTGGGCCGAACGCGCCCGGACCGCACTGTCCGGCTTCTTCACGCCGCTGTTCGAGGCCGTCGCCGAGCCGTTCGAATCGGTTGGCAATTGGGCGACCTCGTTCGAGGAGATCAAGACGGTTCAGCGCGAGAACGCCGAGTTGAAGGCGGAAGTCGCGCGGCTGCGGCAACTGGAAACCCAGAATCGCCAATTCGAGCGCGAGAACAAGGAGTTGCGGCGCCTGCTCAATGCCGGCCCGCGCGATCAGATCAAGGCGGTCGCGGCGCGCGTGATCGCCGACACCGGCGGCGTCTACGTGCGCAGCCTCCTGGTCCGCGCGGGCTTGCGCGACGGCATCGAGAAGGGCCGCGCCGTGATCAGCGGGGACGGGCTGGCCGGCCGCGTGACCGAGGTCGGCGAGCGCTCGTCGCGCGTCATGTTGATCACGGACGTGAATTCGCGGATTCCCGTGCTGCTGGAAAAGAACGGCGAGAAGGCCGTGCTGGCCGGCGACAATACCGAGCGGCCGCGGCTGGTCTACTTGCCGCGTACGGTCCAGGTCGAGAAGGGCGACCGGCTGGTCACCTCCGGGCATGGCGGCCTGATACCCCCCGGCCTGCTGGCCGGCATCGTCGTCGAGGTCGATGGGCCGATAATTCGCGTGCAACCGGCGGTCAATTGGAACCGGCTGGGCCAGGTCAAAATTCTCGAAATCGAGAGCCCGGGCGCGGTACCCGGCAACAAGCCGACGCGCGCCCTGGGCGAAGTGCCCCGGCGATGACCGACAGTTGGGCCCACTCGCTGGATGGGTTCGGGCGCCGCTCGGTGCCCGTCCTGAGCGCGTTCGTGCTGGTGTTGGTCTCGATCGCGCCGCTGCCGATTCCCGATATCGGCCGCATCATGCCGTGCTTCGCCCTGATGGCGGTCTATTGCTGGACGGTCTGGCGCGGCGAACTGATGCCGTATACCGCCGTGTTCGCGCTCGGCCTGTTCGAGGATTTGCTGCGCGGCACCCCGCTGGGCCTGTCGTCGTTCGTGCTGCTGATCGTGCAGGCGGTGCTGCGACGCCAGTCGGAGTTGATCTACGGCCGCACCTTTGGCGTGCTGTGGCTCGGTTTCGCGGTGACCGCTTCGGTCTGGTCGTTTTTCCATTGGGCGCTGAATTCGGCCCTGGCCGGCTTCTCGGTCAACGGACTGCCGGCGATCTTCCAGTGCGTGCTGACCGTGGCCCTGTTCCCGATCGTCGCGCGTCTGCTGCAGTTGCTGCAACGCGCCACCTTGCGGAACGCCTGAGATGGCCCGCAAGGATCGCGACCAGTCCCGCACCTTCACCCGCCGCGCCGTGCTGTTGGGCGGCGGCAAGCTGTTGCTGCTGTCGGCGCTGTTCGGCCGCATGTACCAGCTGCAGGTGCTCGAGGCAGAGAAATATACGCTGCTGGCCGACGAAAACCGCATCAACCTGAGGCTGTTGATTCCGCCGCGCGGGCGCATCCTCGATCGCTTCGGCAAACCGATCGCGACCAACCGGGGCGATTATCGCGTGGTCATGGTGGCCGAGCGCACCGGCGGCATCGATGCTGCGCTCGATATGCTGTCGTCGACGATGGACATTTCCGACGACGATCGCATCCGCATCAAGCGCGAGATCAAGCGCCAGCGCATTCACGCGCCGGTAACCCTATTCACCGACATCAGCTGGGAACAGGTGGCGCGCATCGAAGTCAACGCGCCGGATCTGCACGGTATCTACGTCGAGCCCGGCCTGACCCGGACGTACCCGCTGGGTGCGGCGGCGGCGCATGTCCTGGGATATGTCGGTCCGCCGGCCGAAGACGAACAGATCGAGGACGCCGATCCGCTGATGTTCCAGCCCGATTTCCGCGTCGGCAAGAGCGGCATCGAGAAGACCCATGACGACCTCCTGCGCGGCACCGGCGGCACCAGCCAGGTCGAAGTCAACGCGTCGGGCCGCGTGCAGCGCGAGCTGTCGCGCCGCGAGGGCCAGCCCGGCCTGGACGTGCTCAGCACGCTCGACGGCGGACTCCAGGAATTTTGCGCCCGGCGCCTGAGCGCATTCGACAGCGCGGCTGCGGTGGTCGTCGACGTCGATTACGGCGACGTTCTCGCGCTCGCCAATCATCCGAGCTTCGATCCGGGCGCGTTCAACAAGGGCGTGCGCGGGCGCATCTGGCGCGACCTGCTGCAGGATCCGAAGGCGCCGCTCACCAACAAGTCGATCGCCGGGCAATACTCACCCGGCTCGACCTTCAAAATGGTGGTGGCGCTGGCCGGGCTGCAAGCCGGCGTCATCAATCCCAATTATTCGGTCAGCTGCCATGGCCATCTGGACCTCGGCAGCGCGCGCTTCCACTGCTGGAAGCGCGGCGGCCACGGCGCCATGCAGTTGTTGTGGGGCCTCAAGCAGTCGTGCGACGTCTTCTTCTACCAGACCGCGCTGAAGGTCGGCATCGACGGCATCGCCGACATGGCGCATCGCCTGGGCCTCGGCAGCCGGCTCGGCATCGACATCCCCGGCGAACGTTCGGGCCTGATCCCGACCGTGGCCTGGAAGAGCCTGAACTCGCGCGATCCGAAATGGCATCCCGGCGAAACCGTGGTGTCAGGGATCGGGCAAGGCTATGTGCTGACGACGCCGCTGCAGCTGGCGTTCATGACGGCGCGCATGGTCAACGGTGGCAAAGCCGTGCTTCCGCGCCTGGTGCGCGGCACCATGGATCCGGCCAATCCGAAATCGCACAAATTGTTGCCGACGCCGGCGTTCAACGATATTGGCGTCGATCCGGCGCATCTGAAGGCGGTGGTGGACGCCATGAACGGCGTGGTGAACGAACCGGGCGGAACCGCCTTCGGCGCGCGCATCGTCGATCCGGAATACGCCATGGGCGGCAAGACCGGCACCTCGCAGGTGCGCCGCATCACGCCGGCCGAACGTGCCAGCGGCGTCAAGCGCAACGAGGATCTGCCCTGGGAGCAGCGCGACCACGCACTGTTCGTCGGGTATGCGCCCGCACACGCGCCGCGCTATGCCTGCACGGTGATCGTCGAGCACGGCGGCGGCGGCGGCGCGGTGGCGGCGCCCGCGGTGCGGGACATCCTGCTGGAATGCCAGCGCCGGCGTTCGGGCAACGTGGCGCTGGCGCCCGACATGCGCCAGGACGCCACCACGATGATACGGGGGCGTTGATGGCGCGCCGTCCCGAAATGTTGTCCATCGTGTCACGGCTCGGCGCCATGCAATGGGGCCTGGTGCTGCTGCTGATCGCGGTCGCGGCGGTCGGCGTGGTGCTGCTGTACTCGGCGGCCGGCGGCAAATACGACCCGTGGGCCACGCGCCAGATCGGCCGCTTCGCCATCGCATTTCTGATCATGCTGGCGGTCGCGGTCACCGATCTACGGCTCTGGCTGCGCTACGCGTACGTGATTTACGCGATTTCGATCGTCATGCTGATCGCCGTCGACGTGGTCGGCATCCTGTCCAAGGGCGCCGAACGGTGGCTCAATCTCGGCGTCATCCGGCTGCAGCCGTCGGAAGTCGCCAAGATCGCGCTCGTGCTCGCGCTGGCGCGCTATTTCCACAAATCGAACTTCGACGACGTCAAGCGGCCGATCCGGCTCGTGGTGCCGACGCTGATGATCCTGGTGCCGGTCGGCCTGGTGCTCAAGCAGCCGGACCTCGGCACCGCCGTCATCCTGCTCGTGGTGGGGGCGGTGATGTTCTACATGGCGGGCGTCAAATTGTGGAAGTTCGCGGTCGTGCTGGCGGCGGCGGCGGCGGCGATTCCGGTCGCCTGGCACTATTTGCGCGACTACCAGAAACAGCGCTTGCTGACGTTCATGGATCCGGAGACCGACCCGCTCGGCACCGGCTATCACATCATCCAGTCGAAGATCGCGTTCGGCTCGGGCGGCGTGTTCGGCAAGGGGCTGCTGCAGGGCACGCAGATTCACCTGAATTTCCTGCCCGAAATGCACACCGATTTCATCCTGTCGATCCTGGCCGAAGAGTGGGGCCTGGTCGGCGGCTTGATCCTGCTGTGCCTGTATGGGTTGATCGTCTGGTACGGGATCGTCGCCAGCCTGCGTTCGCGCAACCAGTTTGGTCGGCTGCTGGCGATCGGCGTGACCTTCACTTTCTTTCTCTATGTGTTCATCAATATGGGCATGGTGATGGGCCTGCTGCCGGTGGTCGGCGTGCCGTTGCCGCTGGTCTCCTACGGCGGCACGTCGATGATGACCCTGATGTTCGGGTTCGGCCTGATCCTCAGCATTCACACCCATCGCGAGGCCAAAATCGGCCGCTTCGACAACGAGTCGTAGCGTGGCTGCCGTTCGGACCGGCGAAAACCGGCAGAAGCCCAGCCGTTGAGCCACTTTGCCAGCCTCGACAAAGCCGGGGCGCTTTGCTATAGAGCCGCCTCCCGCGCAGACCCCGCGGTCGAAACTCCCGAATTCGGGCGCATAGCTCAGATGGTAGAGCAGCTGACTCTTAATCAGCGGGTCCGAGGTTCGAGTCCTCGTGCGCCCACCACTTCCCCCTGAGAATTCCGAACCTTGCCGTTTGCCCTGATTCTCGCTGTCGCGCGCGAAATCGCCACAGCGTCGCACCCGGTCGGCAAGCCTGATAGAGTTGGAACCTTGGGTGTGTGTGCCGGAAACGACAAAGTCATCGAGAAACGATCGATCGGGGGAGAACGCATGGGTATTTCCATTTGGTATCAGTCGGGCGTGGATTTCGATCATCATCCGGGCTACAGCAAGGCGCTGACGCGGCGGTTCGAAGAGGTCGCCTCGCCCGGCACGAAAGTGTCGCTGCACGGCAGCAGCCGGAAATTCAACCGCGGCCTCTCCATCGTCGACTGCGTCTCGTCGCCTTACGCCTATCATCAAACCTATATCCCGATGTTTTTGGACGCCGTGACCCAGGCGGAACGGACCGGCCATGATGCGTTCGTCATCGCGACGTTCAGCGAGCCGGTGCTGCGCGAAATGCGCTCTTTGGCGACCATACCGGTCGTCTCGGCGTCCGAATGTTCGCTGCTTACCGCTTGTACCGTGGCACCGCGTATCGGGCTCGTCACGCTCAGCCGGCTCGCCGAAGGCTACATTCTGAAGTCCATCGCGACGCATCATTTGGAGTCCCGCGTCTCCGGCGTGCACGTGGTCGACGAAGACATGACCGAAAGCGAACTCGACACCAATTTCGACACGCCCGCGCCGTACATCGAACGCTTCAAGAATGCGGCGCGCGTGGCCATCGTGCAGGGGGCGGACGCGATCATCCCGGCCGAAGGGCTGGTCGCGGCAATGATGGCGGTCAATCATGTGCACGAGGTCGATCAGATCCCGATCATCGATTCCATCGCCGCCGCCGTGTTGTTCGCGGAATATGCCGTCGCAATGCAGCGCCGGGCCGGACTCGAGCCAAGCCGCCGCTACGTATACGCCCGCCCGAGCGCGGCCGCGCTCGCCGCGCTGACCGGCAAGGACTGACCGCCGCCTGCCTTTTGACGGGGCATCCCGAAAATGCGAAACGCATTCCCTCGCACGGCGGAAAAGATCCGCCGCGGCAGCGTCATTTGATCGGCGAAAATCGCGTCGGGATCAGAATCCGGTTCTCCTGGGAGATGATGAGCGGCGCGAGCATTTCGGCGCATTCGTTCCATTGTTTGTTCTTCAACAGTCGTGCCCGCCGCCGAGCGCGATCGTCATGGCTCTTGAAGCCCCAAAAATGCACGAGCTGGTTCAAGTGGCCCACATCGGTGGTAAAGTAACCGATCAGGTTGCCAAGAATACGCCGGTGCACCGCAATCCCATGCTGCTCGTAAATACGCAGAAATTCGGCGACTTTTTTCGGGTGTAGGCGGTAGATCCGTTCTTCGACAATCATGACTTCCTGCTTTCGTCGGGATTCGCGACAAACTCGCGCGTTGCGCCAGGGGCGGCGCTGGTGCCGCGATGCACCCACCCGGTCGGTCGAATTAAACGGCGAAATCACAAGAAATCAAACTTTAAATTTTGCGATGATATTCAGACGAAGCTGGAAATCGGTTCGGCTTTGGTGCGACGATGGTTGGTGAAAGAGACTCCGGCGCATGCCGCCGGCGAAATGCCGCAAGCGGCGCATCTGGTTGAGTTGACGAGGTGACGATGCCTGATACCGGGGAAGCGCCGCGCGGAAGTCGTTACGTTGGCTTGCGCAATAAGTTCAAGCTCGGCATTTTTGCCGCCAATTGCGGATCCGGTTTGGCGGCCACCAAGATTCCCGAACGTTGGCAGGCAAGCTGGGCGAACAATCTTGCCATCGCCAGGCTGGCCGACGAAGCGAGCTTTGATTTCCTGCTGCCGCTCGCGCGCTGGAAAGGCTACCCCGGCGAATCCGATTTCCAAGGCCATTCGTTCGAAGCAATGACGTGGGCCGCCGGCATCCTGGCCAACACGCGCAACATCACGGTGTTCGCGACGGTTCATGTTCCGCTGCTTCACCCGGTCTACGCGGCCAAACAAATGGTCACGGTGGATCATATCGGCGGCGGACGTTTCGGCCTCAATATCGTCTGTGGCTGGAACGTCGACGAGTTCGAGATGTTCGGTGTCGATCAGCGGGAGCACGACGATCGGTACGCGTTTGGCGAAGAATGGTGGAATATCGTCAAACGGATATGGACCGAACCGCAACCTTTCGACATCCGCGGCAAGTACTTCACGCTCAACGGCGTCGTGGGCCGGCCGGGACCATATGGCGCAACCGCACCCATTGTCATGAACGCGGGCGGTTCACCGGCCGGTCGCGCATTCGCAATTCGCAACTGTGACGTCCTGTTCACGATTCTGTCCGAACTAGACCGCGGCAGACGGGACGTCGCCGCCATTACGGCGGCGGCACGGTCGGCCGGACGCAGAGTCGACATTTTCACCACGTCCTACGTCGTTTGCCGGGCAACGCGGCGCGAGGCGGAGGAGTTTCACAAATACTATGTCGATGAGAACGGCGACTGGGATGCGGCCGATCACTGGTTCGCCATGCAGGCGGCGAACACCCAGGCTCGCCCGCCGGAACTGCGCGACTTGTTCCGTTACCGTTTCGCGGCCGGCCATGGGTGCTATCCGCTGATCGGCACGCCCGACCAAGTGGCCGATGGCTTGGCCGAAATGGCTGAAGCGGGATTCTCCGGCACGACCATCGCGTTCGTCGATTATGTCGCGGAATTTCCGTTCTTCGCCGCCGAAGTGCTGCCGAGGCTGGAGCGCAAGGGATTACGGGCGGCGGCTCAGCCGGCCTGAGGCGATGGGGCGAGCGACCCGACCTGCGACAGTAAGGAACGAAACCGCGACCGGCAGGTGGCGACGACTTCGGCCGGATCCCGGCGCCACCAGTTGCGCTCCGACATGATCTCCACTTCGCACATTCCGCCGAACCCGGCCGAGCGAACCAGACTGTGCAATCCGGCCAAGTCGATGACGCCGTCGCCCATCATGCCGCGATCGTTCGCCAACGTCGTCGTGGCCATGAGCCAATCGCAAATCTGGAACAATAAAATTCGCCCGCGCGCCCGCTCCAGTTCGACGGCGAGTTGCGGATCCCACCACACGTGATAGGCGTCGACGACGATTCCGGCGCCGGCGCCCAGCGACGCGCATATGTGGTTTGCCTGGGCGAGCGTACTGATGCACGAAACATCGGCCGCGCGCATGGGATGGATGGGTTCGATCGCCAAGTCGACGCCGGCGGCGCGCGCATACGGCAGCAATGCGGCGAGGGTATCGTAAGCTCGCATGCGGGCCGCTTCCAGATTAAGCGAACCCTCCGGCAGGCCGCCGACCACGCAGACGAGGCATACGGCCCCGAGTTCGGCTGCTTCGTCGATCAGGCGCTTGTTGCGATCGGTGTTTTGCGGCTTGCCGGCGCGGTCGACGACCATTTCGCCGGCGCAATACGATGTCACGCGCAGGCCGGTCCGACCCAACAGCCGGCGCGCTGCGGCCAAGCCACATTCGGCGAGCTTGTCGGGCCAGATGCCGATGCCGCGGATACCAGCCTTCGCGTATCCGTCAATCGCCTCCGCCAGGCTCCATTGCGGTCGCGTGGTCGCCTGGTTGATCGCGAGATCGTCATGCGGGGCCACGGCGGGCAAGCCTTTGCCGCTTACGACGTCTCTTTGAAATGATCGTAGGAAAGCGAGAATTGCTGACGCACGTATTCGCCCCATAGCACAGGCTTGTACCGTGCGGGATTTTCAGCGGTCACGAATTCCTTGAGCGGTTCGATCACGGTGCGGTAATCGGGGAAAAAGAAGAACGGCAACGAATATCTGGTCCGCGCCGAACATACCACGCGATGCGGTGTGGACCGGAAGAACCCGTTCGTCCAACGCAGGACCATGTCGCCGACGTTGATGACGAATGTGCCCGGAATGACCGGCGCGTCGATCCAGTCGCCGGCCAGCGTGCGGAGCTGCAGGCCGCCGATATTGTCCTGCGCAAGGATCGTCAGCGTGCCGTTGTCGGTATGCGGACCGGCACCGAATTGGCCGGTAAAATCGCCTTGGATGGCGGGGTAGGTGACGCAGCGCAACAGGCTGTCCGGCTTGGTATAGAACGGCACGAAAAAATCTTCGGGTTGGCGCATGGCAACGGCCAAGCCGCGCAGCAGCTTCGGGCCCAACTGGAACAGCGCGCGCCAGTACTCTTCCATCGTCGCGCGAAATTCCGGCAAACCTTCCGGCCACTTGTTGGTGTCGTGCATCGGCAGTCCGGCCTTGCGATCCGGATCGTCGGCCGGCAAGTCCAGGCCGAAGATGAATGATTCGCTTCGATTTGGCTGTTTGCCGTGAAGCTGCGTTTGCTTGTGCATCGGCAAATAGCCGCGCTGGTTGGTGTTGATCGGAATTTTCAGCTTCTCGGCCTCGGGCAGATCGAAGAAAGTCGGCAGCGCGCCGAGTGCGCGGTCGATCAGCGATTGGGGGACGCCATGATTGGTGATGTAACAGAAGCCGTAGGTGGTGAAGGCGTGCGTGAACTGCTCCGCCACTTCGGCGGCACCGCCTGGTTCGGCGCGCGCCAGTGCGCCCACATCGACGATCGGAATCTCGGTTGCGGCGATCCGCTTCGTTTTGTCGATTCCTTGCTGCGATGCGAGGGCGTCTTCGAGTTCGAGTGGCATGGCAGAATCCTCGTGCTAGGATTTTGGTGACAGCCCGCGCGGCGCCGAAGCTGCGGTCCGAGGCACGTCGCGTCGCCGGCCCATAATGGCCTGATGTCCGGCTTGCTCATAGTGGCGCGCAAGAATGCCGAGCGTGCGTTCGAGGGCGGCAAGATCGATTGGCGCGGTGTCGCCCTCGACGATCGGCATGAGAATTTCCGCCCGCATCCGGGCATAAGCATCGGTTGCCGCGCGGCCGGCGGCGGTTACCCGATAACGCGTCTTCCGCCGGGACGCGGCCCCGGCATTCTCGATCAGACCGGCTTTGGCAAGCTTGCGCAGGGCGTATTGCAGGTTGGGAATGTCTGCCCGATTGAGCAGCGCACCGATCTCCGAAAGTCCCTTCGCGTCGTCGCCCATCCTGATGGTGTTCAGGACCGCAACGTCCTCGCCGCTTAGCGGCAGGTCGCTGACGGTACGGAAACAAAGCGCCTTCCAGCGGTAGTACGCCTGGACCAGATGCTCCAGGGTGAATTCCAGCCCGGTGAGCCGCGCTTCGGTTGGTGTCACGGACAGGTGTCCGACCGCGCTGAGCACGCTTCGTTGAAGTGCTGCGGGTTTCTTGGGCATGGGCTTCTTCGGCACGTGCATCTCCCGATCGGCAGGTCGGCCAACTCTTAACAACCCAAAATTTATACTTCACAATACATAGAAATCAAATTGTACTTTTTATCGAGCGCGCTTTGAGGCTAAGGTGCGAGTCCGAAAGAAGGCGCGATGGAGGGAACATGGCGGGCAGTTACGTTACGGTGAAGGCTGGGGATGGCGGCGAGTTCAAGGCTTATGTGGCGAAACCCGCCGAGGGCAGCGGTCCCGGCGTTGTGCTGTGCCAAGAAATTTTCGGCGTCAACGCGCACATACGGCATCTGGCCGATCTGTATGCCGAAGAAGGCTATGTCGTGATTGCCCCGGATCTGTTCTGGCGGCTCAAGCCGGGCGTCGAACTCGCCGGCACGGACGCCGATATGCCTGAAGCTTTCGGCTACTACCAGAAATTCGATGTCGGCAAGGGTGTCGAAGACATCGCCGCCGCAGTGAAAGCGCTCCGCGCGATGCCGGAATGCAAAGGCAAAGTCGGTGCGATCGGCTTCTGCCTGGGCGGCAAGCTGGCGTATCTTGCCGCGGCGCACGCCGGCGTGGATTGCGCGGTCAGCTATTACGGTGTGGGCATCGAAAACGATCTCGACGTGGCAAAGACAATCGCCGGCCCGATGGTGTTGCACTTCGCCGGCGAGGACAAATTCGTGCCGCCCGCGGCGGTCGAGAAGATTCGCGCGGCCTTTGCCGGTCGCGACGACGTCGAGATCTACGCCTATCCGGGCTGCGATCACGCGTTCAACAACCCCGGTCGCGCGTCGTTCAACAAGCCGGCTGCGCTGATGGCGCATTCACGATCGATGGCTATGTTCCGCCGGATCATGGGCCCGCGTCTCGATCTGAGCGCGTTGTGGGATAAGCATTGCGAATACGAATTCGCCCAACGCGACGTGCCCAAGACGATGGCAACGATGGTCGCGGAGCCATACGTCAATCACATTCCGACGATGACGGGTGGCGTGGGCTTCAAGCAGCTCAGCCATTTCTACCAGCATCATTTCGTCAATTCGAATCCGGCCGATACGAAACTGATACCGATTTCGCGTACCATTGGCTCGGATCGGGTGGTCGATGAAATGCTGTTCTGCTTCACGCACGATCGCGAAATCGATTGGATGCTGCCGAATGTGAAGCCAACCGGCAAGTATGTCGAAGTGCCGCTGATCGCAATCATCAATTTCCGCGGCGGCAAGCTCTACAACGAGCATATTTATTGGGACCAGGCATCGGTTCTCGTGCAGATCGGCCTGCTCGATCCCAAGACCTTGCCGGTCAGCGGCATCGAGCAGACGAAAAAACTGCTCGATCCGACCATCCCATCGAACGGGATGATGAAAAACTGGAGATATCCTTAGGCCGCCGCGGCATCAGCGGCGGCATGAAATGGCATTCTTGTCGGGCGACCCGCGGACAGGAAATTAATCAGAGGAGGGACGGGACCATGACTAATCGTAGCTCAACTTCGGTGTCCGGATCGCGGCGTGCGCTTCTGGGCGGGATCGTTCTTGGCGCGCTCGGCCTTTTGGCGCCTTCGTTCGGTCACGCCCAGGAAACCAAGCCGATCAAGGTCGGCTTGTTTTTCGATTTCACCGGCGCCGCGGCGACCCTTGCTGAGCCCGCCAAGCTGGCCATCGACATGGCAGTTGCGGAAATCAACGGCAAAGGCGGGATTCTCAACCGCAAGATCCAAACCGTCGTAGCCGACACGCAAACCGATCCGACGGTCGGCGTCGGCGAAATCAAGCGGCTGGTGCTCCAGGAAAAGGTCGATGTGGTGCTCGGGCCGGTGGTGAGCCAGGTCCTGCTTGCGGCCTTGCCGGTCTTGAACGAAGCCAAAATTCTGTCGATCAGCGCGACCGGCACGGATCTGACGACGCCGAAGGCGGCGCCGTACAATTTCAGCATCATGGTCAGCGCGCAGATCCAGGCTGTGGTGATGGCCGAAGACGCCGCCAAGCGGCTGGGCGCCAAATCGGCGGCGATCCTGTCCGATTCCGGCGCGCAAGCCAAATCCTTCGTGCCTGCGATGAAGGCCGAACTCGAGAAGCGCGGCGTCAAGGTCACCGGAACCCAGGAATTTCAGTATCAGGCGACGGATATGACGCCGCAATTGCTGGCGCTGCGGCGCGGCAATCCCGACGTCTTGATCTTGCTCGCGTCGACCGGTCCGGACGTCGGCAACACGATGAAGGGCATCGCCGAACTGGGATGGAAGGTCAAAGTCAGCGGCACGTACTCGATGGGCGGATTTGCCGCCGGTGCAATTCGGATCGCCGGGCCGGAAGCGTTCAAGAATGCCTCGGGCATCAACTACAAGGCGTTCACCTATTGCGGAACGCAACCGAATCCTGCCGCATTCACCGCCTTCGTCGAGAAAATGCGCAAGTTCAACCCGGAACGTGCCAATCGCGTCTCGTTGCCGGTTGCCGCGTTCAACTATGACACGGTCTATCTGCTCAAGGCGGCGATCGAAGGCACCGGCGGCAAGACCGACGGACCTACGCTCGCAGCCTGGATCGAGCAGAACGCCAAGAACTTCTCCGGTATCAACTCGAACTTTGCGGCAAGTCCGGATACGCATTTCCTAATCGGTCCGGCAAATCTTGCCACCGTGCAGCCGGAGAAACTGCGCGAGAACGTGTACCAGGAACGGCTCAACTGCCCCTGAGCGGCAACGCGGCGCGCGCGGCGGCGGACGAGCGATGGATGAACTTACGATTATCCTGATTCGGGGCATCGGGATCGGCGCGATCTATGCGCTGATCGCGATGAGCTTCAACATCGTTCACAGCGCGAGCGGTGTCCTGAATTTCGCCCAAGGCAATTTCCTGGTTGTCGGCGGCTTGTTCGCGGCCGCTTCCTTGGCGGGCAGCCTGGGCGGGTGGGCCTGGCCCGTCGTGCTGGCGATCGCGGTGGTGGTCCTCGGCCTGGCTGTCGGCTTTCAGGGCTTCATCACCTTGCTGCCGTTGCGATCTTCGGTCGAGCAGCATTCCTGGCTCGTCAGTACGCTCGCCACTGCGGTTATCATCAACGCGATTATCCTGGTGGTGATCGGGAGCGAGTCGGTGAACGTGCGCAGCCCATTTGCCAGCGTGCCGCTGCTCGGCACGCGCACGCCCATGCCTTACATACTGTCGACCGCGCTGGCGCTGGCATGGTGGGCGGCGCTGCATTGGTTCCACCGCGCCACGCGCATGGGCATCGCCATGCGTGCCATCGCCCAGGATCTCGATGCCGCCCGTGCTGCGGGCTTGCGCGTTCGCCGGTTGCAGCTTTACGCGTTCGTGATCAGCGGCATGATCACCGGCTCGATCGGGTATGCCGCGGCGCCGATCATCTCAATGGCCAACGATTCGGGCATTGCCTATTCGATGAACGGCTTTGTCGCCGCTGTGATCGGCGGCCTCGGCAGCAACACCGGCGCCCTTGTCGGCGGGCTCGGCATCGGTGTTATTTCCATGTACGCGGCGTTTCAGTATGGCGGCGAGTATCAGAGCGTCATTTCGCTCGTGGTTCTCATAGCGGTTCTGATGCTGCGCCCCGAAGGATTGTTCGGCCACGCTACCGGCCGGCGCGTTTGATCGGGTCCGGCGTGCGCGCGAGAACCCACTCATGAAGGTCATCGGACGTACCGGCGAAAACAGCCAGTTTTTCGCCTCGCTCGCGATGGTCGTCGTCACGATCGTGGTTTCGGGCGTGCTCGATAGCGCCTACTGGCACCATAATTTTCTGCTTGTGAATCTGTTCGTGGCCGTTGCCGTGCTGCAGAACATGCTGCTGTCGGATGCCGGGCAGGTTTCGTTCGGCCAGGGTGCGATCTTCGGCCTTGCGGCGTATACGGTCGGCATCGTTACCGCGGTCAACGGTCAGCCGCTATGGATGGGCTTCGCCGTCGGGATCGTGTTCGCGGTTCTGCTTGGCCTGGCCTATGCGCTGCCGTCGCTCCGCGTGCAGGGCTATTATCTCGGATTCGTTTCGCTGAGCGCCGCGGTCGTCTTCCCCGAGTTGCTCGTGGCGTTTGATGCGGTCACCAAGGGCATCAACGGTATCACGATCACACCCACGGCGATCACGGTACCGTTTGCCGGCAAACTCATGCCCTTGTCGTTGCTGATAATGGCCTTCGTGTGCGCTGTGATCTTCCTGCATCGGAGGCTTCGCGCCTCGGTCATCGGGCGCCGCATGCGGGTCGCCTCGGTGAGCCCCGAAGCCGCGCAAACGCTGGGCATTGGGCCCGGTCACATGCGGTTCTTCGCGTTTCTCATGGCGGCACTGGGAACTGGGGTCGCGGGGGTGCTGTACACGCCGCTGCTTGGTTTCGTCAGCCCTTACGCGTTCCGGGTCGAGCTTTCGATGTACTTCTTTTTTGCCGTGATCGTCGGCGGCAGCGGACGCGTGCTCGGCCCGGTGGTTGGCGCGTGGCTGCTTTATCTGATCCCGAACGTGCTGTTGGTCGATCTTGCGGATTATAGATTGCTCGGCTACGGCATCGCCGCGCTCTTTATCATGCTGGTCTTTCCCGACGGCGTCGTGGGCTCGCTCGAGCGCTTCATCCGCAGCCGTCGCCCGCCGGCGCCGACGGCGACAATCTCGATCGCCGCAGCCAAGACCATTGTGGCCTTGCCCCAATCTGAAATTGCGCATGCGGATATGTCGCCGTCGATCGAAGTTCGCGGCGCGACGAAGCGGTTCGGCAATGTTGCAGCGCTTAACGCCATCGATCTGACCATCGCGCGCGGCGCAATCCACGGCATCGTCGGACCGAACGGTTCGGGTAAGACCACGCTGCTGAATGCTTTCTCCGGGCTCATACGGCTCGACAGCGGCACGATTCGAATACATGGGCAGGATATCGGGCGCCTGCCGCCGCACCGGATTCCCGCCCTCGGGGTCGCGCGCACGTTTCAGACGCCGCGGATATTCGACGATCTGTCGATTTGGGACAACGTAACGATGGGCGCCGAATCCGGTCATGGCGCCACGGCGGCAAATCCCGTTCTGACCGCGCTGGAGCCGGTTCGCACGCAATGGCAGGCGCTGTCGTCGAACGCCCTGCAGCATGCCCAACGCCGCTTGCTCGAAGTTCTGCGCGCCTCCGCAATGCAGGGCGACATCGTACTTCTCGACGAGCCCGCAGCCGGTCTGGCGCCCGACGAGCGCAACGAACTTGCCGGAATGCTCATCCTGTTGCGGGAGCGGCTCGGCAAGACCGTGGTACTGATCGAACACGACCTTTCGCTCGTCTGGCGCGTCGCCGACCGCATTTCCGTGCTTGATGCTGGCGTACTGGTTGCCGAGGGTGCGCCTGCGGCGATCCGGTCGGATCCGCGCGTTCGCGCCTTGTTCACCGGAGAGCGCGATGCTTGAAGTGACCGGGCTGCATTCAGGTTATGGCCGCGTCCCCGTCCTGCGCGGCGTGGATTTCGAAGCCAAACCGGGCGAAATGCTGGTTATTCTCGGCCGCAACGGCGCTGGAAAATCGACGCTCCTGCGGACGCTGGCCGGTTTCATCAAGCCGACAGATGGCAGTGTTCGTCTCGGCGGCACGAACCTTGCCGGCCTTGGACCGGAGGATATCGCGCGGCGCGGCCTCCGATTGGTACTCGACGGCCACCGAATCTTTCCGCGCATGTCGGTGACCGACAATCTCAAACTCGGCGGAGCGATCAACGCGAACGCCACGCGCGTCCGTCAGTTGACGGAGGAAGTGCTGGCGCTATTCCCGATCCTCGCCGAAAAGCGCACCTCCTGGGCGCGCGATCTCAGCGGCGGGCAGCAGCAAATGCTGGCTCTGGCGCAGGCATTCATCGGCGACCCAAAAGTACTGTTATGCGACGAGCCTTCGCTCGGCCTGGCGCAGGCACTTATCCCGCCGATCATGGCTTTCCTGAAACGTTGGGCCGGGCAGGGGGCGGCGATCGTCATCGTCGAACAGCAGATCGATCTTGCCCTCTCGGTCGCCGATCGGGTGCTGGTGATGGAACGTGGCGAGATTGCGCTGCGCGGAACCGCATCCGCGCTCAAGGACGATCCGAAACTCAAACAGATCTATCTCGGCGGCGCGTAAATCCCGGGTCTACCGATTATACGGGTCGACGCTTAAGTCAGTGCAGCCATTGAACGCGTGGAATCCACGAACTCTGCAAATGATCGGCGCGGTAAAGCACCATGAAAAGTTCAAAGTATTGATTTGCATTGACTCACATGCCGTCTAGTTCCCTCGTGTAATCGTCGCACGCGTTCGCTTTGATTAATATTAGGCGTCAGCGAAAGCGGCGATCAGAGTCGAATTAGGTCATCTCGCAATGGCGCGTTCCAGAAACGTTAGCCGATCTTGGCCCCAGAACAACTCGCCCTTTAACACGAAGGTCGGCGAACCGAAAACACCGACGTCGATACAGCGATCGCTGTTTGCCTGATATGCGGCAAGGGTCTCGGGCGCCGTTTCGGCGTCGAGCAGAGCGGCGCCATCCAAACCGACGTCGTTCGCGATCTCGCGGCGAACATTCGGGGCCGAGATGTCGCGTTCCTCACCCCATAGCGCGCGAAGCAGAGCGAACGCCAAAGGCTGAGGATCGAGGCCGCGCAATTGCGTCGCGATCACCATGTGGCCGGCAGGCTTATTGTTGGTCGGATAATAGCGGGGCTTCAAATTGAGCGGCATATTCAAGTATTTCCGCCAGCGGTCAAGTTCCACGGCGTGATAGGCTTGGCGCGGCTGCGGCCGTGTGCGAAGCGGGATGCCGCCGGTTTTCGGCACGACTTCGATGAAGTCGAACGGCTTATGTATGAAGCGAACGCCCAGTCGTTTGGCCATTTCGCTAATTTGCGGTCCGGCAAAATATGCCCAAGGCGAAGACAGGGTATAGAAATACTCTACGTCGGTCATAACTGACTCCTGTCGAGATCTTGCCGAAGGTCGGACCGGTCTTCTTGCACTTGAATCGCGGGGTCGCCGGCGAGATGACAGGCACTCATCCGCCCATCGCGCCGTAGAGCGAGCGCAGGCACCTCGACCCGGCATCGCGGTTCCGCCATCGGGCAGCGTGTATGGAATCGGCAGCCGGGCGGAATCTTGATCGGGCTTGGCACTTCACCTTCGAGAATGAGCCGGCTGTGTCTCCTGGCGCCCGTGACGGCATCGGCAGGTGCGGCGTCAATTAAGGCGCGCGTGTAGGGATGCTGCGGGTTGTCGAATAGAACATCGGTCGCCGCGAATTCCACAATCCTGCCGAGATACATCACGGCGACTAAATCCGATATGTGCCGCACAACCGTTAGGTCGTGGGAAATAAACAGATAGGTCAGGTTCAATTCGGTCTGCAGATCGACAAGCAGATTGAGCACCTGCGCCTGGATCGACAGGTCGAGCGCCGAGACCGGCTCGTCGCAGATGAGCAGTCGGGGATTCAGCGCCAAGGCTCGCGCAATGCCGATGCGCTGGCGCTGGCCGCCGGAAAACTCGTGAGGTAGCCGGTCGCGTAACGATGGAGAAATGCCAACCTGCCGCAATAGATCGTCGACGCGGCGCGTCCGCGTTGCTCGCGTGCCGGCGTCATGAATCGCCAACGGTTCCTCGACAATCCGTCCGATAGACTTGCGCGGATTGAGCGATGAAAACGGGTCTTGAAAGACCATCTGGATCCGCCTCGCGAAGGGCCGCCGCGCGGCCCGCGACAGATGGCCAAGCTCGGTCCCTTCTAGCAGCAACCGTCCGGCCGTCGGAGCCACGAGGCCCATGATTGCTTTGCCGAGCGTCGATTTGCCACAACCGGATTCGCCGACCAGGCCGATCGTTTGGCCACTTTCAATGTTCAGGCTTACACCGTCGACCGCGTGCACCAGGCCGTCTCGGGTCGGGTAGTGCACGGCGAGATCATCGATCTGCAGTAATACGGACATCGCGGAACTAAGCCTCACCGATGCGAATGCAGGCTACGCGGCGACGATTCGGCCCGCGTTCCTCGAGCGGGGGTTCGGCAGCACCACAGCCCGTGATCGCATTTGGGCAGCGTGGCGCAAAAGGGCATCCGCGCGGAAGCGCAGCCGGCTGGGGCACCTGACCTGGGATCTCGACGAGACGCTGCCGCGGCTCGCCGGCTCGCCGCGCGTGCGGCCGAGCGCCAAGCAGGCCGCGCGTATATGGGTGCGCCGGCGCGGCTAACACGTCCCGCACGGGTCCTTCCTCGACGATCCGCCCGGCATACATCACCGCAACCCGGTCCGCGTACTCCGCCACTAGCCCCAGATTATGCGTGATGAACAGAATTGCGAGTCCGAGTCGGTTCTTCAAGCCAGTCAACAACGCGAGAATCTGGGCCTGGATCGTTGCGTCAAGCGCAGTCGTAGGCTCATCCGCTATCAATAGCTCCGGCTGCGCCCCGAGCGCCATGGCAATCATCACCCGTTGGCGCATGCCGCCGGATAGTTGATGCGGGTACTCGCGAAGGCGCCGTTTCGGGTCAGGAATCTCGACGAGTTGAAGCAGCTCAATCGCCCGCGCCTGCGCCGCGCTGCGCGCCATTGCGCGGTGCGCTCGGATTGCATCGGTGACCTGCCGGCCGATCGAAAGGACCGGATTTAGCGACGTCATCGGCTCCTGGAAAATCATGGCAATCCGCCGTCCGCGGATCGCGCACATCTCTCGATCCGTAAGTCCGACCAGTTCTGCACCGTCGAACCGCACCGAGCCGCCCGTGATGCGGCAGGGTGGATCGGGCAAGATCTGCAGAATAGACAGTGCGGTCATCGATTTGCCGCAGCCGGATTCACCCACCAGCGCGAGCGTTTCGCCGCGCGACAGGGCGAACGTGACATTTCGCACGAGCGCCAATCGGCTCGTGCGGCCGATGACAGACGTCTCAAGCTCCCGTACGTCCAGCAGGATCGGCGCACGGCCTGTCATGCGCTCTGCCTCAGTCTCGGATTGAGCGCATCATTCAATCCGTCGCCGGCCAAATTAATAGCGAGCACCGTCAGCATGATGGCCGTACCCGGCAACGCGACCATGTACCAAGAAGAACGTAAAGCCTCCCGGCCGATACTAATCATCGTACCCCAACTCATGACGTTGGGATCCGAAAGGGTGAGGAAGGCGAGGCCGGCTTCGGTCAAGATCGCAGTCGCAACCATCAGCGAGCCGGTGACGACGATCGGGGCGAGGCAGTTCGGCAGTATCTGCGTCACGATGATGCGCAGATCGCTCATGCCGATGCCTATGCAAGACTGAACAAACTCCGCATTGCGCAGCCGCATTGCTTCGCCACGTACCAGCCGTGCCACTGCCGGCCATGAAACGACCGAGATTGCAGCAATGATGGTACCAATCGAAGGCTTGAAAGCAGCCAGAATGACGACCGCAAACAGAAAGGGGGGCACAGTCTGAAAGACTTCCGTCAATCGCATGAGAATGTCGTCGATAATCCCGCCAAAGTATCCGGCAAACGCGCCAATCGCGGTGCCGACGAACACGGCAGCGAGCGTCGCCGAAATCCCGATCAACAAGGAAACGCGCGCGCCGTGAAGGAGGCCGGACAGGATATCGCGGCCAAGCACATCGGTGCCGAGTCTATGTACGGAATCTTCGCCTGGCCATAGAAACGGCGGGCCGGCAATTTCCCATGGGCCGAATGCGACGAGAGATGGCGCGAGCGCGGCCAGCGCGACGACCAGCAAAATGATCGTCAGTCCCGTCACAGCGGCTCGATTGCGCCGATAGCGCCGCCAGAAGGCCGGAATCGCGCCGGTTCTATCCAAGTTCGATCCGCGGGTCGATCCAGGCGTAAAGCAGATCGATGAGTAAATTGATGGCGACCACCAGAAGCGCGCTAAAGAACAAGATTCCAAGCAATAGGTTTAGGTCTCGCTGGAACACAGCTTCGAACGCGAGGCGGCCGATGCCCGGCCAGCCAAACACGGTTTCGACGAGGATGGCGCCGCCCAAAAGGTGGCCAACCTGTACGCCGACAAGCGTTATCATGGGCAGAATCGCATTCGGCAACGCGTGTTGAAATGCGACGCGCCTGCTCGGCAGTCCAAGCGCACGTGCCGCCCGAATATAGTCGAGCCGCAGCACCTCAAGCATCGAGGCGCGCATGATCCGCGTGTAAAGGGCGACATAAAATAGCGCGAGAGTTACCGCAGGCATGACCAAATGCCGAGCCACATCGACGAGGTAGTCCATGCTCCCATTATTTGCGCCGATCGTGGTCATGCCGCTGCTCGGCAGCCATTGCAGCGTAACCGTGAAAAGCACGATCAGCATCAGCCCGATCCAGAACACCGGCGTCGCGTAAAATAGAATCGAAAGCACCGAAATTGCGGCGTCGATCGGAGTTCCGATGCGCCGTGCGGCGGTGACACCTAGAACGACACCGAGCGCGATTGCGAGAACAATCGCGGTCAAAAGCAAAAGCAGCGTGGCGGGTAGGCGATCCGCGATCAGGTCGAATACCGGCATGTTGTGTCGGAATGAGTGGCCAAGATCGAATTGCACCATTCGCCACACGAAGATGCCGAGTTGTTCGAGAAACGGGCGATCCAGGCCAAATTTTTGCCTGAGATCTTGCAGGTAGCCGATATCGGTTGCGCTCGCTTCGCCCGCGAGCACATCAACAATGTCGCCCGGCATCAGATGCAGGAGCACGAAAGTGAGGATAATGACGCACAAGACAACCAGAGCCGCCTGCGCCAGCCGCCGTACCAAATACCGTCCCAGCCGCCGCATGCGAGTTCGGTCCCTCAATCAGTCGCGGCGTTGCGCGATCAATCCTGGATATAGACGTCGGCAAAATTGGCGTGCACGCCGTCGGCCGTGATCGTGTGATTGCGGACGCGCTTATTGTAGATCGTGACCATGTCGAGGTGAGTCAACGGAAGGTACGGCAGGTCGGTCATCGCCAGTTTTTGCATCTCGGCAAAAAGGGCTTTGCGCTTCGCCTCGTTGGGCTCGACCTGGGCGCCTTCGAGGAGCTTGTCCATCGCCGGATTCAAGTATTTTGCCGAGTTCGAAAAAGCGACGCCCGGCTGAAAATTCTTGGACCAGTAGAAGCGTTGGACGCCGATGGTCGGGTCCGATGCGTTATTCGCAAAAAAGCTAATCAAATCAAAATCGCGATCGGTGAATACGCGCTTTACGAAAGTGGCGTAATCCTGATTCCGGATTTCGACTTCAATGCCGACCTTGCCAAGGGCCTGTTTCAAGTATTCGCCGAGCCGCACGAACTGCTCGCCAAACGGCATGTAGTCGTGAGAAATCTTGAACCGGACGCCATTAGCGCCCTTTTTCAGCCCGGCTTCGTCGAGCAGTTTTTCTGCCAATGCAATGTTGAATGCGTGGTTTGGAACGTCCGCGGAGTAGGCTTTGACCAAGGCGGCATGGATCGGGCCAGTTGCCGGTTTTCCGTACCCAAACCATATCACTCGATTGACGAAGCTGCGGTCGATCGCGTGCGCAATTGCGCGCCGAACGCGGACATCCTTGAACGGCTCGCGGTCGAGATTGAAAGCCAGATAGCTCACGATGGCCAGATACTCGTATCCCTTTGTCTCCACTCCGAGATGGGACAACTGACCCAAGCGCCGCACTTCGTTGAGCGGGATAATGCTCATGCCGGCGAGATCGGCTTCCTTCGATTCGAGCGCCGCAGCGCGTCCGCCGGCATCGGGCACGAATCGAATGACGACACGATCGAGATGCGGCTTGGGCTTATCCCAATAATCCGGATTGCGGTCGAGAATGATGTGGCCGCCCTTTTTCCATTCCGCAAACTTGAACGGCCCGGTCCCAATCGGCGCATTGTTGGCGGGATTGGTCTGCAGATCCTTGCCGTCGTACACATGTTTGGCGACGATCTGCGACTCCATCGATGCCAGCGCGTTCATCAGATATGGCGCGGGCGCCGAAAGCTTCATGATCGCCGTGTGCGCATCGGGGGTCTCGACCGAAGTAACGTTTGCGAAAGTCGAGCGCCCTCGTGCATGAGCGATCTTCCAAACCTTCAGAATCGAAAATGCGACATCGTCGGACGTGAAATTCTTGCCGTCGTGCCACTTCACGCCGCGGCGCAGATTAAACCGGATGGTCATGCCGTCGTCGCTGACTTGCCAGGATTCGGCGAGTTGCGGCTTGAGATTGAAAGCGAAATCATAAGTCACCAGACCATCGAACATCTT
>JBFWYO010000007.1:0-85630 GCA_050186335.1 Alphaproteobacteria bacterium | reverse complement strand
CGTCAAGGAAGCGCGGCGCGAAGTGCAGGCGGTCGGCACGCTGCTGTCCAACGAATCGGTGTTGATCAAGCCCGAGATCGCCGGCCGCATCGCCGCGATCAATTTCAAGGAAGGCGAACGCGTCAAGCAGGGCGACATCCTGGTCGAGTTGGACAAGTCGGAATGGGAAGCGCAGCTCAAGCAGGCCGAGGCATCGCTCGTCCTCTCGAAAGCCAATTATCAGCGCGCCAACGAAATGGCCAAGACCGGCGCCGGCACCGTGCGCAACTTGGACGAAGCGCGCTCCAAGATGCTGTCCGACGAGGCGGCGGTCAGCCTGGCCAAGACCAAGCTCGAGAAAGCCGTGATGAGCGCGCCGTTCAGCGGCGTGGTCGGGCTGCGCAAGGTCAGCATGGGTGCTTACGTCAACGCGGGCGCCGATATCGTCAACCTGGAACAGATCGACCCGCTGAAGGTCGATTTCCGCGTGCCCGAGGGCCTGCTGGCGCAACTGCGCGTGGACCAGAAGATCGTGATGCAGGTCGACGCTCTGCCCGGCCAGGACATTCTGGGCAACGTCTATGCCATCGATCCGCTGGTCGATGTGAACGGCCGCGCGATCGCGCTGCGTGCCCGCGTGCCGAATCCGGATGCGCGCCTGCGCCCCGGCCTGTTCGCCCGCGTGACGCTGGTGCTCAGTTCCCGGCCCGACGCGATGTTCGTGCCGGAAGCGTCGATCGTGCCGGTCGGCGATCAGCACATGGTGCTGTCGGTAACCGGCGGCAAGATCGCCCCGCGCCCGGTCAAGATCGGCATCCGCACCAAGGGCATGGTCGAAATTCTCGAAGGTCTGACGCCGGCGGACGTGGTGATCAGCGCGGGTGCCGGCCTGCCGAAATATTTTCCGGGCATGTCGGCCTGCGTCATGCGGCCGATCGAAGGCGTGCCGACATGCGCGCCGCCGCCGGGCATGAAGCCGCCGCCGGGCGCCCAGCAGACGCCACCGCCGGCCGGCGACAAGAAGCCGACCCCGGCCAAGGACCAGCAGGATCCGGCGAAGGCCCGGCCGGGCACGCCGCCCGCCAAGCAAAGCCAGTAGGCGGCCGCCATGAATCTGCCCGAACTATCGATCCGCCGGCCGGTCTTCGCCACGGTGCTGAGCCTGGTCGTGTGCCTGGTCGGCCTGATGGCCTATCAGCGTCTGGCGGTGCGCGAGTACCCGAACATCGACGAGCCGGTGATCTCGATCGAGACCACCTATCGCGGCGCCAGCGCCGAGATCATCGAAAGCCAGATTACGATTCCGCTGGAAGACTCGCTTTCGGGCATCGAGGGCATCGACGTGATGACGTCGAAGAGCCAGCCGGAGAAAAGCTCGATCACCATCCGCTTCCGCCTGACGCGCAACCCGGATGGGGCCGCCGCCGACGTGCGCGACCGCGTGGCGCGGGTGCGCGCGCTACTGCCGCGCGATATCGACGAGCCGATCATCTCCAAGGTCGAAGCGGACGCGCAGCCGATCATTTATCTCGCCTTGTCCAGCTCGCGGCAGACCGCGCTCGAGATCACCGACTACGCCGATCGCTTCGTGAAGGACCGCTTGCAGACCCTGCCCGGCGTTTCCAACGTCGGCATCTACGGCGAGCGCCGCTACGCCATGCGCATCTGGCTCGACCGCAACCGCCTGGCGGCCTACGAACTGACGCCACAGGACGTCGAGACGGCGTTGCGCCTGCAGAACGTCGAGGTGCCGGCCGGCCGCATCGAGGGCGAGAAGCGGGAGTTCACGATTCTGGCCGAAACGGACGTCCGCACGGTCGCGCAGTTCAACGACCTGATCGTCAAGCAGGCCAAGGGCTACCTGGTGCGCCTGAAGGATGTCGGCCGGGTCGAGATTGCAGCGCGCGACACCCGCACCATCGTCCGATTCAACGGCAATTCGGCGGTCGCCATCGGCGTGATCAAGCAGGCCACGGCCAATCCGCTCGACGTCTCGAAGGCATTGCGCCTGGAACTGCCGAAAATCCTCAGCGAAGTGCCCCAGGGCATGCGGATCGATATCGCCTACGATTCGTCGATCTTTATCGATCGCTCGATCAACAACGTGTTCCACACCATCGGCGAAGCCGTGCTGCTCGTGCTGCTGGTGATCTTCTTCTTCCTCCGGTCGCTGCGCGCGACTTTCATTCCGCTGGTGACGATTCCGATTTCGCTGATCGGCAGCTTCGCGATCATGTTGATGCTCGGATTCTCGGTCAATACGTTGACCCTGCTCTCGATGGTCCTCGCGATCGGTCTCGTGGTCGACGATGCGATCGTGATGCTGGAGAACATCAGTCGCTACGTCGAGCGCGGCATGCACCCGTTTCAGGCCGCGCTCAAAGGCAGCAAGGAAATTGCCTTCGCCGTGCTGGCCATGACGATCACGCTGGCCGCGGTCTATGCCCCGCTCGGCTTCCAGACCGGTCGTACCGGCCGGTTGTTCACGGAGTTTGCGCTGACCTTGGCGGGTGCCGTGCTGGTGTCCGGCTTCGTGGCGCTCAGCCTGTCGCCGATGATGAGTTCCAAGCTGCTCAAGCATGAGGCGAAGCACGGATTGTTCTATCGGATCGTGGAAAATTTCCTGGTCTGGCTGAACAACACCTATCGCAGCGTCCTGGGCCGGGTGCTCACGGTGCGCCCGCTGGTCGTCATTGTCATGTTCGTTGTCGCGGCGTCGGCATTCGGTCTGTTCAAGTTGCTGCCGTCGGAATTGACCCCGGTGGAAGACCGCGGCGTGGTGGTTTCGGTCGGCTTCGCGCCGGAAGGCTCGACGCCGGAGTACACCGACGTCTACGCCAAGCAGGTCGAAATGTTCCTCAAGAGCAATCCGGCGATCGAGAAGTATTTCGTCGTAGTCGGGTTTCCGAACGTCACGCAGCTGATCGGCTTCGCCAGCCTGAAGGATTGGAGCGAGCGCACGATCAAGCAGCAGCAGGTCGTCGGCAGCCTTTTCGGGCCGTATATGAGCCTGAGCGGCGTGCTGGTGTTTCCGGTAAATCCGGCCTCGCTCGGCCAAAGCCCGATCGATACGCCGCTACAGTTCGTGCTGCTCACCTCGGCGCCCTATCCGGAGCTGCAGAAGGCCGTCAACATCATGATGGGGGCCGCGCGGGGCAATCCGCGGCTGATCACGCCGCGCAGCGATCTCGAGTTGAACAAGCCCGAATTGCGCCTGACCATCGACCGCGACAAGGCGGCGGACATCGGGGTGGACGTCGAAACCATCGGGCGTACGCTGGAGACGATGCTCGGCGGACGGCAGGTCACCCGCTTCAAGCAGAACGGCAAGCAGTACGACGTCGTGGTCCAGGTCGACGGCGTCGAGCGCACCAATCCGACCGACATCACGAACATTCAGGTGCGCTCGCGGACCGGCGTCATGGTTCAGCTGTCGAACCTCGTGCTGGTGAAGGAAACGGTCGCGCCCAAGGAGTTGAACCATTTCAACAAGCTGCGCTCGGCGACGATCAGCGCAGCCTTGGCGCCCGGCTACACGCTCGGCGAGGCGCTGGCGTTCATGCAAGGCGAATTCGCCCGCCTGCAACGTGCCGGTCAATTGCCTGCCGGCATCAGCACCGACGTATCCGGCCAGAGCCGCGAACTACGCGACTCGTCGGGCAGCATCTATCTGACGTTCGTGCTCGCGCTGGCTTTCATCTACCTGGTGCTCGCGGCGCAGTTCGAGAGCTTCATCGACCCGTTGATCATCATGCTGACGGTGCCGCTATCGATGACCGGCGCGCTGCTGGCGCTGTACCTGACCGGCGGAACGTTGAACGTCTACAGTCAGATCGGGCTTGTGACGCTGGTCGGGTTGATCACCAAGCACGGCATTCTGATCGTCGAGTTCGCCAATCAATTGCAGGAGCGCGGCCTGTCGAAGCGCGAAGCGGTGGTCGAAGCGTCGGTGCTGCGCCTGCGCCCCATCTTGATGACCACCGGCGCCATGGTGCTCGGCTCGGTGCCGCTGGCGCTCGCCGTAGGCGCCGGCGCAGAGAGCCGGCAGTCGATCGGCTGGGTAATCGTCGGCGGCATGCTGGTCGGCACGTTCTTCACGCTCTTCGTGGTGCCGACCGCCTATACGCTGCTCGCCAGCAAGCGCAAAGCGGACCCCGAGAAGGCGGCGGCATACCAGGCCGAGCTGCAGGCTGCCCCGGCGGAATAAGCGCTTACGGCTTTGCCGACGCCTGCTTTGCATGGTCGAAGGCCATTTGCATGGCCGAGCCGAGGACGCCGCCGCCGCCCATGAGCGCCATGCCGCCGTCGACCGGAATCACCGCGCCAGTGATGTAGGCCGCCATCGGCGAGCACAGGAACAGGCACGCGTCGCCGATCTCGTACTTGGTGCCGTACCGGCGCATGGGCGTGCCGTCGATCGCCGCCTGGCGCGCCTGCGCCGTCGGCGCCAGCCGCGCCATGCCCTCGGTATCCTCGATCGGCCCGGGCACGATCGAATTGATGCGCACGCCGAGCGGGCCCCATTCGATCGCCAAGGTGCGCGTCAGCATGTCGACGCCGGCTTTCGCGGCGCAGACGTGGGACTGATAGGCGTAAGGGCTCAGCGATTGCGGGGCGGAGATATTGATCAGCGAGGCGCCGGGCTTCTTAAGGTAATCGAACGCGGCGCGCATGACATGGAACGTGCCGATCAGATCGATATCGATGACGACCTTGAATCCGTTGGGCGAAATGCCCAGCGCGGGCGCGACGAAATTGCCGGCCGCGCCGGACACGACGAAATCGATCTCGCCGAAGGCATGATGCGTCGCCTTGATCGCCGCCTCGACCTGCGCGAAGTCGCGGACATCGGCGACGTGGCCGATCGCCTCGGCGCCGTGCGACTTGAGCAGCTTGACCGCGGCATCGATCTTGTCCCGTTTACGGCTGCAAATGGCGACCTTCGCCCCCTGCTGGGCGAAGCGCTCGGCAATTCCGAGATTGATGCCGCTGCTGCCGCCGGCCACGAACAAGGTTTTGCCGCGAAAATTCGCTTCGGAAATAAGACCTGGCATGACGCGCTCCGTCCCCGGTTGTTGTCGTTGCCGGCAGCTTAGGGCGCGCCGTATCGCGCGTCAAAACGGCGGGTGCTTGTGCCCGCTTGCGGGATCGAGTACCACCCTGCCGAACTCGAATTCAGGGACGCCGCCCGTGCAACGTGAAACCCAACTTCGCCTGCTGCAAGACTGCCTCGACCACATCGAACGCCGGGCGCCGGACATGGCGGAAGCGTCGTCGAGCCCGGTGGCGCGTTACCTCGATCCGGGGCGCTACCAGGCCGAGACGCAAAACCTGTTCCGTCGCGAACCGCTCCTGGTCGGATTCTCTTCCCAGCTGGCGGGCGTGGGCGATCTGATCACCCACGATGCCGCCGGCGTGCCGATCGTCGTCGTGCGCCAGCGGGACAGAAGCCTGAAAGCCTATCTGAACGTCTGCCGCCATCGCGGCACGCGTGTCGTCGGCGGCCCGTGCGCGACCGGCAAGCGCACGCTGACCTGCCCCTATCACGGCTGGACCTACAGCCTCGACGGCAAGCTCGCCTCGATGCCGCATCCGGCGGGATTTTCCGGCCTGGATCACAGCCTGATCGCGCTGGTCGAACTGCCGGTCGCCGAGGCCTACGGCATGGTGTTCGTGCGCCCGATGGCGCGCGGCGAGGCGATCGACGCGGCCGCCCTGCTGGGCCCGCTGGCGGAGGATTTCGCGTCGTTCGGATTCGCCACCCACGTTATGCATGCGCCGGTCGAGTTTACCAAGGCGATCAACTGGAAACTGTTCTTCGACGCATCGCTCGAGGCGTATCATTTCAAGCACGCGCATGCGCGGACCATCGCGACCATGTTCCTCGACAATCAGGCGACCTGGGAATGGTTCGAACGCAATGGCCGCGGCGTGCTACCCAAACGCAGCATCCTCGAACTCAAAGCCATGCCGCAGGAGCAATGGCACATTCGCGAGCGCGCCAATGTGCTTTACAGCATTTTCCCCAACACGGTCGTCCTGGTCGAGCCGGATCACGCCCAGATCATGCAGGTGTGGCCCACCGCGATCGACAGAACGCTGGTGACCAGCTGCATGTTCCTGCCCGAGGCCCCCGCCGACGACAAGGCGCGCGAGCATTGGGCCAAGAACGCGACGATCTTCTTCAACGCCCTGGAGGAGGATTTCGACATGATGGAATCGATCCAGTGCGGCTTGGCGACCGGCGCGAACGAGGAACTGCGCTTCGGCCGGTACGAACATCAATCGGCGGCGTTTCACCGCGCGGTGGAAGCGTCGCTGCCGACACAAAAATAAGCGAGCAGGATCCGGCCATGATCGACCCGCATTGCCATACCAGCAGCATCGAAGTCGCAGTGCCGGCAGCCGCCGCGTTCGAAATTATGGCCGATGGCATCAAGCAGGGCCAGTGGGCGTGGGGCAGTTTTGATCGCAGAGAAGCTGCGCCCGGATTGTTCGTCGGCACGTCCGTCTTCGACGGCAAGGAAACCTGGGTGCGGCTGCACGCCGATCGCGAGCGGCTGACCGTCGATTACGAAGTCGGGCGCAGCCCCGAGACGATGCAATTCCGTAACGCGGCGCGGGTGATTCCCGGGCCCACGCTCGGCCGTGGCGCCGATCGTTGCGTCATTACTCTTTTGAGCTGGCGCCTCGCATCGCAGTCGGACGCGGCCTGGGAGCAATTCGGCGTGATCCACGAAGCGGAAATGTTCCTGATCCGCGGCCTACTGGAACGCGGGCAAAGCAAGTAAACCGCTTACGCCGGCAGCTTCGCGCGCGCCACGCCGATCATCGAATCGCGGGTAATCAGTTCCGCCAGACGCTCCTCGCTCCACCCCTCCGTGCCGGCCGGGCGTTGCGGCAGCACCAGGTAACGCATGTCGGCCGAGCTGTCATGCACGCGCACTTCGACATGGTCGGCGATTTCGGTGCCGAATTCGCGCAGCACGGCGCGCGGTTCCTTGACCACGCGGGAGCGGTATGGGGCGCTCTTGTACCAATCGGGCGGGCGCCCCAGGACGAACACCGGATAGCAGGAACACAAGGTGCAGACGATGACGTTGTGAATCCTGTCGGTGTTTTCGACTACCACCAGATCGGCCACCACGACGTCGATGCCGAGTTCGGCGACCGCCGCCTTGCCGTGCTTCAGCAGGCGCGCCTTATAGGCGGGATCGACCCAGGCCCGCGCGACGATCTTAGCGCCGAGCGCGGGACCGCGCTCGTCGATCTTCTCGATCATGGCGCGCATCTGATCGGCCGTGAAATAGCCCTTCTCGATCAGCAGCTCGCGTACCGCGCGGGCGAGGAATTGCGGTTCGCCGTCCGGTTCCTGATCGACGACCGGCGCATGCGCAGCGTGATCGTGGTCGCCGCCGGCCCCATGCTCATGCGCGTGATCGTGCCCGCCTTCGCCATGCTCGTGCTCGTTGTCGTGCGCGTGCTCGCTCATGCTTCGCCCTTTCCGGCCGGCTCGAGCCAATGCTCGAAAATTTCGATATCGACCTTGTCGCGTACATTGCCCGCGTAATCGGGCCAGATGTGGGTCTGGTCGAAGCGCACCCGATATAACGTTTGCGCCGGCAAGCCCGGCTTGCCGAACGCCAAATCCTCGGGATTCGGGAACGCGCCGCAGATGCGTTCGATGACGCCGGTCTTGCCTCGGGCATAGAACGGCGTGCGGATATGGCCGCGCTTCGGAAACCGCGCCTTTACCTTGACCGTTTCGCCCGGCGCAAATCGCGCGCTCATGGCAGCCGGTCCCCGCGCGCCTTGATGGCGGCGATGCGCGCGTCGATCTCGGCGCGGCTGAGAACGCCCTTCTCGACCAATAAATTGGTCAGCGAGGTGATCCACTTCTCATAATAGGTCAGCTTGTCGTAAATGTCCGGATCGAGCGATTCGATGCCGCGGCGCAGCTCGTCCACGCGCAGGATCGGCTGCTCGCGCAACTGCAGCAGCCGCATGATCGCTTCGATGCGCTTTTCCCACAGCGCGATCTCGTGTTCGTGGAGATCCACAGGACCGGCCGCCTGGCCGCCCATGTCGTGATGCTGGCGATACTTGATTTCGGTCATAACCAATTATGCCACGGTCGCGCAGCGCGGCAACGACGTTTAAAAGCCGCAGGTGCCGGACGGGACGGCCGTGATGGTCCCGGTTGTCACCACCGGGCCCGTATTGCCGACCATCGGTTCCAGCCGGAACGTGCCGGTCGTTTGCCGCAGCTGGAACGACGGAGTCGTCGTATTTCCGGTCACCAGCGCGCACGCGTCGGCCGTTGCGACGCCCTGCGCGCGCAGATCGATGCCGTTCGGCCCGGCGATGTTGACGACGTTGTTGCGAACGTTGAAAAACCCGGTCGACGATGTCGCGCCGAGAATGCCCAGCAAGCTGTAGTTACGAACCTCGTTGCCGTCGATCGTGATGCGCAGGTTCGCGCTGTTCAAGCTGCCGGCGATGATCCCGTACTGGCCGGTATTGCCGCCGGTCAAATCGCCGTCGAGGTCGTTGCGCGCGACCAGCCCCCTGGCGATGGCGGCGTTCTGGAATTGAAGGTACATCGCCGCGCCGGAGTTGGTTACGACGTTGAGCACGGCGAGCGGGTTGCGGCGCAACACGTTGTCGGTAATGGAGAACGTCACCTGCGCGTTGTCCAGCCCACGCAACAGGATGCCGTCCTCGCTGTTCTGAATGAAGTTATTGGCGATCGTTATATTGACGACATCGTTGTTGATTGCGCGAATGTCGAAGCCTTCGTCGGGCACGCCCAGAACGACATTGCCGATCAAGGTGATGTTTCCGCGCGCGCCGATGATTTGCAGCGCGTCTTCGCGGTCATTGCCGATGCCGCGCGGCGAGAAGTCGCCAAATATGCGCACATCGGACATGGTGAAGTTGGTGATATTGCTGCCGGCAATGGCATTATGAAGGTCGCCCGGATCGGGGGCATTGAACGGCGCTATGGTGCGGAGACGTATATCGATGCCCCGTAGATAGTTGTTGTCCGCCAACGTAACGATGTTTGCGTTGTTGTCATTTGTGATGGTGGGCCTGCCGCCGAAGAACTCGGCGCAGAACTTGACGCCTTTGATGACGAACTCGCCGAGCAGCTGTGCGCCGATCAGGACCTGGTCGTTCTTCAGGGTGACGCCCTGGTTGTACCCGGTCGTCGTGCCGTCGCCTCTGTAGACCACGATCACGTCGCCCGGCTTCGAACCCGGCCCGTTGACCGAAGTTAAGAGATTGTATTTGCGTTCGAACGTGCCGTCGCCGTTGGGCGCCGCCGTGTTGTCCACGTGCACGAACGGAATCGGGTTCCCGGCCGCATCGGTCAGCGTGCGCGTGCGCTTCGAGAGCCCCTCGCCCGCCACCACCAGTTCCTGGCGCTGGCGGAACTCGGTCAGCCGCTTGAGCGCGTCCTGCTCGGATCGATCCTGGCGCCGGTCGCTGCGCGCCGGCTCGCCCCAGGTCAGCGCCACCTGGCCCATGATGTTCCAGCCGAACCGCGTGTCCCAGCTGGTCTGCACGCCGAGTGCGATGTTCTCCCGGATGCGCGCGGTGACGCGGCCCCGGACGCCCGTGGCGTCCTTGTCGCTGTGACTGATGAAGTGGTACATCCCGATCGCGGCATAGACGTCGAGATCCAGGCGCTTGAAGTCGATCCCCGTGGCTTTCGCCAGGTGCCTGGTCACCGGCACGCCGAGCTCGATATCGAACCCCGGCATGGATTCCGTGTAGAGCGGCGCCACGATCATCGCATTCGCTTCGAAGCGGACGAACTTCAGCTTGCAGCAGGTGCCCTCGGTGGTCGCCCGACCCGGCACGATGTACCCGTTGGCGCGGATGTCGAAGTCCGGGCGCAGATACTCGATGCCCAGGTTGATCCAGTTCAGATCGACCTTGTTGCACACCTCCCGGTCGAGACACTGATAGCGCCGGTAATCGTACCCGGCGTGCATGCCCCAGATCGCGTAGTCGACCGTCCCGTCGCCGCGCTTCTCGCCCCAGTCGACGTACCGGACGCCCAATGCCGCGTTGATGCCCAGCGTGCCCCGGTTCTCGACGTGCCCGCGCACATCGACGAACAAAAATCCGTTCTCGATCAGCCTGTCGTACTGCGGCCCGATCAGCACCCCCGCCGTCGTGTACCCCTCGACGTTGCCGATGTCCTTGTGCTGGTTCGTCCGCGCCAACAGATTGAACGGCGCAAAATCGTACTTCGCGGGCGGAATTAATGGCTCGGCATGCGCTGTCGCGCTCGCACCGAGTACGGCGGCGCCCAGCAGGATGGCGGCGAGAAATCCAACGAGACGCCGGCGATGCGACCTTCCGGCGACGCCCGCAGCGCAACGACTCGACATACCCAGCGCCCCTCGCCGCACGCCGACCGATGGAACATATGGTTAGCGGGTAGCGTTAAGAATCTTTAGCGATGGCGCGCATTCAATCCTGAAACGCCGGCAACTTCGCTGGCTGAAATCGCCAATTTTGGGGCTATTTAAGTCAAACTGACGTCAAACGTCGTGAAAGGTTAATCGAAGCTAAAAAAACATCGCAATATTGGCGGCATGACTGACTAATTCTTCCATATCGATGCTACTTTCCTTTGAAGACTGCTTCACGCCGCTCGACAAAGGACTTAACGCCTTCGTTGAAGTCTTGTGTGGTCGCTACCCGCGCAAGTTGTGCCGGGAATTCGGCGACCGCCGCGGTTTGCCCCTGGGTGACATAAATCCACGACGAACGTCGCGTTTCCTGCACCGCGACCGGCGCCTGTTTCGCGATGCGCTCGGCCAGCGCAAACGCACGCGCCTTCGCTTCGCCCTTGGCGACCAGTTCCTGCACGAAATTGTACCGCAGCGCCTCCTCGGCGTTGAAATCGTCGCCGGTCAGCAGCAGCTTCATCGCGTTGCCCCACCCGGCCCGCTCGACCATGCGGATGGTCGCGCCGCCATAGGCCATGAGCCCCCGCTTGACCTCGACTTGGCCGAAGCGTGTGCCCTGCTCGGCGATGACGATGTCCGCAGCCAACATCAATTCGATGCCGATCGTGTAGCAAATGCCGTGCACGGCCACGACCACCGGCTTGCTGCGGAACGGCGGGTGCAAACCGAGCGGATCGATCACGCCGGGTGGCAGCAGCGGATCGGAGATCGTGAACTCGCTCAATTGCAGGCCGGCGGTGAAATGCTCGCCCTCGGCCTGCAAGACTGCGCACCAAAGCTCCGAGTCGTTTTCGAACGCCGCATAGGCTTGCGCCAGTTCCAGGAGCATTTTGGGCGTGAACCCATTGTATTTTTTCGGGCGGTCGATCGACATGACGAACACGTGGCCGCGCCGTTCGGTGGCGATGCGGCCCATTTCCGGCGACATGTCGATCGGCTTGGTGGTATGGCCCATTCGATTCTCCTAATTCTTCGGCGTTTCGATCCGCACCGACATCGGTGTCAGCACCGGCCCCTGCGGACTTGCCGCAATTCTATATGTGACCTTGCGCAATTCCGAAGGACAACACAATGCGTCGTCGGATTTATAGCGATAAAAATCGACCACCAGATCGCCGTTGTTCATACTCGAATCCCAGAACCCGGCCACGCCGTCGATACGGGAATCCACCAGTGCCGGCGTCGCTTCGATGCCATCGTTCCTGCAGCGCGCCGTATCGTCGATGCCGCCTTTCGGCACGCCCCCTATCGCGGTGCCCGGCCGGTCCCGGTTCCGCAACGGATTCGCACCGAGCCAGGCGCCGCCCGGGTCCAGTTTCAGCCTGGTGTCCTGGGCTGCGGCGGCGCTTTCGAAACCCACGGCGAGCAACGCGACGAGCAAGCCGCGCATCGGGAATTCCCCTCCGGTTGACGGCTTCATCGTAGCGGCGAACCGAGCCGGGACAAGCGTCCCCCCGAGGCCGAAACCCAAGGCAAACAGCGGCATTGGCAAGCCAGCCCGGCCGTTGCATAGTCGGCCCCGAGTGCCGGAAACGGCGCGCATTTCCCCTTTGGAGGACCGGCCCCATGCTCGACTACAAGCTCGACGGCGACGGCATCGTCACCATCACCTGGAACCACCCCGAGCGGCCGGTCAACGTGCTGAACCTTGCGATCGGCAAGCAATACGCCGCGTTGGTCGACAAGATCATCGCCGACCCGGCCGTGAAGGGCGTCATCCTGGCCTCGGCCAAGAGCAATTTCATCGTCGGCGCCGAACTCGAATCCTTCGGCGAGAAGAAAGACGTCGCCGGCACGATGGAAGTGTTCACGCTGTTCGCCGCGACCTCGCGCAAGATGGAAACCAAGGGCAAGCCGTTCGTGGCTGCGATCAACGGCACGGCGCTCGGCGGCGGCTACGAAATCGCATTGGCGTGTCATCGGCGCATCTGCGCCGACAACCCGAATACCCGCATCGGCCTGCCGGAAGTCACCATGGGCCTGCTGCCCGGCGGCGGCGGCACCCAGCGCCTCTCCCGCATGCTCGGCGCCCGCGCCGCCCTGCCGGTGCTGATGGAAGGACGCCGCTACAAGCTCGACGAGGCGCTGAAGCTGAAACTGATCGACGAAATCGTGCCCAAGGACAAGCTGCTCGACGCCTGCAAGGCCTGGTTGCTGGCCAACCCGCACGCCAAGCAACCGTGGGACGAAAAAGGCTGGCGCGTGCCCGGCGGCGAACCGCAAAGCCCGTCCGGCATTCAGACCTTCATGGGCGCCACCGCGCTCACGCGCGCCAAAACCTGGGGCAACTACCCCGCGCCGCAGGCGATTCTATCCTGCGTCTACGAAGGGCTGCAGGTGCCGATCGAAGCCGGCTTGCGCATCGAGGCGCGCTACATCACCAAGCTGGTGCTGACGCCGTCGACCCAGGCGATGATCCGCACCTTGTTCTTTTCGATGCAGGACGCGAAGAAGCTTCGCCGCCGCCCGAACAACGTGCCGAAAGCAAGTTTCAGCAAGATCGGCGTGCTCGGCGCCGGCATGATGGGCAGCGGCATCGCGTACGTCACGGCACTCGCCGGCCTCGACGTGGTGCTGCTCGATTCGACCAAGGAACTTGCCGACAAAGGCAAAGCATACAGCGAGAAGCTGCTCGCTGGGCGCGTGGCCAAGGGCGCCATGACGCAGGACGCGGCAAACGCGATTCTCGCCCGCATCCGGACGACCGCCGACTATGCCGATCTGAAAGGTTCCGAACTGGTCATCGAAGCCGTGTTCGAGGATCGCGCGATCAAGGCCAAAGTCACCAAGCAGACCGAAGCGGTCATTTCGGCCGACGCGATCTTTGCCTCCAATACCTCGACCTTGCCGATCACCGGCCTGGCGACCGAGAGTTCGCGACCGCAGAATTTCATCGGCCTGCATTTCTTCTCGCCGGTCGACAAGATGCCGCTGGTCGAAATCATCCGCGCCGGGAAAACCGGCGATTCGTGCCTGGCGAAATCGATGGATTTCGTGGCGCGCATCGGCATGACGCCGATCGTGGTCAACGACAGCCGCGGCTTCTTCACCAGCCGCGTGTTCGCGACCTACGTGCTCGAAGGCCTGTCGCTGCTCAAGGAAGGCGTCAAGCCGGCGCTGATCGAAAACGGCGCGCGCCTCGCCGGGATGCCGGTGGGGCCCCTGGCGGTGGTGGACGAAACCAGCCTCAGCCTGTTGTGGAGCATCCTCAAGCAGGCGAAGAAGGATCTCGGCGGAAAATATGTCCCGCATCCCGCCGAAGACGTGCTCGGCCTGTTCGTCGAGACGTTGAATCGCCCGGGCAAGAAAGCCGGCAAGGGTTTCTATGAGTACCCTAAGGAAGGCGCGAAATTTCTCTGGCCCGACCTCGGCAAACATTTTCCGCTCGCCAGCCAGCAGCCGGACGTCGAGGACGTCAAGCGCCGCCTGCTGCACATCCAGGCGGTCGAGACCTTGCGCTGCCTCGACGAGAATGTGGTAACCGAGCCGCGCGATGCCGACGTGGGATCGATCCTGGGCTGGGGCTTCCCGGCCTACACCGGTGGCGCCGCGTCGTATGTCGATTCGATCGGCGCGCAACGCCTCAAGGAGGAGTGCGAGGCTTTGGCGGCCAAGCTCGGCAACCGCTTCGCGCCGCCTCAAAGGCTGCTCGATCTGGCCAGGCAAGGCGCCCTGCTGGTTGCCTAAAAATCGACCTAAATTATTGAAAATGAACAAAAAAACTTCCATGCGGGCAGACAAAGCGAGAACCGGCACCGCGCGCGGCCGGCGACGTTCACCCTGCGTTCAGAATGAGCTTCCTACTGTTTTGCCTCACGCGCGCCGCAATTTGCGCGCAATCGGCTTTCGCGACATGCTTTCAAGGGGCGTTGAGGGCGTTATGAAATCTCTCACCAATCGTCGCACGGTTGCCGTCGCCGGCGTCGCGCTTGCAGCCATCGCGCTGACCGCATGCGTGAGCGAAACGCCGGCCGTTGCGTCGCGCATCGAAGCGCTCAACATGGCGCCGCCGAAGCAACCCACACCGACGCAACCGACGCTCGTTTGGGTGCCGGGCCATTACAACAACGATGGCGTGTGGGTACCCGGCCGCTGGCGCAAGATTTAAGTCGCCGATAATCGCGGCCATATGAATCCGAACGTCCGCGTTCATCGCGCGTTCAGATCGATCTGCTAGCCTTTTGCACATCGCGAGCGACATCGGATAACGACCGATCGCTGAACAATTGCCTAGGGGGTCGCGCGAAACCTTTCGCTGCACATCCCGTCATTGGAATATTACCGCCCTACCCGTCCGCGTCGGGTGGTAATTGACAGGATGATCGTCTGGCCGGTCCATGTCCCCCATATCCGGCGAGAAAATCGATCTCCTGTGGAACCGGGCCGCGTCGTACCCCCGTACGGCGCGGCCTATTCTTTTTTGCGCGTCACCGATAGCTCCAGACGATCACCACATTGCGCGCCGGGACGTAAACGACGACATCGAATCCGTTCTGCGTCGTGAAATACGCGTCCGTGCGCGTGTCCATGACGCCATCGAACAGGTCCTTGTGCTGTTTCATTTCGTAGAGGCACAGCATCTTGTTGTAGAGCGGCTCGGACTCGATATTGGTATAGGGCGCGATCGGCGACCGGCGCCAAAGCGGATAGTCCGGTTTGTCGCGATCTTCGTTTCGCCGGAGAAAACGCGCCGATTCGTTCAGCGGCTCCGCATCGCGCAACGCGAGGCGCGTGCTGAAGCTGTCTTCGAGCGCGAAGATCGCAACCGCGCAGGCGTGCCCGTCGGTTTCGAAATGAAGCACCTCTTTGACCGGGAAGAACGTCGGTATGTAACTTTCGAGCCGGCGCTGGATTGCATCGCAGCCGCTGAGCGGCACCGCCAATAAGACGGCGAGCAACAGGCGTTGAAGAATGGCGAAAAATGTCGGCGGAACCACGCTACGCATCGCCGCCATCTTGCGCGGTGTGGCGTCCGAACGAGCATGTTCCGATTGTCATGCGGACAGCCAGCCCGATACCGGTTACCGTCCCGCCTTGATCGCCGCTTCGCGGATCGACGTGATCGTGGCGCGCGGCGTGATCGCTTCAGGGTCGATGCGGAGTTCGAGGATCGCCGGCTTCTTCGACGCTTCGGCGCGCTTGTAGGCGGCCGGGAAATCCGCGGTGCTGCGCACCAGTTCGCCGTGGCCGCCATAGGCTTCGGCCAGCTTGGCGAAATCGGGATTTCTCAAGGTCGTGCCGGAGATGCGCGCAGGATATTCGCGTTCCTGGTGCATCCGGATGGTACCGTACATCCCGTTGTTGACGACGATGAACACCATCGCAAGCCCATACTGCACGGCGGTGGCGAATTCCTGCCCGTGCATCAGGAAGCATCCGTCACCAGCGAACGAAACCACGGGGACATCGGGCAGCAGCGCCTTGGCGGCGACTGCGGCCGGCACGCCGTAGCCCATCGAGCCGCTGGTCGGCGCCAATTGTGTGCGGTAGCGGCGCCACTGATAGTGCCGGTGCAGCCACCCGGAGTAGTTGCCGGCGCCGTTGGTGATGATGGCATCGGGCGGCAGATAATCGCGCAGCCACTCGACAATCTCGCCGAGTTGGATGCTGCCGGGCATCTTTTCGGGCTTGAGCCAGGCGAGGTAATCGGCGCGCGCTTCCGCGCACCACGCCGCCCACGGCACCGCGGCCGAAGCTGCGAGGCCTTTGACCGCCGCGGCGAACGTCGCCATGTTGGCGACCATGCCGAGCTCGGTCTGATAGACGCGGCCGATTTCTTCCGGGTCGGGGTAAATGTGCACCAGTTTTTGTTTTGGCACCGGCGGTTCTATCAGCGTGTACGAACTGGTGGTGATCTCGCCGAGTCGCGCACCGACCACCAATAAAACATCGGCATCGAGGATGCGCTGCGCCAGTTTTGGGTTCGGGCCGATGCCCGCGTCGCCGACATAATTTGGGTGCGTATTGTCGAAATGACTCTGCGCGCGATAGGAGCACGACACCGGAATCCGGAATTTTTGCGCGAAATCCTGAAAATCGGCGACTGCCTGCGCGGTCCAATCGCCGCCGCCCAGGATCGCGAGCGGGCGCTGCGCCTTGCCGAGCAGTGCGGCGAACCGCTGCATGTCCTCCGGCGCCGGCGCCGAATGCGGCGTGCGGTAGCGGCGCGCGTCCGCAACACCCACCCGGTCGGTCAGCATGTCTTCGGGCAGCGCCAACACCACCGGCCCCGGCCGGCCGCTGGTCGCGGTGTGAAACGCGCGGCTGACGAATTCCGGAATGCGCCGGGCGTCCTCGATCTCGGCGACCCATTTGGCCATCTGGCCGAACATGCGGCGGAAATCGATCTCCTGGAACGCCTCGCGCTCGATCATGTCGCGCGCGACCTGACCGATGAACAGGATCATCGGCGTCGAATCCTGGAACGCGATATGCACGCCGGCGCTGGCGTTGGTGGCGCCCGGCCCGCGCGTGACGAACGCGATGCCCGGCCGGCCGGTCAGCTTGCCGTATGCTTCGGCCATCATCGCGGCGCTGCCGTCCTGGCGCGCGACGATAAGTTTTATTTCCGGCGCATCGTGCAGCGCGTCGAGCGCCGCCAGATAACTTTCGCCCGGCACGCAAAACGCCATGTCGACGCCATGAATGCGCAACTGGTCGATCAGCACCTGCCCGCCGGTGCGCTGGTTGCTGGATTTGGTTTCGGCCATGACCCCTCGCGCCGTCGCGTCCGGGCTAAATTTTCGGCGTGATTTTGGGGATGGCACCCATCCACGGCGCGGGATTGAGCAGCTTGTTTTCCTGCGTCATCAGGTAACCGCTCACCTTCTTGAGGTAGGCCTGCCACGGCGCGCTCTGCGCCAATAGGCCGCGCCGCCTCATGCGTTCCTCGAAGCTGTCGTAGCCCCACATGTGCACGATCTGGTTGAGCGGCCCGACTTCGGTGAAATAGTAGCCGACCATGTGGCCGAGAACCGGCAGTTGGATCGCCATGCCCTCTTCCTGGTACGACTTCAGGAACAACGGCACCGTGCCCGGATGCAGCGTGTAGGTGCGCATTTCGACGATCATATCTATCTCCCTCTATTCGGCTTTCGGGCCTGTCTTTATGTAGCGTTGCGGCGGCGCGGATGCACCGCGGTCGGCGCTAATTTCGCCGGTTTTCACGGTGCTTGCCAGAACGGATTTCGCTGGCTTAAGTGGCATGCAACAAGGTGAGGACGAGCCGCCATGACCGATCAAGCCAAGTCCGGCCAAACCAAATCCGATCATGCCAATTACATCGCCGGGCAATGGCTGCCGGGTGCCGACGCAGGCAACAACATCAATCCGTCGGACACGGCGGACGTGATCGGCGCCTACGCGCGCGCCGACGCCAGACAGGTCGAGGCCGCGGCCGCCGCCGCCAGGGCCGCCTTCCCCGCCTGGTCGCGCACCACGCCGCAGCAGCGCTTCGACATTCTCGATGCGATCGGCACCGAAATCATCGCACGCAAGAACGAACTTGGCGAGCTGCTGTCCCGCGAAGAAGGCAAGACTAGGCCCGAAGGCATCGGCGAGGCCGCGCGCGCGGGACAGATATTTCGCTTCTTCGCCGGCGAGTGCTTGCGCCAGCCGGGCGAGAAGATCGCGTCCGTGCGGCCGGGCATCGACGTCGAGGTGACGCGCGAATCGCTCGGCGTGATCGGACTGATCACGCCGTGGAATTTCCCGATCGCGATTCCGGCATGGAAGATCGCGCCCGCGCTGGCTTACGGGAATTGCGTGGTGTTCAAGCCGGCCGATCTGGTGCCGGGCTGCGCCTGGGCGCTGACCGAAATCATTTCGCGCGCCGGCGTACCGGCGGGTGTCTTCAACCTCGTGATGGGGCGCGGCTCGATGGTCGGCGAAGCCATGCTCAACCATCGCGACATTGCCGGCATTTCGTTCACCGGCTCGGTTGATACCGGCAAGCACGTGGCCGAACGATGCGCGGCGCGCTTCGCCAAGGTGCAGTTGGAAATGGGCGGCAAGAATCCGCTGGTCGTGCTCGACGACGCGGATCTCGGCGTCGCGGTCAACTGTGCGATCCAGGGCGGCTATTACTCGACCGGCCAGCGCTGCACGGCTTCAAGCCGGCTGATCGTCACCGAGGGCATTCACGATCGATTCGTCGGCGCCATGATCGAGGGCCTCAAGAAGCTGAAGATCGACCACGCGCTGGCCGACGGCACCGATATCGGCCCGGTGGTCGACGGCAAGCAGCTGTCGCAGGATTTGCAGTACATCGAGGTCGCGCAGAAGGAAGGCGGCAAGCTCGCGTTCGGCGGCAAGGTGCTGGAACGCAAGACCAAGGGCTTCTACCTGGAGCCGGCGCTGATCACCGAGACCAGCAATGCGATGCGCATCAACCGCGAGGAAGTGTTCGGGCCGGTCGTCAGCGTCGTGCGGGTGAAAGATTACGACGCGGCACTGGCGGCGGCGAACGACACCAGTTTCGGCCTGTCGTCCGGCATCTGCACCACGTCGCTCAAGCATGCCAGCCACTTCAAGCGCAACGCCGAGGCCGGCATGGTCATGGTCAACCTGCCGACCGCGGGCGTCGACTACCATGTGCCGTTCGGCGGCCGCAAAGGCTCGAGCTACGGACCGCGCGAGCAAGGGCGCTATGCGGTTGAATTCTATACCGTGGTGAAAACGGCCTATACATTGCCCTGACAGCTTGCCGCACCGGACCCGAGTGACCCCGATTTTCGCGAAACTGCCCGCTGGAGCGCCCGCGCCGTGATCGAATTCAGCACGGCGCCGTCCGCATGGCTGGTGCTGGCCATGTTCAGCCTCGCCTATTTCGGCATGGCGCTCGGCCGCGTTCCGTTCCTCCAAATCGACCGCACCGGCATTGCGCTGATCGTGGCGATCATTTTGGTCGTCGGCTCCGCGCTCGACCCGCACAAGGCGCTGGAGGCGATCAATTTCCCGACGCTGTTCATCCTGTTCGGATTGATGATCCTGTCGGCGCAGTTCGCCGCCAGCGGGTTTTACGACTGGTGTTCGCTGCGCATCGCGCGTGCCGGGCGATCGCCGTCGGTCCTGCTGGCCAGCGTGATCGTCGTCTCGGGGCTGCTATCGGCGGTGCTCGCCAACGACGTCGTGGTATTCGCGATGACGCCGCTTTTGTGCCAGGGCGTGCGCGCGCGCGGGCTCGATCCGCGGCCGTTCCTGATCGGTCTCGCCGGGGCGGCCAACGCGGGTTCGGCGTCCACCGTGATCGGAAACCCGCAAAACATCCTGATCGGCCAGGTCGGACAGCTGGATTTCTGGGCCTTCCTCGGCGCCTGCGCCATTCCGGCGTTGATCGGGCTTGCGATCGTCTATGCGGTGGTTTTGTTCATGTGGCGCGGGCGGTTCGAACTTGCCGAAGCGGCGCGCACGACGATCGAGCTGCCGAGCGTGACGCTCGATCGTTCGCACCTCGTCAAGGCGGTCCTCGCGACGGTTTTGCTTTTGGCACTGTTCGCGACCCCGGTGCCGCAATCGATCGGCGTGCTGGTCATCGCGGCGCTGCTGTTGATCAGCCGGCGGCTGGCCAGCACGCGCATGCTCGGCATGGTCGATTGGTCGCTGCTGGTGTTGTTCGCCAGTCTTTTCATCATCAACGCCGCGCTGGTGGCGACCGGCCTGCCCGACGAGGCGGTCAAGCGGCTGGCGCTGGCGGGGATCGACCCGAACCGGCTCGGCGCCCTGTCGGGCTTGAGCCTGATCGCCAGCAACACCATCGGCAACGTGCCGGCGGTGGTGCTGTTCACGGCCCTTTGGCCGAGTTTGCCGACCGGCACGCTGTACGGCATGGCGGTGCTGACCACGCTGGCCGGGAACCTTTTGATCGTCGGATCCATTGCCAACATCATCGTGGCCGAGCGGGCCAAGTCGGTTGGCGTGACGCTCGGCTTCCTGGCCCACGCCAGGAGCGGCATCCCGATGACCCTGCTGTCGATGGCGGCGGCGATTCTGTGGCTCTGGGCCATCGGGGTAATGCAATTTTAGCCATCACGGAAGTGTGACCGCCCCGCGCGGAAGGGTTGCGCAAGTTCGCCGCGTAGGCAAAATTGAGTCGCTGCGCGCCGCCAATCTCAAGACCAAATGGACAAATATCTCCCATGGACCTTGCTCTTATCCGCCGTTCGTTGTTCGCCGCCTGTGCCCTCGCCGTGCTGATCGGCGGTCCGGTCGCGGCACAAGACCTGCCCACCGCACTTAAGGAAAAGACCGCCGAGCTGATCAAACCCGGCGCCGCACGCGACAAGATTCGCGAAGCCGAGAACCAGGCGATCCAGGCGTTCTACGAAAAGCGCGAGTTCAAATCCCTGTGGTTCGACGGCGACAGGCCGAACGCGCGGGTCAAGGCGCTGCTCGAAACCCTGGCTGGCGCCGATGCGCACGGCTTGCTGCCGAACGATTACGGCGGCAAGTCCTTGGCGGCCAAGGTGGCCAACCACAAGGACGACGCGCGCGCCGATCTCGAATTGCTGCTGACGCGCACCATGATCACCTACGCGGCGGATCTCGACGGCGGCCGCACTACGCCGGCGCGCGTCTCACCCGATCAGTTCGTCATTCCGCAGCGCAAGCCGGCCCCGATGATTCTGGACGGCGCCGCGCAAGCCGACGACCTGGCGAAGTATCTCGACGGCTTCGCGCCCAAACAGCCCGAGTATCACCGTCTGAAAGCGACACTGGTGAAGTATCGCAAACTGGCGGCGGACGGCGGATGGAAACCGGTCGCGCTCGGCGCAACGCTCAAGCCGAAAATGAGGAACGCGCGCATCAAGCAGGTCAAGGAACGTCTGCTGGTGACCGGCGAACTCAAATCGCTCGGCGCCGACCCCGAACTTTACGACGACGACCTGCTGAAGGCGGTGAAGGCGTTCCAGGATCGACACGGGCTGGACGCCGACGGCAATATCGGCGCCACGACGCTCGATCGGCTCAACGTCAGCGCCGCCCAGCGCGTCGAAGACATCATCATGAATATGGAACGCCGCCGCTGGCTGCCCGAGGATCAGGGCAGAAAATACATTTTCGTCAACGTCGCTGACTTCGAGCTTAAGATCGTCGATGGAGCGAAGACGATCTACACCACGCGCGTCGTGGTCGGCACGCCCTATCACCGCACGCCGCTGTTCAGCGGCACGATGCGGTATGTCGAATTCAATCCGTGGTGGAACGTGCCGCATTCGATCGCGGTAAACGAGATGCTGCCGACGATCCGCAAGGATCCCGGCTATCTCGCGCGCAACAATTACGTGATTTCGACGCGCTACGGCGCCGAGACATCCGATGTCGATGCGCACGCGGTCAACTGGAGCAGCTTGGGGCCGGGCAATTTCCCGTATGTGCTGCGGCAAAAGCCCGGACCGTGGAATGCGCTGGGCACGGTGCTGTTCATGTTCCCGAACCAGCACAACGTGTTCCTGCACGACACCTCGTCGAAAGAGAAATTCCAGTTCCCCGAACGCACGTTCAGCCACGGCTGCATGCGCGTATTCAAGCCGCTCGATCTCGCAATCCTTCTGCTCAAGAATAACAAAGGCTTCGAGCGCGGGAAGTTGCAGGACATTCTCGCCTCGAAGGTGCCGCTGCGCATCGACCTGACCGAACCGCTGCCGGTGCACGTCACGTACTTCACCGCGTGGACGAACAAGGACGGCGAAGTGAATTTCCGGCGCGACGTGTACAAGCGCGATGCGGCGCTGTCGGTCGCTTTGCGCAAGGCTCAAGTCCAATAATTCAGCGGCTCACGGCAGCATCGCTGCAAATTTCACACACTGGCGCAAAAATGCCACGGGCCGCTCGGTGCGGCCCGTTTTTTTTGGCGCAACGCACAAAATCGGTTGGCAAACCGATTCTCGCGGGTTATGCATCACTAAATTCGAAGCGATCAAAATCGCTTCGAATCTAATTAGACAAACAATAATCATAATAAGAAGACGGCGGGAATTTCCGATCAGGGGCCTTTCGGGGCATGTCGAATCGAATGGAGTGGTAATGGAGCGGAAAAAACTCGCGGCGCCCGCGATGGGACGCCGGCGTTTCATTTGGGCGGGCGGTGCATTGGTATTGGCGTCGGCGTTGGGCCCGACGATCGCCAGGGCCGCCGGTAAATCGGACGCCAAGTCGCTCAGTCTTTACTCGCTCTACTTCCACGAACGCATCAAGGTCGATTATTTCGCCAACGGGACCTACGTCACCGGCGCGCTGACCGAGATCAACAAGATCATGCGCGACGTGTGGACCAACGAAATCACCAAGATGGACGTCAAGCTGTTCGATCTGGTGTACGACATCCAGAACCTGCTCGACACCAAGGAGACGATCCACATCATCTCCGGCTACCGCTCCCCGCACACCAACGGGATCCTGGCCGCGCGCAGCACGGGGGTGGCGAAAAACTCGTATCATCTGCGCGGCATGGCGGTCGACATCCGGGTGCCGAATCGCAGCATCAAGCAACTCGCCGATGCGGCGCAGAGCCTCAAGCGCGGCGGCGTCGGACTCTACGGCGGCTCGAAATTCGTCCACGTCGATACCGGGCCGGTCCGCAAGTGGGGCTGAGTTTCGCGCAAGACGCGACGACAAGAAAAGGCCTCCATCGCGGGGGCCTTTTCATTTCGTCGTTCAGCGTTCGTCACGCGGTCTTCGCGCCGTAATACAACGTCACCGTGTGCGTGGCCTCGGCGAAGAACAGCCAGCGCTCGACCAGCGCGCCGAGCAGCGCGCAAGCGGCGGCGAGCAGGCACAGCAGCCACGCAACCGGGCCTGCATAGGTCCATACGATCGCCAGCGCGTACAGTGCGATGGGCGCGATGCCGCCCGCGACGATGGCGACGATGCGCAGCTTCTCCGCGTGCTTGCGTGCGACTTTGTAGCCCATTTCGTCGAGCAGATAGGAGCTGCCGGTGTGCGGCGGGTCGAGCAGCCTGACCGCGCCCAGCGCGCCGAGCCCGGTCGCGGATTCGGCAGTCGATTCGCTGATCGAGAAATCGTTGGTCCGCCAGTAGGCCGGCTTGAGCGCCCAGGTCACCAGCAACAGTAGCATCGCGAGACCCACCGGCCGTGGCCCGAGCGCGCCGAACAGCGCCAGCGCCAGGCACAACATCGCCAGGCCGGTCGCACCCGCCATCAGGACGAACAGCGGCACGGTCATCGGGTGATGCCATTGCCGGACGGTTTTGAGGCTGGCGTAGATCATGCCGGTGGCGATCACGGTCGCCAGCGCAAACAGCGCGGCCACGCCGCCCAGCACGCGCACGGGCACGCTCAATTCGTTCGCGATCAGCCACCACAGCCCGAACAGGCCAGCTATCGCGACGGTCGCCAGCGCCAGCACGGCTTCGCGCGACAGCCACGACGAACGCCATTGGGAGAACGCGAAGCGCGCCCGCGCCTTGCGGCGCAAATGCAGCACGCTGGACAGGAGCCCTATCGTCACGGTGCCCAGCCCCAAACCGAGCGCGAGTACGGCAAACCAACGCGATCCGGGCGCCGCGCCAAATGCGGCGAGCATGCCGCACGCGCCGATCAACCCAAAGCCGGCGCCGGATGCGACAGTAAAGAAGATAAGGGACAGGGCCGGATGCATGGGCGACGAAACTCTCGCTAAGCTACGTTGCGGATTCAATACGGCGCGGCCGTGGCGCGGCATGTTTCGCCGTTTTTGTGGCGCGTCGAGCGATCACGACAGCAACCGGTCGAGCCAGCCGAGAAAGCCGCCTTGCGGATCGGCCGTCTCGAGCGCCCTGGGCGCAGCTGTGCCGCAGCCGGTGCCGGCGCCTTTCGGGCGCGGCGGAAGATACTTGTTGGTCGGCTGGTAACCCAGCTCCGGCATCAGGTCGTAACCACCGCGCTCGGCCACCAGCTTCGACACGGCGGACGCCGGGTCGGCCAGGTCGCCGAAATGCCGCGCTGACGCCGGACATGTCGAGACGCACGCGGGCACGCGTTCGGCCTCGGGCAGGTTCTGGTTGTAGATGCGGTCGATGCACAAGGTGCATTTCTTCATGACCCCGTCGACCGGGTCGATTTCCCGCGCGCCGTACGGGCAGGCCCAGGCGCACAAGCCGCACCCCATGCACCGGCTTTCGTCGACCAGCACGATGCCGTCCTCGGTGCGCTTGTACGACGCCCCGGTTGGACAGACGGTGACGCAGGCGGGCTGCTCGCAATGCAGGCAGGATTTCGGGAAATGCACGGTGCGGCCGGCGGCACCTTCGCCGGCCTCGAACGAATGGATGCGGTTGAGCCAGGCGCCCACCGGATCGGCTTCGTAGGGTCGCAAATCCGAGAGCGGCGCCGGATAGCCTCCGGTGTTCCATTCCTTGCAGTTCACGGCGCACGCATGGCAGCCGACGCAGGTATCCAGGTCGATGACCAGGCCCAGGCGCTTGGCGGACGGCGTTGTCGGCAGGCTGGTCATGGGATGGCCGCCCCGCCGGTTGTCATCCTGGGCAAGCGCCATCCTTCGGCGCGCGACCCGGGATCCAGGCGGTCGTGCCGCGTGAGGCACTGCTGGACCCCGGCGCTCCGCTGCGCAATTGGAAATGGCTGCCGCTTCACGACGCCGGCTCCTTGGCGCCGTAGCGCAGGCGATGCGGTGCGGCCGGTAAGTCTTTAGGGTGCTCGATGGTCGAAAAAATAGACCGATTATCAAAAGGTTGATCTATTTTTTCGATCTTAATCCGCAAATCGAACCAAGCCGCCTGGCCGGTTACCGGATCGGCATTGGCGTAACGGTACTGGCCTTCGCGCGCGGGCAGCAGGTCGTCGATCAAATGGTTCAGCAGAAAACCCTTGGTGGCCTCCTCAGCGTCGGCCGCGAGGTTCCAGGCGCCCGCGCGCTTGCCGATCGCGTTCCAGGTCCACACGGTATGAGGGTTGACGCCATCCATGACGCGCACTTGCCCACGCACACGCCCGTTGCGACTGGTCAACCAGACCCAATCGTCGTCGACCACTTTGAGCCTTCGCGCCAGCGCCGCAGGTACATACAAGCGGTTCCATCCATGGATTTGCCGCAGCCAGGCGTTCTGCGAGCCCCACGCGTGGTACATGGCCATCGGCCGCTGGGTCAGTGCGTGGATGCGAAACTCTTCCGGCCCGGAATCGTCGAGCGGCGCGTACCAGAGCGGCAAAGGATCGAAATAGGTCGCGACGCGCGTCCGATGCTCCGCCGGCGGCTGGATAGGCCCGTGGCCTTGGGCGGCAAGACGAAAGCGCTGGAGCTCTTCGCAGTAAAGCTGATGCGTAACCGGGCTAGGCGCATCGACCAGCCCGAATTCCACCGCGCGCGTCAAATACGCCTGGTTGGCAAACCGGTAATAACGTTCGCCGTCCGACCATTCGTGGTGCCAGTAGCAGCCGTGATCGATATAGGCCTGAAGCTGGTTCTCGTTCGGCTCGCCGCGGCCGGATTTCGTTCCGTCCGCACCCCGCCAACCGGCCAGATTGCCGACCCCCGGGCGGCGTTCGTGATGCACGAGGTAATCCGCATAACTGCCTGGAAAACGGGCTGATTTATCTTCACGAACCAGGCCCGGCAGTGCCAGACGCACGCCCAGATCGAGCAGCACGTCCTGGAACGGCCGGACGTCGCGATCAGGCTCCAGCACCGGCTGGCGGATACTGTCGGCCGGCCCTTCCGCGCGGCTGATCGGCCGGTCCAACAGCGACAGGCAATCCCAGCGCTCCAGATAGGTCGTATCCGGCAGGACAAGATCGGCGTAGGCGACCATCTCGGAGAAATAGGCGTCCGAATAGATGATGCGCGGCAGTTTGTATTCGCCGTCTTCCCGCTTGCTGGTCAGCAGGTTCATCGTCTCGGTCGTGTTCATCGCCGAGTTCCACGCCATGTTCGCCATATAGAGGAACAGCGTGTCGATCTCGTACGGGTCGCCCTTGCAGGCGTTGGTGATGACGGTGTGCAGCATGCCGTGGGCGGCCAGCGGCGCGTCCCACGAGAACGCCTTGTCGATGCGTTGCGGCCGCCCCTGCCCGTCGATCACCAGATCTTCCGGCCCGCGCGGAAAACCGAGCGGCGAACCGGGCATCGACTTGCCCGGGGCGATCTGGTCCGGCCGGCCCCAGGGCCGCGGCTGGGTCGACAGCGGTTTCGGATAGGGCGCCTTGTAAAGATGCCCACCCGGCACGTCGATCGAACCGAGCAGCAGCTGCAGCATGTGCAGCGACCGACAGGTATGAAAGCCGTTGCTGTGCGCCGAAATTCCGCGCATCGCATGCATGGCGACCGGCCGGCCGACGGTCTTGGCGTGGTGGCGACCCAAATGGTCGGTCCACGGAATGTCCAACTCGATCGCCTGCTCGAAGGCGGCATAGGCCAATTCGGCGGCGATGCGGCGGATCGTGGCGGCGTCGATGCCGGTGCGTTCGGCGACCGCATCGGGCGCGTGTTCGGGCGCCAGACACCGCGCGGCAAAAAGCTGGAATGCGGGCACCGCGCGGCGCCCGTCCGGCACTGTAAATTCGCCCTTCAGCGCCGGCCTGGCGGCGGACGCGGCCTGCTTGGCCGTGCCGTCCGCCAGATCCCACACGAGTTCCTTGCCGGCCGCATCGCGCGCGATCAGTCCGTCGTCCGCACCGCCCGGATTCTGCACCACCAAATGCGGGGCATTGGAGTAGCGCTGCAGGAATTCGACGTCGACCTTGCCGGCGCGCAGCAATTCATGCATCAGCGCCATGATGAACAGCCCGTCGGTACCAGGCGTTATACCCAGCCATTCGTCCGCCACCGCGGAATAACCCGTCCGGATCGGATTGATCGAGACGGTCTTGACGCCGCGCGCCTTCAGCCTCGAGAGGCCGATCTTGATCGGATTGCTGTCATGATCCTCGGCCACGCCGAACAACAGCATGTATTGGCTGCGCTCCCAATCGGGTTCGCCGAATTCCCAGAACGAGCCGCCCGTGGTGTAAAGCCCCGCCACGGCCATGTTGACCGAGCAGAAACCGCCGTGCGCCGCGTAATTGGGTGTCCCGAACTGTCCGGCCCACCAGCCGGTCAGCGCCTGGCTTTGATCGCGGCCGGTGAAGAAGGCGAGCTTCTTGGGATCGGTCTTGCGGATGTCGCCGAGCCAAGTCGTCGCCAGCGCCAGCGCCTCGTCCCACGAAATCTCCTTGAACTCGGCCTTGCCGCGCTCGCCGACTCTCAATAACGGACTGGTCAGCCGCGCCGGCGAATAGTGCTGCATGATGCCGGCCGAGCCCTTGGCGCACAGCACGCCGCGATTGACCGGATGCTCGCGGTTGCCCTCGATGTAGCGGATCGTGCCGTCCTTCAAGTGCACCTTGATGCCGCAGCGGCAGGCGCACATGTAGCAGGTCGTGGTCTTGACCTCGTCGCCGAGCGACGGCGACAAATCGATCTTGCGTTCGATCATATCCGTTACGCCTGCATCGGCAGGTTCAGGCCTTGGGCTTTCGCACAGTCGATCGCCTCTTGGTAGCCCGCATCGGCATGGCGCATCACGCCGCTCGCCGGGTCGTTCCACAGCACGCGCGCGAGCCGGCGCGCGGCCGCTTCGGTGCCGTCGCATACGATGACCATGCCGGCGTGCTGCGAGTAGCCGATGCCGACGCCGCCGCCGTGATGGATCGAAACCCACGTGGCGCCCGACGCGCAGTTGAGCAGCGCATTCAGCAGCGGCCAATCGGCCACCGCATCGGTGCCGTCCTTCATCGCCTCGGTTTCGCGGTTGGGACTCGCGACCGAGCCGGAGTCCAGATGATCGCGGCCGATCACGATCGGCGCTTTCAATTCGCCCTTGCGCACCATCTCGTTGAACGCGAGGCCCAGCTTGTCGCGCTGCCCCAACCCGACCCAGCAGATGCGCGCCGGCAGGCCCTGGAACTTAATCCGTTTGCCGGCCATGTCGAGCCAGTTGTGCAGATGCGGATCGTTCGGGATCAGCTCCTTCACTTTGGCGTCGGTGCGGAAGATATCTTCCGGATCGCCCGAGAGCGCGGCCCAGCGGAACGGCCCGACGCCGCGACAGAACAAGGGTCTGATATACGCCGGCACGAAGCCGGGAAAGTCGAACGCGTCGTCGACGCCGGTTTCCTTGGCCATCTGGCGGATATTGTTGCCGTAGTCGAACGTGGGAATGCCCTGGCGATGGAATGCCAGCATCGCGCGCACCTGAACCGCGATCGATTGCTTGGCGGCGCGCATCGTACCTTCCGGATCGCTGACCTTGCGCTCGGCCCATTGCTGCAGGGTCCAGCCCTGCGGCAGGTAGCCGTTCAAAGGATCGTGCGCGCTGGTCTGATCGGTGACCGCATCGGGTTTCACGCCGCGCCGCACCAGCTCCGTGTAAACGTCCGCCGCATTGCCGATCAAACCGACCGACAAGGCGTGGCCCGATCTGCGCGCGGCATCGATCCACGACAAGGCTTCGTCGAGCGACGCGGTGGATTTATCGAGATAACCGGTCTTGAGGCGCATTTCGATGCGGCTCGGCTGGCATTCGACGGCCAACATGGACGCGCCGGCCATCGTCGCCGCCAGCGGCTGTGCACCGCCCATGCCGCCCAGGCCGCCGGTCAGCACCCACTTGCCCTTGTAGCTGCCGCCGTAATGTTGCCGCCCGAGCTCGACCAAGGTTTCGTAGGTGCCCTGCACGATGCCCTGGCTGCCGATATAGATCCACGAGCCGGCGGTCATCTGCCCGTACATCATCAAGCCGGCTTTATCGAGCTGGTTGAAATGCTCGAGCGTCGCCCACTTGCCGACCAGGTTCGAGTTTGCGATCAGCACGCGGGGCGCATCGACATGGGTCTTAAATACACCGACCGGCTTGCCCGACTGCACCAGCATCGTTTCGTCGTCGCCCAAGGTCTTCAACGTCGCGACGATGCGATCGTAACATTGCCAATCGCGCGCGGCGCGACCGATCCCGCCGTAAACGACCAGTTCTTCGGGCTTTTCGGCGACGCCCGGATCGAGATTGTTCATCAACATGCGCATCGGTGCTTCGGTCAGCCAACTCTTGCAGGTCAGCCGATTGCCGCGCGGCGCTTCGATGCGACGGGTATTGTCCAAACGGGACGACGACTGGGTCATGCGAGCGCGGCTCCTGTACCCCGGCCGGCAGCCGAGGGCGTGCGGGCACGAACGCCGCCGCCGCTTCCATTGACGCGGGCCGCCCGGGTCCTATTTTCTTAGCGGCGACGATGTGCTACCCAGCCAAGGCAAGTCAAGCGCCGCGGCTCCGGCTTGCCCTCGCGGTTTCCAGGCTCCTTATGGACACGTATCGATTCACCGCCGGGACCACCCCGGTTCTGATGAGCATCCCGCATTTGGGCTTCACCCTGCCCGAAGCGCTGAAGCCGCGCATGACCGAGGCCGCGCTCGCCTCGACCGATACCGACTGGCACCTCGATCAGCTTTACGATTTTGCGCCGATGCTCGGCTGCAGCGTGATCGCGGCCACCTATTCGCGCTATGCCATCGATCTCAACCGCGCGCCCGACGGCACGCAACTTTATCCGGGCGCCAGCAATACGGAGCTGGTCCCGCTGACCAGTTTCGACCGGGAACCGCTCTATCGGAACGGCTATGCGCCGACGCAAAGCGAGATCGAAGAACGCCGCAAGCTCTACTGGAACCCCTACCACGAACGCCTGCACGCCGAATTGCGCGCGCTGCGCGACAAATTCGGCGTGGCCGTGCTGTTCGACTGCCATTCGATCCGGTCCCACGTACCGCGATTTTTCGACGGCAAGATCTGGGATTTCAACCTCGGCACGGCGGACGGCAAGAGTGCCGATCCGGAGTTGCGTCGGCGCCTGATCGATCGGCTGCAGAACGAGAACGGCTTTACCCTGGCGATCGACGGCCGGTTCACCGGCGGCTACATCACGCGCCAATACGGCAAGCCGGCCGAAAACATCCACGCGTTCCAGATGGAACTTTCGTGGGCGACCTACATGGACGAGTCGCCGCCTTTCGCCTACCGCGCGGACCTCGCGGCCAACGTCAAGCCGGCGCTGCGCCGCATGCTGGAAGCGGCGGTGGAATGGGCGAAGCAAAAAGCCGCCGGCTAGAATTGCGGCGGGCGCCTCGCGTCGGGGTTCAGCCAATCTTCTTGCGACGCGTAAGTCTGGTCGGCGCTGTAGATTTCCGCCTGGCCTCTTTGCCGTAACGCAAATTTTCCCTCGACGCCTTTCATGCTGCCCGGCGTGACCGGCACGACCGCCCCAAGCACGGTAAAACCCCACGCGACGACAGGTTCGACACGCAGGTGCCGCTCGTGCCTGGCATCGCCGATTTCAGTCAGACATTCCCAATCGCCGTTGACCGGAATGATCTTGGTCAGTTCGTTGCCGAATTGCGGGACGTTCTTGTCGATGATGCTGCCGCCGACGACAAACTGGTACTTATTCCGCCGGCGAAGCTTCACCAATTCGATATCGTTCAGATTCGCATAGCCTCGACTGGTCGAAATAAACCGCGTCATCGCAACCTCCCGCATGCGCAATGGCAATCGCTCGTTCGCGCAGCCTTCCACAATTCGATTTGTTGAGCAACCGCGGGACGATTGGACCGCTGGTAAACGCGCGGTCAACCGTCCTGCAACGCGTCGCCGGCAAACACGATTTGGCGGACCGGATTGAAGCCGAAACGATAGGCGAGTTCGGCCGGGGTCGAAATGTCCCATACGACGAAGTCGGCGCGCTTGCCGATTTCGAGCGTGCCCCGATCGCGCAGGCCCAACGCACGGGCACCGTTGCGCGTGACGCCGGCGAGCGCTTCTTCGGGCGTCAACCGGAACAAAGTGCAGGCCATGTTGAGCATGAGCAGCAAGGACGTTACCGGCGAACTGCCCGGATTGCAGTCCGACGCCAAGGCCATCGGCACCTGGTAGCGGCGCAGCAGTTCGACCGGCGGCAACTGCTTTTCGCGCAAAAAATAGAACGCGCCGGGCAACAGGACGGCAACTGTCCCCGCCGCGGCCATTGCGGCAACACCGTCTTCCTGCACGTATTCCAGATGGTCGCACGAAATCGCCCGGTATCGCGCGGCGAGCACGGCGCCCTTCATATCGGTCAACTGCTCGGCGTGCAGCTTGACCGGCAGGCCGAGTTCCCGCGCGGCCTTGAACACAAGTTCGGTTTGCGCGGCCGTGAAGCCGATATTCTCGCAGAACACATCGACCGCATCGGCGAGTCGCTCTTGTGCGATTGCCGGCAGCATCTGCTCGCATACCAGGGCAATGTAATCGTCGGGACGTTCGGCAAACTCCGGCGGCAGGGCATGCGCGCCCAAGAACGACGTTACGATCGATACGTCGCTCGCTTCGCCCAGGCGCCGTGCCGTGCGCAGCAACTTGATTTCGTTTTCCGTGTCGAGCCCGTAGCCCGACTTGATCTCGACCGTGGTGACGCCCTCGGCCATCAACGCCTCGAGCCGCGGCTTGGATTGGGCGAACAATTGCTCCGCCGTGGCCGCGCGGGTGGCCGCCACGGTCGATCGGATGCCGCCACCCGCGCGCGCAATCTGTTCGTAAGTCGCGCCGTTGAGGCGCAGTTCGAATTCGCGCGCGCGGTCGCCGGCATAAACCAGATGCGTGTGGCAATCGACCAAGCCGGGCGTGATCCATCTGCCGCCGACATCGTGCACGTACTGCGCGAGCATTTCCGGCGCCGCCGGCAAACCCTGCATGGCGCCGACCCAAGCAATGCGCTCGCCGGTCACCGCAACGGCGCCGTGCTCGATCGCGCCATACGCCATCGCGCCCGGCCGCATGGTGGCCAGATGGGCGTTGATCCAGATCGAATCGAAGCTCGGTTCGGCCATGGCAGCGCTCTCGCTCGCAGGCGAATTTCCGCGCTAAACTACGCGATCGGGGCGCGTCGGTACAACCGCGCGCCGGACCATTTGAATTCACCGCAAGGAAAATCATGACCATCCTGCATTGTCCCAGCGCCTTGCTGCCCGACGGCTGGGCCAATGACGTGCTGCTGGATCTCGGCGCGGACGGCACGATTCGCGGCGTCAAAGCCGAATCGGAACCAAACGGCGCGGAGCGCCTCGCCGGCCCGGTCGTCCCCGGCATGGCCAATCTGCACTCGCACGCTTTTCAGTATGCGATGGCCGGGCGCACGGAACATGCCGGACCGGGAGACGGCGGCGACGATTTCTGGTCATGGCGCACGCTCATGTACCGCTTCGTTGCGCGCATGACGCCGGACGATTTCGAGGCGATCGCGGCGCAGCTTTATCTCGTCATGCTCAAGGCGGGCTACACCGCGGTCGGCGAATTCCACTATCTGCATCGCCAGGCCGACGGCACACCCTACGCCGACGAAGCCGAGATGGCGCACCGGATCGTCGCCGCGGCCGAGGGTGCGGGCATCGGACTCGCGCTGCTGCCGGTCTTTTATGCTCACGCCGGCTTCGGCGGGGCACCGATACTGCGGGCACAGAAACCGTTCGCCCATTCGGTCGAATCGTTCTTGCAGCTGCTTTCGGCCTTGCGGGTGCGTTACGGCAAACGACCTTGCTTCAGCCTCGGCATCGCACCGCACTCGCTGCGAGCGGTGACCGAGATCCAGCTAGCGGCGTTGCTCGAGGCCGCGGCGAAGGACGATCCGACCGGACGTATCCACATCCACGTCGCCGAGCAGCGCAAGGAGGTCGAGGATTGCCTGTTTTGGTCCGGTCAACGGCCGGTCGAATGGCTGCTCGATCACGCGCCGGTCGACGGTCGCTGGTGCCTGGTGCACGCAACGCACATGACCGACTCCGAAACCGAACGCGCGGCGCGCTCCGGCGCGGTCGCCGGCCTATGCCCGACCACCGAAGCCAATCTCGGCGACGGTTTGTTTCCGGCGGCGAAGTTCTTGGCGGCGGGCGGATCGTTCGGCATCGGTTCGGATAGCCATGATTCGGTCAACCTGCGCGAAGAACTGCGCTGGCTTGAATACGGCCAGCGCCTGCAGGCCGGTCGACGGAATATTTTGGCCGGCGCCTCGGGCCGCTCGACCGCCTCGTACCTGTTCACGCGCGCGGCGGAAGGCGGCGCAGCCGCGCTCGGCCACAATATCGGCTGCTTGGTGCCCGGCGCGCGCGCAGATCTCGTGGTGCTCGACGATCGGATGCCACCACTGGCCGGTGCCGCGGGCGACGCGCTGCTCGACGCTTGGCTGTTCGCGGCCAACGACAATCCGGTGCGCGACGTTTATGTCGCCGGCCGCGCCGTCGTCCGCGACCGACATCACCCGCAGGAGGAATGCGTGCACGCGCGCTACCTAGCGGCGGTGAAACGATTGCTCGGCTAGCCGCGCTTGGACGGCGTTCGGATCAGAAATGCACGCCGTCGCGCGACACGCGGTCGATGTCGGCCTTGACCATCATTTCGGCCAATTGTTCGAGTGTCGTGGACGGGCGCCAATCGAGCTCGGCGGCGGCCTTGTCGGCGGCACCGATCAATAGATCGACTTCGGATGCGCGGAAGAACGCGGGATCGATCCTGACCAGGGTTCTGCCCGATTTGCGGTCGACGCCGGTTTCGTCGAGCCCAGTTCCCTTCCAGACCAGATCGTAGCCCGACAGGCGCGCAACCAGCTCGACGAATTCACGGACCGAGCGCGCCTTGCCGGTGGCAAGCACATAATCCTCCGGCTTTTCCTGCTGCAGCATACGCCACATGCCGTCGACATAATCGCCGGCGAAGCCCCAATCGCGCTGGGCATCCAGATTGCCCATGTCGAGCACATCCTGCTTGCCGTGGCGGATGCGCGCGAACGCCAGGGTGACCTTGCGCGTGACGAACTCCATGCCGCGCAAGGGCGATTCATGATTGAACAGGATGCCGGAGCATGCGTGCAGATTATACGCTTCGCGGTAATTGATCGTTATGAAGTGCGCGTAGGTCTTGGCGACGCCGTACGGGCTGCGCGGATAGAATGGCGTGTCCTCGCGTTGCGGCGTCTGGCGCACCTTGCCGAACATTTCCGAACTGGACGCCTGGTAGAAGCGCGGCTTCATCCTGCCATGGCGCAACACTTCCAGCAGGCGCGTTACCCCGACCGCCGTCGTCTCGGCCGTATAGACCGGCTGTTCGAACGACATGGTGACGAAACTTTGCGCCGCCAGATTATAGATCTCGTCCGGCGCAACCTGCTCGATCGTGCGCTGCATGTTGCCGAAATCGCCGAGATCGAACGGCAGGAACGATATGCCGGATTCGATGCCGAGTTCCTGCAGGCGCGGCCGAAACAGGGACGAACTACGGCGAACGGCGCCGAATACCTCGTACCCCTTCTCGATCAGCAGTTTGGCGAGATAGGCGCCGTCTTGGCCGGTAATGCCGGTGATCAAGGCTCGCTTGGCCATTTGGCTCTCAATTCAGCGCCCGACGGAAAGGCGCGATTCTTGTTGCTTGTGGGCGGCTCTGTTATATCACCCGTGTCATGGCTGCCAAATCGAAACCGGGTTCGCCGTCGAAAATCTGGCCGATCATTCTCTCGGGCGGTTCGGGCACGCGGTTGTGGCCGATTTCGCGAGCGGATTTTCCGAAGCAGTTTCTGCCCCTGGCGTCCAAGGATTCGTTGATCCAGGAGTCGGCGCTTCGTGTCGCCGATGCGGAACTGTTTCACCCGCCCCTGGTGATCTGCAACGAAGCGCATCGCTTCGTCGTCGCCGAGCAATTTCGCGCTATCGGTCTGAAGCCTCAGGAAATCGTGCTCGAGCCCTCGGCGCGCAACACCGCGCCGGCAATCGCCGCCGCGGCGCATATGGTGGCGGCGCTCGACCCGAACGGGATCATGCTGGTGCTGCCGTCCGATCACATGATCCGGGGCAGCGATGCGTTCCGTAAAGCCGTTGCAACCGCTGCCGCCGCCGCGCGCGCGGGTGCCATCGTGACCTTCGGCATTCCGCCGGCCGGACCCGAAACCGGCTTCGGGTACGTACGACGCGGGCCTGTGCATGCCTCGGTGCCCGGCTGCTGGCAGGTCGCACAATTCATCGAAAAGCCCGATACGGCACGCGCCCAGGCGCTGATCGACGACGGCGAGGTTGCGTGGAACAGCGGCATGTTCGCGTTCGGCGCCGCGACCATTCTGGCCGAATTGAAACGCCTGCAGCCGGAGATCGCGCGCGCTACCGCAAGGTCGGTGGCCAAGGGGAAGCGCGATCTCGACTTCTTCCGCCTCGATGCGGACGCATTCGCCGCAGCGCCGTCGATTTCGATCGACTACGCGGTGATGGAACGCACCGCGCGTGCGGCCCTCGTGCCGGCGGACATCGACTGGCACGATCTGGGCTCGTGGCGCGCGCTATGGGCAGCCGGTGCGCGCGACAGAAGCCAAAATGTAACGATCGGCAGCGTCATCGCGCAGGATACGCGCGGCAGTTACGTGCGCAGCGACGGTCCGATCGTTGCCACGATCGGCATCTCCGATCTGGTGGTGGTAGCGACCGGCGACGCCGTGCTGGTAGCCGATCGCGAGCGCGGCCAGGACGTGCGCGCCGTGGTCGAAGCATTACGGCGCGACAAGCGCGAAGAAGCGCTGCGTCATCCCCTGGTGCGCCGGCCGTGGGGCAGTTACCGCACGCTGGTCAAGGGCGACCGATTCCAGGTGAAACTGATTGCCGTGCATCCGGGCCAGCGCACGTCGCTGCAGACCCATTATCACCGCGCGGAGCATTGGGTGGTCACGCGCGGCACGGCGAAGATCGCGCTCGACGGAAAAAACATCATGCGGGCCGAGAACGAATCCATCTATCTACCGATCGGCGCACGCCACCGCCTGGAAAACCCGGGCAAGGTGCCGCTCGAATTGATCGAGGTGCAGGTCGGCGCCTATCTGGGCGAAGACGATATCGTGCGCATCGTCGACGATTACGGGCGCGGGGATAAGGCGAAGAAGAAGGAAAAGCCCTCACGCCCCGCCAAACGGTCGGTGCGGCGCAAAAGGCCAGGAGGGCGACGAAAGTAATTCGGGCATACCTGCTCGGTTAGCTTCTGCGTGCCACCATGTAGAGATCGAAACCGTTCTCGCGATTCTGCACGAACTTGTATTCACGACCACGGCCGACGGCGCATTTAACTGTCTCCCCTGAGGCGCCGCTGATGCGCGAAGGCGCGCTCGACGAGCAGCTTGAAAGCAAGTTAATGAGTGCCGCGACGAACACAATTAGTTGCATTGCCTGCCCTTCCTATGACTTTCATTTGGACCAGCGCTCCACCAGTTGCCGCCACAATACGGGTCGCATGTACATCAATCCTGCGACTTGTGCGTCGGAAGCACCAAGCAGACTTTGTAGCGAGTCAGCAAGGGAGGCAATCAGACGCATCTCGCGAATCACTTCAGCGCCTATGACTGAGTCGAGCACTTCTTCTGCCAGCGGGTGTAGCTCGGTGAGTTCGGCAACGTAGAGCCCAAGCAAAAATGCGTCGGTATCAGTGTTGCTGCGGTTTTCCGCCTGTTTCGCAGTGGCAATACAGTCTCGTAATTGAGGCCAGGACTTTCCGGATTTGCGCGCGCACTCTTCGACAACATTTTGCGCGCGGGCCATCTCCGAACGATTTGTGATCCGCTTGACCGCCGACGCGTCCAAATCGAATTCAGCGGCCGCGGGAGTCACAAAAATCAGCGCCGCGAAAATGACCCACGTCGCTCGCATGAATACCCCCGTTCGACATAACTGCTTCATTGTGCATGATTCCGCCCAGTGCTCAAACTGCTATGAGTTGAAGCGGACACCGCCTCAGGATAGAATTAGCGATGAGCATTTTCAAGACCTGCCGAGCGACGGATGGGGTTTTCGCGGAATTCAACCGGCTTCGCGCATCGCACGACAATCACATACGCCCAATCCTCGCTCAAGCCACGAGCTTTAACTTAATTCGACACGGCAACGTGGCGCTTCGACGTTCCGTCCGCGTTCACGAGATTCATGTAGATATTATATTATTTCAAGATTAATCTGAACAAATTAATCGTGGAAGCGGCCCGTGCCCGTCAATTTCGAACAGTTTCAGCAGCAAGTGACTCGGCTGACGCAAGAACTTGGAACAACTGACCAACCGCATCAAAACGATCAGCGATACGAGTACCAGCAATTTGTCGAAGCTCGCCAAAATGATTTAGGAACTCGATCACCGCGTTTCCGCCGTGGAATAACGGCTGGCGGCGTCACCAGCCCTCGTAAATGTCGACGCGATTGCATTTAGGACAATGCACATCCCTGCCTCGAACCTTGCGGCTCTCTTCTTCCCCTTTTTCATATACTTCCTGCTCCCACTTATGGCCACAGTTGCGACAGCAAAGTCGAGCTTTCTTGGTCACAGCCACCTCCTATCGTTGCAGCGGCGCAATGAGTCTTTCCCAAAGTAGTTCGGCAGCACCTTCAAAGCTCAATTTGCGTTCGCGATCGGCATGCGAGTAGCCCATCCCCATGGCCTTGAGATACAGGCCGTCTTCGTCCGCCTCGACAGAAATGGACTCGTTAAAGCTATTGGCGTGAAGCTCAATGCTATCGGAATATCGAATTGCGGCATCGCGGCGCTGTTCAATATAAATTTGACACTGGGATACCTGTCTGCCGGTGCGGTACAACGTAGCGGTAAAGCGAGTTGCGTCTACGTTAATAAATCGTTGCCGCACTTCTGAATGGCGTTGAGCTAATTCGATCAGTGAAGCGGCAAAAAATTTGCGCAGATAAACGAACGCCTGGTCGAGATATTCCGCCTTGTCCGCGTCGGTGAATTTCTTCGCCACACGCATATTGCTTGACCGCGAAGCTGAAGCGCCAGCCGAAGCGAAAGACGGCGCGGTCCCCGCGCTCGGTCGGAACTCTGATGGCGATTGTGCCTCCACCTCTGCCGCGGCGCTAGACCTACCATTCGCCGCATCGCGTTTGGCGTTTATTTCATTCACGGCTAAGCGGATTTCGTCTGTGACCTTTTGAAAAGCGACGTCCAGATCGGGCGCCAACGTGATTGGCCGTCCGTCGTGCGGTATAGCAGTCAACGCCCTCAGCGGCGAGTGCAACCAATCGCACGCGCGCAATATTACCGGTATTACGCGCAGCGTGCCCTCGCCGTGCCGCTCGAGCGCGCGCTTCATTTCTCTGTCCATGCAATAGTCGGAATGCAAGAAGTCAGGGCTCACGAGGACAAGCATTACTTCGGCGCGCTCTACACCGGCGGCGATTGCGGGATCCAAAGGCGTGCCGGCCGTGATGCGCCGATCGTGATAGGTCGAAATCTCACCTGTGCGCTTCATCATGATGAGTGCTCTCTCGAGCCGGTTGCGCATCGCTTCATCTTCGTGCGCATAGGAAAAAAACACTTCGAGCAACCGCTCCTCCCAGTGTTGGGGGGTCGAAAATGCGACCCGCGAAACTGCTATAGCATGTTGCAGCAATGTCGCGCGGACTTCCCGTTATTAGTTCAAAAGCACTAGTGTTGATTGCAACACAGACTTGGCGTTTACGACACTAAATGAAGCATGATCGGGCAGCCTAGGTTCCAAGCAACTATATGATTTGTTTCTAAAATGATGGTAGCTGGGGAGGGATTTGAACCCCCGACCAAGGGATTATGATTCCCCTGCTCTACCACTGAGCTACCCAGCCATGCCATCCGAACGCGGCACGAGCCCGCGTTTTTCGAGGGACGGCGTATAGAACCCCGCTTTCGGGCTGTCAAGCGTCGCCAGAATGTCGCGGTAATAGTCGCCCAATTCCTCGGCTTGCTGTTGAAAACTGCGGATTTTCTCGCGGTGCGGATTGGCGTATCCCGCCAGTCTGGCAGGGTCGCGCAGTACCGCCTCGATGGCGGCCCGGAACGCCGCGGCGTCGTGCATGGGCACCACGTCGCCGTTGACCCCAGGCACGATATCTTCGACCGTGCCGCCCGAATCGGTCGCGATGACCCAGATGTCGCGCGCGAGCGCTTCGCGCACCACCAAGCCGAAACTCTCCTTCCACTGCGACGGGAACAGCAGCACGTCGATCTGATCGTAAAAGTCTCCGGCCGTCGCCGGCGAAAACGGCTTCACCACGGTCAGCTTGCCGCGCATGCGCCATTTCATGCTCTTGGCGATTGATGGATTCGAGTGCGGCAGCACATCGACGACCCGCAGTTCGAAATTTTCCGCCTCGATACGTTCGACCGCGTCGCGTAGAACGTCCAATCCCTTGTGCCGGCCGATACCGCCGAGATAGCCCAGACGCACGATGCCATTCGGCGTTCGGACGCGCGGCTTTGCCGAGGGCGGCAAAATGCCGTTCTTATTGACGACCAACCGGTCCGCGGCGAAATCGTTGGCAAGGTAAAGATCGCCGAAGAACCGGCTCGGCGACAACAGTCTGGCGGCGCCGCGCAGCACGTCGCGCAAATACGGCGAGCGGACGTACGTATAGCTCGGCGACGGTACGCATTGCGCGCATACCAGCGGGTCTATGCGCGTCTGATGGCAATATGATCCGTCGTCGCGCACCATGAACTGCTTTTCGCACAACCACCATGCGTCGTGCAGCGTGACCACATACGGCAGATTTCGACCGCGGCAGACCATCGCCAAACTCGCGCCGAGCCGTTGGATCGAATGGAAATGCACGAGATCCGGCTGCACCGCATCGAGCACCTCGGCGAACACCGCATCCATCAGCGGGTTGTCGTAGTCGGCAACCGCATCGTCCGGATCCGGCAGCTTGACCGCGACAACAGGCACGCCGTCATGCTCGTAACGCAGCAATTCGTAGGGCAGCAACGAATCGCGCGATGTGCCGGTGAAGACCGAAACGTCGAACCGCTGGCCGCGCGCCATCGTGGTGGCGAGCTGCTCGATGACCACCGTCGCGCCGCCGTGCCCGTCCGGCGGATACATGATGTTGACCATCAGCACGCGCGGCCGCCGGGCGTCGTTGGCAGCCCGCGTCGGCGGAAAATACTCGACCAGTCTGGCCGCCTGCGTTCGCGCCAAGGTAGCGAGATCGAACCGCTTGCGCGCGGTTTCCCTCGCGGCATCGCCGATCCTGCGATAAACCTCGGGCCGGTCGATCAGCAGCGACAGCGCCGCGATCCACTCGTCCGTGGTCGCGGCGACGAGCCCATCGACTCCGTGGCTGACTGTTTCGCGAAAATGGCGGGCCGGCGAGCAGACAGTCGGAATGCCCAACGCGCCGGCTTCGAGGAATTTGATGTTGCTCTTGCCGTCGCTGAACGTGGTGGCCTCGAGCGGCGCCAGATTGATCGAGAATTCAGCCAGCGCCCGGCAGTAGGCCGGCCAATCCAGGCGGCCGATGCGCACCGTGCGGGCGGCGAACGGCACGAGTGAGTCCGGCATCGTCAGATCGCCGACAATCGCCAGCCGGACCTGAGGATAGCGCGCCATAATTTCGACCAGCGCAGGCGCCGCCACCGCGAAATCGGCATCGTGGGTGCGCGATCCGCTGCCGTAGCCGATGACGATCCGACCGTCCGCGTGGGTCGGTCGTCCCAGGCCCGCCGCCGCCCAAGCCGCGAGTTCGGGATCCGCGCCGTTCTCCATCAGCAGCACGTCGCCCCGGCAGGTCGCGCGCATGATTTCGACAATCGTCGGCGTGCTGGCGATCGCATGGTCGGTCGCCGCCAGCACGGTGCGATGGCTCGCCGCGTCGGCAAGCAGCCGGACTTGTTCCGCCGGCGGCAGCGTGCGCAGATTCGCATTGGCGCGATACGCCGCGTCGTCGAACACGAGATCGTCGATCTCAAAAAAGCTCGGCACACCCAATCGGCGCGCTTCGGCGATCAGTTCCATCACCGCCGGCCAGTCGTGGACGCGATAGAAGATCACCATGGCGCATGTTTGCAGCTTGTCGCGCGCCCGTTCCGGCTCGAGCCAGGAAATTGCCTCGCCCTTGATGCCCAGGTGAGCGAGCATCTGCAGCTTGTGCTCGACGCGATAGCGCGTGCATTGACCGAGCGACAATTCCGCGACGATCAGCACCTTGCGCCCGAGGGTCGGCAGCGATTTTTCGGTCAACGGCGCGATGCCGGCGCTGACGGATCCCACACCGCTGGTCCATTCCGAGAATTTCTGCCGAGCGGCGTGCTGCTTCGGTCGCCGCGTCAACAACCGGCGCAATCGTGGCATCGCGGTCAACGATTTGACGGCGATCCATAAACAGGCATTGCCTGCGCGCGCCAGTAACGTCTGATTCTGCAGCGCGACATGCGCGCGCTCCCAATGGTCGCGGCGAAATCGCTGAATGTCGCGCAGTTTGGCGAAAAATTTCATCGGCGCGGGCCTCGAGCGCGTCGGACCGCGTTCATGCGGCCAACGCTGCGGCGTCGGCGCGCGCGATCCATCCGCCGCCCAGCAGGCGCGTGCCGTCGTAAAACACGCAAGCCTGGCCCGGCGCGACGGCTTCGAGCGGGACGTCCGGCACGACGCGCGCCATTCCCCGCGACGACAAGAATATCCGAGCCGCGACGGCCGGCGCGGCGGAGCGGACCTTGATGCTGACCCGGCGGCCGGACAAGTCGCGCGCTGCCGTCTCGAGCCAGTTCACGTCGCGGATGTGAAACTCAGCGCAACCCAACGCCGCGCGCGGACCGACGATGACGCGATGCGCCGAAGGATCGAGGCGTATCACATACAAAGGCTCGCCGCCGACATTGCCCAAATTGAGGCCCCGTCGTTGGCCGACGGTGAAATTGATCACGCCGTCGTGGCGGCCCAGCACGTGGCCCTGAAGATCGACGATCTCGCCCGGCTCGATGGCGCCCGGGCGCAACTTGGCGACCACACTGGCGTAGTTGCCGTCGGGCACGAAGCATATGTCCTGGCTGTCGGGTTTGGACGCGACCGGCAGCGCATAACGCGCGGCGAGGCCTCGCGTTTCGTCCTTCGTCAGTCCGCCGAGCGGAAAGCGCAGAAAGTCGAGCTGGGCTGGCGTGGTGGCGAACAGGAAGTAGCTTTGGTCTTTCGACAGATCGGCGCCGGCGTGCAGTTCCGCCCCGCGCGGGCCTTGAACGCGCCGCGCGTAGTGGCCGGTAACCAACGCCTGCGCGCCAAGGTCGCGCGCGGTATCCAGGAGGTCGCGAAACTTGACGGTCTGATTGCAGCGCACGCACGGCACCGGGGTTTCGCCCTTCAAGTAACTATCCGCGAAATCGTCCATCACCTGCGTACGGAAGCGCTGCTCGTAATCCAGGACGTAGTGCGGAATGCCGATCGTTTCCGCCACGCGGCGCGCATCGTAAATATCGACGCCGGCGCAGCAGGCGCCCTTGCGGCCGACCGCCGCCCCGTGGTCGTACAATTGCAGCGTGACGCCGACCACGTCGTAGCCCTGTTCCTTCAGCAGCGCCGCCGTGGTCGAACTGTCGACGCCGCCGGACATGGCGACGACAATCCGCGCGCCCCGTGCCAGCCCTATGGTGTCAGCCGAATTCATGGGCCGGAATATAGCCCCTGGCGCCCGAGGTGCAAGGCGCGGCCAACGTCTTTTGGCGGATTTCCGGCCAATTCAGCCTTGCTCGAGCAGTAATTCGCCGATCCGACGCAGCGGCCCATCGTCGCGCACCAGGCCAAGGGGCACGGAAAAATGACCCTGGCGACGCACGAACACGTTGCCCGGCGGTACGCCCCAACGTTCGACTTGGGCGCGGCCGACCTCGTAGGGCGTGACTCGATCGTGGCGGCCGAGTACGGCAACGATGTTCCGGGGCTCCATCGACGGCGCCTCGAGCGCATCGGTGAACCCGCGCCAACGCTGGCATTTCTCGGCGTTCCAGCCGGCGGCGGCGAGCGCCGCCCCGACGCCGGCCCGCTTCGCCAACGCGCTTGTGAACGGCAATTCGTGGACCCGGTCGCAAAACGTGATCAGCCCGAGCATGTCGGGCCGTAATCGCTTCGGCCAGCGTTTCGCATGCGTGGCAACCAATTGCCCGACCAACGCGCCCATGCTCGTGCCGCCCACACCGATCCGGCCGCGGCTGCCCCGCCGGCACCAGTCGATCAGCACGGCGATCTCGCGCACCTGGGCGGTGAACAGGTCGATCGGCCCCAAGGGCGCGCGCGCCATGAACGGTTCGCCCGGGTAAAATCCCGGCTCGATGCGCCGGCCGTGCCAGGGCGCTTCGATTTCGATCACGCGAACGCCGCTCCGGCACAATTTGACCGCGTCCTCGAAACTGTATTTGACCTGATCGAATTCGACGCCGATGCCGTTGCCGAAAATGAAGCTCGGCGGGTCGACGACTCCGATCGGCTCGTGGACGCGCGCCCATACCGTGCCGCCGACACGCACCGAAGGCGAAGCAAAGCGGAGCCAATAATCGCGGCCCGCCGCGCTGGGCACCGAACGTGAGACCTCGACTTGCGGCATCGACGCGGGTGCGCCGAACGCACGCTCGGGCTGCGCCAGGTAATCGCCGTAGGCGGATTTGACCTCGGCTTCGGTCGGGATGGCGAATTTCACTTTCGGGATCGAACGGCCCAACAGCAGCGGCACGAAGCGCGCACGCTGCAGGATCAGGGCCTGCGCCGTATCCACCCGTATCCGCTCCGCCGCCTGGAGCTTCTTGTCGTCGCTCGCGTCCGTGCCGAAGAACAGCCGCTCCCAATCCGCGGCCGCCCGATCGGCCTCGTCGCGCGCCGCTTCGAAGCCGGCCAAGGTTCGCGCGAGTCGGTTGCGCACCACGATCGAGGCCGTTTTCATCGGCACCTGGCGGAGGAACTCCTCCACGTCGCCGCGCGCGACATACGCGGCGGCCCACAGTCGCGAGAGCGGAAACAGGATATCGGTCACCGCCCAAAGCGTCGGCCGGTCGATCACCGGGCTGGCCAGCAACGCGCCGAACGGGCTGCGCAGATAAAGCTGGAGCAGCTTGTCCGGCTTCAACGCTTCGGCGTACGCAAATGGTCTCTGCATCGTCATACTTTAGCACCCTGGCGTAACGCCGGGATCGCGTTCGGCAATGCCCGGCGGCGGCTTGCCCGGTTCCGGCGCCTATGATCTTGTGCCCGGGCGGTGAGGCAATATTCGGGCGCTGGCATGACGAAAACGGGGCCGATCGACTTCTATTTCGATTTCATCTCGCCGTTCGGCTACTTCGCCAGCCTGCGCATCGACGCGCTGGGCGCCAAGCACGGGCGCGAGGTGGTTTGGCGGCCGATGCTGCTCGGCGTCGCGGTGCTCAAGGTCATGGGCCTAAAGCCGCTGCTCGAAACGCCGCTCAAAGGCGAATATCTCACCAAATACGCGGTGCCGCGTTACGCGCGCCTGCACAAGGTGCCGATCGACCCGCGTCGGTTCGACGAAATCGGCATGGCGCCGGTGCCGCCGGCGCGCGCCTATTGGTACTTGTTCGCACGCGAGCCTGCGCTGGCCAAGCGTTTTGCCAAGGATGTGCTGCACGGTTATTGGGCCGAGCGAAGGGAAATGGCGCAACCCGACGCGCTCGCCGAGATCGCCGCCCGCCACGGCGTCGGCCGCGACGAGATGATCGCGGGATTGCATTCGAAAGAGACCGCAGAACGCATGCGCGCCGAGATCGACGCCTCGATCGCCCGCGGTGTGTTCGGTTCGCCCTTCATCATCGTCGACGACGAAAAATTCTGGGGCGCCGACAATCTCGAAATGCTCGACCTTTGGTTGGAACGCGGCGGCTGGTAGCGGCGCATCCGTTCGCGCTCAGACGATCTCGTGCGGAATGTGGAAACCGCCGAGCAGGGCTTTGAGCTTTTCCGCGAACGCCGCCCGGTCGGTTCCTACCGGCAAGGCTATCCTGGCTTTCAGCCCGCCGCCGGAATCATAGGCAGTGACCCGCGTTTCGATACCCGCTTCGGCCAAGACTTCGCCGAACGTGCGCTCGATCGCCATCATGCGCAGCTTGGGCTTGAATATCTTGCCGACCAGCGTAGTCGGCAGTTCGTCGAGCACGGTCACGCGCTTCGGCAAGGCGGGGCGCTCGAAGATGCGTTCGCGCAGATAGTCGAGAAACTCGGCCTCGGTCGCCTGCGCACCCGGTTTCAGCGTCACATACAGGACCGGCAACTCGCCGGCATAGGCGTCGGGCTGGCCGATTGCGGCGGCGAGCGCGATCGCCGGATGCTTCTCGATCGCCTCTTCGATCATAGCGGGGTCGATATTGTGGCCGCCGCGGATGATGACGTCCTTCGCGCGGCCGGTGATGTAGACGCGTCCGTCCGCATCCAGATGGCCGAGATCGCCGCCGACGATCCAGCCGTCGTCGGTGAACATGCCCGCATTCCGTCGCGTGTCCGTATAGCCGGGCGAAACGTGCGGCCCGGTCAGCATGATCACGCCGGGTTCGCCGGGCGTGCACAGCACACCGGTCGGGCGGCCTTCGCCGTCGACCTGCTCGGCTTTGACGCGCGTGTACGGAATCGGAAAACCTGTCGAGCCCGGCACGCGCGGCGCATGCAGCGGCGAAATCGTGACGATACCCGCGCACTCGGTCATGCCGAGGATGTCGCGCACCGGGATGCCCAATTTGGCTTCGAACTGGGCCGCGAGTTCCTTGGGCAGCGGCGAGCCGCCGGCCCATTGGGCGCGGATGCGCGAGATATCGGCGCCGTCGACCGGCACCGCCATGATGGCGGCCATCGTGGTCGGTCCGCCGCACAACATCGTGGCGCCGTACTTTGCGCAGAGCTTCCAGTGATTGCGGATCCAATCCTGGCTACGCGCGCCGAGCGCCGTGGGCTGCACGATGGTCGCGCCGGCCAGAAACACCGACAGGCCGAACACCAGCGAGCCGGCGACATGAAAGATCGGGAAACCGTTGGTGACCACGTCGCTGGAATTGAGATCGTAGTGGAAGCTCGCGAACGTCGCGGTGTGAAGCTGATTTGCATGGGTGTGCTGCGCCAGCTTCGGCGCGCCGGTGGTGCCGCCGGTATGGAAATAGGCGGCGATGTCAGATTTATCGAACTTGCGCGCAAACGCCAGCTTGTCCGACGGGTGCTTGGCCAGTTCTTCGCTGAATTGCAGGATGCCCGGACGCCGGTCGGGCGGCCCGCCGACCTGCAAAATCGCCTTCAGGTTCGGCACGTGTTGGCGCAGGAAATCGATCTTGCTCCAGATATCGAGTTGCGGGTGCGGGCCAAAGGCGACCAGCACCTTGGCCTTGGCATAATTGATCAGCTCGGCGATATGCTCCGCCTGGAGCATGAAGTTGATCGGGCACGCGCGGCCCGCCGCCTCGGCGCCCCACAACGTGATCTTGGCCTCCGGGATCGCCGGCAGCAAGAAAACCACGCCATCGGCCTGTTCGACGCCGAGCGCGCGAAACATATTGGCGGCCTGCGTGATGCGCGCGAAGAAATCGCGGTACGTGTAGCGCGCGGGTTCCGCCTCGAGCGTCGCCTCGGGCAGGAAGATCAGCGCGTCGCGATCGGCGAATTCACGCGCGCTGTCGGCGAGCGCTTCGTAGGTGCTCGTATACGGCTGCCATTTCTCGCAGGGGGTTTTTTCGATTTCGCGGATGTCGGCCAGCGAACGGATGATCGGGCGTGTCGGCGCGTGCATGGTTCCTCCCCCCAAGGACCTCCCCCGGGACGGCCGATCTTAGGCGCGATCCAGACCCATCCGCCAGAACTCCGCTTCGAGGCGCGTGGCTTCCTTGAAAGTACTTAGCAGGCCGGCGTAGCGGTTCTCCCCTCCTCGTTGCGCGAACAGGCGATCGAGGCGCGTGGCTGCGGCCTGACCGATCGCCTGATACTCGTCTCCCGCATACGCCGCGATCCAATCGCGATAGGGATTGCCGTCCAGCCGCGCGGCGCGGCCCAACGCGTGGCCGATGCAGGCGTAGCCGGCCACGCAAGGTGCCAGGGCCGCATGTAGGTCCAACAGGTCGCCACGCATGCCCGCGTCGAGCACGTAACGCGTATACGCCATACAGGCTGGATCTTCGGGCATCGCCGTTACGTCGGCTTCGGAGAGACCCCATCCTGCGCAGAATCTCAGATGCAGGCTGGCTTCATCAAGCAGTGCAGCGACGGTCGCAGCGCTCTCGCGCATCTCGGCCAGCGAATTGCTTTTGTAAATCGCCAGCGCGTAGGCGCGCGTGAAATGAGTCAGGAACAGATAGTCCTGGCAAAGATAATATTTGAACGCCGGCAGCGGCAGCGTGCCGTCGGCCACGCCGCGCACGAACGCGTGCCCCACGTAGCGCTGCCATTCGGCGCTGGAATCGGCAACCAGTCGGTCGAACAGAGGTCCGGACGGAGGCCCCATCGGCGATCTGGCCATGACCGATCAAACGTCCATCATATTTCGGGTTTCCTTCGGCAACTGAACGACCAGGCCGTCCATTGCCTCGGTAATCCGGATTTGACAGCCAAGGCGCGACGTTTTCGTGAGTCCGAAGGCGAGGTCGAGCATGTCCTCCTCCTCTTCCGAGGCGGTCGGCAGCTTTCTGAACCAATCGGCTTGGACGATCACATGGCACGTCGAACAGGCCATCGAGCCTTCGCAGGCGCCTTCGATGTCGACGTTGTTCTTGTGGGCGATTTCCAGAATCGACAAACCGACCGGTGCGTCGACTTCCTTGCGGGTTCCGTCCCGCTCGATGAAAACCATTTTTGGCATGTTGTGTGCGTGCGGATTTTTGTTATGGCGCGCGTCGTGCTGTCCGAACGGCCAGACGCAACTTTAGCAAGCCGGGCGGAGCCTAGACGTGGAACGATTCGCCGCAGCCGCAGCGGCCTTTTTCGTTCGGATTGGTGAACGTAAAGCCGGAGGTGAACTTGTCCTCGACATAATCCATCTGGCTGCCCAGCAGAAACATCACGGCCTTGGGTTCGATGAAAATTTTGACGCCCTTGTCCTCAATGACGTCCTCGAGCTTGCCGCGCTCCTGGGCATATTCGACGATGTACGAAAGTCCCGAGCAACCCTGCGACTTGACGCCGACGCGCAGGCCCAGAACCGGCTTGTCGGCTTTGGCGATCAACGCGCGGACGCGCTCGGCGGCGGCGTCGGTCAGGGTGATGAGAGGGGCAAAGGCCATGTTTCGTCGATCTTTTCCGCTAGTTGCGAATAGTTCTCAGAAGATAGGGCAAGTCCACGCTAAAGCAAGGGGCGATCTTCAAAACATATCGAGCGCGAAACGCGCTTCTTCCGACATGCGATCGCGCGTCCACGGCGGGTCCCATACCAGGCGCACCTCGACCTCGCCGACGCCCGGCACGGCGGCAACCGCATCGGCGACCTTGCCGGGCATAGTGCCGGCCACCGGGCACGCGGGCGCGGTCAGGGTCATGTCGACCGAGACGTCGCCGTCCGGCTTGATGGTGAGATCGTAGATCAATCCGAGATCGTGGATGTTGACCGGGATTTCAGGGTCATAAACGGTTTTCATGGCCGCGATCACGTCGTCCTCGGTGGCGATCTTACCGCCCGGCGGCAATTTTTTGCCGCGGCGCGCCAACGCCTCCTCGCCTGGCTTGGCGGCCGGCATGAAATCCTGGAGCGAAGGGCTGGCGTCGCTCATTCGGTGCTCGCTTCGCCCTTGCCGGCAATCGCGGCGTTCAGCGTGTGCCACGCCAACGTCGCGCATTTCACCCGCATCGGGTATTGGCGCACGCCCGACAGGACCTGCAGCCGGTCGAATTCGTCCGACAGTTTCGGATCGATCTCCGGCACCGTATCCTTGGTGCACATTTCGTGGACCGCCTCAAACAATTTGTCGACATCGGCAACCGTCTTGCCGCGCACGATCTCGGTCATCAGCGACGCCGACGCGGTCGAGATGGCGCAACCCCTGCCCTCGAACGCGGCGTCCTGGATGACGCCCTTGTCATCGAGCTTCAGGTACACGGCGATCTTGTCGCCGCACAGCGGGTTATCGCCCTTGGCCTCGCGGTTGGCGTCGGCCGGATGGCGGAAATTGCGCGGCTTCTTGCCGTGGTCGAGAATCACTTCTTGGTAGAGATCGCGAAGGTCGTCCATCACGCAAACATCTCCTGGGTCTTGCGCAACGCCGCGGCCAGCGCATCGACCTCATCCCGCGTATTGTAAAGCGCAAACGACGCGCGCGCCGTGGCCGCCACGCCGAGACGCTGCATCAGCGGTTCGGCGCAATGGTGCCCGGCGCGGATCGCGACACCCTGGCGGTCGACGATGGTGCCGACATCATGCGGATGCACGTCGCCGAGCGTGAACGACACGATGGCGCATTTGTTCGGCGCCGTGCCGTAGATCCTGAGCCCCGGAATTTCGGAAAGTTTCGCCGTCGCGTATCGCAATAAATCATGCTCGTGCACGGCAATCGCATCGATGCCGAGCCGTTCGACGTAGTCGATCGCAAAGCCGAGGCCGATCACTTCGGCGATGGCCGGCGTGCCGGCTTCGAAGCGGTACGGCGGCTCGCGGAACTTGGTGCCGTCGAAGCTGACCGAAGCGATCATGTCGCCGCCGCCCTGGTAGGGCGGCATGGTATCCAGCAGCGCCGCCTTGCCGTACAGCACGCCGACGCCGGTTGGGCCATATAGTTTGTGCCCGGTGAAACAGTAGAAATCGACATCGAGCGCCTGCACGTCGATCTTCTGGTGCACCACCGCCTGCGAGCCGTCGAGCAGCACGGGGATGCCATTGTCGTGCGCCAGGCGGACGATTTCCCGCGCCGGCGTGATCGTGCCGAGCACGTTGGACACATGCGTCATGGCGACCAGCTTGGTGCGCGCAGTCAATAGCTTCGCGAATTCGTCCATGCGCAGTTCGCCGGTCTCGTCGATCGGAACCACGCGCACCACCACGCCGATCTGCTGGGCCAGGATCTGCCACGGCACGATATTGGCGTGGTGTTCCATATGCGAAATGACGATTTCGTCGCCCGCCTTGAAGAACGGCCGGCCGAAACTCTGCGCTACGAGATTGATCGCCTCGGTCGAATTCTTGGTGAAGACGATTTCTTCCCGGCTTGCGGCATTGAGGAATCGTGCCACTTGGTCGCGGACTTTTTCATAGCGATCGGTCGCGACTTGCGACAGGTAATGCACGCCGCGGTGAATGTTGGCGTAATCGGTCTGATAAAATTCCGACATACCGTCGATCACCGCACGCGGTTTCTGCGCGCTCGCACCGTTATCGAGGTACACCAGCTTCTTGCCGTGCACTTGGCGCGCCAGGATCGGAAAATCGGCGCGCACCTTGGCCAAATCGTAGGGCGCGTTGCGTGCCATCGGATCGGGTTTCATCTGGGCCGTCATCGTTCGTCCATCCAACGGGCAACGCTCTGCTCGAGCGGCATGCGCAAGGCCGAAAGCGCCATGCCGTCGATGACCTCGTATAGAAACGCCTCGATCAACAGCCGTCGCGCCTGGTCTTCGCGTATGCCGCGCGCCCGCAGGTAAAACAATGCCGATTCGTCCAGTTCACCGGCGGTGGCGCCGTGGCTACACTTCACGTCGTCGGCAAGGATTTCCAATTCGGGCTTGGTGTCGATTTCGGCTTGGCTGGACAGCAGCAGCGCGCGCGACAATTGCTGGCCGTCAGCCTTCTGCGCCGCCGGACGCACGATGATCTTGCCCTGAAACACGCCGCGCGCCTTGTCGTCCAGTACGCCCTTGTACAACTGCTTGCTCGAGGTGTGCGGCGCCGCATGATCGACCACCAGCGTATGATCGACATGCTGCTCGTGGTGCATCAGATACGCGCCGTTCAACCGGCAATCGGCACCCGGCGCCGCCAATTTCACATGCAGCTCGTTGCGCGACAGGCGGGCGCCGAGCGCGAAGCTGAAATTGTCGTAACGCGCGTCGCGGCCGAGATGTGCGTGGGTCGAGGCCAGATGGAACGCAGCCAGCGATTCGTCCTGCACCTTGCAGTGGCGCACGATGGACCCCGCCTCCGCGTGCACTTCCGTGACGGCGTTGGAGAAGTAAATACCGCCTTGGCCGACCGCTCCGGCATAGCCGAGGTGATATTCGACCAGCGTCACGCGGCTGCCGGATTCCGCCACCAACAGCGAACGCGGATAATAGACCGGCGGCGCGCCCTGCCCCCCGCCGGCGCCGATGAATACGATCTCGATCGGATCGTCGATGGAGATGCCGGCCGCCAGGTGCAGCACATAGCCGTCCTGCGCGAAGGCCGTATTCAGCGCCAGCGTGCCGGAGGCATCGGGCGGCGCGATTCGGCCGAGCTTTTCGCGTAACATATCCGGATACTTGCTTATGGCTTCGGCGAGGCTGAGCAGTCGCGCGCCGGCCGGCAGTTCGGAAATCGTCGACAGATCGCCGCGATACACACCGTTGACAAACACCAGCCGATACGGCGGCCGCTTGCCGATCACCAGTGTTGGCAGGAAACCGCGATCGATCGGCGCGTCGGCATTGGCGGCCAGCGCGAACCCCTGCCCGCGCAACGGATTGAGATTGGTGTACTTCCACGCTTCGACGCGTACCGTCGGCAGGCCGCGCGCGCGGAACTGCTCGGCGCCAGCGTGGCGCAGTTGTTGCAGCCATTCGGGCGCAACGCCGTGGCCCCCATCGTCCGCGACCGGATAATTGCGCAGATACGCCTCAATTTCGGCGGCAACGGGTGGGATGCTGCTCATGGCGCCGCGTCTCACGCCGCTTTACCGGCCAACGCGCCGTAGCCGGTTTTTTCGAGTTCGAGCGCCAGCTCCTTGCCACCGCTCTTGACGATCCTGCCCTTGGCGAGCACGTGAACTTTGTCCGGGACGATGTAATCGAGCAGGCGCTGGTAATGGGTGATGACCAGCGCCGCGCGATCCGGTGCGCGCAACGCGTTGACGCCGTCGGCGACGATCTTCAGCGCGTCGATATCGAGCCCGCTATCGGTTTCGTCGAGGATCGCAAGCTTGGGATTCAGCACGGCCATCTGCAGCACTTCGTTGCGCTTTTTCTCGCCGCCGGAGAAGCCGACGTTCACCGCACGCTTGAGCATATCGTCGCCGATGCCGAGTTTCTTGGTTTGTTGGCGAATCAGCTTGAGGAATTCCATGGCGTCTAGATCCGGCTCACCGCGATGCTTGCGGATCGCGTTCAACGCATGCTTCAGGAACGTCGTGTTGGCGACACCGGGAATTTCGACCGGATACTGGAACGCCAGGAACACGCCCTTGGCTGCGCGCACCTCCGGTTCCATGGTCAGCAGATCCTCGCCCAAGTACGTGACCGAGCCTTCGGTCACGGTATAGCCGTCGCGCCCGGCCAGCACATACGACAGCGTACTCTTGCCGGAGCCGTTCGGCCCCATGATGGCGTGCACTTCGCCCGCCTTAAGCGTCAGGTCGAGGCCCTTGAGGATTTCCTTGCCGTCGACGGTGGCGTGGAGATTCCTGATTTCGAGCATTGTCGTCATTTTGTCCCTAACCCACGCTGCCTTCGAGGCTGATGCCGACCAGCTTCTGTGCTTCAACGGCGAATTCCATCGGCAATTCCTGCAGCACTTCGCGACAGAAACCGTTCACGATCAGCGCCACGGCATCCTCTTCCGACAGCCCGCGCTGACGGCAGTAGAACAGTTGATCGTCGCCGATTTTCGACGTCGTCGCCTCGTGCTCGACGCGCGCCGAGCGATTGCGGCTTTCGATGTACGGCACGGTGTGAGCGCCGCACTTGTCGCCGATCAACAGGGAATCGCACTGGGTATAGTTGCGGGCACCTTCCGCCTTGGGCGAGATGCGCACCAAGCCACGATAGGTGTTCTGCGCCTTGCCGGCCGAAATGCCCTTGGAGATGATCCGCGAGCGCGTGTTCTTGCCCAGGTGGATCATTTTGGTGCCGGTATCCGCCTGCTGGTAGTTGTTGGCGATCGCCACCGAATAGAATTCGCCCTGGGAATTGTCGCCCTGCAGGATGCAGCTCGGATATTTCCAGGTGATCGCCGAACCGGTTTCGACCTGCGTCCAGGAAATCTTGGAATTGCGGCCGCGACAGGCGCCGCGCTTGGTGACGAAATTGAAGATGCCGCCCTTGCCGTTGGCGTCGCCCGGGTACCAGTTTTGCACGGTCGAGTATTTGATCTCGGCGTCGTCCAGCGCGATCAGCTCGACGACCGCGGCGTGCAGCTGGTTCTCGTCGCGCATCGGCGCGGTGCAGCCTTCGAGATAGCTGACGTAGGAACCTTCGTCGGCAATGATCAGCGTGCGCTCGAACTGGCCGGTGTCTTTCGCGTTGATGCGGAAGTAGGTCGACAATTCCATCGGGCAGCGCACGCCCTTGGGGATGTAGACGAACGAGCCGTCGCTGAACACGGCGGAGTTCAGCGTGGCGTAGAAATTGTCGGCATACGGCACCACCGTGCCGAGATACTTGCGCACCAATTCCGGATGTTTCTGCATCGCCTCGGAGATCGAGCAGAAAATGATGCCCATCGCCTCGAGCTTGCCCTTGTATGTGGTGGCAACCGAAACCGAGTCGAACACCGCATCGACGGCGACGCCGGCCAGCAATTCCTGTTCCTGCAACGGAATGCCGAGCTTCTTGTATGTCTCCAGCAACTGCGGATCGACCTCGTCGAGGCTTTTTGGGCCGTCGGATTTATTCTTGGGCGCCGCGTAGTAATACGAATCCTGAAAATCGATTTTCGGATAGGCTACGTTGGCCCAGGTCGGCTCTTCCATGGTCAGCCAGTAGCGATAGGATTTCAGGCGCCATTCGAGCATCCAGTCCGGCTCGTTCTTCTTGGCCGAAATGTAGCGCACGATATCTTCGTTGAGACCTTTGGGCGCGGTCTCCATCTCGATATCGGTCACAAAGCCGTACTTGTACTTTTCGGCGCCTTGAACCTGCTCGAGGGTTTGCGCAGTCGCTGCCATTTCTCTCTCCCTATTCCCGAACGCTAGCGCGCCCGGCCGGCTGCCGTGGCACCGGAATTGTCGGCGAACATGGTCGGCGGCGACCACGACATATCGGCCAAGGTGACGCCTTGCAGCGCCGTGCGGATCGCCTGATTGACCTTGTCCCAGTTGCCGCGCATCGGGCACAGCGACTCGACATCGCAGCCGCCCGAGGCGCCGTCGACGCAAGCGGTCAAGGATACGGGTCCCTCCAGCGCGCGGATGATCTGCAAGACGGTGATTTCTTCCGCCGGCCGGGCCAGGATGTAGCCGCCGTTGACGCCGCGGTGCGAAGCCAGCACGCCTTCGCGCGCAAGCTCCTTCAAGAGCTTGGCGACAGTCGGCTGCGGCACGGCGGAATCGGCGGCCAATTGCGGCGCGGTGACCATCATGCCCGGGTTGCGCGCCATCTGGGCCAGCACGACAACGGCGTAATCGGTGATGCGATTGAGTTTCAGCATGGCTTCTCCTCGGCGCGAACCCGGATACAGGCCGAATGGGGACCAAAATCGTACGGTTTAAATAGCGGCCTGGGCGGTTAAATCAAGACGTAATCGGTCCTGATTGTGCAAATCTGCCTTGCTTTCAATGCGTTGCGAGTGATTCGCAGACGGACAACAGGCGGCAATTGCAGTCGGCCGGTCGTCGCGCCTACTTCCGGTTCTGGATCACCACGAACCACCCGGTCTTCGTGGTGTCGACCACCCGGCCGCGATCGTCGGTGTCGATGAAGCGCATCGACACCGAATCCGTCAGGTTGCCGCCGATGACGTGCAGCTCGCCGGGGCGTTTGGCGACGACGACGTCGCAATGGGCCGCGAAATCGGCTGGGTAGCGATCGTAGCTGACGTTGCGTTGCAGGCGCGCGCAGACCAGATCGCCGGGCTTCGGCGCGTATTCGTCCAGGCGGAAGCCGGCAAATGCCGCGTTGCGGTTGCCGTTCTTGCGGTTTTCGATGGCCATGCGGATATAACCGCCGTGCGACCCGGAATAGACCCAGTCGCGGCCCGTGCCAGACAATTTCATCACATAGGCAATGAACGCCCCGGACCAACCGATATTGACCGTATCGGTCACGGCGCGCCCGGTGCCTTCGCGCCAATAGCGGATTACGCGCTCGCGATAGCCGCGATCGTTCTCCTTGTAGCCGGCGCGATTGTACTTGCCGGTGAGTTGCCGGCCGAAATACGTCCATTCGTCGGCGGCAACGTCGATCAGGCGTTGCGCGTAGGCACTAGCGTCCGGCGTCTTGAACGATACCGCGCCGGTCGCGGGATACGGCACGTAACGCCGCGCCTGATGCGGCGAAAGCGAGGGGCCGCGGGTCGAATCGTCGGTCGAGGAGCAGGCACTCAGCAGGGTCGCGCAACACCAGGCCACCAACACCAAACCACGCCGCATTCCCTGCCCTCCGATCAATCGATTCAGGCGCGCCTGACATGCGCGCGCCGTGCGCCGATCGTGTCGGCAATATGGACCACGGCGTAATCGATCTCTGCTTCGGTGGTGAAGCGGCCGAGGCCGATGCGAATACTGGCGTTCGAGACTACTTTCGGCAGGCCGAGCGCCCGCAGCACGTATGACGGCTCGACCTCCGAGGAAATGCAAGCCGAGCCGGTCGAGACCGAAACATCGCTAAGCTGCGTCAGCAACTCGGTCGAATCGATGTTGGGAAAGGCCACGTTCAGGTTTCCGGGCAGGCGATGCCGCATGTCGCCGTTGACGATCAAATTTGGCTGGCGCGCACGCAGTCCGGCCAGCAAACGGTCGCGCAACTTGGTCATGCGATCCGCTTCGTCCGTCATCTCGTGTTGAGCCAATTGTGCCGCCATACCTATCCCTACGCACAGCGGCACTGGTAGCGTGCCCGAGCGCAGGCCACGCTCCTGTCCGCCGCCGCTGATGATCGGCTCCAGCCGCGCGCGCGGTCGGCGGCGCACGTAGAGGACGCCGATGCCCTTCGGCGCATAGAACTTGTGGCCCGACATGCTCAGCAAATCGACATTAAGCGCATCCACATCGATCGGGATCTTGCCGACCGCTTGCGCCGCATCCGTATGCAACAGAATGCCGCGTTCGCGGCACAGGGCCCCGATCGCGGCAATATCCTGAATCACGCCGATCTCGTTATGCGCCATCAGCACCGACACCAAGATCGTTTGCTCGGTCAGGACCGCCGCAAATCGGTTAAGATCGAGCAAGCCGTCGGCTTGCACGGGGAGGTAAGTCACGGCCGCGCCGTCGCGTTCCAGAGCGCGGCAGCTTTCCAGCACGCATTTATGTTCGGTCGTCAACGTGACGATGTGTGCGGGGCCGGTTTTGTGCCGGCGGTGAAACTCGACCGCACCTTTGATCGCCAGATTGTTGGCTTCGGTGGCACCCGAGGTGAATACGATCTCGCGTGCCTCCGCGCCGATCAGCGCAGCAACTTGCGCGCGCCCCGCTTCGACCGCGGCTTCGGCTGCACGACCATGCGCATGCTGAACGCTGTTCGGGTTGCCGAACTTTTCCGTGAACCACGGCAGCATCGTTGCCAGCACACGCGGATCGACCGGAGTAGTGGCGTGATAATCCAAGTAGATCGGCGTTTTCGGCGTATTGGCGGCCATCTGCTAACCACGCTCCCGGGGTACGAGCCGCACCACTACGCCGCGCCACGCCGGCTGGCAAGGGTGCACCAGGCTGCGACAAACCGATCAATATCGGCCTCTTGCGTGCCCCAACCGAGGCTGATGCGAATGGCCGAACTGGCTTCGGCATCGGTCAGCCCCATCGCCTTGAGCACGTGGGACGCCCGCACCTTGCCCGACGAACAGGCCGAGCCGGCGCTGACCGCAATGCCGTCGAGATCGAGCGCCATGACCTGCGTTTCCGCCGCTAGGCCCGGACAGCCCAGGCAAACCGTATTGGGCAACCGCGCGACGCCCCGGCCGTATGTTCGCGCCGCCGGCACGCGTTGCATGATCTCGCGCTCGATCCGGTCGCGCCATTGGCTCAACGCCGCGTATTTGGCGAGATCGTGCTGCGCCGCTTCGGCCGCCGCGCCGAAGGCGGCGATACCGGCGACATTTTCCGTGCCCGCGCGTCGCCCCCGTTCCTGCCCGCCGCCGGTGAGCACGGGGAGCAACTGAATTGGATCGGCGACGACCAGGGCGCCGACGCCCTGCGGCCCGCCCATTTTGTGCGCCGAGACGCTCAGCAGATCGATGCCGAGCGCGGCAAAATTCACCGGCACTTTGCCGACCGCTTGTACCGCATCGCAATGGACCCAGGCACCGGCTTCGTGCGCGCGGACCGCAAGTTTCGCGACGTCCTGCAGAACGCCGGTTTCATTGTTGGCCAGTTGCACCGACACCAGCTTGGGCGCGGCACTTTGCTTCAACGCCAAGTCAAACGCCTCGGCGCGCACGAGTCCATCCGCGTCCACCGCAATGCGAACTGCGCCGGGCGCGGTCTGCAGAATCGAATCGTGCTCGACGGCCGAGACAAGGATTTCGCGGCCGGCGGAACCGCGCAACACAAGGTTATTCGCCTCCGTGCCGCTGCCGGTAAAGACGACCTGCGTCGCTCTGGCCCCGATCAATCGCGCGACGTGGTCCCGCGCAAGTTCAACGCGCTTGCGCGCCTGGCGGCCAAAGAAATGCACCGACGAAGCGTTGCCGGGTTGGACCGCGGCGTCGTTCCACGCCGCGATGGCCTCGGGCCGCATCGGTGCGGTGGCGTTGTAATCGAGATAAACCGGCGTCACTTCAGCCGTCCTCCCGCCCGCCGTGCGGCGGCGGCGCGCGGCACTTACGCCTGCTTGGCCGAGCGTGCCGGGCGAATGTCCGGCGCATCGCCGTCCTTGCGGCGCCCGAGTTCGGCTTCCAATTCGGTGATGCGTTCGCCCATCGTGGACACCTGCGTGCGCAGCGCGTCGATCGCCTGGATGACCGGATCGGGCGAACCGTCGATCGGCGTGCCATAGGCGACGAAGGCTTTTTGTTTCTCGCGATCGCGCGGCATCATGATCCGCGCGGGAATGCCGGTGACGGTGACGCCCGGCGGTACCTCGGCAATGACAACCGCATTGGCGCCGACGCGCGCGCCCTCGCCAACCGTTATCGGTCCGAGCACCTGAGCGCCCGAACCGACGATCACGCCGTTCTTCAGCGTGGGATGGCGCTTGACGCTGCGCTGCTTGTCGGAATCGACGGACGGCGCGACGCCGCCAAGGGTCACGCCGTGATACAGGGTGACGTCGTCGCCGATTTCCGCGGTTTCGCCGATCACCACGCCCATGCCGTGGTCGATGAACAGACGCTTGCCGATGGTGGCGCCCGGATGGATCTCGATACCGCTGCTGAATCGACCGAACTGGGACGTCAGCCGGCCAAGGAAGTACAGCTTGTGCCGCCAATACCAGTTCGCGATGCGATAAAACATCAGCGCGTGGACGCCGGGGTAGGTAAACAGGACCTCCAGGCGCGATTTCACGGCCGGATCGCGCTTACGGATGGATTCGATTAGTTCGATCGTGCCCCGGAACATGGCGGCCTGCGCTTTCAGCCGGAACGGTGGCGGCAACGTAAAGGGTCTAATTTTCCGGCCCTTTGGACATAGTTTCCCGCGCGCCCGCGGTCAAGCGGCCTGCGCAGCCCACCAATCGCCATAACACCCTCTAGAATCGGGCAAATCTCGTATGCAACCGTTGCAACTCCGGGATCGCCCGGCTATAAGCCGGCCCATGCCCGACGTGATATTTGCTGGACCGGAAGGTCGCCTCGAAGGCCGTTACCACCAAAGCAAGGTGCCGAACGCGCCGGTTGCCCTGTTCCTCCACCCGCACCCAGAGCACGGCGGGACGATGAACAACAAGGTCATCTATAATTTGTACCATGCCTACGCGCGGCGCGGTTTCTCGTGCCTGCGCTTCAATTTCCGCGGCGTCGGCCGCTCGCAGGGCACGTTCGACCGCGGCGAAGGCGAATTGACCGACGCGGCGGCGGCGCTCGATTGGCTGCAGGCGCACAACCCGAATTCGGCCGCGTGCTGGATTTCCGGCTTTTCGTTCGGCGCCTGGATCAGCATGCAATTGCTCATGCGCCGGCCGGAAATCGACGGTTTCATCTCGGTATCGCCGCCGGCCAACATTTTCGATTTCGGCTTCCTGGCGCCCTGCCCGTCCTCCGGCATGATCGTGCATGGCGACGCCGACCGGGTGGTTCCCGAGGAATACGTGACCAAGCTGGTCACCAAGCTGTCCAGCCAGAAGGGTATCAAGATCACCTACAAGGTGGTCAAAGGTGCCGATCACTTCTTCAGCGAGCACATGGACAAGCTGATCAAGCACGTCGAGGATTATCTCGATACGCACGCCAAGGTTGGGCGCTAAGCGCGACGCCTGGTTCGGGCGCGCGATCGTTCCACGTTACATATCCTTGCTTCGCTCGATCCGCTTCGCCGCGCGCGCGGCGTCGCCCGGGCGCATCGAATAGGTCCAACCGAGCGCGACCCCCCAAACGATCCAGATCAGTTCCTTGACGCGGCGTACGCCAGCGACGGCCAATCCGACCGACGGATTGCCGGTGAGCGCCGCGCACAACAGCACGAACGTGCCTTCCTGCACGCCAATGCCGGCCGGGATGAAAAAGACTCCGGCGCGGACCAGTTGCGTCATGGCCTCGATGATCAGCGCGTCGGACCAGGAGATCGGCACGCCGACCGCGTACATGATAACCCAGATCTCGATGACGCCGATGGCCCAGTTCAAGAACGCGAACAGCACCGCGCCGATCACGCGCCTCGGATGCCGCGTGTAGAAGTGGATCAGCCGTCCTTCCATCTCGCGAATCTGATGGAGTACCGATTCGATCCTATGACGCAGGCGCCCGCGCGCCAGAAACGTACCGGCGAGCGACGACACTTTGTACCGTTGCACGGCAAAAAAAAGCAGCACCGCCAATGTGAACGCCGCCAGCCCGGCCCCGGCGACCACCTGATAGGTCTGCGGCAGTTTCGGCGACTGCAGCACGAATACGAAACCGATGGCGAGAAACGGCAGCAGCCCCATAAGTATGACGGTGCGAGCCAGCACCAGCGACGCGATGCCGTCGCGAAAGCCGATGCCGTAGTGGGATTTCAGCAGGATCGCTTTGAGCGGTTCGCCGCCGACCGAAGCGAGCGGCGTGATGTTGTTGTACGCCTCGCCTGCCATGCGCAGCTTCCAAAGGCGATACGTCCAGCGCGCATCGCCCGGCCGCACGGCCAGAAGGGAGAACTGCCAGGCCCACACGTCGAGCATGAAGGCGACGAAGTGAATCAGGCAGATCGGCAGCAACCACCAGCCGACCTGCCACAGCCGCGTGCCGACCTCGCCGAGATCCGCCTGCCATAACAGCAGGCCGAGCAGCGCCAGGCCGACCAGCAGATAGACAAGCTTCAGAACGCGCATCGACCGCTAGACGTGAAAGGTCCGCGACCGCTTGAGGAAAGCGGTGATCCAGTATGCCTGCGCGCCGGCCGCGGCGGCCGGCAGCAACAGCCATTCCAGCCGAAATAGGGCAACGGCAAATAAGATGAAACAGAAATCGGCGCGCGCCAGCTCGCGGAAGGCGAACAAGGCGCGGTCCCGAAATGTGGCAAGTTTTGGCGCGGTTGGCGCATCCGGCACCCCCGTCCCGTGGCGGCGATGATGCATCGTGCTGGAAATATAGTTGATCGTACCGCCCAGCGCGACCGCAGCTGCCAGCCAGAGCCAGCCGGCCCAGCCGTCGCGCTGCCAGAGGCCGATTCCCATGCCGATGAAGACGGTGGAATTGACGAGCCAGTCGACGAACGTATCGAACGCGGCACCGAACTTGGTACGCATGTTCTTGAGGCGCGCAATCTCGCCATCGCAATTGTCGAATACGTAACAAAGGATCATCAGCAGCCCGGCTGCGACATCCCAGTAATAGAAATCGAATGCGTAAGCGACCGATGCGCCGAGGCCGCACAGCATGGCGCATGCGGTAATTTGATTCGGCGTCGCAGGCGAGCGATACAAGAGCGGCGTCACCCAATACGACAAATGCCGAATCAAAGGAAACAACGTCGCCGGCCGTTGCAGCAAGGGGCGGGACAATGCATCTGCAGTAACGGCCGAGGTGGGTTCGGACATGAATTGGCCGCTCAAGTCCCGGCCCGCGGGCCGGCGACGGCCGGACGGGACAAGATGCCGCCCGGCATCGGATGCGGCACGCCGGTCGTGCCGGGAAAGCTGAGCGGCAGACCCAGCCGCGAACGCACGGCGAGGTAGCCGAATGCTTGCGCTTCCAGGGCGTCGCCGTTCCAGCCCACGGCCTCGACCGGATCGACCGGCGCGGCCAGGCGCAGCGCCAGACCGGCCATGATCGCACGGTTATGCCGGCCGCCGCCGGTAACCAGCCAGCGGCGGGGCCGCGCCGGCAGGTGCTCGAGCGCCAAGCCGATCGACTCGACGGTGAAAGCCGCCAGCGTGGCGGCGCCGTCCTCGGTTAGGAGTGATTCGATGCCGGCGGCGTCGAATGCATCGCGATCCAAGGATTTGGGCGGGCGGCGGGCGAAATAATCGTTGGCCAGCAAACGCCGCAGCGCAGAACGATCCGGGCGCCCGGCCATCGCGAGCGCGCCGTCGCGGTCGAAATTTTTCCCGGTGCGCCGGCGCACGAAATCGTCCAGCAGCGCATTGCCCGGACCGGTATCGAATGCAAGCAGCGACTCGCGCGGCGGCGCCGGATCGCCGGCATCGAAATCGGCGCCGATGAAAGTTACGTTCGAGACGCCGCCGATATTCAGGATCGCGAGCGGCTTCGCCAACGCTTCGGCCAGCACGGCATGAAACACGGGCACGAATGGCGCGCCCTGGCCGCCGGCCAGCACATCGGCCGTGCGGAAATCGTTGACGACCTCGATGCCAACGAGATCGGCCAGGCGTTGCCCTTCGCCGATCTGCCAGGTGCGCCGTTCGTGCGGCGCATGCAGAATCGTTTGGCCGTGAAATCCGATGACGTCGACCGCTGATGGCGGCATCGCCATTTTCGCCAGCAATGCCCGCACCGCGTCGGCATGGACATCCGTGAGCGCGCGCGCCACCGCGTCGACCGGCCCCTTGCCGCCCAGCACGGCCGCGATCGACCGGCGCAGGTCGTCGCTATAGGGCGTCGTCGTCGCGGCGTCGAACGCGACCCGGCGGCGGCCGTCGGTGCGCAGCATGGCCGCGTCGACGCCGTCGTACGACGTGCCGCTCATCAGCCCGATTGCCGTATAGTCGCGCCAGTCCGCCATCTTCGCCTTCGTCGAGCCGATCCCGACCCGGCTTTGTTGTTCCGCCCGGCCGAGTGTGCTAAACGGGCCGCCTTCCCTCAAGCCCAGGCAAATCTATCCGATATGGGCCCGTTCAAGTCCGATTTTCTGCGCGTTCTACACGAGCGAGGCTTCGTCCATCAATGCACGGACGCAGCCGCCCTCGATGCGCGCGCCGCGGCCGGCCCGATTACCGCCTATATCGGTTTCGACTGCACGGCGCCATCGCTGCATGTCGGCAGCCTGGTGCAAATCATGAAGCTTCGCTGGCTGCAGAAAACCGGGCACCGGCCGATCGTGCTGATGGGCGGCGGGACGACCAAGGTGGGCGATCCGACCGGCCGCGACGAAAGCCGCAAACTGTTGAGCGTCGAGGACATCGCGCACAACATGACCGGGATTCGCAAAGTGTTCGCCAAGTTCCTGCGCTTCGGCGATGGCCCGCGGGATTCGGTGATGGTCAACAACGCCGACTGGCTCGACAAGCTCGGCTATATCGATTTCCTGCGCGATTACGGGCGTCATTTTTCGGTCAACCGGATGCTGAGTTTCGACAGCGTCAAGCTGCGTCTGGAACGCGAGCAACCGATGTCGTTCCTCGAATTCAACTACATGATCCTGCAGGCGTATGATTTCGTCGAACTGGCGCGGCGGCACGGTTGCATCCTGCAGATGGGCGGCTCGGACCAGTGGGGCAATATCGTCAACGGCGTCGAGCTCGGCCGGCGCTCGGACAATGTCGATCTGTTCGGCTTGACGTCGCCGCTGATGACCACGGCATCGGGCGCCAAGATGGGCAAGACCGCGCAGGGTGCGGTGTGGCTCAACGAAGACGCCTTGTCCGCCTACGATTACTGGCAGTTCTGGCGCAACACCGAGGATGCCGATGTCGGCCGCTTTTTGCGGCTGTTCACCGAACTGCCGCTCGACGAGATCGCGCGTGTCGAAAAACTGCGGGGCGCCGAGCTGAACGAGGCGAAGAAGCTGCTGGCCAACGCGGCGACCGGCCTCGCCCACGGCGACGCCGCCGCGGCGGACGCGGCCGAAACCGCGCGCAAGACGTTCGAATTGGGCACGATCGGCGACGCCTTGCCGGTGGTCGATATTCCGCGCGCCGAACTCGATAGGGGAATCCCCGCCTTCGACCTGTTCCGGCGGTCCGGGCTCGTGCAATCGGGCGGCGAAGCGCGCCGGCTCATCAAGGGCGGCGGCGCGCGCATCAACGACGAAGCGGCGACGTCCGATACGCAGTTGGTGACCAGCAAGGATATCGGTAGCGACGGCGTCATCAAATTGTCCGCCGGCAAGAAGCGGCACGCGCTGGTGCGCGCCGCCTAGTCGCCTTCGTCAGCGCGTTTCGCGCGACGGACCGTTCGGATCGAATTGCGGGGCCGGCGGATTCTCGACTTCGCCGCTGCGACCTTCGAAAATCTCCGTGATATTGCGCAGGAAGCCTGGCGTCAGCATGGTCAGCGGATTGACGTTAAGCTCGGGATTGCTCAACGGCCCACGCACCGAATAGGTCGCCGCCAGCAGGCCGCTGTTGCGCTCGCCCACGAGCACGTCGCCGATCAACGGGATCTTGCCGACGATGCTGTTCAGCGTATAGGCCGGCACCACCGTGCCGCGCAGGTCCGCCCGATCTTTCGGAAAATCGAGCGAGCCCGATGCCGTAATGCCGATCTGCGAACCGATGGCACGCGCGTTGGTCACCGAAATGATGCCGTTGGCCATGCTGAACGGCGCGCTGAATTCCTGGAACTCCACCCCTTGGTCGGTCGCCAGCAGATTGCCGATGCCCGAGAACGATGCCAGCGCCATGATGCGGGCCATGACCGGGGCGCGGACGATCCGGAAATTGAGCATCTCCGCCCTGCCCCGAAAGGTCGCGCCCTGCGGTCCGTCGACGCCGCGCGCGGAAATCGTGATGCGCCCGCCGCGGATCGTATCGATAACGTTGAGCGACCGGAACGCCGCGCCGGCGTCGTCGGCGCGGACAGTCAGCGCCCGGCCCTGCGCGTCGGGAATCAGCGCAATCTGCACCTTCTTGCCTTCGGCCAGCGCATCGAGGCGAATGCGTCGCCAGCTCTTGCCGTCGAACTGCGCGTCGCCCTGAAAATTCGTGACCGAGCGATCGCGCGAGAAATGCAGCGTGCCGATCGAACCGGCAATATCGATCGGCGTGAGCAGGAAATCGCCGCTGTCGGACCGCTTGGCCAGGATCGGCACGAGGTCGAGCGAGGTGCCGCTGATGGTGCCGCGCTTGGCGCCGGTCCGATCGCCCACAAGCTTGGCGGAGATATCAGTCCTGCCGGCGACCAACCGCGTGATCTCGATGTCTTTCATGGTCTGGCCGTCGGGATGGAAGGTCAGACTGCCGGTCACCTTCAATTCGCCCGTGTCGACGGACAATTTCGAGATCGCCGCGACGCGATGATTGCGCAGCTGAATCGTTGCGGTCGCCTGTCCGGGCTGGCCCGGACGCTTGGTCAGCTGCAGCAGCGGGGTCGTGAACGCCGCGTCGCGCAGATCGAACACGCCGTCGATGTTGTTGACGCCGTTGTCATAACCCGTGACGTTGACGACCGCGGCCAGCTGGCCCGTGATGAACGAACTGATCTCCAGACCGAGATTCTTCAGCGTGGTCGCGGTCACCGGCGTCGAAATCTTCAATTGCCGGCGGAAACCGACTTTGTCGCCGAAATTCTCCCGCCACGAAATCACCGCCGGCGAATCCGAGAGCTGGGCATTGCCCGCCAGCTCCATGCCCTTGTTGTCGAGCGACAATTTGAATGCGCCGCGCGACACGTCGAGCCCGAACACGCCCTTCTTCCAATCGAGGTCGGCAATCTCCGCGTTGGCGGTCAGCGCGACATCCTCGAAGTTGATGATCTCGTCGAGGCGGAACCGGATGCCCAGGCGCGTCTGCACGTTGCCGACCACCGCCAGCGGGTTGACACCCAATTGGCGCGCGTAGCGGAACGGCTCGCGATCGAGAATCGTCAGGATATCCGAGAGCTTACCCTCGATATCCGCGCCGATGATCATGTCCTCCGCATACCCGCGGCCGAAGCCGACAATGTCGACTTGCGCACGCTTGAGGCGGACACTCTCCACCGACCCGCCGAGCACGGTGAATTTGAGGCTTTGTTTGTCGAACCGCGCGGTGCCGGACAGTTTCTTGGCCGGCGGCAACTGACGCTGATAGCGCACGGTCAGGTCGGAGAACTTGAATTCGCCCTGCACAGTTTCGAACACGACGCCCTTGGGATCGTCGGGTTCGAGGCGCAGGTCGAGCCCGACATCGAACTCGTTCACCATGCCGTCGTGAATGTTCTCGGCGACCCAGCGGCGGGCGTTGATCTTTATGTTCGACGGCCAATAATTCCCTAGATCGCGGACCGGGAAATGCCGCATCGAGAGCTTGCCGTTGAACGCCAGCTTCGGCCCGATATCGGTCAGCTTGCCGACGACATTGACTTCCGGGCCGGGAAAACGGAGGCGGAATTCGTCAAGCTGCAGATTGCGCAGGCCGTTCGTGAATCGGCCCTTGGAGGCGAATCCGATAACGTCCAGATCCTCGCGATAGATCGACGGTAGCGACAATGTGCCGGTCTGGCCGGCGACGTTGAACTGGATGCTCGAGATCTCGCCGGTATCGCGCATCGCGACGGCGATGGTGCCGCTGAGCGGCACTTTCAGTGCGTCGAGGGCGCGCAACCGGCCGGTCGCACTGACGAACAGGGCCGGTTCGAGATTCATGAACCGCAGTTCGCCGGAAATATCGCCGGAGCGGCGATTATAGAGACCTTGCGTGTTGAAATTGACTTCGCGGTTTTCGATCTTGAGCGAGAGATCGGCATTGACGCGTACGCCGCGCTGATCGCGTTCCATCAGCATGTTGACGCGCGGCGCCTCCCACGAGCGATTGAGAAACGCATCTTCGATGGTCAGTTCGCCGTCGGAAATCTGCACCCGAATCAGGCGGCGCAGCGGGCCCTCGCCCTGCCGCTCGCCGCTGAGCGCATCGACCAGACCGGTGACGACGGTATTTGGTCCGGCGCCTCGCGTACGCACGCCGAAGCTGATATTGCCCTGCGCATTGCGCACCAACGAAAGCCGCGGCTTGACGATGGTCAACTGGCGCGGCGCAATCTCGCCGACCATCAGCGCGCGAATGCTGAGGTGAACGGCGATCGACGGAATTGTCGCCATTTGCGCGCCGTCGCGGCGAACCGTTCGGATGCCGTGGGCTTCGATCAACAGCCCTTCGCGCCAGCCGGCCCAGGTCACGGCGGCATCGGCAATCTCGACCTTGAATCCCGAACTGGAGCTCGACAGGGTCTGTTCCAGGGTCGGCACCAGGAATTTGGCGGAAATCGGCCCCTGACTCAGCCGCCAGGCCAGCGCGCCCACGGCCAGGGCGCACAGCACAAGCAGATAGACGACCGAACGCACCAGAAAGCGCACCCGCCGCCGCATTATCGAGAATCCGAAGCTAAGGACATCGATTTAACGTTGTGATCGAATGTGGCAAGAATGCAGCACCCGCCACCTACAAGTATCGCCGCAAACATCACAATGCCGTCATCCGCCGTGCTGCGCCCTGGTCTACTGTCGCCCCGCTGCGCGATTTCCCGCCCGAACGACCCGTCGCAGGCCGAACGAGGCTTGGAACGCTGGCTCGAGTTGGCCGCGGAAAGCCCGGCAAGTATAGCCCATTCAATGCGTGATCTGGCCAGAGAATCGGGTTCCCGCGCGGTGCTGGCGACGATCTTCGGCAACAGCCCGTTCCTCACCGAGTGCCTGCTTAAGGAAGCCGAAATTTTCATCGACTTTAACCAATTCGGCGCCGAGCCCGTCGCCGGGCGACTGAGTGCCGAACTTGCCGCGCTGGCGGCCGATGCCGACATGGATCGGCAAGCAGTCGACGCCGGCCTGCGGCGATCTCGCCGCCGTGTCGCCTTGCTGACCGCGCTGGCCGACATCTGCGGCGCCTGGAAGCTGGAACGGGTGACCGAAGCGATCAGTTCCCTGGCCGAATTCGCGGTCGCCGCGGCGCTCAAGGCGCATTGGCGCGAGGCCGCCGGACACGGCCAACTGGGCGCGCTGCCCGACCCCGCCACGCTCGCCGGATGCGGATACTTCTTCCTCGGCATGGGAAAACTTGGCGGTCGCGAACTGAACTATTCGAGCGATATCGATCTGATTGCGCTGTTCGATCCCGAACTTGTCCCGGCGCCGCAAGCCGACCGGCTGCAGCACGCGATGGTTCGTCTGACGCAAGGGGTCGTCAAGTCGCTGCAGGAACGCACCGCCGACGGCTACGTTTTCCGCACCGATTTGCGCCTCCGGCCGGACCCGGGTGCGACGCCGCTCGCGATGTCGGTGTTTGCGGCCGAAGCGTATTACGAAAGCATGGGGCAGAACTGGGAACGCGCCGCGATGATCAAGGCGCGGCCCATCGCCGGCGACTTGGCTGCGGGCGAATCGTTCATCGCGCATCTGCGGCCGTTCATATGGCGCAAGAATCTCGATTTCGCCGCCATCCAGGACATCCATTCGATCAAACGCCAGATCAACGCCCATCGCGGCGGCGGGCAGATCGCGCTTTATGGGCATAACGTCAAATTGGGCCGCGGCGGCATCCGCGAAATCGAATTCTTCGCGCAGACCCAGCAACTGATCTTCGGCGGACGCGAGCCGGCGCTGCGCCAGAACACCACACGCGGCGCATTGCTGGCACTCGCCGCCGCCGGTCACATCACGCGGGAAACCGCCGACGATCTGATCGACTCGTATCGGTTCCTGCGCACCGTCGAGCATCGCCTGCAGATGATCGACGACCAGCAAGTGCACAGCCTGCCCACGGACGACGCCGGTATTGCCGCCTTTGCGGCCTTCCTCGGCTATGACGACGGCGAAACCTTCGCCGGCGATTTGCTCGGTCACCTGAAGCGCGTCGAAGATCACTACGCGCATCTGTTCGAGGAGGCGCCGACGCTCTCGGGCCCCGGCAATCTGGTTTTCACCGGCGGCGACCACGATCCCGACACGCTGCGCACCTTGGCCGAGATGGGATTTCGCGAGCCGGAGACAGTATCGTCGCTGGTGCGCAGCTGGCATCACGGGCGGTTCCGCGCAACCCGCAGCCAGCGCGCGCGCGAAATCCTGACCGAGATCATGCCGGCGCTGCTCGCGGCGCTCGGCAAGACGCCGAACCCCGACGCCGCGTTCACCAAATTTCATGAGTTTCTCGCGGCACTGCCGGCGGGCGTCCAGTTGTTCTCGCTGTTCCATGCCAATCCGCAGCTGCTCGAGATGGTCGCCGAGATCATGGGCGGCGCGCCGAGCCTGGCCGAGCATCTGGCCCGCCGGCCGACGCTGTTCGACGCGCTGCTGGCGCCGGCGTTTTTCGGTCCGCCGCAGGACGAAACGCATCTGCGCGCCGACCTCGAGGCCGCTTTCGAGCAGGCCGGCGACTTTCAGGACGTGCTGGATATCGCGCGGCGCTGGGCGAACGACCGAAAGTTCCAGATCGGCGTGCAATTCCTGCGCGGCACGATCGATGCCGAAGCCGCGGGCCGCGCGCTATCGGATATCGCCGATGCCGTCATCCGCGGGCTGCAGCCGCGCGTCGAGACCGATTTCGCGCGCCAGCACGGCAGCGTGCCCAGCGGCGCCATGGTTGTCGTGGCCTACGGCAAGCTTGGCGGGCGCGAATTATCGGCGACGTCCGATCTGGACCTGGTGTTTGTCTACGATGCACCCGCCGAGACTACCGAATCGACGGGATCCCGCCCATTGCCGACCAGCCAATATTACATTCGGCTGTGCCAGCGCATCGTCAATGCGATCACGGCGCCGACCGGCGAAGGCAAATTGTACGATGTCGACATGCGTCTGCGGCCTTCCGGCAACAAGGGCCCGATCGCCGCGCGCCTCTCCGGCTATGCCGAGTACCAGCGCACGGACGCGTGGACATGGGAACACATGGCGCTGACGCGCGCGCGTTTGGTATCCGGGGATGCGTCGGTCGGAGCGCGCGTCATGACGACGATCAGAGACGCCTTGCTGCAACCGCGCGACAAGACCAAGCTGCTGCTCGACGTCGCCGACATGCGCCGGCGCATCGACCAGCAGCATCACACCGAATCGCTGTGGCAGGTCAAGCACGTGCGCGGCGGATTGGTCGATGCGGAATTCATCGCGCAATATCTGCAACTGCGCGATGCGGCACGGCACCCGGAGGTGCTGTCGACCAACACCGCGGAAGCGTTCGAACGTCTGGGCGCCGCCGCCTCGTTGCCGGTGAAATCGGCCACTGTCCTGGCGGAGAGCGCGCGTCTGTGGCAGCAGGTACAGGCCATGCTGAGGCTGGTCGTGAGCGACAAGTTCGACGAGGACAATGCGACATTGGGCCAACGCCAGGCCCTGGTGCGCGCGACACGCGCGCGCGACTTTGACGAATTGAAACTTAGATTGAGTGCGACCGCGGAAACCGTCGCCGCAGCGTTCAAAACCATCATCGAGGCGCCGGCGTACAAGCTGGCGGCGCAACATCCCGACAAAGCGGAGCAACCGACATGAGTCTCGACATTGGCGACAAGGCCCCGGCGTTCAACCTGCCGACCGACGGCGGCGGCAAGATTTCGCTGTCCGCACTCAAGGGCAAGCCGGCGATTCTGTATTTCTATCCGAAGGACGACACGCCCGGCTGCACGAAGGAGGCGTGCGATTTCCGCGACGCGTTGCCGAACTTTTCCAAGGCAAAGGCGACGGTGATCGGCATATCGCGCGACACTGCGGCATCCCATGACAAGTTCAAGAAAAAGCACAAATTGAACTTCATCCTGGCTGCGGACGTCGACGGCAAGGCATGCGAGGCCTATGGCACCTGGGTCGAGAAATCCATGTACGGGCGCAAGTATATGGGCATCGAGCGGGCGACCTACCTGATCGACGGCAAAGGCATCGTGCGCGGCGTGTGGCGCAAGGTGAAAGTGCCCGGCCACGTCGAAGCGGTGCTGACCGCGCTGAAGGAACTGTGAATCGGGATCGCACGGGCCGCATACGCCCGGCGATACGCGCCGCACGGGTTGGCGTATGAAGGTGGCGATGAACCGCGCCGAAACCGCTTCGCTGACCGAACTGGCGATCGCCGTCCTGCAAACCGCGGACGCGATCGGCAAGGCGCGCGCCAGTCAGGCGGCGGCGCAACGTTGGCGCTGCGAGGCGCTGCCCGTCGGCAGATCCGCCCCGCCGATCCGGCCCGCGCGGCCGGCACACCCGAAGCTGATGCTGCCGCGCGACATGCCGAAACGCGGCGCCGCACAGACCGAAGCCGGCCGCATCGCGCTACTGCATGCCTTGGCGCATATCGAACTCAACGCGGTCGACCTCGCGTGGGACATCGTCGCGCGCTTTGCGACGGTCGAACTGCCGCGGGGTTTCTTCGACGATTGGGTCTCGGTCGCCGACGAGGAAGCCAAGCATTTCCTATTGCTGAGCGACCGCTTGGCGGATTTCGGCGCGCGCTACGGCGATCTGCCGGCCCATGACGGCTTATGGCAGGCGGCCGAGGCGACCGCGCACGATTTGCTGGCGCGCCTGGCGATCGTGCCGCTGGTGCTCGAAGCGCGCGGGCTCGATGTCACACCGACCATGATCGAACGCATGACGCGATTTGGCGATGCGCGAACCGAAGCCGTGCTGCAAACCATCTACCACGACGAAATCGGCCACGTGGCGATCGGCAGCCGCTGGTTTCATTATTTGTGCGAACGGCAAGGCGTGGCGCCGCGACAGACCTGGCGCACTTTGGTCGAAAGGCATTTCAAGGGCGCGCTCAAGCCGCCGTTCAACGATATCGCGCGTACCCGCGCCGGGCTACCGCGCGCCTACTACGCAGCCGGCGCCTAGAATTTCTCGACCCAGGGCCGCAATTCGATTTCCCAGGTCCAGGCGCTGCGATGCTGGGTGTGGATGTTCCAGTATGTTTCGGCGATCGAATCGGGGTGCAGCAAGGCGTCGGCGCCCGGCGTGTCTTCGGCGCGCCCCTTGGCCGGATTGAGAATGCCGCCATCGATGACGAAATGCGCGACGTGGATATTTTTCGGCGCCAGTTCGCGCGCCATGCTTTGCGCCAGGCCGCGCAGCCCGAACTTGCCCATGGCGAACGTCGCCGATTGGGCAAATCCCTTTACGCTCGCGGATGCGCCGGTGAAGAAGATCGAGCCGGAACCACGCGGCTGCATGGCGCGCGCCGCGGCGCGGCCGACCAGGAAACCGCCGTAGCAGGAAATCATCAGCGCCTTGAGCGCTTCTTCGGGCGGCGCCTCGGCGACCGGCCCGCGCCAGCGGTAACTGGCATTGTAAACGACCAGATCCGGCGCGCCCGATGCGCGTACCACTTCGTCGAACAGCCGATCCACCTGGGCCGGGATCGCCGCATCGCAGGCATATGCGCGCGCGCCGACCGCATCGGCCAAGGCGCCGAGCTTGCCCGAATCGCGGGCCGCGAGGCACACCGCCATGCCCTGCTTCGCGCACAGTCGCGCAAGTGATGCGCTCAACCCGCTGCCGACTCCGACGATGAGTGCCGTGCCCGCCTTACCGGCCGTGCCTGCCATTGCCGATCTCCTGTTGCCGCTGCTTCGCTGTCGCTGCACATTAGGCCCATTCAACGCCGGATTCGGCAAGAGCCGCATGGTGGCGCATGGTCTTGATCAACATATTGACCCGCACGTCGAACCGCCCGATCTATTTTCGCGACTGCGTCGACAGCGTCCGTAGTCAGACCCATCGCGGCATTCGTCACGTTGTCGGGGCCGACGACGACGCGAGCCTGGCCTATGCCCAGGCCGAGGTGCCGGACGCGATCAGGCTGTGGCCAGCGACCCCGACCGATCGACGCCCCAACCACGCACCTTACAATTTGTATCTCAATACGCTGATGGATCGCGTCGAGGACGGGTGGATCATGTTTCTCGACGACGACGATATGTTCGTCGATGCGCACAGCTTGGCCGCGGTCGCCGAGCACGCGACCGACGAGGACCAGGTGCTGTTATGGCGGGTCCAGTTTCCCGGCCGGCTCGTGCCGGCGCATTCATTCGGCAGAATTCCGCTGCTCGGCGACGTGACCGGGGCCGGGTTCATGTTTCATTCGAAGCATCGCTCAGTCGCGCAGTGGGATGCGGTCAAGGGCTCGGACCATCGGGTCATCGAACGGCTGTTTCTGCTGCTGAAGCCGGTCTGGATCGATCGCATCCTGACGCGCGCGAATTATGCGCCCTCGACGCCCGAATTTCGGGGCGGCCTGGGCCAACGCGCGGATAAATCGATGGCGGCAATCGATGCCGGCCCGGCCCAGCCGCCGCCTCCGGTCTGGCCGTTGAGCGAATTGGATGCGCTGCGCAAGCGCGTGGCAAAATTAGAAGCGGAACGCGGCACGGACCCGACCCGAGCCTGAAGCGCCGTTTACGCGACGCTCTGCGCGGCGTCTTTCTTCTTGCTGCGTTGATCGCCTGTTTCGGCGCCAAGCCGTTGCGCCAGCGAGGCTTCGAGGAACAGATCGAGATCGCCGTCGAGCACCGCCGCGGCGTTGCTGGTTTCCGCCCCGGTGCGCAGGTCCTTGACCATCTGGTAGGGGTGCAACACGTACGAGCGGATCTGGTGACCCCAGCCGATGTCGGTCTTGGCCTCGTGCAGGGCCTGCGCCGCCTCCTCGCGCTTTTGCAGCTCAACTTCGTACAGGCGGGCGCGGAGCATATCCATCGCCTGCGCGCGATTGCGGTGCTGCGAGCGGTCGTTCTGACACTGCACGACGATGCCGGACGGCATGTGCGTGATGCGGATCGCCGAGTCGGTCTTGTTGACGTGCTGACCGCCCGCGCCCGATGCACGATACGTATCGATGCGCAGATCGCCCTCGTTGATTTCGATTTCGATCTTGTCGTCGATCACCGGATAGATCCACACGGATGCGAACGAGGTGTGCCGCCGCGCGTTCGAATCGTACGGCGAAATACGGACCAGGCGATGCACGCCGCTTTCGGTCTTCAGCCAGCCATAGGCATTCGCGCCCTGAATCAGAATGGTGGCGGACTTGATCCCGGCCTCTTCGCCCAGGCTTTCCTGCAGCCACTCCGTCTTGTAGCCATGTTGTTCGGCCCAGCGCATATACATGCGCGCCAGCATCTCGGCCCAATCCTGTGACTCGGTGCCGCCGGCGCCGGCATGGATTTCCATGTAGCAATCGTTGGCGTCGGCCTCGCCCGAAAGCAGACTTTCGAGCTGCAATTTTTGCGCCCGCGTCTCCAGCGCGCGCAAGGCTGCCTCGGCTTCGGCGGCGATCGCGGCATCGCCTTCGACCTCCGCCATCTCGAGCAGTTCGACGTTATCGTCGAGTTCCTTCTCGAGCGACTTGTAGCCGCCGAGCTTCTTCTCCAGCGCCGTGCGCTCGCGCATCAACGCTTGTGCCTTGGCGGAATCGTTCCAGAGCTTCGGATCCTCGGCGAGCGAGTTCAGTTCGGACAGACGAAGCTCGGTGCCAGCCGGGTCAAAGATGCCTCCTCAGCAGGCCGAGCGCCTGCTGAATGTTCTGGACGGTTTTTTCGAGTTCGGGCTTCATGACGGAATTCACAAATGGTTTTGAGCGCGGCGGAGACTAACGGCGTGACGTGGCCGAGGCCAGCCTGAAAATAAGCAGTTCGAAGACTCAGTAGGTTTCGCCGAGTCCCTTGAACTTCTTCTTGTTGCCGGTATCCGCGTTGGACACCGCGTCGCGCTGCACGCCGTCCGGGCTTTGGGCGCCCTCGGGCGTGGGCTCGGTGCCGGGCTTGAACACGTCGACGATCACCTTGGTGTCGCCCGGCCTGGCCGGCAGGCCGTTATCCAGGTTCACGCGCACGCCGACCAGGCCGGGCGGCACGCGGAACGGGATCGCCGGCTTATCCTTGAGCGCCTCGAGCATGAAGTCGCGGAAGATCGGTGCGGCCGTTTTGCCGCCCTGCTCCAATGCGCCGAGCGTCGTCGGCTTGTCGAACCCGACCCAGACGCCGACCACGAAATCCGGCGTGAAGCCGACGAACCACGTATCGAGCACGTCGTTCGTGGTACCGGTCTTGCCTGCCACCGGCTTGTTGACGACCGCGACCAGCGCGCCGGTGCCGCGTTGTACGGCGCCTTCGAGCATCGAGACGATCTGGTACGTGTTGGCCGCATCCGCGATCCGCTGGCGGTTGTCCGGCAGCTTCGGCGGCTCCTTGTTGTCGAACGCGGCAATCGAGCAGCCGTCGCACGGCCGCTGATCATGCTTGTAGATGGTTTTGCCGTAGCGATCCTGGATGCGGTCGATCAGCGTCGGGGTGATTTTCTTGCCGCCGTTGACCAGCATGGCGTATGCGGTGGTCAGCTTGAGCGGCGTCGTTTCGGAGGCGCCGAGCGAGACGCCCAGTTCCGGCGGCACGTTGTCCGAAATGCCGAAACGCTTCGTGACCTCGACCACCTTATCGACGCCGATCCGCTGCGCCAGGCGCACCGTCATCAGGTTGCGCGACAGCTCCAGACCGCGCCGCATGGTCGACGGGCCGTAAAATTCCTTGGAGTAGTTCTGCGGCTTGTATTTGCCCCAGCCGCCGATGTCGATGACGATGGGTGCATCCAAAATGATCGTCGACGGCGTAAAGCCGTTCTCCAATCCGGCCAAGTAAACGAACGGCTTAAACGACGAACCGGGCTGACGCTTGGCCTGCGTCGCGTTGTTGTACTGGCTGATCCAGAAGCTGTAGCCGCCGGTCATCGCGAGCACGCGGCCGGTATGCGGATCCATGGCGACGATGGCGCCGGTTACGTCCGGAACTTGGCGCAGGAAATAGAAATCGTCGCCGACGACCGGCGCGTTTTTTACCGGCTTGGCGGGCTTCGGCATCTTCTCGACGAGGATGACGTCGCCTTCCTTGAGCACATCGGACGGCTTTTTCGGCTCCGCGCCGACCCGTTGCTCTTTCTGCCACGGCCGCGCCCACTTCAATTCCCACATCGGGATGACGCCGGTCTTGCCGTCGGCCAGGCCGATCTCGACTTGATTGGCATCCAGCTTCATCACCACCGCGAGGGGCCAATCGCCGTGGCCCTTGGGCCGTTCGACCTTGCTCAGCCGCCGGGTCCAGTCCTTCTCGATCGGAACATTGGTCAGCGGTCCGCGCCAGCCGTGCCGGCGGTCGTAATCGATCAAGCCGGTGCGCAGCGCGCGGTCGGCAATCTGCTGCAAATGCGGATCGAGCGTCGAGCGCACCACGAGCCCGGCGCCAAGCAGTTTCTTCTCGCCGTACTTATCGTCCAATTCGCGCCGGATCTCTTCCACGAAATACTCGGCACCGACGCTGGGATTCTTGCCGCGCACCGCGAGCTTGATCTCGGTCGCGCGCGCCTGCTCGTACTCGTCCTTGCTGATGAATCCGTCTTCCATCATGCGCAACAGCACGTAGTCGCGCCGGCGTTTGGCTTCCTTGTAGTTCTTGACCGGATTGTACCGGCTCGGCGCTTGCGGCAGCCCGCCCAGGAAGGCCATCTCGGCTATGGTCAACTCCTCGAGCGACTTGTTGAAATACGCCAACGACGCCGCCGCCACGCCATAGGCGTTGTTGCCGAGGTAGATTTCGTTCAGGTACAGCTCGAGAATGCGCTCCTTCGAGTAGGCCTGCTCGATCCGGTACGACAGGATCAGTTCCTTGATCTTGCGCTCGAACGATTTCTCGCTGGTCAGCAGGAAGTTTTTCGCGACCTGTTGCGTGATGGTCGAACCGCCGACCAGGCGCTTTTCGGATCCCATGTTGGAGATATTCGTCCACGCGGCGCGCGCGATGCCGATCGGATCGGCCCCGCTATGCGTGTAAAAACGCTGATCTTCGGCGGCGATGAAGGCATTGATCAGCGGCTTCGGCACCACGCCGATCGGCACAAAGACGCGCTTCTCAGCGGCGAACTCACCGATCAGACGGCCGTTATTGGCGTAGACGCGGGTGACGATCGGCGGCTCGTAATTCTTCAGCGCCGTGTAGTCGGGCAGATCCTTGCCGTAATAGTAGATCGCGCCGAACACGACCGCCAAGCCGACGATCGCGAACAGGAATGCGAGGCTGAGCAGCCGGACGGTCCAACGTAACAGGAAACGCAAGTTCGACCTCTTCCAGTGTGGGCCTTGATGGCGTCGCCCCCGCAACCGCTGCCGCCTGCCCGTCGCGTCCGCAAACCCCAAAAAATCTAGGCATTCCGCCACGCCTACGGGGTAAATATGGCCTAGTTATGACGGGCGCGCGGAGAATTCTCCAATTTGGCCATGTAGTCAAAGTATTTGTTAACGGAGCGGACGACGGCGGCGAGCGTTTTCGCGCGGTATGCAGGCGTCTGCAGCAGTTTCTCGTCCTTCGGATTGCTGATGTGGCCGAACTCGATCAGCACCGACGGCACATCGGGCGCCTTGAGCACGGCGAAACCGGCCGAACGATGGGGCTTTGGCACCATCGCCGTTTCCCGGCGCATCTCGCCGACCAGCACATCGGCCAACCGGATCGATTGATTGAGCGTCTCGCGTTGGGCCAGATCGATCAAGATCCCGGCCACCTGATCCGATTCGCCGCTCAGATCCACGCCGGCGATGACGTCGGATCGGTTCTCGCGCTTGGCCAGCGCGTCGGCTTCCTGATCCGACGCGCGCTCGGACAAGGTGTAGACCGAGGTGCCGCGATAGATCGGGTTGTTGTTCGAATCGGCATGCAGGGACAGGAACAGTTCGGCGGCGGAGCGGCGCGCGATTTCGTAACGTCCGCGCAGCGGCACGTACGTGTCGCCCTCACGCGTCAGCACGACTTTGTAGCGGCCCGTCTTGTTGAGCGCCGCCTGCAACTCCCTGCCCATTTGCAGGACAATGTCCTTTTCCTTGGCACCGCTGGCCCCGGTCGAGCCGGGATCGACGCCACCATGGCCCGGATCGAGCACAATCACCGGCTTGGCGCCGCGCGGCTTCTCGGCCTTCGGCGGCGAACGATCGTCGGGCGTCGGTTGCCGCTTGGATTGATCGCGCAGGATGCGGTCGAATTCCTCCGCCGAGATGTCGGCCAAATCGACCACGACGCGCCAGGTCCTGATGTTGTCCTTCGGTGCCAGATGAAACACCTTGTCGATGCGGACCGGCCGGCTCAGGTCGATCACGACCCGCGTCGCCTCGGCCGAGAACGACCCGAACCGATAGGCGGTAACCGGGCCGGCATTGCTCAATGCTGACTGGCTGGGCACGCGCCACTCCACAACCGGCAGGTCGATGATCAGCCGGTACGGGTCGCTGAGCACACTGACGCGGTACTTGATCGCCTCGGTGACCGTCACTACGACGCGTGTCAGGCCCTGCTGGGCGCCGACACGGATGCCGACCACCTCAGGGTCGGCCAGGGCTGGCGCGGTCGTCGCCGGCAGTGCGGCGAGCGCCATGACCGCCCCGGCCACGAGCGGCACGGCCCGAGCCGTAATTGATGCCTGGATTTCGCCAAGTAATGACATAGGATTAGAATTGTATCGCGAAAGAATCGCGAAATATAGATGCGTTCACTGGGCGAATTTCCCTTATTTCACAGTTAATTGCTGCATCAATTATTGTTCGGCGCTGGAACTGTCTCAAATCGGCTCGTTATTTGGTCATTGTGGTTGCCGCCTTCGGCGACTATGGTACGCCCGTTTGTTGCTATGGGCTGTGCCACTGTCCGCGTCGCGCCCGGGTTCGCCCGGCCGGCCGGCGTCGAGGCGCTCGGTCCGTGCCGGAAATCTCAGGCGGTGCAAAGTTCATGTTATTGCCCGCCGGACCCAGCCGGGTCGCGCCGTTGGCGCTCGTGATCGTGTGCACGAAATGAAACACAGAGGCGGTGCGGAAGCGCCGGACCTTGTCGCAGGCTCAATCTTTGAGTCGCGGCGCAATTGCTGAGGACGGGATCCGCTGCGCGAGGCGCGGCAGGCCGTCCGGCGATCGAGGCCGGCGTTACGGGTGTTGCGCGTGTCGAAAGCCGCGCGACCCAGATTTCCAAACTCCTCGCAAATGATGCAACGACTGCCCCGCCCTAAGGCCCAATAGGGAGAGTCCGATCGGTCGGCGGGCGGCGGGAGTCGTTCTGGAGTTATGAATGGCGAAGCGTATGTTGATCGACGCAACGCATCCGGAAGAAACCCGGGTGGTTGTGATAAGCGGCAATCGACTTGAAGAATTCGATTTCGAAACGTCTACTAAGAAGCTGATAAAAGGCAATATTTACCTCGCGAAAGTGACGCGAGTTGAGCCTTCCCTGCAAGCCGCGTTCGTCGATTACGGCGGCAATCGGCACGGGTTCTTGGCGTTCAGCGAAATCCACCCCGACTATTACCGGTTGCCGGTCGCCGACCGCGAGGCCCTGATGGCCGCCGCGGCGGCCGACAACGAGGTGGCCCGGGTTCAATCGGACGAGCCGGCGCCGGTCAGCGAAGCGGCCGAACGCGCCGGCCACGACGAACGCTACGAAAGCGAGCCGGCCGCGCCGGAGACCATCGAGCCGCTGCAGCCGCAACTGCCCGATGAGCCGGCGAACGAGAGCGAGCCGAGCGCCGACGCGAGCCAGGACAGAACCGAACAGCGCCTGCAAGACCAGTTCTTCGCGCCCGATCCTTCGGCCCCGTCGATACCGTCCGAACGCGTCGATGCCCAACCGGCCGAACCGGCGCCCGCATTCGAAGCGATGAGTGCCGATGACCAGCCGGCCGCGTTCGAGGAACCGACAGGAGACCAGCCGCAGCCGGAATCAAGCGTCGAAGCGCCGCCGTCCGGAGCGGAAGCCGAACCGCGGCCCGCGACGTCGAACGGCGATGAAGAGCCCGGCAACGAAGAGCCCGGTGACGAGAATCCGGCGCACGCGCGCGTCGATTCGGTTGCCGAAACCAGCCCGCCCTCGCAGCCCGAAACGGTCAACACACTCGGCAGCGACGAAGCCGAGGAAGAGGCCGAAGCGCGGCGGCCGTCGCGCAATTTCTATCGCCGCTATCGCATTCAGGAAGTGGTCGCGCGCCGGCAGATCATGCTGGTGCAGGTGCAGAAGGAAGAACGCGGCAACAAGGGCGCGGCGCTCACGACCTACATTTCGCTGGCCGGCCGCTATTGCGTCTTGATGCCGAACACACCGCGCGGCGGCGGCGTTTCGCGCAAGATCACCAGCCAGCAAGACCGCAAGCGTCTGAAGAGCCTGATCGAGGATCTCGAGATTCCGGACGGCATGGCGGTCATCGTGCGCACCGCCGGCATGGAGCGCACCAAGGCCGAGATCAAGCGCGACTACGAATATCTCGTGAAATTGTGGGACGACATCCGCGAACGGACAATGAGTTCGACGGCGCCTGCATTGATTTACGAAGAAGCAAGCCTGATCAAGCGCGCGATCCGCGACGTCTATTCCAAGGAAATCGACGAAATCCTGGTCGAAGGCGAAGAAGGCTACAAGGCGGCCAAGGGTTTCATGAAGCTGCTGATGCCGAGCCACGCCAAACGCGTGCAGGTGTACAATGGCGAGGGCATCCCGCTCTTCCACCGCTACCAGATCGAAAGCCAGCTCGATTCGATCCATAGCCCGTCCGTTCAATTGCGATCGGGTGGCTACATCGTCATGAACTCGACCGAAGCGCTGGTCGCGGTCGACGTCAACTCGGGTCGAGCCACGCGCGAACGCAACATCGAAGAAACCGCGTATCGCACGAATTTGGAGGCCGCCGACGAAATCGCGCGCCAGCTGCGCCTGCGCGATCTTGCCGGCCTGATCGTCATCGACTTCATCGACATGGAGGAGCATCGCAACAAGGCCAACGTCGAACGGCGACTGAAGGATGCGCTGCGGCAGGACCGCGCACGGATTCAAGTCGGCCGGATCAGTGCGTTCGGCTTGTTGGAAATGTCGCGTCAGCGTTTGCGTCCGAGCCTGTTCGAATCGAGCACGCAGGTTTGCCAGGCGTGCGGCGGCACCGGGTTCGTCCGCTCGACCGAATCGACCGCGCTGCACGTGATGCGCGCGATCGAGGAAGAAGGCATGCGCCGGCGCAGCGCGGAGCTGACGGTATACGTGCCGAGCAGCGTTGCGCTTTACATGCTCAATCAGAAGCGCCAGAGCCTGGCGGAAATCGAACGCCGCTACGACTTCCACGTCATCGTGGCGACCGACGACAAGCTGATCCCGCCGGCGCATCGCATCGAACGCGCAGCGCTGCGCGGCGAACCCGGACAACCGGTCCATGCGGTCGCCCATGCCGATGCACCGCCGCGCGCCGACGACGGAGCCAGGGTCGAGCCGGCCAGGCAAGAACAGCCGCGCCCGGATCAACCGCGTCACGACCATGGCCGGCGCGAACAGCCCAGGCACGAGCGAGTCCGGCACGAAGATGCACGCCCCGATTCGGTGCGTCGCGACCAACCGCGCGACGACGATGCGGCACAACCCGGCCAACCGCCGGGCGAGTTCCGCGAGGGCCGGCGCCGCCGGCGGCGGCGGCGGCGGGGCCGCGGCGGCGATTTCGACGGCACCCAGCCGCGCGCGCCGCTGGCGCAGGCGCAGCCCGGCGTGCAGGCCGACAATCGGCTGCCCGCCCAAAACGAACCTGCCCTCGACGACGTTTCGGACGTCCGTCCTGCAGCGGCGCAGGCCGCGATCAGCGAGTCGACGCCCGCGGCATCCGTCTATGATCCGATGGTCGACACAACGCCCGCCGGCGATGTAACCGAGCAGGCGTCGGTGCTGTCGGAGTCACAAGACGAACACACGCGCCTGGACGCAGAGCAGCGCGACGGTCGCCGGCGGCGGCGCGGGCGGCGCGGCGGCCGCCGTCGTCGTCGCGGCCGCATCGAAGACGATGCGGTCGAGACTGCGGGCGCCGAATCTTCGCTTGGCGACGCCGAAACCCAACCGTCGGAACCGCACGCAACCGGCGATCGTCCGATCGCGGAAGCCCATGCCGAATCCCGGCTCGAAGCCCAACCGGTCGATCGCCCCGATACCAAACCGGCCGAGCGCGGCGATGTTGCGGCTTCGGTGATTCGTCGCGGCGACGACGCGGCGTCACCCGAACACGAGCCGCGCCGGGAATGGCAACCGGCGCCGCAGCGCGAACCCCAGTCCGCGATGAATTTCGAAGCCGAGCCGACGAAGCCGCGTCGCGACTCCGAAACCGCGCGACCTGTGGAACCGCCGAAGGCCGTGCTGACGCCGACGCCCATCGGCGACGCGACGCCGCCGGCGGCGGCCGACGAAACGTCGCGCCCGAAGCGCTCCGGCTGGTGGCAGCGGCTGATCGAATAGGCAACACCGTCGCAAATCGGCCGATCGGGGGATCGCATTGACGCCGCACCGGCCGCATGTTCGCTATCCGCTCCGGGGCGGCACATTGCCGACCGCTTCGACGACGGTCGGCGACTATCTGCTCATCGTGGTCGAACGCTGTATCGACGGCATCGAGGCCGCCGAACCGCTGGTGCGCCATCGCCGTTCGTCGGCGGCGGTCGACGGCGTGCACGACATGCGGGTGTCGGTTCGCAGGCTGCGTGCCGCTTTCAAGATCTTCCGCGGCGTGGTGCCACGCGAACTGCGCAAGACATTTGCCGACGAAGCACGCTGGCTCGGGCACGCGCTCGCTTCCGCGCGCGATTGGGACGTGTTCATCGGCGAGACGCTGCCGCGCCTCGCACGCTCGCTCGAACAAGCCACGCAGCGCGAACCGATCGAACGCACGGCCGCGCGCAAACGCCAAGTTGCCTATCGAATCGCGCGCGCGGCGCTCGACGATCCGCGGTACCGGGCGATCAAGGAAAGTTTCGGCGACCGGTTGCGCGACCAGTTGATCGCGCTGGAGCCGCCACATGGCGGCGGGGCTTTGAACGCGCAGGTGCGGTCCTATGCGGCGCAGTTCCTGCGCAAGCGCGGCCGCAAGCTGCGTGCAACGGCGAGCGACATCACGCGGCTCGATGTCGACGCGCTGCACGAGCTGCGCCTGAAGATCAAAGAGTTGCGCTACGCCATGCAGTTCTTCCGGCCGATCTACGGCTCGGAACGGGCGACGCGCTATCTCGACGCATTGCGCGACCTGCAGGATGCGCTTGGCGCGATCAACGACGCGCGCGTCGCCGCCGAGTTGGTCGTCGAAGCATTGCGCGACGCCAGACCGCCGCTCGACCCGGCGCGAAGCGCCGGCATTCAGGCTTCGATCGAGCGCTGGCGCCAGCGGCGCGTCAAGAAACAGATGGCGCGCCTGCCGAAATTGTGGCGGCGTTTTCGCGACCAGAAATTGAACTGGATCGACCGCTAGCGCCTAGGCCCGCCACGCGCGCAGGCGCCGCGCGGCCTCTTCCATGTCATGCGTCGCGCCGGCATACGAAAATCGCATGAACGACTTGCCGCGGGCCGGATCGAAATCCACGCCGGGAGTCGCGGCTACGCCGGTTTCGGACAGCATGCGACGACAGAACTCCTCGCTGTCGTTGGTCAGATGCGCCACGTCGGCATAAATGTAGAAGGCGCCGTCCGCACTCACCAGGCGATCGAAGCCCGCCTTCGGCAGCTGTTCCAGCAACAGCGCGCGGTTGCGCGCGTACTTGGCGACGTTGTCGCGCAGCTCAGCGTGACACGCGAAGGCGGCGACCGCGGCATGCTGCGACAAGGTCGGCGCCGAGATGAACAGATTCTGCGCCAGGCATTCGACCGCGCGCAGCAGATCCTTCGGCACGATCATCCAGCCGATCCGCCAGCCGGTCATGGAGAAATATTTCGAGAAGCTGTTGATCACGAACGCATCGTCGTTGAACGCCAGCGCGCAGGTGCCCGCGGTGCCGTAGGTAATACCGTGGTAGATTTCGTCCGAGATCAAGCGGATGCCGCGCTTGCCGCAATGTTCGGCCAAGGCCTTGAATTCGGCCGGTGGGATCACCGAACCGGTGGGGTTGTTCGGACTGGCGACGATCAGGCCGTCGATGCGGCCCGGAATCCGATCGAGAATTTCCGGGGTGGGCTGATAATTCGTCGATGCTTCGCCCGGAACGCAGACCGGCTCGACGTCGATGGCATTGAGAATGTTCTTGTAGCAAGGATAGGCCGGTTCGACCATGACGACCCGGTCGCCCGGATCGAACGACGCCAGAAACGACAGCAGAAACGCGCCGGACGAACCGGTCGTCACCACCACGCGCTCCATCGGCACATTCAATCCGTACCAGTCGCGATAATGCCGGGCGATGGCATGGCGCAGCGCGGGAATGCCGAACGAGTCGGTATAACCGAGCTTGTCGGCCCGTAGCGCGGCGGCGGCGGCCTCGATCACGCCATGCGGGGCGCCGGTCGACGGCTGACCGACTTCCAGGTGCAGGACGCCCTCGCCGCGCGCTTCGCGTTCGTTGGCCGCGCGTACGACGTCCATGACGATGAACGGCGGGATTTGCCCGCGTTTCGAAGCTTTGAGGGTCACGGCGGGCGGTCCTTGCAATTGTTTCGTATCGGCGTCCGGACGGCACGGAAGCAGCAGCCCCGCTCGCGTCCGTCCGAAAGCGCGCGGGACTTTAGGGGCGGCTCGATGCCGCGGCAAGCCCGCCGCCGCCCGGTAGGGTCCAGCCCCAGTTACGCTAGGACGGCATCCCCTTAATTAATTAAATAGCTTATTCTTCACGACTTCTAAACCTTGGCGCGCGACATTTGCGTCTGCATGACCGAAAGGAAGGAACGATGCTTACCGATCCTGCGCCGTCCGAAACGATCCCCGAACAACGGCGGGCGCAACGCAGGCGCGTACTCTGGTCCGGCACGATCGAATTCGACGGCACGGTTTGGCCATGCCTGCTTCTCGACCTGTCGGCAACCGGCGCGAAGCTGCGCATCGAACAGACCGAGACCGAGATGGAGATTCTCGTGCCGCCGGTCCACTCGATCGTCGCGGTCTCGACGAAGCATTTCGAGGCGATGCGGGCGAAGGTGGTATGGCGCCGGCGCGATCACGCCGGGATCTGCTTCGAGGAAACGCCGGCGCGCGTGGCCGCGGTGCTGGCGCGCGTTTTGCCGTTGTTCCGTTCCGATGGTTCGGTGATCGCGCCGGAACCGCAACAACAGCCGGTCGCCGACGACGACGAAGCTACTGCCCCGCCGAACGGGACATGACCGACGGCGCCGCGCGCGTGACGGCGGCCGACGGTTTGACGCGGCGCGCGCGCAGCACACTTACGACCGACACTGCGACGCCGATGCCGAGTACCCACCACACCGGCCGCGGGCCGAACGAAAAATCCAGATTCATCGACAGCACACGCAGTGGCGGGGCGTTGAACCGATACAGATAGTAGCCGGCCTCGCCGAGTGCGAGCACGACGGCAACGGCGATGGTCAGCGCGATCAACATCGCGCCCGCGGGCGGCCGTGCCGGACCGCGATTGCGCGTCAACAGGCGATACGCCAGGAGCCAGACCAGTGCGCCGGTCATCAGCAACGGCTCGGTCAGATCGGCCTTTACCTGCATGAAATGATGAACGACCGCGGCGATCGCGATCGGATAGACCAGCCGGTGCAGTCGGCGCCAGCGCTTGCCGCCGAGGCGCCGCGCCATGCCGTCGGTCGATGTTATCGCCAGTGCCGCGAGCGCCAGCAAAGCGACGAAGCCGATCGTCAGGTAAATCCGCACCACGATCTCGACCACGAGCATTTCGAGCTTGAAGGCGAGACTCGCCGTGTACGCGACCAGATGGACCGCGGCGTAGACGAAAGCGGCGACGCCGAGCATGCGTCGGACGACGACCAGGCGCGGCCACTGCCAGATCTGCCGCAGCGGCGTCACCGCCAGCGACAACATCAGCAGCCGAATGGCCCACAGGCCGATCAGATGAATGACTTCGTTCAGCGCGCGCGGCCCGAGATTGTCCGTGGCGTAATCGACGCCGATCACCAAGGCCGGAACAAACAGCAGCCCGAATATCGCGGTCTTGAAAGGCGAGAAATT
>JBFWYO010000006.1:0-90676 GCA_050186335.1 Alphaproteobacteria bacterium | reverse complement strand
GCTTGGTCTGGCCTGCACCCGGTTCGGTTGACAGCCGCTTAAGCTAAACCAGCCTTCTGCTCGAACTCCATAGGGCTCATATAGCCTATCGTGGAGTGCCTACGTTTCGGATTGTAGAAGCGTTCGATGTAGTCGAACACGTCGGCCTTGGCCTCGTCCCGCGTTCGATACACCTTGCGCGCTATCCGCTCGATCTTCAATGACGAGAAGAAGCTCTCCATCGCCGCATTGTCCCACACGTTGCCTGAGCGGTGTTCGTCGTCAGATCATTTGGGACAGATGGGGGGGGGTAGATCAGTGGAGCGTTGGGCTCATCTGGGGTCGATATTTTAAGCGGCGATTTTGCGGTGAAGCAAGCGCCGATGTTCGATGGTCTTTCGTTTGATGCGCGGGCGTTCGAGCAGGATCGCGTGACCTCTGCCGAAGTAGACGTCGGCCGACGTTAGATTATCGGGGCTTCCGTGGTAGCGGCGATGATTGTAATGTTCGACGAACGCGTCGATCTGCGGCTCGAGATCACCGGGCAGGAAGTAGTTTTCCAGCAGGATGCGGTTCTTGAGGGTCTGGTGCCAGCGCTCGATCTTGCCCTGGGTCTGCGGATGATAGGTCGCACCACGGATGTGAACGATCTTCCTGTCGACGAGCCATGCGGCGAGATCGCCGGAGATGTAGCTGGAACCATTATCCGACAGCAGCCGAGGTTTGTGCCGGACATGGGCTTGGTCGCAGCCCGAGGCCGTCAGGGCAAGTTCCAGCGTTTTGGTCACGTCCTCGGCCTTCATCGTCGTGCACAGCTTCCAGGCGATGATGTAGCGTGAGAAGTCGTCGAGGATGGTGGACAGATACATCCAGCCCCAGCCGATGATCTTGAGATAGGTGAAGTCGGTCTGCCACATCTCGTTGGGTCGGATGGTCTTGTCGGTAAACTCGGACGCCGCCTTCATCACGATGAAGGCGGGGCTGGTGATCAGGTCGTGCGCCTTCAACAGCCGGTAAACCGTGGCTTCGGATACGAAGTAGCCACGCTCGTCGGTGAAGCGCACGGCCAGTTCGCGCGGCGACAGTTTGGACTGCTCCAGCGCCAGCACGATGATCGCGGCACGGACATCGTCGGGGATGCGGTTCCAGACCCGGTTCGGCCGGGCTGGGCGATCCTCCAGCGCTTTCGGGCCGCCAGCCTGATACCGATCGTACCAGCGGTAGAACGTGGCGCGCGGCACGCCGATCTGCTCCAGCGTGCGCCGTGCCGACAGCGAGGACTGCTCGACGCTGCGGATGATCTCGATCTTCTCGGATGCGGGATATCTCATTCTTGGTCTCCCCCATCCGCGAGCATGCTTTTTTTGAGCAAGCGCAGCTCAAGCGCCTGTTCGGCGACGACTTCCTTCAGGGCGCTCGCCTCCCGGCGCAGGTCCTTGACCTCGTCGGTGGTCGCGGCACGGGCGGTATCGCCTGCCAGGCGGCGTTTGCCGGCTTCGAGGAACTCCTTCGACCAGACATAATACAGGCTTTGGGCAATACCTTCGCGCCGGCACAGTTCGGCAATGCTGTCTTCGCCGCGCAGCCCGTCAAGCACGATGCGGATCTTCTCTTCGGCCGAAAAATGCCGCCGGGTCGCGCGTCTGATATCCTGCACCGCCCGCTCGCCGGGCGTCGCCTTGGCGCTTAAGGATTTTGCTCTCATCTTCGTTCCTTCGTCACTGCGATGAGACCAAAATCCTCCTCTGTTCGATACCCTCAATCTGTCTCATTGGTGCTGACGCCGGACACTTTAAGAGCCCTTGGCTGCATTTAATTTTAGCGGTCAAAATGCCAGCAATTTAGCCGGCACAGCCGTAACGCTCCAAGTTTTGACCCAAAATTCTATTTTGTTCCCATTGCGACAGTCGCACGACTTCTTTTACAGCAATGTTTCAATTGGGGAATTAATGGTGGGTGCGGTAGGGATTGAACCTACGACCCCCGCCGTGTGAAGACGATGCTCTCCCACTGAGCTACGCACCCACTGGCCGTCATATAGGAGGCTGGGTTTGGGCTGTCAAGCAAGGGTGCGGAGCGCGTGCGGCAGTTCGCCGAAGCCGCCGATGATCGCGTCGGCGCCGAGCGATTCGACCGGCACATCCGAATAGCCGTAGCTGACGACGATGGCCGGGACGCGCGCGGCGTGGGCGGCCTTAACGTCGTGCCGGCTGTCGCCGATCATCGCCGCGGCTTCGATGCGGCCGCCGCTGCGCGCGATCGCTTCGGTCACGCACAGCGGGTCCGGCTTGCGCACCGCGAACGTGTCGCCGCAGATCACAGCCGCAAACAGGCTGTCGATGCGGCACGCTTTCAGGATGGCGAGCGACGGCTCGGTCGGCTTGTTGGTGCACAGCGCGAGACGGTAGCCGTCGCCGGCCAACTGCCGCAGCGTTTCCGCCACGTCCTTATATAGGTGCGTCTTTCGCGTGCAGCATTGCCGATAGGCGTCGCGAAAGACCTGCATGTGTCGTTCGATCGCGCCGCGATCGATCGCCCCGCCGCGATAGTCCACGGCCTGCTCGACCATGCGTTGAGCGCCCTCGCCGACGAAGCGCCGCAACTCCCGCGCGCCGACCGGCGCCAGACCTTCCGCCAGCAAGACCGCGTTCACGGCGTCGCCCAAGTCGGGCACGCTGTCGATCAACGTGCCGTCCAGGTCCAGCACCAGCGTCTCGATGCGCGGTCGTCTCGCCAAACGCGGCTCCCTTATCGGCGCGGCTCGGTTTCGGTGCGGCCGATTCCGATCGATCATTTCCGAATATGGCGTGGTTTAAAATCGAATAATTGCCGCCGCGGATTTTAACCAGCCGAACCGGGCGCGGCGGCCGAAACAGGAATATAGTGCCGCCTGGCCACAGGAGGCTCGCATGATCAAATCGAAGCTGCGTTACGCCGGCCCGATCGCGGCGCTTGCCGTGGGTCTTGCGGCGGCGTCGGCCGTATTCAACCCGTCCGGCGCCGAAGCGCCGGATCCGTTCAACAAGGCCGAGCGCAACGCGGCGCTGACCACCGAACCCGAAAAGCCCAGCCCGCCGCCCACCGCTACGCCGCAGACCGTCACGCAGCAGGCGCCCGCCGGCAATACCTACGCCAAGCCGAACAAGAAGTAGTTCCGATCGAAGGGAAGCGGCGTCCGGCGCGCGAATTGGCCGCGAGGGGCTTTCAAACGCACCACGCAGCATGTAGGTTTTGAAAGAGGACGGGGGGAGTCGTTCGAGCGTGAACGGCTGCGTGCGTCGGGGGGGACTGGGTAAATTGAATATCGTACCGCCGCGCGACAAGCGCGCGAGCAAGCGGCGCGCGGTCGTATGGCCCGCCCGCATGCTTCAGGGCAGGGTCAGCTATGCCTGCATTCTGTTCGATCTGTCGACCGGCGGCGCAAAGCTCCGCTTCGATCGCGATCTGACTTTGACGCGCGAATCGGTCCTGATCTCGTCCCCGAGGCTGGGCGAATTGTGGGCGGATATCGTTCACATGCGGGGCACGATCGTCGGCGTTCGCTTTCAAGGGCCGCCCGAGGACGTCGCCGTCCTGCTCGCGCGGGCCAAGCTCGAAACCGGACCGCAGAAGCAAAAACCGTGGGCCCGCCGGCCGCGCCGTCGAGCGTGATCCGCGCAGGGTCAACTTAGCTTTGCTGCCGGCTGCCCGTGTCGCGGGGCGGAAACGGCGGCGTTGCAATATTTCACCGCGGCGCGGTTTGCCGGAAAGCGAATTATAAAGTCCGCATCGACCGCGCGGGTTTTCCGCCTCGTTCCAAGGTGTCGAATCGGCGATCATTCGAGGCCAAAAATGTGCCCCGCGAAAGCCAGGTAAGGCGTTGCAGGAGCGTAACATTTTGTGTGTTTGTGCGATGCGGTTGCTTATGGCATGGTCGCGACCTGCCGCACCCCTATCGAGCGTAGCGCACATCTCGTGATGCCAAACACCGATCTTGCCATTGTGGTTCTGGCTGCCGGCAAGGGCACGCGCATGAAATCCGCGCTGCCCAAGGTTCTGCACCCGATCGCGGGGCGGGCGATGATCGGCCATGTGCTGGCCGCCACCGATGCGTTGAATCCCGCCTTGTCGATCGTCGTCGTCGGCCCGGGCATGGACGCCGTCGAACGCGCCGTGGCACCCCACGCGACGGTCGTCCAGAAACAGCAAAAGGGCACCGCGGACGCCGTGAAAAGCGCGCTGCCCGCGCTGGCGGGGCTCGACGGAACCGTACTGGTTGTTTACGCCGACACGCCGCTCCTGTCGGTCGAGACGCTGCGCCGGCTCGTGTCGGCACACCAGGCGGGCGCCGAGATGGGCGTCGCGGTGGTCGGCTTCGAGGCCGCCAACCCGGGCGCCTATGGGCGTCTGGTGGTCGATCCGGCCGGCATGCTGACCGGGATCGTCGAAGCCAAGGATGCCTCGCCGGCGCAGCTGGAGTCGCGCCTGTGCAACTCGGGCGTGATGGCAATCGACGGTCGCCGGTTGCCCGGCTGGCTGGCGCGGATCGGCGATAAGAACGCCAAGCGGGAATTTTATTTGACCGATATCGTCGCGTTCGCGCGCGCGGACGGGCGCGCGTGCCGCCATATCCTGTGCGACGAAAGCGAAGTGCTCGGCGTCAACGATCGTGTCGAACTGGCGCGCGCCGAGCGGATCGCGCAGGAACGGCTGCGCCGGCGCGCGATGGCGAACGGCGCGACGCTGATCGATCCGGCGACGGTCTATTTCAGTTTCGATACCGAGCTCGGGCAGGACGTGGTGGTCGAGCCCGGGGTTCGCTTCGGGCCCGGCGTGCGGGTCGGCAACGGCGTCGAAATTCGCGCCTATTGCCACATCGAAGGCGCGATCGTCGGCGAGCGCGCGATCGTCGGGCCGTTCGCGCGGCTGCGGCCGGGCGCGGCACTGGCGCAGGAGGCACATGTCGGCAATTTCGTCGAGGTCAAGAACACCAGCCTGGGCAAAGGTGCCAAGGCGAATCACCTGACGTATCTCGGCGATGCGACGGTCGGGGCCGAGGCCAATATCGGCGCCGGCACGATCACCTGCAACTACGACGGGTATCTGAAGCATCCGACCGAGATCGGCGCCGGTGCGTTCATCGGCTCGAACACCGCGCTGGTGGCGCCGGTGCGCGTCGGCGCGGGCGCCGTCGTCGGCGCCGGCAGCACGATCACGCAGGACGTGCCCGCCGATGCCCTGGCGGTCGAGCGCAACGAGCAGCGCACGGTCGCAAGCGGCGGCCGGTTGCTGCGCGAGCGCAAAAGCGCCGAAAAAGCCGCGCGGCAGGCCGCGAAATCCAAACCCGGCAAGGACTGAGCGGTCGCCATGTGCGGGATCGTCGGCATCATCGGCAAACGCGACGTATCGGCCCTGCTGGTCGACGGGCTGCGGCGGCTCGAATATCGCGGCTACGATTCGGCCGGCGTTGCGACCCTGGTGAACGGCGGCATCGAGCGCCGCCGTGCCGAGGGCAAGCTCAAGAATCTCGAAGCGCTGCTGGCGCAGCAGCCGCTGGCCGGGCGGGTCGGCATCGGCCACACGCGGTGGGCGACGCACGGAATTCCGAACGAACGCAACGCCCATCCGCACGCCACCGCGCGCGTCGCCGTGGTCCATAACGGCATCATCGAGAATTTCGCCGAGCTCAAGGACGAGCTGCTCGAAGCCGGACACATTTTTGCCAGCGACACCGACAGCGAGGTGATCGCCCATCTGGTGACCTACTATCTGGACCGCCAGATGAATCCGGCCGACGCCGTCGGCGCCGCGTTGCGGCGGCTCGAAGGCGCGTTCGCGCTGGCGATGATTTTCAGCGGCGAGCAGGATCTGATGATCGGCGCCCGGCGCGGCAGCCCGCTTGCGGTCGGGTACGGCGACGGCGAGATGTATCTGGGTTCGGATGCGCTGGCGCTCGCGCCGCTGACCCGCAAGATCACGTATCTGGACGAAGGCGATTGGGCGATCCTGCACGGCAATAAGGTCGAAATCCGCAACAAGGACGGCGAGAAGGTCGTCCGCAAGATCGTCGAAACCGCGGCTTCCGGCGCGCTGGTCGGCAAGGGCGCGTTCGACCATTTCATGCTCAAGGAGATCTACGAGCAGCCGGCCGTCATCGGCGAAACTTTGCGGACGTTTTTCGATCCCGCGTCGCGTACGATCTCGTTGCCGAGCCTGCCGTTCGATCTCGCGACCGTGCCGAAATTCACCATTACCGCGTGCGGCACGGCGTATTACGCGGGGTTGGTGGCGAAATACTGGCTCGAGCAGCTGGCCCGCGTGCCGGTCGAAATCGACGTCGCCTCGGAATTTCGCTATCGCCAGGCGCCGATGCCGCCCGGCGGCGTGATGATCGTCGTCTCGCAGTCCGGCGAGACGGCGGACACGCTGGCGGCGTTGCGCTACGCGAAAGAGCAGGGCCAGCACATCGTCTCGGTCGTCAACGTCGCCGAGAGCTCGATCGCGCGCGAATCGGATGTCGTGTTTCCGACCAAGGCCGGACCGGAAATCGGCGTCGCGTCGACCAAGGCGTTCACCACGCAGTTGACCGTCCTCGCGTGCCTCGCGATCGCCACCGCGCGGGCGCGCGGGGTCATCGACCGGCAACGCGAAATGGCGCTGACCCGCGCCCTGGCGGAGGTCTCGGCGCGCGCCTCGGAAGTGCTCAGTCGCGACCAGCAGATTCGCGATATCGCGGCGGGCGTTTCGCACGCGCGGGATGTGCTCTATCTGGGGCGCGGGACGAGCTACCCGATCGCACTGGAGGGCGCGCTCAAGCTCAAGGAAATCTCCTACATCCACGCCGAGGGTTACGCCGCCGGCGAAATGAAGCACGGGCCGATCGCCTTGATCGACAAATCGGTTCCGATCATCGTCGTGGCCCCGTCGGACGAATTGTTCGACAAGACCGCCTCGAACACGCAGGAAGTCGTGGCGCGCGGCGGCCAGGTCATCTTTCTCAGCGATCGCGCCGGCATCGCGAAGCTCGGCAAGATCGCCGCAACGACGGTCGAACTGCCGGCGCTGGATCCGTTCGTGACGCCGATTCTCTACGCGATCCCGGTGCAGCTGCTCGCCTATCATACGGCCGTGCTGAAGGGCACGGACGTCGACAAGCCGCGCAACTTGGCCAAGTCCGTTACCGTCGAATAGAAGAGGCCGCCATGCAGATCAAAGACCAGTCGCTGCTGCGTTCGGATGCTTTCGTGGACGGCAAATGGATCGGCGCGATCAGCGGCAAGACCATCGCGGTCCGCAATCCGGCGAATTTGCATCCGGTCGGTTCGATCCCCGACATGGGCGCCGCCGAAACCAAGGCCGCCATCGAAGCCGCCAATCGCGCCTGGCCGGCATGGCGCGCCAAGACCGCGAAGGAACGCTCCGCCATCCTGCGCAAATGGTTCAACCTGATGCTCGAGAATCAGGAAGACCTGGCGCAGATCATGACCGCCGAGCAGGGCAAGCCCCTGGCCGAATCGCGCGGCGAAATTCTCTATGGCGCTTCGTTCATCGAATGGTTCTCCGAGGAGGGCAAGCGCGTCTACGGCGATACCATCCCGCAGCCCTTGGCCGATCGCCGCATCGTCGTCATCAAGGAGCCGATCGGCGTTTGCGCCGCGATCACGCCGTGGAATTTTCCCAACGCCATGATCGCGCGGAAAGTCGGACCGGCATTGGCCGCCGGTTGCACCATGGTGATCAAGCCGGCGGAGCAGACGCCGCTCTCGGCGCTCGCGATGGCGGTGCTGGGCGAACGCGCCGGCATTCCAGCGGGTGTCCTGAATATCGTCACCGGCGATCCGGTTGCCATCGGCGGCGAGCTCACTTCCAACCCCATCGTGCGCAAGCTGTCGTTCACGGGGTCGACCGAGGTCGGCAAGCTCCTGATGAAGCAATGCGCGGATACGGTGAAGAAACTGTCGCTCGAACTCGGCGGCAATTCGCCGTTCATCGTGTTCGACGATGCGGACTTGGATGCCGCGGTCGAGGGCGCCATGGCGTCGAAATTCCGCAATACCGGGCAGACTTGCGTCTGCGCCAACCGGTTTCTGATTCAAGACGGCGTGTACGACGAATTCGCCGCGCGCCTGTCGCAGGCCGTCAGCGGGCTCAAGGTCGGCGAGGGCACCGCGCCCGGCGTCAACCAGGGGCCGCTGATCGACAAAGCCGCGCTGGACAAGGTCGAGCAACATGTTTCGGACGCGCTCAAGAAGGGCGCTCGGGTTGTGCTCGGCGGCAAGCGCCACGAACTCGGCGGCACGTTCTATCAGCCGACCGTATTGGCCGACATGAAGCCGGGCATGCAGATCGCCAGGGAGGAAACCTTCGGCCCGGTCGCGCCCTTGTTTCGGTTCAAGGCCGACGAAGACGCCGTGCGCATGGCCAACGACACGGAATTCGGCCTGGCGGCCTATTTTTACAGCCGCGATATGCGGCGGATCTGGCGGACCGGCGAGGCGCTGGAGTACGGCATGATCGGCATCAATACCGGGGTCATTTCGACCGAAGTGGCGCCGTTCGGCGGCATGAAACAATCGGGTTTCGGGCGCGAGGGCTCGAAATACGGTATCGAAGACTATCTTCAGGTGAAGTACCTGGCGATGGCGGGCCTCTGACCGGCCGCCGTCCCCCGGTTTTCGCCAGCTACGAGCAGAGGACGGCATGGCCAAGTACGATTTCGATTTTTTCGTCATTGGGGCGGGTTCGGGCGGCACGCGCGCCTCGCGCATCGCGGCCGGTCATGGCGCGCGCGTGGGCATCGCCGAGGATCGGTACTTCGGCGGCACCTGCGTGAACGTCGGTTGCGTGCCGAAGAAGCTGCTGGTCTACGCGGCGCACTTCGCCGAGGATTTCGAGGACGCCAAGGGCTTTGGCTGGACGGTCGGGCCGCGCAGCCATAGCTGGCACACGCTGATTGCGAACAAGAATGCCGAAATCAGCCGCCTCAACGGGATTTACGAACGCCTGATCGGCGGCGCCGGCGCCAAGATCTTCAAGGCGCGCGCGACGATCAAGGATTCGCATACGTTGGACGTCGGCGGCCAGACCGTGACCGCGGACCGTATCTTGGTGGCGACCGGCGGCTGGCCGATGGTGCCTGATTTTCCGGGCAAGGAACACATCGTTACGTCGAACGAAGCTTTCTTCCTCGACGCCATGCCGAAGCGCGCCGTCGTCGTCGGCGGCGGCTATATCGCGGTCGAATTTGCCGGCATCTTTCACGGGCTCGGCGCCCATGTGACGCAACTTTACCGCGGCGACCTATTCATGCGCGGCTTCGACGACGACGCACGCACGACGCTGGCCGAAGAGATGCGCAAGAAAGGGATCGATCTGCGCTTCAAGAGCGACATCGCGGCGATCGAGAAGTCCACCGACGGGATGCTGGTTCGCCTTCAGGACGGCTCGACTCTATCTGCCGATCTCGTGATGTACGCCACGGGCCGCGCGCCGATGACCAAGAATCTCGGGCTCGAGAAGGTCGGCGTCAAACTCGACGAGAAAGGCGCGATTGTCGTCGATGCGGATTGGCAAACGAACGTGCCGAACATCTTCGCCATCGGCGATGTCACGGATCGCTTGAATCTCACGCCCGTCGCCATTGCCGAAGGCCACGCGCTGGCCGATCGCCTGTTCGGTCCCACGGGCCGCAAGGTCGGCTACGAGTATGTGCCGACCTGCGTGTTCAGCCAGCCGCCGCTCGGCACGGTCGGCCTGACCGAAACCGCCGCGCGTTCGAAATACGGCCAGGTCGACGTGTTCCGTGCGACCTTCCGCGCCATGAAGCACACGCTTTCCGGTCGCGACGAGAAGACCATGATGAAACTGGTGGTCGATCGCGAGTCGAACAGGGTCGTCGGTTTGCACATGGTCGGCGCGGACGCGGGCGAAATCGTTCAGGGTTTCGCCGTGGCAATGAAAGCCGGCGCCACCAAGGCGGATTTCGATTCGACCATCGGCATTCACCCGACATCGGCGGAGGAGTTCGTCACCATGCGCACGCCGGTGCCGGAGCCGCAGAAACAGGCGGCAGAATAAGGAGCGCTCAAGCCCGGGTCGAATTGTGTCGAAAAAACTTTCCGTCGCGATCGTCGGCGCCGGCGTCGGCGGTTTGGCCTCGGCGCTTTTTTTGCGCCGCCTCGGCCATGCGGTGACGCTGTTTGAACGCTTTGCCGCGCCGCAGCCGATCGGCGCGGGTCTGTTGCTGCAACCGACCGGGCTCGCCGTCTTGCGTGCGCTCGGCTTGTACGAGGCAGCGGTCCGGCAAGGCGCGCGGATCGACCGGTTGGACGGCCGCACGCGCAACGGCCGGACCGTGATCGATATGCGCTACCGCGATCTGGCGCCGGATTATTTCGGTCTCGGCATACATCGCGGCTTCCTGTTTCAAGTTTTGTTCGATGCCGTGCAATCCGGCGATATCGGCCTGATCACCAATTGCGAGATTACGCGGTTCGAGCCCGGCCCCGATGTTCGCCTGACCGATACGCACGGCAAGCAATATGCCGGCTTCGATCTTGCGGTGTTCTCGGACGGCAGCGATTCGCCGGCGCGCGCCGCCGCCGGCATCGTCCGGCGCGATCGGCCGTATCGATGGGGCGCGGTGTGGAGCATCTGCCCGGCACCGAACATTCGATCCCCGGACGTGCTGCGCCAAGTTTACAACGGGCCGCGCCAGATGGCGGGGATCCTGCCGGTCGGGCGGTTGCAGCCGAGCGATCCGCCGCTGGTCAGTCTGTTCTGGAGCCTGCACGCGGACGAGTTCGAGGCATGGCGCCGGCGCGGCCTGGCCGCGTGGAAGGACGAGATGCAGGCCTACTGGCCCGACTATGCGGCGTTGCTGCATTCCATCGTCGACCTGCAGCAATTGACTCCGGCGCGGTATCGCGACGTCGTGCTGCAACGGCCGGATATCGGCAACGTGGTGTTCATCGGCGACGCCGCGCATGCGATGAGCCCGCAACTCGGCCAAGGCGCCAATCTGGCGTTGATCGATGCCAAGGTGCTGGCGGCCGCGGTCGCCGATGCGCTGGGCCACGGCGGCACGATCGAACAGGCAACCGCACGATATGCCCGGTTGCGACGCTCCCATGTCGGCTACTACCAGCTGGCCAGCCGTTGGCTGACACCCGTGTTTCAGGGCCGAAGCCGGACCATCGGCTGGATGCGGGACGTCTTCATGGCGCCTGCCGGTCGTCTTCCGGTCATCAAGCGGCACACGCTGGCCACTTTGGTCGGGACCAAATCGGGCATATTCCGGATCATGCAATCGCTGCCGTAGCTTAGCGGCAGCCGATTGGGCATTCTGGGCCAAGATCATGTAAACGCTGGATTTTTTCAAATGTTGGGCGTATATCCAGGGCGCGACACGAAAAACCGCCGCAAGGAATCCCGTCAATGCCCGCGAAATGGACGCCGACGAGCTGGCGCAGCAAGCCCGCTCAGCAAATGCCCGATTACCCGGATCAGAAGCAGCTGGCCGATGTCGAAGGCCAGCTGAGCACCTATCCGCCGTTGGTATTTGCCGGCGAGGCGCGCGATCTCACGGGCCAATTGGCCAAGGCCGCCGAAGGCAAGGCGTTCCTGCTCCAAGGCGGCGACTGCGCCGAAAGTTTCGCCGAGTTCAATGCCAACAACATCCGCGACATGTTCAAGGTGTTGCTGCAGATGACGGTCGTGCTGATGTACGGCGCCGGCATGCCGGTCGTGAAGGTTGGCCGCGTCGCCGGCCAGTTCGCCAAGCCGCGTTCGGCGCCGATGGAAAAAATCGGCGACGTCGAATTGCCGAGTTACCGCGGCGATATCGTCAACGGCATCGGCTTCGATGCGCCGTCGCGCAAGCCCGATCCGGAACGGATGGTGAAGGCGTATTTCCAGGCCGCCGCGACGTTGAACCTGCTGCGCGCCTTCGCGCTCGGCGGCTACGCGGATCTGCACAAAGTGCATCGCTGGACGCTGGATTTCGTCGCCGATAGCCCGCAGGGCAAGCGCTACAACGAACTGGCCGACCGCATCACCGACGCGCTGTCGTTCATGGAGGCGTGCGGCCTGACCGCCGACGTATCGCCGCAAGTGAAAGAAGCCAGCTTCTTTACCTCTCACGAAGCCCTGTTGCTGCAATACGAACAGGCATTGACCCGCCAGGACAGTCTGACCGGCGATTGGTATGCCTGTTCCGCGCATATGCTGTGGATCGGCGATCGCACGCGCCAACCGGACGGCGCGCATGTCGAATATTTGCGCGGGGTGTGTAATCCGATCGGCATGAAAGTCGGGCCGTCGGCAAAGCCCGACGAGTTGCTGCGGCTGCTCGACACATTGAACCCGGCCAATGTGCCCGGGCGCATGACGCTGATCTCGCGCATGGGCGCCGACCAGGTCGCCGCCAAGCTGCCGCCGCTGTTGCGCGCAGTGAAGCGGGAAGGGCGTTCGGTTCTGTGGTCGTGCGATCCCATGCACGGCAACACGATGAAGGCGTCGACCGGCTACAAGACGCGCGCGTTCGACCGGATCCTGCGCGAAGTGCAGGGTTTCTTCGACGCGCACCGCGCCGAAGCCACGCACGCGGGCGGCGTTCACTTCGAAATGACCGGGCAGGACGTCACCGAGTGCATCGGCGGGGCCCAGGAAATCACCGAGGAAGCGCTGGCGGACCGCTATCATACGCACTGCGACCCGCGGCTTAACGCCCAGCAGGCTATCGAACTCGCGTTTCTGATCGCCGAAGCCCTGCGCATCGAGCGTACCGCCGATCAACGGAAATTGGCGGCGGCGTCATAACCAACTGCCTACCCGGGCCGAGGTCGCAATGAACGAGCAGAAACCGAAACCCGGCCCCGGCGTCCGGCGCATCAATTTGATGCCCGACAATGGCGAAATTTCGCTCTGGACCGATCATTACTTCAATCGCTCCAAAGGCATTGTCGGCAAGTTCGGCGATAAGACGGTCACCTACGCGGTGTTCATGCGACGGCCGGTGATCTCGGCGCCACGGCTGATGATCGATTGGCTCCAATCCATCGCGCGCGCGCGCGGCGTCGAGTTCAAGATCGAGTTGAACTACCCCGAGGGCAAATGGGTCGGGGCCGGCGAGCCGTTGCTCTATCTGACGGGCTCGTTCCACAATTTGGTGGATCTCGAAACGATCTTTCTGCAGAAGCTCGGCGCGACGTGCGTCGCCGCCTACAACGCGTACACGATGTGCGTCGATCTGCCGAAGGTCGCGTTCATGGCGTTCGACGCGCGCCATTGCGCCAGCATCGGAATGGCGGAGTTGATGGCCTACGCGGCCAGCGTCGGCTCGGAGCGGGCGCGCAAGAAGGTAAAGGCGGCCGGCTTCGTCGGCAACGCGACCGACGCCACGGCGCATTTCTTCGGGCGTGCGGGCGGTCTGGGCACCATGCCGCACGCGATCATCGGCTATGCCGGTTCGACGGTCCGCGCGGCCGAGATGTTTCACGAAGCCTACCCGGGCGAAGATCTTACGGTGCTGGTCGACTATTACGGCCGCGAAATCAGCGATTCGATCGAAGTGTGCCGGCGTTTCGCCGAGATGGAACGGCAAGGGCGGCTTTCGGTGCGCCTGGACACGCCGGGTTCGCGTTACGTCGAGGGCCTCGATCCGCCGGGGGCTTATGCCGTGCTCGACCGGCGCGCGCCGGAAGCGATCCGCGGCTACCGCAGCGAAACCGAATTACGCCATCTGGTCGGCGCAGGCGTATCCGCGGCCGCCATTTGGCACGTCCGCGAGCAGCTAGACGCCGCCGGGTTTCCGCGGGTTCGCATTGTCGCGTCCTCGGGTTTCACGCCCGCCAAGTGCAAGGTCATGGCGGTCGCCAACGCGCCGATCGATTCGATCGGGACCGGTTCGTTTCTGCCGGACAACTGGCACGAAACGTATGCCACGGCGGATATCATCGAATACGACGGCAAATCGAGCGTCAAAGTCGGCCGCGAATTCCTGCTGCGTCGAAAACCCTGAGGTTGCCGGCGTATATGCGCAAATTCGTTATCCGGATTGCCCGCGCGTCAATTATCGGCCTCTGCGTCTCGTTTATCGGCGTCGCCTCGAAGGCCGAAGAAGTGGCGGCCGATCCTTGTGCCGCCGCCGTCGCCAAATCTCGTTACGACCCGGTCATTGCCGTGCCGGCTGCCGTCCGGCGCCAGATCGAGGCGTACAAGCGGGGCTGGGCGGAACTTTGCGCCGCCAGAGGCAATGCGTCGCTGCATCGGTTGCTGGTCATGGCGGAGGCAATTCAGAAGGCGTTCGATCCGATCCTCGAACAAGCGGCGAACCGGCCGGAGCAGATCGAGAAAGCGCACGACGCGATCTCGAAACAATTTCCGAGCTTTGTTCCGGCATTCGACGGCGCGCTGATCGAGTACCAGTATTTCGCCCCGACGCTCGAAATTTTCGGCAAGTATGCGTCGAAGGGCGATGCCGACGATCGATTGTTCTTTCGGTACCACGAGATCATCTTTGGCCCGGATGCGAAGTCGGTGCCGTGGATTCAGCGCACTTGGGATCACGGGGGATGCTGGCGGTTCGGCGAGATGGACTGGCCCGCCTATTTTGCCGCGACAAAAGCCGTGACCGCGCAGGCCAAGGGAAAATTCTACGTCGATCGGGTGCGCGAAATGGACGAGCATCTCCATCGAATGCTGGCCGGCCTCGGTCAGTCCGACGGCGTTCGTTCGGCGATCTGCACGTGTCGCGACACCGGCGCCGTCGCCGTCGATCTGGAGAAAATTCAGCAGTTGCTGCCCGACGATGCCAAGGGCATCGCCGCACGCGCCTCGATTGCAAAAGCGCGGCAGGGCATCGCGCGCCGAACGATCGAAGTGCTATCCGACCAGGAGCGGCCCTGCGCCGGCGGCTAGGCGGTCAATTGATCAGGATGACCACCTTGAAGGGCCGTTCGGCGATGATCCGGCCGTTATGAATGACCTGAATTGACCAGGGCCCTTCGGCCATCTCCCAGCCGTCGTCGAAGGTAAATCCGACGTAGTGCTCGCCCGCTCCAAGCCCCGGCTCGCTGTCGAACTCGCTTGCCGTCATGGTTCGCCCGGTCTTCGGGTTGGTGAGCGGCGGGTGCTTGATCCGGAACACCAGCGTGTCCGCGCCCGCCAGCGAAGTCGACAGGCGAAACTGTATGCCGAAGCTGACGCCGGGTTGGGCGTTGATCACTTCGGTCCGTTTCACGAGTTCGTAGGCCGAAATCATTGTCGTGGTGCCGCTGGCGGTTCGATCCGCGGGCTTCTCGCCGTCGCGTCGCGTGCGGTACTCGCCGTATTCGAAGATTTCGGCGGTCGCCTGCGCAAACGCACGCGCGCTGCCGAAAGCGTCGAACGCGGCCAGGATCAGGCAAAGGCAGATTGCGGTCTTGCGGAGCGTCATCGATCGAATCTCGGAGTATTGTTCGTGCGGCTCAATTCAAAGGTATGACCACCTTGAACTTCTTTTCGGCCAATAGCTCGCCTTGGTAATAGATCTGAAAAATCCATTCGCCTTCGGCCAGCTCCCATCGGTCGTCGAACGTGAAGCCGCGATACACGTTGACCCGATTGCTGCCGATCACGCCGTCGTATTCGCTGATCGTCGAGACCTTCCCGGTTTTCGGATTGGTCAACGGCGGATGGATGGTTCGATGCATCAATCCGGCGGTCGGGTCGAAATCGCCCTTGAGCGTATAGCGGATGCCGAAACTGTTGGTCAGCTGGCCGAAAATCACATCGGTCTGCTTGATGTGCTCGACCATCGAGACGTCCTTGATGATGCCCGAAACCGTGCGTTCGGCGACCCGCTCCCGCCCGGCATCGGTCTTGTACTCGCCGTACTCGACGATGGCGATCGAAGGTTTTTCGGCATGAGCCGTCGAAACGAGCCCGATCAGCAGCAATGCGGCGATGCCGAAAATAAGGCGCTTGAAGTGCATAAGTTTCGTCCGAGCCGACGTTAAGTTCGATTGGAAGCATAGCACGGCCGGCCATTTCCACCGTCCCATCATTTACGCCGTCGGCCGGCGCGGCATCCCTCGCATCCGATGCGCGTGCGTTGACATGCCATGGCTCCGCACCTACGTTCCAAACATCGGATTCTCCAACAGAATTTCGCCTAAATGACCGACATGCTGAGTATCGCTCTGGCCCAAATCAACACGGTTATGGGCGACATTGCCGGCAACGTCGCGCGCATCCGTGCCGCGCGCGCGACCGCGCATGAAGCCGGCGCCGATCTCGTGGTGTTTCCGGAACTAACCATCTCGGGATATCCGCCCGAAGATCTGGTGCTCAAGCCGGCGTTTCTCGATCGCAGCGCGTCCGCGGTATCGGAATTGGCGGCCTTGTCCGGAGCGCCCGGGCCCGCGATGCTGATCGGCGCACCCTGGCGCGACGACGGCAAGACCTACAATGCCGCGTTGTTGTTGGACGGCGGCGCCATCGCGGCAAAGCGGTTCAAGCACGAGTTGCCGAATTACGGCGTGTTCGACGAGAAGCGGGTGTTCGAGCCGGGACCGCTGCCCGGGCCGATCAATTTTCGCGGGATTCGGCTCGGCGTCATGGTCTGCGAGGACGTCTGGTTCCCGGACGTCTCCGAATGTCTGCAGGAATCGGGTGCGGAAATCCTGATCGTGATCAACGGTTCGCCGTTCGAGACCGACAAGGCGGACGAGCGGCTGAATTTGGCGGTCGCGCGCATCAACGAGAGCGGCTTGCCGATCGTTTACGTCAATCAGATCGGCGGTCAGGACGAGTTGGTGTTCGACGGCGCGTCGTTCGTGCTGAACGCGGATCGGCGCTTGGCGGTTCAGGCGCCGGCCTGGCAGGAAGCGGTCACGCTGTCGCAATGGCGGCGCGACGGCGCGCACTGGCAATGTCTCGCCGGCGCGATCGCCCGCCTGCCGAACGGCCTCGAGGCGCTGTACAGCGCGATGACGCTGGGGTTGCGGGACTATGTCCGAAAGAACGGTTTTCCCGGCGTTGCGATCGGTCTGTCGGGCGGGATCGATTCCGCGATCTCGGCCGCGGTCGCGGTCGATGCGCTCGGGCCCGACAAGGTGTGGAGCGTGATGATGCCGTCGCCCTACACCTCGCAGGAAAGCCTCGAAGACGCGGCGGCGACCGCATCGCTGCTCGGCATCCGGCATGACGTGGTATCGATCCGGCCGGCGATGGAGGCGTTTTCCGCGATGTTGGCGCCGATCTTCGACGGGCGGGCGCCGGATACCACGGAAGAGAACGTCCAGGCGCGCGCGCGCGGAATAACCTTGATGGCGATCTCCAACAAGTTCGGCCATATGGTGCTCTCGACCGGTAATAAATCGGAAATGTCGGTCGGCTACGCGACACTCTACGGCGACATGTGCGGCGGCTATTCGGTGCTCAAGGACGTCTACAAGATGGATGTCTTCCGTCTCTCCAAATGGCGCAACCAGCAGGCGCCGGAGGGTGCGCTGGGGCCGCGCGGCCGGGTCATGCCGGAGCGCGTGATCGAGAAGCCGCCGAGCGCCGAGCTGAAGCCGAACCAGAAGGACGAGGATAGTCTGCCGCCGTATCGCGTGCTGGACGACATTCTCTCGTGCCTGGTCGAGCACGAGATGGGCATCGACGAAATCATGGCGCGCGGCCACGATCGCGCGACGGTGGCCCGGGTCTGGAGCATGCTCGACCGCGCCGAATATAAGCGCCGACAGGCGCCGCCGGGCGTCAAGTTGACGCGCCGGGCGTTCGGCCGGGATCGCCGATACCCGATTACCAACCGCTTCACAAACAATACATAGGAGTAGGCGGCATGGCCGACCCCGTTGCCGCGCCCCCCGCGCCCCCCGCGCTCCAAAGTCTGCCGTCGCTGGCCTACGCGATCATCGCCGGCCTGATCGTCTATGTCGTGCTCGTCGTCGTCATGATCGCGCTGCTATCGTCGCACTCGGATTCGCTGTCGCGCGATTCGATATGGAAATTCTTCATCTTCGTGCTGATCTATCAATTGCCGCAAATCGTCGTTCCCATGCTCGCGGTCGTATTCTCGGCGCTGTTCGTCAAGCGCTATCATTACAAACTGGTCTATTACGTATTCATCGGCATCATCATTGTCGGGTCCGCCTTGTTCAGCATGATGTTCCTGCTGTCCGGCTCGTGGCGCGGCGTGTTCATCCTGCTGGTTCAGGCGTTCGTCGCGTTCGCGGCATGGTACGGGCTGCGGCTTGTTTGCGAAGGCAAGCAACCTGCCAAATCGACCTAGCCGCTGCGCCATCCGGCGGCGCTGGACCGCGCCCCCGGACTTTGTTACCAGTACCGCGCCGAGCGCATCGGCCGGTTTCGGTGGGGCCCGCTAACGCCATGGCGGGCCATCGTTTTTCGACTATTCAGGGGCTTTGACGGTGTTCGTGCACAACACGCTTTCGCGCCGCAAGGAGCGTTTCGAGCCGCTCGATCCCTCGAACGTGCGCATGTATGTGTGCGGGCCGACCGTCTACGACCGCGCCCATATCGGCAATGCGCGCCCGGTCGTCGTGTTCGACGTGCTGTATCGCCTGCTCAAGCGCAAATATCCAAAAGTCACCTATGTCCGCAATATCACCGACGTCGACGACAAGATCATCACCGCGGCGCGCGAGAACAACGAGCCGATCGACGCGCTGACGCGCCGCACGACCGACGCGTTTCATGCCGATATGGCGGCGCTGGGTACGCTGCAGCCCGATATCGAACCGCGTGCCACGGGACATATTCCGCAGATGATCGACATGATCGAGACGCTGCTGGCCAAGGGCAATGCCTACGTGGCCGACGGGCACGTGCTGTTCAACGTGCCGAGCATGAAGGATTACGGACGGCTCTCGGGGCGCGATCGCGAAGAGCAGATCGCCGGCGCGCGCGTCGAAGTGGCGCCGTACAAGAAAGATCCGGCCGATTTCATCCTGTGGAAGCCGAGTGCGGCCGACCAGCCGGGCTGGGACAGTCCGTGGGGGCGGGGCCGTCCCGGCTGGCACATCGAGTGCTCGGCGATGAGCGAGGCGCATCTCGGCGAGAGTTTCGACATCCACGGCGGCGGACAGGATCTTATCTTCCCGCATCACGAGAACGAGATCGCGCAAAGCGTCTGCGCGCACGACGGCCGGCCGTTCGCGAAATATTGGATGCACAACGGCTTCGTGATGGTGAACGGCGAAAAAATGTCGAAATCGCTCGGCAATTTTTTCACCGTGCGCGATCTGCTCGCCGCTGCGCCCGGCGAGGCGATCCGTCTGGCGCTGCTGCAGACGCATTATCGCCAGCCGCTGGATTTTACCAAGGATGGGCTGGGCCAGGCCCGAACGGTGCTGGATCGTCTATACGGTGCCTTGCGCCAGACCGAAGCGGCGAAACCGGCGCAAGTGCCGGCCGCGATCGATGCGGCGCTCGAAGACGATCTGAATACGCCGCAGGCATTGGCCGTGCTGCATGACTTGGTCAACCAGCTCAACAAGGCGTCGTCGCCCGCCGCAAAGTCGGAATTGCGCGGGCAGGTGATGGCGGCCGGGGCGGCGCTCGGATTGCTGCAGCAAGAGTCCGAATCCTGGTTCACGGCCGGCGAGGGCGGGCTCGACGAAGCATCGATCGCCAAGCTGATTGCGGACCGCAACGACGCGCGCAAGCAGCGCAATTACGCCGAAGCCGACCGCATCCGCAAATATCTCGCCGATCACGGCGTGGTGCTCGAGGACGGCGCGGGCGGCACGCAATGGAAGCGCGCATCATGAGCGACGATAATCGCGTCTATATCTTCGACACCACCCTGCGCGACGGCGCGCAGACGCAAGGTGTCGATTTTTCGGTCAATGACAAGCGTGCGATTGCGCTCGAGTTGGACACGCTGGGCGTCGACTATGTCGAAGGCGGCTGGCCGGGCGCCAATCCGACCGACGATGCGTTCTTCAACCAGGATCTGCCGCTGAAGCGGGCGACGTTCACCGCGTTCGGCATGACGCGCCGGCCCGGCCGGAGCGCCGGCAACGACCCCGGTTTGGCGGCCATCCTGTCGACCAAGGCGAAGGCCGTCTGCATGGTCGGCAAGACCTGGGATTTTCACGTTCGCGTGGCGCTCGAGATCGCCAATTCCGAGAACATCGACATGATCGCCGACAGCATCGTGCATGCGCGCACGAAGGTCGGCGAGGTGATGTTCGATGCCGAGCATTTCTTCGACGGCTACAAGGCCAACCCGGGCTATGCGCTCGATTGCATCAAGGCCGCGCACCAGGCCGGCGCGCGCTGGATCGTGCTGTGCGATACCAACGGCGGCACCTTGCCGTTCGAGGTCGAACGCATCGTCGGCGACGTGGTCGGGCACATTCCCGGCACCAAGATCGGCGTTCACGCCCATAACGATACCGAGAACGCGGTGGCCAATTCGCTGGCGGCGGTCAAGGCCGGCGCGCGCCAGATCCAGGGCACCATCAACGGGCTCGGCGAGCGCTGCGGCAACGCCAATCTGATCTCGCTGATCCCGAGCCTCAAGCTCAAGACCGATTTCCAGACTGGCATCGCCGATGCGCAACTCAAGACGCTCACGCGCGTCTCGCGCATGCTGTACGAGCGGCTGAACCAGAGCCCGTCGCGCCACCAGCCCTATGTCGGTGAATCGGCTTTTGCCCACAAAGGCGGCTTGCACGTCTCCGCGGTCGAGAAAGACCCGCGCACCTACGAGCATATCGAGCCGACCCTGGTCGGCAACCGGCGCAAGATCGTCGTTTCCGACCAGGCCGGTCGCTCGAACGTGCTGGCCCGGCTGCGCGACGCCGGCATCGAAGTGGCGGCCAATAATCCGAAAATCGGCCGCCTCGTCGAAGACGTCAAAGCGCGTGAGCACGACGGGTACGCGTATGACGGCGCCGAGGCGAGCTTCGAATTGTTGGCGCGCGAGCTGCTGCATGGCGTGCCGGAGTTTTTCAAGGTCAGCAGTTTCCGGGTCGAGGTCGAACGGCGCTGGAACGCGGTCGGCAAGCTGATCACGATCTCGCAGGCCGTGGTCAAAATGAATGTCGGCGCCACGGGCTACATGGAAGTGGGCGAGGGCAACGGCCCGGTCGACGCGCTCGACGCGGCGATGCGCAAGGCCTTGCTGACGGCCTATCCCGAACTGGCCGACGTGCGCCTGATCGATTTCAAGGTGCGCATTCTGACGCCGCACGAGGGTACCAAGGCGGTCACCCGCGTGATGATCGAATCGGCCGACGGCAGCGGCCATCGCTGGGCCACGGTCGGCATCTCGCCGAACATCATCGATGCCTCGTTCGAAGCCCTGCGCGACAGCATTGTCTACAAGCTGCTGCGCTCGGGCGCCGCCGTGCCCGCTTCCTGAGATGGCGGGCACCGATCGCACGCGCGCGCAGCCCGAGGCGCTCGACGCCACAGCGCCCGCGATCGTCCTGGTCGAACCGCAGCTCGGCGAGAATATCGGCACCGCCGCGCGCGCCATGCTAAACTGCGGGTTGACCGATCTGCGGTTGGTGCGGCCGCGCGACAAATGGCCGAACGAAAAAGCCGTCGGCGCCGCATCGGGCGCCGATTTCGTGCTCGAGCACGCGCGCCTGTACGACAAGACCGAGGATGCGATCGCCGACCTGCATCACGTCTTCTGCACCACGGCGCGCCGGCGCGACATGCTGAAGCCGGTGCTCACGCCGCGCGAGGCGGCCAGGCAATTGCGCGCGCTGGCGCCGGGCGAACGGAGCGGGGTGATCTTCGGCGGCGAACGCTGGGGCCTGCACAACGACGACGTGATCCTGGCGCAGAAGATCATCGAAGTGCCGATGAATCCGGCTTTCTCCTCACTCAATCTTGCGCAAGCGGTGCTGATCGTCGGTTACGAGTGGCGCATGGCGGCGGATGCGACGCCGGCGCAGCGCATCTACGATGACGGTTATACGCCGGCCTCGGCGGAGGATATGCGCCGGCTGTTCGAGCATTTGGAAACCGAACTCGACGCGGTTGGCTATCTGTGGCCGCCCGAAAAACGCCCGACCATGGTGCGCAACATCCGCAATATCTTCCAGCGCGCGGCGCTGACCGAGCAGGAAGTTCGCACGCTGCGGGGCTTGATCAAGGATCTGGTGGTCAAAAACCGCAGAAAACCTTGAGTTTGAAGGGTTTGACAGGCGGCTTTCCGTGACTATACTCCGCCGCCTCAAGCCCCGGTCGAGTTCCGGGGCTTGTTCATTCCGGAGAACGCGGCGCCGGCATTTCGGCTGGTATCCCGTTTTCGCGGCTTCGGCCGCGGGAACCTATCCGGACATCATCAACGCCGAGCAAATCGGGAGTTTTCGTTCTATGACCAAACGCCACGAGTCGAAGCATAAGATCACGCGCCGCCTGAGTGCCAACCTGTGGGGCCGCGCGAAATCCTCCGTCAACAAGCGCGAGTACGCGCCGGGCCAGCACGGCCAGTCGCGCCGCCGCAAGCTCTCGGACTACGGCATTCAGCTGCAGGCCAAGCAAAAGCTGAAGGGCTACTACGGCAACATCACCGAGCGTCAGTTCCGCCGCCTGTATCAAGAGGCCGCGCGGCGCCGCGGCGACACCGGCGAGAATCTCGTGGAGCTGCTCGAGCGGCGTCTGGACACGGTGGTCTACCGCATGAAATTCGTGCCGACCGTGTTCGCGGCGCGCCAGTTCATCAACCACGGTCACATCCAGGTCAACGGCAAGCGCGTCAACATCTCGTCCTACCGCGTGAAGGACGGCGACGCGATCCAGGTCAAGGAAAAGAGCCAGCAGGTCCCCATCGTGCTCGAAGCGGCGGAAGCGCCGGATCGCGACGTGCCGGGTTACATGCAGGTCGATCCGAAAGCCTACAAGGGCAGCTTCGTCCGCGCGCCGAAACTGGCCGACGTGCCGTATCCGGTGAAGATGGAACCCAATCTGGTGGTCGAATTCTACTCGCGTTAATCGCGCAGATAGTTATCCATCGAAAGCGGCGTCTGCGGGCGCCGTTTTTTTGCCCGCCTGCGGACTCAACGGCCGACGGCGCGCCGCAATTCCGGCACGATCTGGCGCGCCACCGCGAGCGCATCGGCGCGGCGCAGGCCCGTGGTCATGCGCGGGTTGTAAAGCATGCGCAGCAGCAGCTCGTCCAGCCAGGTCAGCTCGTCCCGGCGCGCACGATCGTTGAAGATGGACGGCTCCACCTCGTCGTCGTCGTTCGGCAGGCCCATGACCTGGGTGGTCTCCTCGACGATGCACCGGTGCATCAGCCCGCGCGACATGACGTGATCGACCGGGATGACGACGGTTGCCGAAACGATCGCGTTGCTGGACGGTAGGACTTTGTAGACGCCGACGCAGTTCGCGCGTGCCAGGCGTTGCAGATGCCGTTGCCGCTGCGGGTCCGTGCTGCTGACGATGCTGTCGCCAAATCGGTCGAGCGTCGTGAAAACGATCAGGAAGTTGGCGTCCTGGCGCTTGCCGACGCGTTCGAAGCGCAGCTTGGTCAACGCCGACAGTTTCGCCAATTGTCGATCGAGATCGCCGCGGATCGGCGCGTCCAAGCGCACCTGTTCGTCGACGAAGTAACGGATCGGACCTGACCACTTGTAGACGCGCGGGTCGGCGACCTTCTCGAGCTCGTTGCCGAGCGCCACCAGATCGAAAAACCGGACGATCTGGGCGTTCGTCAATGTCTGCGCGGGCGCCGGCGCGGCGCTCGCCAGAACCAGCAATGCAAACCCGGCAATGAGTCGGAGCATGAGCAAGGCCGATACCGCGCGTGAACGGTTCAGCTTGCGCTTAGACAAGCGGCACCGCAAACGAAAACTCCCGGCGTTTCTGCCGGGAGTTCGGTCTCCGTCGATGTCGCGGCGCTCAGTTGCGCGAGGCCACGCCCTTTTCGCCGAGCAATTGCTTCAATTCGCCGTTCTGGAACATCTCTTTGATGATGTCGCAGCCGCCGACGAACTCGCCCTTGACGTAAAGCTGCGGAATGGTCGGCCAGTTGGTGAATTCCTTGATGCCCTGGCGCAATTCCGGATCTTCGAGCACGTTCACGCCTTTGAACTTGACGCCCATGTGCGAGAGAATCTGAACCACCGTGGCGGAGAAGCCGCACATCGGCTGCACCGGCGTGCCCTTCATGAACAACACCACGTCGTTCTCGGTCAGGTTCTGCTTGATTTCGTCGATCGCGGTCGTCATTGCGACGGCTCCCTTTTGGTGTTGTGGATCAGGCGCCTTCCGGCAGCCCGGTTTGTAATGCCAAGGCGTGCAGTTGGCCGCCCATGCGGCCCTGCAGCGCGTTGTAGACCATTTGGTGCTGCTGAACCCGCGACTTGCCCTTGAAAGCGGCCGACAGGACGACCGCCGAATAATGGTCGCCGTCGCCGGCAAGGTCCTTGATCTCGACCTTGGCGTCCGGCAGGGCGCCCTTGATCAGCTGTTCGATTTCCGCCGCGTCCATTGCCATCTTGGGTACTTTCTCGACGTTCCGACTGCGTGTTCCTAACCGCCCATGTAGCGCGGCAGCCAGCCTTCATGGGCGCTGCGCAGGTCGGTCAGGGATATAGGATCGTGCCCGGATACTGTCAACGCAGCCTCGGCTATAACCGAACCCACGAGTAGGGCCGGCACGCCGCGTTGCTTGGCTTCGGCCAGCAGCATTGCCGGATCCCTGGTCGCGACCAGATACCTGCCCTGGTCCTCGCCGAACAGCCACGCATGGGCGGTCGAGCGCCATTCGGCCGGGATGTCCAGCTTGATGCCCAAATTGCCCGCCAGCGCCATTTCCGCGCCCGCCAGCAGCAATCCGCCGTCGGACAGATCGTGGCAGGCCTCGATCCATTTGCGCTTGATGGCCGCCAGGACCAACTCGCCGGCGGCGCGTTCGCGCGCCAGATCGACCGGCGGCGGAGCACCTTCTTCGCGGCCGCAGATGTCACGCAGGTAGATCGATGCGCCGAGCCAGCCCTGCGTGGTGCCGATCAGCACCAGCGACTCGCCGGCGCTCTTCGGCGCGATCGGCACCGAGTCGCGCCAGTTATCCAGCAAGCCCACGCCGCCGATCACCGGCGTCGGCAGGATCGCGTTGCCGTTGGTTTCGTTGTACAGCGACACGTTGCCGGAAATGACCGGGAAATCGAGCGCGCGCGCGGCTTCGCCCATGCCCTGCACGCAGCCGGCCAGCTGGCCCATGATTTCCGGCCGCTCAGGATTGCCGAAGTTCAGATTATTGGTCAGCGCCAAGGGCCGCGCGCCGGTCGCAACCAAATTGCGCCACGCTTCCGCGACCGCCTGCTTGCCGCCCTCGACCGGATCGGCCACGCAATAGCGCGGCGTGCAGTCGGTGCCCATGGCCAGGCCCTTCGGGCTGCCGGGAATGCCGACCACGGCGGAATCGCCGCCCGGCCGCTGCACCGTCAGGCCGCCGACCAGGAAGTCGTACTGATCCCAGATCCATCGTTTGCTCGACTGGTCGGGACTGGCCAGCAACTTGATCAGCGCGGCGCGCAAATCGGTCGGTGCCGGCACGTCGCCGGCTTGGATCACGGCGCGCTTCGGCGTCGGGACCCACGGGCGCTTGTACTCGGGCGCCTGGCTGACCAGCGGATCGACCGGAATCTCGGCATAGGTCTTGCCGCCCATGCGCAGCACCATGCGGCCGGTGTCGGTGATCCGGCCGATCACGGCGAAATCCAACTCCCATTTCTCGAAGATCCGGCGCGCGATGTCTTCGCGGCCGGGCTTGAGCACCATGAGCATCCGCTCCTGGCTTTCCGAGAGCATGATTTCGTACGGCGTCATGCCAGTTTCGCGCATCGGCACATGGTCCAGTTCGAGGTCGATGCCGACCCCGCCCTTGGATGACATTTCCACCGACGAACTGGTCAGGCCCGCGGCGCCCATGTCCTGGATCGAAACGATGGCGTCGGTCGCCATCAGCTCCAGGCACGCTTCGAGCAGCAATTTTTCCGTGAACGGATCGCCGACCTGCACAGTCGGGCGCTTTTCGTCGGACGCGTCGTCGAATTCGGCTGACGCCATGGTGGCGCCGTGGATGCCGTCGCGGCCGGTCTTGGAGCCGACATAGACCACCGGATTGCCGATGCCCGCGGCCTTCGAATAGAAAATCTTGTCGGTCTGAGCGATGCCCACGGTCATCGCGTTGACCAGGATGTTGCCGTTGTAGGCCGGATGGAATTCGCATTCGCCGCCGACCGTTGGAATCCCCATGCAGTTGCCGTAGCCGCCGATGCCGGCCACCACGCCGGACACCAGATGGCGCGTTTTCGGGTGCGACGGGTCGCCGAAGCGCAGCGCATTGAGGTTCGCGATCGGCCGCGCACCCATGGTGAACACGTCGCGCAGAATACCGCCGACGCCGGTTGCAGCCCCTTGATACGGTTCGATGAACGACGGGTGGTTGTGACTCTCGATCTTGAAGATCGCCGCCATGCCGTCGCCGATGTCGATGACACCGGCGTTCTCGCCCGGCCCCTGGATCACCCACGGCGCCGTGGTCGGCAGGGTCTTCAGCCAGACGCGCGACGATTTGTACGAGCAATGCTCGGACCACATGACCGAGAAGATGCCGAGCTCGGTCATGCTCGGCGCGCGGCCGAGGATGCGCAAAATGCGCCCGTACTCATCCGGGGTCAGGCCATGCTCTTTGACGATGGCCGGGGTGATCGATTCGTTCGACTGGGGGCGGGACATTGAGAAATGCGGTTCCGGATCAGTGCAGGGATTCGGCGATGCCTTGGAAGAAGGCCAGGCCGTCGTCGTTGCCGAGCGCCTTGTCGACCGCATTCTCCGGGTGCGGCATGAGGCCGAGCACGGTCTTGGTCTTGTTGAACACGCCGGCGATGTTGCGCGCCGACCCGTTCGGATTGCCGTCGGCGGTAATCGCGCCGTCGGGCGTGCAATAGCGGAATGCCACGCGGCCCTCGCCCTCGAGCATGTCGAGCGTTTGCGGGTCGGCGAAATAATTGCCGTCGTGATGCGCGATCGGCGTCTTGATCACCTGGCCGACGGCCAATTTGTGGGTGAACAGCGTCTGGCTGTTCTCGACGCGCAGATGCACGTCGCGGCAGATGAATTTCAGCGTCGAGTTCGTCATCAGCACGCCCGGCAGCAAGCCGGCTTCGGTCAGAATCTGAAAGCCGTTGCAGACGCCCAGCACGTTGATGCCCCGATTCGCGCGTGCCACGACTTCGCGCATGATCGGCGAATGCGCTGCCATGGCGCCGCAGCGCAGATAGTCGCCGTAGGAAAATCCGCCCGGAATCACGATCAGATCGACCTCGGGGAGATCTGTATCCCGATGCCACACCATCGCCGGCGGCTTGCCGGACACCCGTTGCAGGGCCGAGGCAATGTCGCGCTCCCGATTGATGCCCGGGAAAACCAGCACCGCCGCTTTCACGTCCGAACCTCCGAATTGCTTTTCTGGCGCAGCTTGCGCAAAAGCGCGCGCTGGCCGGTGACGCCGCCGTAGGTGGCAACGCAATAGGGCACCAAGTAGGTCAGCAGAATTTTCCATAGCTTCACGCTGTCGCCGGCGAACAGCAGGTCGCCCTGGGAGATCAGGTTCAGCAGCGTCCCGACGATGGCCGACGTGATCAGCGCGCGGCGAACGATGCCCTTGTCGAAAATCAAGGCGGACACGGATGGTTCGACCGAACCTCCGATTGTGTCGACCGCCTTGGTTGTCATATTCGTTCCCGAACGATCAGCGCGCGATATCGATCGAGTAATTCTCGATCACCATGTTGGCGAGCAGCTTCTCGCACATTTGCTTGACCGCTGCGCGAGCCTTCGCCTCGTCGGTCTCGTCGAGCGCGATCTCGATGTACTTGCCCTGGCGGACTTCCTTGATGCCCGTGAAGCCGAGGCCCGAGAGGGCGTTGCCGATCGCCTTGCCTTGCGGGTCAAGCACGCCGTTCTTGAACGTAATGTGTACCTTGGCCTTCAACGTCCGAATCTCCTTCTCGCGCGCACCGAATGCCGGCGTTACTGAATTCCGGTCGGGCCCTTCATGTCCTGCGGGCCGCTTTCCAGCAGGATGCCGAGGCGACGCGCAACCTCCTGATACGCCTCTTCGACCTTGCCCAGATCGCGGCGGAACCGGTCCTTGTCCATCTTTTCGTTGGTCTGCAGGTCCCACAGGCGGCAGCCGTCCGGCGTGATCTCGTCGGCGAGGACGATGCGCATCTGGTCTTCTTCCCACAGCCGGCCGTACTCGAGCTTGAAGTCGATCAAGCGGATGCCGACGCCCAGGAACAATCCGGTCAGGAAATCGTTGACGCGCAGCGACAGCGCGATCATGTCGTCCAGATCCTGCGCGCTGGCCCAGCCGAACGCGGAGATATGCTCTTCGGAGACCATCGGGTCGCCGAGCTCGTCGTTCTTGTAATAGAATTCGATGATCGAACGGGGCAGGGCGGTGCCTTCGGGAATGCCGAGGCGGGTCGACAGCGAACCGGCGACGATGTTGCGCACGACGACTTCGACCGGAATGATCTCGACCTGACGGATCAGTTGCTCGCGCATGTTCAGGCGGCGCACGAAATGGGTCGGGATGCCGATCTCGCCGAGCTTCTGCATCAGGTATTCGGAGATGCGGTTGTTCAGCACGCCCTTGCCGGTGATGACGCCCTTTTTCTTGTTGTTGAAGGCCGTGGCGTCGTCCTTGAAGTACTGCACGAGGGTGCCCGGCTCGGGCCCTTCGAACAGAACCTTGGCTTTGCCTTCGTAAATGCGTCTGCGACGGGTCATAGCCTGTACCACCGAGGGAGGATGCCGCCCGTCGATGTGCACCTCGGGAAAGCGCATGGGGGCGGCGCAAATGGGCTTAGCCGGGGTGGTATAGCAAGTTGGCGGGTGGGGTACAACGTCCCCTCCCAAGCCCTTGTATGCGTTCTAGGGCGCGACCGGCAGGTATGGCGTCGAACCGGGCAATCCTGCGGCAAACAGCCACACGGGCGCGACGGCCGGGTCGCGCGGCAGTCCGAGCAATGAGCTGGAGCCGGTGCCGAAGCCGCCTGGACTGACGATGGCCATCGCGTGCTGCAGACCGTGCCCGCCGCCGTCCCGACTCGCCAATAGCGCCGACCAGGCCGTCCAATCGCCGGTTGCGGGGTCGGGCACGGGCGCGGCGCGGAAGCGCGGCAGGTACAGGGCGATCCGCGCGGCCGTCTCGTCGTTCAGGTCGTGGGCGGTCAACATGGCGAGCCCAGTCGGGATGTCGAACCGCTCGATCTCGCCGGCGCCCGGTCCGCCGTCCACGTCGCCGCCCAGGTTGCGCAGCCAGTAAGCATCCGTGCGGTCGGCAACGACCATGTTGAACGGACGATAGTCGCCGGCCGCGCGTCGCACGATTTCTTCGGCCGCCGCGCGCGCGGTCGGGCGTCGGAGTGCGTCGATGACCAGTTCGCCGCGCGATTTCTTGTCGCCGGCCGGGCCCAGGCTACCGGGACGATTGAGAATGCCGGCCACAACGCCGGTCTTGTTCGTGCCCAGCCAGCTGCCGCCCGCGAGTTCGTCGCGGCCGGCCACGATATCGGGCGCATCGGGCCAGTGGCGCGCCGGGGGACGCCACGGGCGCGACAACATCTCGTCGCGGTTGGCCGCGATCAGGACGGGCCAAGCATGGTCGGGGCGCCGCAAAATGACCAAAGTGCACATGGAAGTTTCGATACCACTCCGGCGGCCGGATCGCTATATAGGACCGCACAATTTAGGTGACTGCGGCGCCTTGACGGCGTGCGCGGCGTCCCCCAAGTAGAAACCACGTCACAGCTAGCCGGGATGGGCCATGACCACTTTCAACGAGCGCGAAAAAGGCTTCGAGCAGAAGTTCAAGCACGATCAGGACCTGCAGTTTAAGGTCAATGCTCGGCGCAACAAGCTGTTGGGATTATGGGCCGCCGAATTGATGGGCCAGACCGGCGACGCCGCGGCCGCCTACGCGAAGGAAGTCGTGGCGTCCGATTTCGATCGCCCCGGCGACAGCGACGTGCTGGAAAAAGTGCTCGGCGATCTCAAGAATAAGGGCGTCACCAAGAGCGAACACCAGGTGCGTGCGGAAATGGACCGGCTGCTCGCCGTTGCCAAAGAGCAGATCATGAGCGAGACCAAGTAGCGTCCGCGCTCGAGTCTCGCCTGCCGACTCATCTCTTTTTTTGCTTTTTTGCCGCGGTTTTGGCCTTGTGGCCGAACACGCGCCGGAAAATCGTGTCCACGTGCCTGAAATGATAATCGAGATCGAACGAAGAGGCGAGTTCCTTGCGCTTCATCAGTCCGGCGATCTGTTCGTCGGCCGCCAGCAAATCCAGGAACGATAAGCCTTCGCGCCACGCACGCATGGCATTGCGCTGCACGGCGGAATAGGCGTCTTCGCGGCTCATGCCTTTTTGCGTCAGCGCCAGCAGCACGCGTTGCGAATTGTGCAATCCGCCGAGCAGATCCAGATTCTTCTGCATCATTTCCGGATAGACGACGAGCTTATCGACCACGCCGGTCAGCCGCGCCAGCGCGAAGTCCAGCGCCACCGTGGTATCCGGCGCGTTGATGCGCTCGACCGACGAATGCGAGATGTCGCGTTCATGCCACAGCGCCGAATTTTCCAGCGCCGGCACGACGGCGCCGCGTACGAGCCGCGCCAATCCTGTCAGATTTTCCGTCAATACCGGGTTGCGCTTGTGCGGCATGGCCGAGCTGCCCTTCTGCCCGGGGGAGAAATATTCCTCGGCTTCGCGCACTTCGGTGCGCTGCAGATGCCGGATCTCGGTCGACAGACGTTCGATGGCGCCGGCGATCACGCCGAGGGTCGCAAAATACATCGCGTGCCGGTCGCGCGGTATGACCTGTGTCGAGACCGGTTCGATCTCCAGGCCCAGCTTCTTCGCGACATACTCCTCGACATACGGGTCGATGTTGGCGAACGTGCCGACCGCACCGGAAATCGCGCAGGTGGCGATTTCCTTGCGCGCGGCAAGCAGGCGGTCGCGGCAGCGCATGAACTCGGCGTAATGCCCGGCGAGCTTGAGACCGAAAGTGATGGGCTCGGCGTGAATGCCGTGGCTGCGGCCAATCATCGGCGTGAGTTTATGCTCGTGGGCGCGCCGCATCAGCGCGTTGAGCAATTGGTGCAGGTCGTCGAGCAGCAGGTCGGTCGCCTGGGCCAGCTGCACCGCCAGGCAGGTGTCGAGGACATCCGACGACGTCATGCCCTGGTGGACGAAACGCGCTTCGGGACCGACATGCTCCGAGAGGTTGGTCAGGAACGCGATCACGTCGTGCTTAACTTCGCGTTCGATCGCGTCGATGCGGTCGATCTCGAACTTGCCGCGCTTCCACACCGCTTTTGCGGCGCTTTTCGGAATCACACCGAGTTCGGCCTGCGCATCGCACGCATGCGCTTCGATTTCGAACCAGATGCGGAATTTGTTCTCCGGTTCCCAGATGCGCACCATCTGGGGACGGCTGTAACGCGGAATCATAGCAACCTCGGTTGTTCGGTGCAGGCGGCTTCCTGGGGCAGGGCGGTGCGGCCGGCGAAACGCGCGCGCTCGCCGACGCTCTCCTCGATGCGAAGCATCTCGTTCCATTTCGCCATGCGCTCGGAACGGGCGAACGAACCGACCTTGAACTGTCCGGCCCGCCAGCCGACGGCGAGATGCACGATGCTGACGTCTTCGGTCTCGCCGGAACGGGCGGATACGATGGTGCCCCAGCCTGCGGCCTGGCCGGCTTCGAGCGCCGCGCGGGTTTCGCTGAGCGTGCCGGCCTGGTTCGGCTTGATCAGCACGGCGTTGCACGCGCCGGCGGCGACGGCGGCTTCGACGCGCGCGGCGTTAGTGACGAGATAGTCGTCGCCGATGATCTGCACTTTGGCGCCGACCGCCTCGGTGAAATTGCGCATGCCCGCGTCGTCGTTCTCGGCCAGCGGGTCCTCGATCGATACGATCGGAAACCGATCGAGCCAGCCGATCAGCATGTCGGACATTTCGTCGGAATCGAGCGTCACGCCGTCCAGCCTAAGATGATATTTCCCGTTCTTGAACAATTGGGTCGAGGCGATATCGAGCGAAATGCCGATATCGTCGCCGGGCACGAAATCCGCATCCTCGATCGCACGCACCAATTCTTCGAGCGCCTCTTCGTTGCTGTCGAATGCCGGCCAGAATCCGCCTTCGTCGGCGACGCCCTGAAGCCGTCCGCGATCCGCCATGCGCTTGCCGGCGGCGCGGTATACTTCCGCGGTCCATTCCAGCGCTTCGGCGAAACTCGAGGCGCCGAGCGGCATGATCATGAAATCCTGTAGATCGACCCGCGCGCTGGCGTGCGCGCCGCCGCCGAAAATCTGGATCTCGGGCAACGGCATCAGCACGTCGTCGGCCTCGCCCTGGCCGCTGCTGTGCAGCAGGTAGCGCCAGAGCGGCAGCTTGCGCGCCGCCGCCGCGGCGTGGGCCACGGCCATCGACACGGCAATCGTCGCATTGCCGCCCAGGCGGCTTTTGTTGCGCGTGCCGTCCAATGTAATCAATTGCTGATCGACGCGGTCTTGCGCCGCGGCGTCAAGGCCGATCAGCGCGGGGCCGATCGTGTCGTTGACGTTGTCGACCGCCTGCATCACGTCCATGCCGCCGAAGGGGGCACCGCCGTCGCGCAGGTCGATGGCTTCGCCGGCACCGGTCGAGGCGCCGGCCGGAGCGATGGCCCGGCCGATCGAGCCGTCAGTCAGTTCGACTTCGGCTTCCACCGTCGGGCGTCCGCGCGAATCCCAGACCCGTCGTCCGCGTACGCGCGTGATCCTCGGCGCACTCATGCCCCCAGCTCCTTGACCCCTAACTCGCCCGCCCAAGCCGCCCGCACGGCGCTCAAGGCGCCGACCGGCTCAATCAGCAACCGGCGCGCGACGCGCCGTACGCGGTTCTTATCGGCCTCCGCCGTCAGGTATTCAACCGGCGATTTGCCATCCACCCGGGCCAGGAACAGGCCGGGCAAGAGCTCGGCGGTGCGGCGTTCGATCGCGTCCGGCGATTCCCAGGTAACGCCCGCCAGATAATTTTGCGCCAGCGCATCGAAGCAGGCCAGAAAGCCGGCGCGGGCCGCGGGCGTCCATAGGCATTTCAGCAGCAAATGGTTGAGGCAAAAGGCGAGGTCGAACGCCGGGTCGCCGTACCAGGCGCACTCGGCATCCAGGAACACCGGCCCGGCTGCGCCGATCAGGATATTCTTCGGCGATACGTCGCCATGCACGAGCGCGCGCTTGGTCGCCGCCGTCCGCTGCACCAGTTCGGCAAATCGCCCGGCCAAATCCGCGTGTATGCGGCCGGTCGCAACCAGATACGGCTCCAGCCGGATCGCGTAGAAAATCTCGTCGCTCGGGAAGCGTGCCGCGATCTCCTGCTTGCCGGCCGTCCCGGCATGAATCTTCGCGAGGATGCGGCCGACATTTTCGGCAGTTGCGGGATCGGCGTGGCCGTCGCGCAGCTGCGCCTTCCAGATCGGATATTCGTCCGGCGGCAGGAAGCGCATGACCAGAACGCCAAGCTGCTTGTCCTGCGCCAGAGGCTCCGGCACAGATCCCGGGCACAATTCCGCGGCGATCCGCATCCACTCCCATTCGAACTGATTGCGCTCGATCGGCGCTTCCCACACCTGCGCGACCTTGAGGCGCGACAGCGCGCGCTTGATGCACACGGGGCCGGACGGCAGGTCGACACGCCAAATGTCCGACGACACGCCGCCCGCAAGCGGCACGGCGTTGGGCGTCACATTGTCGGATAGCAGCTTAAGGCGCCGGAGGAGGGCGAGAATTTCGGCGGCGGCGGATTGCGAGGGCGTTTGGGCCATGTTCTTATCGCCGCCGATTATGCGGATGCCGCGAGGAACGAACAAGATGAAGGTGCTGCTGCATTACGACGCCGGGCCGGAGCTGCGCAAGCTGCTGACCGAAGTGGCAACGGCAGGGCTCGACATCGATTGCTGCCCGGAGGCGGACGAAGCGCTATTCCGCCGTAGGGTCGCCGAGGCCGACGTCCTGTGGCATGTGCTCAAGCCCGTGACCAAGGAACATATCGCGGCGGCGCCACGGCTCAAGCTCATTCAGAAAATCGGCGTCGGCGTCAACACAATCGATCTCGACGCGGCGCGCTTCCATCGCGTCCAGGTTGCCAATATGCCCGGTACGAACACGCCGGCGGTGGCCGAAATGACGCTTCTCCTTATGCTGTCCGCCTTGCGCTACCATCCGCCGCTGGATCGGGCCACCCGGTCCGGGCGCGGCTGGGTCGAAGGACCGGCCCGGCAGGAGCGGTTCGGCGAACTGGGCGGCCGCACCGTGGGCCTGATCGGCTACGGCGGCGTGCCGCGGCATTTGGCGCCAGCGCTGCGAGCGCTCGGCTGCGATGTGATCTATTTCGCGCGCACGCCGCAGGCGAACGCTGTCGGCACGCGCGTGCCGCTTGCCGAATTGCTTGCGATCGCGGACATCGTGTCGTTGCATGTGCCGCTGACCGACGAAACGAGACACATGATCGATAGTGCCGCGATCGCGCGCATGAAGCGCGGCGCCGTGCTGATCAACACCGCGCGGGGCGGGCTGATCGACGAACCGGCATTGGTTGCGGCACTGAAATCCGGCCAACTAGCCGCCGCCGGTCTGGACGTCTTCGACAGCGAACCGGTCGACCCGAACAATCCGTTGCTGAGCCTCGATAACGTCGTGCTCATGCCGCACCTGGCGTGGCTCACGCGCGAGACATGGCAGCGCAGCTTGGCCGTTGCGGCGGAAAACTGCCGGCATATCGAGCGCGGTACGGCCATCCTGCATCGGGTGGCCTAGTCAGTTGGTGCGGCCGCTCAATGTTTCGGCGAGCTTCTTTGCGCGCTCCAAGGTCGGATCGAGCTCGGCTGCTTTCTTGCAATCGGCCAGCGCGCTCGGCCATTGCTTCATGAGATCGTACACGCGGCAGCGATTGAAGTGGTAGATCGGCTGCGGTTTGACCTGAATGGCTTGGCTGTAGTCCGCCAACGCCTCGTCGAGCTTGGCGGCCTCGATCAGGCACCCGGCGCGGTTGTTGAAGGCGGCGGCGTCCTTTGGATCGAGCCGGATCGCTTCGGCGAAATCCGGGATTGCCTTATCGCAGCGGCCGGCCATTTTTTGCGCGGTGCCACGGTTGAAAAAGGCGAGTCCATAGTCCGGGCGCAGCTTGAGCGCTTCCGTCGCGTCCGCGATGGCGTCGTCGTGCTTGCCTTGCTTGGTCAGGCTCGCGGCCCGATTGGCCAGAGCGGCCGCCGAAAATCGCGGTGGCAGGCCGGCCTTGATCGCCTTGGTATAAAAATCGATGGCTTTGTCGTGCTCGTTCTGCTGCGCCGCGTCGATCCCGGCCTGCAGATCGTCCACCGGCGCCGCGAATGCCGGCATGGCGATCGACGCGTAAAGCGTGGCAACGGCGATGGCCAACAAGCGCGTCATGACGATTGCCGCTCCAACACGGTGACGGCGCAGGCCGCTTCGTCGAAGCCGATGACCCCGCCGCCGTTTTCCGCCAGCGCGAGTCGCGCATTCTTTACCTGGCGCGGGCCGGCTTCGTCGCGCAGTTGCGTGCACAGCTCGTAGATCATCGCGAGCCCGGTGGCGCCGACCGGGTGGCCCTTTGCCACCAGCCCGCCGGATGTATTGATCGGCAGCCGGCCGTCCAGGGATGTCGCGCCGGATTCGACAAAGCGGCCGCCGGTGCCGAGGTCGCAAAACCCCATCATTTCGGCCTGGTAGATCTCGCAGAACGCGGTCGCATCGTGCACTTCGGCCACCGAAATGTCGCTCGGCTTGATGCCGGCGAATGCATACGCCTTTTTCGCCGCAACCGAACTCAGGCCGGGTTCGTCGAAGCTGCGATATTTGCCGCCGCTGAGCATGCAGGCGCGCAGCTTGATCGCGCGGTCGCGCACGGTGGCAGGCAGCGTCGCCAGATAATCGCCGGAGCACACCAGCACCGCGGCGGCGCCGTCACCGATCGGCGCGCACATCGAACGCGTGAGCGGATAGGTGATCGGCCGGTCGGCCATGACCGCTTCGGGCGTCAGGTTGAATGCGTATTGCGCCTTCGGATTGAGCGCACCGTTGCGATGATTCTTCGCGGCGGCGAATGCGATCTGCCTTTGGGTCGTGCCGTAGGTTTTCATGTGGTAGCACGCCTGCATGGCGTAGGTGTCCATGAACACAGTCCGGTCGGCGCCCGGCGCAAATGTCTGGCCCAGCCGTTCGCCCGCCAGCTTGTAATAGCTTTGCCAATCTTGCGGCGCCAAATTGTCGATGCCGGCCTGATACAGCGCGGCGCTTTTCTCCGGCGCATCCGGGTAGAAGGTTTTCTCGACGCCGATCGCCAAACTCACTTTTGTCTGGCCCGACAGAATGTCCTTCCATGCGCCGTGCAACGCCATGGACGCGCTGGCGCAGCCGCCTTCGACATTGACCATCGGTACGCGCTCGGGAAACAGGCCCTCGCGCACCAGGGGCGTGAAGCAAACCTGCCCCCGGATGCAGGCTTGTTCGTCGACCCACATGCCGCAATTGGAGAACCAGGCGAATTCGATATCGGCGCCGTTCTCGAATCCCGCATCGGCGAGCACGCCGAGATAGGCTTCGCGCGTCAGCGTCTTGAAATCCTTACCTGGCCAGCGCCGAAACTGTGTCGAATAGGCGCCGACGACGTAGGCGTCCGGCATGCCGCAATACTCCTACCCCGCGATTGAACCGCAGCCGTTACACGGCCCTCGGCTGGCCTGCAAAATGGACTATGGAGCCCGATTCGTTAAGGGGGATTTGATGCCGTAAAGTAGGTTTTTACTGAACGTCAACCATGCCAGTGGCCAGCAATGGCATGAGCCCCGCAAACCGCCCGAATCAGGCTTTTTGGACGGCCAAAGGCGAGCAAAAAGGCCTGGGCGCGGTTGCAACGATCCTTATATCCTGGCACCGCTTTTGCCGTCGATAGGGTAACCATGACCATCGAGTTCGACCCGCGTACCCCTGAAAACATCGCCAATCCCTATCCGGCGTTCGCCGAACTGCGGGAAAAGGCGCCGGTTTTCTGGAGCGATAAGCTGGGTGCCTGGCTGATCACGCGCTATGACGACGTCAAATCGGCGTTCCGCGACCGGCGGTTGTCCTCGGACCGCATCCGGCCGTTCATCGACCACATGAAAGGCGATCTGCGCAAAACCGTCGAACCGCTGGGCGAACAATTGTCGCACTGGGCGGTGTTCAACGATCCGCCCGTGCACACGCGATTGCGCGGGCTGATGAACAAGGCGTTCACCTCGAGCGCGGTCGAACGTCTGCGCGACAATATCGCCGGCATCGTCGACGAACTGCTCGAGCGCATGCTGGCGCGGCCGGATGCCGATTTCGTGCGCGATTTCGCCTATCCGCTGCCGGCAACCGTGATCGCCGACATGCTCGGCGTGCCGCGCAAGGATGTCGACCTGCTCAAGAAATGGTCCGACGATCTGGCGACGTTTGTGCTGACGTCACGCGCCAATCCGGAAAAATACAAACTGGCCGCCGTCGGCATGGTCGAGATGGCCGAGTATTTCACCGATTTCGTCGCGCGCCGCAAAGGCGTCGCCAAGGACGACGTGACGACCGGCCTATTGGAGGCGCAATTGCAGGGCGATGCGCTGACGGTCGACGAACTGGTCGCCTGTTGCGTGTTGCTGCTGTTCGCCGGCCACGAAACGACGACGCAGCTGCTCGCCAACGGGATGTGGGGCCTGCTGACCCATCCGGGCGAGTTGGCAAAGCTGAAGGCGAATATCGGCACGGTCGCCTATGTGCAGAACGCGGTCGAAGAAATGTTGCGCTGGGACGGGCCGTCGCTCTCGATCGTGCGCGTCGCAGCCGAAGATTTTGCCTGGCACGGCGAGACGATCGAATCCGGTGACCGCGTGTTCCTGATGCAGGCGGCGGCCAATCGCGATCCGGCCATCTTCGCGGAGCCCGACCGATTCGATGTCACCCGCGCCGAGGCGAAACAGAACATCGCCTTCGGCTTCGGGATTCATTTTTGCATCGGCGCGCCCTTGGCGCGGCTCGAAGGAGAGATCGCATTCTCGCGGCTGATCGGGCGGCTGCGCGACGCAAAGCCGCGTATCGCACGGCCGCAATGGTCCGATTCGCTGCTGACGCGCGGCATGAAGGCGCTGCCGATCGAGTTGCGCGTCTAAGGCCTAATTGCGCGGCCAAGCCTGCGGGAACATCTCATGCACCGGCCGCACGCCGGCCGGCAGTTGCGGATTGCCGGGTAGTTTGACCGCCTGCGGCCGCGGATCCCATAGCGCGTCTTCGCCCATGTAGCGCACCGACAGCGCCATCCGTCGCTGGTCCTTCGACCGGTTGCCGCCGGCACCGTGCACGGTCAGCGGGTGATGGCAGATGCAATCGCCGGCCTTCATGTCCCACGATAGATAGCGCATGCCCGGCTTGCGGTTTTCCGCCGCCGAGAAATCCGGACACACTTCGAGGCTCATGTCCATGCGGGCAGGATCCTGGTCCGGCGTGATCGCGCGGAACCGTTTGCCCCATTTGTGCGAGCCGGCAACGTATTCGAGACCGCTGGATTCGACCGACACGTCGGTCAGCGCGACCCAGATCGAGACGATGTCGTTACCCTGAAACGGCCAATAAGGCAGGTCGTGGTGCCAATAGGTCGGGGCGGGCGTGTTCGGCTCTTTGACGAACAATTGATCGTAGAAGAAATTCACGCGGTTCTGGCGCAGCAGGCGCGCGGCGATCTGTGGGGCGGGGGATTCCAGCGCAAAGGCGCGGAATTCGTCGTCCCACCCGGCCATGAAAATATTCGCATAAAAGCGCCCAGGTTCGCCGGGCTTCGATCCCTCGCGCACCTGGCCCTTGCCCGATTCCATAAGGCGATCGGTCGCCTTATACATACGGTCGGTCCAGTCGCGACCGAACAGGCCGCGCAGGCAGACGACGCCGTCCTGCTCGTAGGTCCGGATGTCCTGTTCGCTGATCGCGGATTTGGGCAATTCTTTCATCTAGGTTCCTCCGGCGCGGCGCTCGTACGGCGCCTGCGCCCCGCTAAGAAAGGCCGCGACGCCGAAAACATCAAGCGGATTGCGCGTGCGTGTCCACTTGGCGAGCGCGGAACATTTTCCAGATCCCCGAAGCGGTCATCAACATATGACCGCCCGAGGTAACTTCGCCGCGCATGAAGACGAGGGATTGCGTCATGCGCACGATATGTGCGCGCCCCTCGATCCAGGCCGGCGGTCGGATACCGGTGACGAATTCGACGTTGAACGACACTGTGGCGCAGCGCCGCGGCGCAACTTCCGCGACCGTCTGGCCCATGAACGTATCGGCGAACGTCATCAACATGCCGCCGTGAATGACCCGATTGATGTTGGCGTGCGACGGACCCGCGAGAAAGCCGAACACCGTTCCGTCGGGACCCTTGCGGCAGTAGATCTGCGCGGTCGCCTCGTTGAAATCGTTGCGAAATTCGAGCGGCTGGAAATCGGGCGGCACGGCCGGCGGGGACGAGTCGGGGGACATGAGCGACTTTCGATGGGAGGATGGGAGCGAAGCGCGCCTTCTTACAGCAATCCAAGGCTTTTGAACGAGGCATGATCCTTGCGGCCGATCACCACATGGTCGTGCAGCACGATGCCGAGCTTGGCCGCGGCGTCGCGCACTTCGCGCGTCATTTCGATGTCGGCGCGCGACGGCGTCGAATCGCCGGAAGGATGATTGTGCACCATGATGATCGCCGCCGCCCCCAATTCGAGCGCGCGCTTGACCACTTCGCGCGGATAGACGGGCGTATGATCGATCGTGCCGGTCTGCTGCACCTCGTCGCGGATCAGCATGTTTTTCTTGTCCAGAAACAGCAAACGGAATTGCTCGGTCTTGCTGTGCGCCATGGCGGCGCGGCAGTAGGCCAGCACTTTCTGCCACGACCCCATGATCGGCCCGTCGGCCGCGTCCTCGCGCGCAAGTCGCACGCCGGCCGCCTGCGCCGCTTTCAGCGCCACCACGGCGGCATCGCCGATGCCCTTGATGCGCTGCAATTCGTCCGGCGTTGCGGACAGAACGCGGGCGAAGCTGCCGAACTGGGCGAGCAATTCCTTGGCGACCGGTTTCATGTCGGCGCGCGGCTGGGCGTTGAACAGCAGCAATTCGAGCAGTTCGTAATCGGGCAGCGCATCGGCGCCGCCGTTTATAAAACGCTCGCGCAGGCGCTGGCGGTGGCCGAGGTGATGCGCTTTGGGTTTATCGGCGCGGTCGGCCATCGGCTGGCTCAGACGTAGGGCGGCTTATGCCAGCCCTTGGGCGACAGCGTGAAAATCTCGCAGCCCGTTTCGGTGACGCCGATCGAATGTTCGAACTGGGCCGAGAGGGATTTATCGCGCGTTACCGCTGTCCAGCCGTCGCTGAGGATTTTCGTCTCGGGCCGGCCGGCGTTGATCATCGGCTCCACGGTGAAAAACATGCCGGGCATCAGGACCAATCCGGTGCCGGGCACGCCGTAATGCAGCACGCTGGGCGCGTCGTGGAAAATCTGGCCGAGGCCGTGGCCGCAGAAATCGGTCACCACCGAGAACCCCTGGCTCTCGGCATGCGATTGTATGGCGTGCCCGATATCGCCCAAGGTGGTGCCGGGGCGCACCAGTTCGATGCCGCGCATCATGGCATCGTACGTGACGTCGACCAGCTTGGAGCCGCGCACGCCGATCTTGCCGATCGGGAACATGCGGCTGGTATCGCCGTGCCAGCCGTCGACGATGGGGGTGACGTCGATATTGATGATGTCGCCGTTTTCGAGCCGTTTCTTGTCGCTCGGAATGCCATGGCAGACGACGTGATTGATCGACGTGCAGATGGATTTGGGAAAGCCGCGATAGCCGAGCGGTGCGGGAATCGCCTTGTGTTCCAGAATGAACTGGTGGCACAGCGTATCCAGTTCGCCGGTCGTCACGCCCGGGCGCACGTAGGGCGTGATGAAATCCAGTGTCTCCGCCGCCAGGCGTCCGGCCCGGCGCATGCCTTCGAAGGCTTCCGGACCGTGAATCTTGATCGGCGTCCGTTCGCCGGTCGTACGGTCGACGGCCAGATCGACCGTGTACATGTCGGAAGCGGTGACGTTGTGCGTGCGCATCGTCTATTCAAACCATGACCGGCAAGGCCCTGTCCAGGCGCACGCTTTGGGGCGAAGCGCGGCAGGCCGCCTGGTATTTAGGATCGATACCCCTGGCAATCAACAGCCGGTCGCAATCCTGGCGTTGGACCACGCAAAGGAGCATAGCCCTTGCGACCTGGGTGACCATGGCGGGCAAGTCATGGAGATGCCGCACGTACGATTGAGGGTCACGGTTTTTACCTCCAGATGGCAGGTGGCAGGCCCGAGCCGGACGGCAGGAAATCGACCCGCGAGCGGGTGCCAAAGCGCACATCTTCAATGCCCGAATTCCATGCTGGCGTCCGGTTGCGGCCTCTGTATGATCCGGCCGTCACAGCAACGCAACCGCCCCTTATGACCGTCGCGCCCGCCGCACCCCCCGCACCCGACCGCGTCTACACCGCCTGCCTGCTGATCATCGGCAACGAGGTGCTGTCGGGCCGCACGCGCGACGCCAATCTTCAATATATCGCCGAGAAACTGAACGTCTGGGGCGTGCGCCTGCGCGAGGTGCGCGTGATTCCGGATGTCGAGCGGACCATCGTCGATACCGTCAACGAAGTGCGCGCCAAGTTCGATTACGTGTTCACGACCGGCGGCATCGGGCCGACCCACGACGACATCACCGCCGACTCGGTCGCCAAGGCGTTCGGCGTGAAGCTGGTGAAGAACCAGCAGGCGTGGGACCTGATGGCACCGCGCTTCAAACCGGGCGAATTCAACGAAGCGCGCCAGCGCATGACTTACGTGCCCGAAGGGGCGAGCTTGATCGCGAATGCGGTCAGCGCGGCGCCCGGCTTCCAGATCGGCAACGTATTCGTCATGGCCGGCGTGCCGTCGATCATGCGCGCCATGATGGATACGCTGCAAAACAGGCTTGTCGGCGGCAAGCCGGTCGAATCGCGCACGGTGAATGTCTACCTGCCGGAAGGCACGATCGCCGAAGGCCTCGGCAAGCTGCAGGAAAAGAACCCCACGCTCGATATCGGCTCGTATCCGTTCTACCGCGACGGCAAATTCGGCACCTCGTTAGTATTACGCGGCACCGAGATCGAGCCGTTGGAGCGCGCAACCGACGAACTCTGCGCGCTGATCGTTTCGCTTGGCGCCGAACCGCACCGGGCATAACGACGATGTGGCGTCAATATCTCCCCTACATTTACGGCGGCATGCTCGGCATCGGCATTTTGACCGCCTATCAGGGGCTGAAGCGCCTGCGCGAAGAGGGCAAGCAACACCGCCGTGCCGGCCTTTGGCTGGTCAACATCGGCGTCTTAATCGCGGTCGCCTCGTTCGCGCTGACGATCTGGGCGAAGTGATCTAGCCCTCGGTGCCCGGCGGCGGCATCCGTCGCGCGGCACGCGCTTCGACACGTTTAAGTATCGTCGCGGTCAATAATCCGCCGCCCCACAACGCCAACGGCCCGATGAAAATATAATTGAACAGCGGCGCGCGCGCGTTGCCCTGGGTTTCGATCAACACATAGGCCATCCACGCCGCCGACAGCCCGTAGCCGAGCGAGTGCCAAAGCGTGCGGCTGCGCCAGAACGAGGGAGCGGGGGCGGCGGACATGGGCGGCAGATTGGCAGGCGGCGCGTCCGCCGACAACCGCTTGCGCCCAACGCTTCGGGGGCCGGCGTTAGCGTCTGGACGCGGCGGCACAAGCGGGGCTAGGGTCACGCCCGCATACCAGCCCTGTCTTGCCCCGGCGCCCGCTTGGTGGAACTGGTAGACACAAAGGACTTAAAATCCTTCGACCGCAAGGTCGTGCCGGTTCGATTCCGGCAGCGGGCACCACAATAAAAACAATGGGTTAGGACATTTTCAGCGCCAGGCCAAATTGCTAAAAAAATCGACGTCGAAGCACGGTGGAAGCACGGTGATAGATTTCGCTGTTTCGCGCATTGACCGCTTCACCATTTCAACGGCCGCAGCGGCGGATAACATGGATGCAGGCGCGGCAGCGCCTCGAGGATTGCGCCGGCCGCCACGTCGATCGGGCCGGCCATTCGGCTAACCGAATAGCGCAGCTCGCGGCTCGATTGATGGAAGCGGACAGCGGCCCAGCCCTTGCCGGCGCGCACCTGCAGGATCCATTGCAGCGGATCGGCCGTCACGCGCCAGCGCTCATTGAGCTGCGCGACGATGCGTTTTTTTGGCGTTCTGGGGGGCTTTGACGTTTTGCGGCCGGTCGTATACCGGGCCGCTGCGCCGAGGCTGGTAGAACCTGAAATTTCCGGGGGTGCTGGGGCTGGCCTTGCCGTTTCCATGGCTGCAATTGCTTCGTCTTCGATCAGCGAGTCACGCCCGAGCGGCGCTGTCCGAATGTATTCTCGATCGATCGTGCGAGCGGCCCGCCGGTTTTAACGTCCTTCGCTGCAGCGTTGCTGATGAACACTTCGATTTCGCGAATTCCGATCTGCGGCTGCTTTTCCGTTGCCGTAGCTTGCGCGCCCGATTGATTGTTGATCGTGACAATCGTCTTGCAACCGCATTCGCCTTGCCCGGTGGCGTTGTTGTTGGCAGCGCCCAGGTTCCATGCCGGTAGATCGAACGTAGCCGGCACCCTGAGTTGATCGTTCGGAATGATCTTGCCGTCGCCCGGCGGCACCCACAATTCCGGGCCTTTTTCGCCGACGATGATCGGCACGCCGCCCTTGACCGGGCCGCCCTCGGCGAAGCCGAGGAAGCCGCCGGCCACGCCGGCGCCGAGCGATGCGGCGGATTCGGCACCCGAGCCGAACAGGCTGCCGAAAATGTCGCCGAAGCCGCCGATGGTCGGATAATTGTTGCCGGGGATCATGTTCTTTAGCGGATTGGTCAGCGACAGCTTGATCAGTTCGTTGAGCACTTCCCTGAGTGCCGCCATCGCCGCGTTTTGCCAAATCTTCCAGGCGTTCGCCGAGTCGAAAATCGTGTCAACCATGGCGGTCCCCATGATGTCGGCCACCGAATTGAACGTGTTGCGCAGTTCGTCGGCCGACGCTTTCGCGCGGTCGACCGCCTTTTTCATATCTTCGTTTAGCCGGACCGCTGCCGCCAGGTCGGCAAGCTCTTTCTCGCCCAGGTTGGTGAACCGCTGCTTGGCGGCAAACTGCGCCTCGATGATCGGGATCAGATCCTGGTTGCCCGACACGATCGCGGACTGGATCGCCTGCTGCTTCTCGCTGTCGCGATTGATATCGACGATGGTTTTCTGGAACTGCAGCGCCTGGTTGTTGTCGAACAGATCCTTGATGGCTTTTTGCTGTTCGGCCGTTGGGCTCAGCTTCGCCAGTTTCTGTGCGAGCTTTTCATACTCGGCCGCCGCGGCGCTGCCGCCGTCGCGGATCTCGGCGAACAACGCCGAGTTGGCGGCCTCGAGATCCTCGATGATCTTCTGCAGCTGCTCGGCCGAGCGCTTTGCGTTCTGGTCGAGGCTCAAGATCGACAACGTGCTGGACGTCGCCGGCGTTCGGTCGGCGCGCTTGCGGTCGGCGTCCTGCTGCATGGCGCGGCGGCGCAGCGCATCCTCGCGCACGCGGATGCTCTCGGCCAGCGACGGATCGTCCATTTCGCGCAGGCCCCAGCGATCGCCGGGGATTTCCTCGCCCAGAAAGCCGCGATCCCAGGCCGTGCTCGGTTTGCTGATGCGTCCGGCGTCGGCCGCCTTCTTGCGAATTTCAAGCTCCTGCCGCGCCATGTCGAGTTCTTTGCGGATGGTCGCGGTCGAGCGTTCGTCCAGGTCTTTCATCGATTCGGCCAGGTCGCCGATCGCCTTGGCGGCATCGCGGCCGAGTTCCGACAGCCGGATCAGCAGCGGGGCAAGGTTGCTCAACGCTTCGCGTAGGCTTTGCCCGCTGGCGCGTTCCAGCTCGATCAGCTTGTTCGCCAGCTCGGCATTCGCGCGGATCAAGTCGTAATTGAGAATTTGCCCGGTTCGGCGCGCTTCCTCGCCCATGGCCCGCAGGCCGTCCGCGCCTTGTTTCAGCGCGTCGACGAAACCGGCGTTCTTTTCGCCGAACATCTTGAGGCCGACCAGATATTGATCGCCCTGGCCGAGCGATTTCAGTTTGTTCGCCAATTCGGGAATGAAGGCGGTCAGGCTTTTCACCTGGCCGCCGGCGTCGCGCGCGCCCAAGCCGAGCGCATCGAACAGGTCTTTCGCCTCGCCCTTGCCGGCTGCGGTTTCGGCGAGCGCCTTGGCGAGCCGCGCCAGCGCATCGCGCGTCTGCTCCATCGTCAGGCCGACCTTGCTGCCGGCCACTTCCATTTCCTGCAGAAAATCGGTGGTCGTGCCGAGCGTGCGCGACACGTCGAGAGTCGCCTTGGACCATTCCAAGGTTTCGCGCGTCATGTCGACGATCTTGCGGACCGACAGGCCGGCGAGTGCGGTACGCAACGCGCCGCTCATAAAGTTGGTGAGCTTTTCCGCGCCGGCGCGCGCCTGCTCGAAACGCCGGTTCGCGTCGACCATCGCCTTGGCGATCGCGTCGTTGGCCTTCTTCATCTCGGCCTGCAGCCCGGCGGTATCGGCCGACAGCCTGACGATCAATGTGTCGAGGTCAGTTGCCATTGTGCGGCGACCCTATCGCTTCGCCAGCCGCTGCAGCAGCGCTTGGCGGATGTATTGCTTGATCGTGTAATCGGTCTGCACCTGGCCGTACCGATCAACCATGGCGCGGTATGCCCGTTCGACTTCGAAAAACTGATCTTCGCCGAACAGATCGGAATATGCGGAGAGTCCGGCGGCGATGCCGCCGCCGGACTCCCTCCCGCCAGCGCCCACGGCCAGCTTTCGCTCGCCAGGGCGTGCCTTTTTGCGGTGCCGCAGCATTATGCGGGCAACCGCTTGATGGTGCAGAACGCACGCGGACGCATGAGCTGAACATCCATGCGAGCCACGGCGCGTACCCAAATCTGGTACTGCAGGAAGGCGCTGTCGCTGCCGCTCGCGGCGACCATCGAAAATTCGACTTTGATTTCGCGCCGGACGCCGATCAGCATTTCCGACCACTTGGCGATATACGCGGCCAACAGCGACGGCGAGCCGAGCATCGTTGTGCTGATTTGCGCGGTCGGTAGCTTGGTCAGCCCCTGCCACGACGGCGGCGCCTGCAGCGGCTGGTCGGTCGTGTCTTTCAGACGATCGAGCCGGCCCAGCGTCTGCGGATGCAGCAAGATCGCGTTCGGTTCGTGGTGCTGGGTGCGGATCTGTTCGACCGCCCGGCTGAACTGGTCGTAATCGGTCAACGCGGCCTCGGCGTTGTCGATATCGAGCGTGCCCGCCGCGTTGTAGATGCCGCACGGTTCCGGCGAGGTGCCGGAACCTTCGAGACAGACGCGATCCATTTCGAGCGCCATGGCTTGCGACAGGCTGCTTTCGATCACCTGGCCGATATTCGGCGCATCGTCGAACAATTCGTTCGACAGCCGGATCGCCGCCATGACGGTCTCACAGCTCAGCTGGACGCGTTCCAGCGTCATGTCGGAAAACGAGGCGGCAGCGTTCTCGGCCTTCCACGCCGCAGTCGCATCGCCGGCGTTGCGCGCCAGATCGAGCGTTTTCGTATCCATCGGGATCATGGTCGCGCCCGCCGCCTGCACCTGCATTTGCGCGCGCGCCAGATCGATGAATTGAGAGCTCAGCGGCGCCGGCACCATGTAGCCGCCGCCGGCGTCGACGCCGATCGACATCGTGCGCGCTTCCGCCTGGTGCTCGGGATTGCGCCAGCGGCCGGTGACGGCGCCGGCCACGAAATCGCCGAACGTCAACGAGCTGCGCCCGTAGTCGCCGCGAAGCGTCGAGGCGAAGCTGTCTTTCGGCCCCAAGGCCCGCAGTTCCGCACCGGTTTTCAAGTCGACGAAACGCTGGCCGCTGCCGGCCGCGCCGTCGCGGCGATAGGCGGACGGATCGACCCCGCCCATGGCTGCCGCCAGGTTCGTACCCGGCTCGCGGCTGCCGTTGCTGTCGCGAAAATCCATTTCCTTGGACAGGCCGGCGACGACGTCGCCGAGATAATCCACGATTTCCAGTCGGCCCAGCACCGCGTCGCGGTGTTGAACGCCCGGTGCCGACGTTTCGTCGGCCACGAGTTCATTGATCACGCGCCGGACTGTCGCGCGATTTTCCTGCAGCTCGTCCCAGGTCGCGGTCCGGCGTTCTTTGTCGAGAAATCCGCCATCGACGCCGTGCTTCGCCAGCTCGGCGCGGACGCGAAGCTGCAGATCCTCGTATTTGAGCTTGGTTTTGGTAACCATGGCCTGTCTCCTTCGCTACGGCCGGCCGGAAAACAAAAGCGCCACCGGCGGCCAAGGTTGAACTGCGCCGCGGATGCAGCGCACCTTGCCTTCGGTAGCGCGGTCGGGCCGTGGGCCGTCGTGCGATACTTTGTTGAGGTCGCCGGGCCGCCGTGGGCGGCATCGGCTCTCAACGCGAGAGACAAAGTTGATATACCGGCGGCGCGCTGGCGTTGCAAGAAGAATATATCTCGATCTCGCATCTTCGATTCTTTCACGGCACGACCACCGAAAAAAAAGTTTTCCCATTTCGCGGCGACGCGTGCACGACGCGTCACCGGTCCACAGGCAGGGCGGTTGCAGAGATTTGATCCCCCCTGCCACCTGGTCAGTGAGCCTTCGTGCCTTTAGGCACGCCAGTAACTCGCAGGTTCTGAGCGAGTGCGGCGCCGACAAGCGCGGCGGTCGCCTGGTCAGGCCCGAGTTTGTGGATCAAGATCAGCAGCCCGACGGTGATCAGCGACAACCCGACTCCATCTGCCGTCTGTCCCTGCTCGACCAAGCTATGCGCAACCCGAAGGATCGGCCGAGCGCAGCACCTCACCGCTTCGGCATCCGGGCCGGCTTCACTGTTCGTTGCCATTCACAATCTCCACTGGGTTGGGGCGCCCGATCGCGCTCGATGTTTCACGGGAAGCGAACATTTGATGCAGCGGCAGCGGGCAGGGCGGGAGCAACTCGCCGCACTCGTGTAACCGAGTAACCGGTAACCGGATTTTCCAACCCCCCCCTATAAGGCCATATACATACATTTTTACTGTTTCTATTAAGGAGGGTGCGGTTACTTGGTTACAGTTGGCCAATAACGGCGGCAACGCCAACGGCGCGGCTGGTTTGCGCTGTAACCGCAAGGCCCCACTCTGTCGGTTACTGCCGGTTACACCGGTTACCAAATGGCGCTCTGAGCGGTCCATTTTGTAACCGAGACAATTTTGCTCCATCTCTCGTTGAGGGGAGAGGCGGCGGCGCATCATGGCGTGTCACCGGTCGTCCATGCTTCCGACGCGGCCGGCGGCTCGGACACGTCATTGCCGCTCAGCCGAAACCCGATCAGGCATTTCGCCACCACGCCGTTAGATCGCGCCGGGCCGATGGTGTAGCCGGCGGCGCGCAGGCGTTTGCCGATCCACCGCGCGTCATGCGATCGACCGCCGAACCATGCATTGAAGCTACGCACGATCGCGGCGAGCGGCGTTGCATCGTCGGGGTCCGGGACCATTCGCTCGGCCACGAAACCCAGGACCGGGTTGCTGTCGGTCTTAAATTCGGCCATGACCTCAGCGCCCGCCGCCACTTCGGTCCATCGGCCTTTGCGGTCGGCCAGGCGCCGAGCGCCTGCCGCCGCCCACTGCAAGATGCCGGGCATTTCCGCCGCCAGCTTGTCGAACAGCTCTGGATCTTGGTCGCTCGCCGCCACGGTGTTGGAGAACGGAATCAGCAACAGCCGATTAAAGGTCGCCGCTGTTCGATCGCTGACGAATGGCAGCGTGTTGGTCGCGATCGCGTGTTTGCAGGTCGGTCGATAGGAGAAAGCGTTCTTGAACTTCGGATCGACCAGAACGGATTCTTCGGTCGATACCAGCGCCTTGAAGCCGCCGTCGGCGACCATGGCATCGGTCGAAATTTCGCTAATTATGTTGAGCCGCTTGCCGACCAGGGCGAACAGGCGCCGCGGATCGTCCATGTGCTGCACGCCGAGCGAAGCGGTGTGCTCGGCGCCGACCATGCAGCGGAGGACGTGGAGTACCACCGATTTGCCGGTATCGCTCGGCCCGTAGAGCAGGAGCGCGCGTTTTAGCTTGGCGTGCGGCAGAGCGACGTATCCGAAGAATTCCTGCAGCGCGTCCCATTTGTCGAGATCGTCGCCGAACGATTCGCCGAGAAACTTGCGCCACAACACGCAGCGCGCATCGGGTTGCCACGGCCATGGGATCACGGATTCGAGATAATCGTCGGCCCGGTGCGCGCGCACGGCGCCGGTCGCGACGTCGGCCACGCCGCTCTCTGTCGCAATCTCCCAATCGCCTACGCGGCCCCATTGCAGCTCGCGGTAGTGGGTGGCCGCCTTGATGTAGTTCAGCGCCTCGTTGCGGCGCGTGGCGGTGGTCGTGCTTTCGTTCTCGTATGAGAAGATCAGCGAGAGCAGCGACTCGTCGGTAATCGGCTCCCAGTGGCGGCCGTTGTACATGAACATCGAGCCGACCGCGTCCTGCATCAGTAGGTGATTGCCGAGCACCAGCGCCGCCAGCTTATTGGCGCCGACCTCGCGCACCTTGATCTCCTGCGCCTCCCGCGCGGCGCGGCGAATTGGATCTTCCTCGCGCCGGGGCGGTTCAGCGGTGGTCATTGATCGTTGCCGCCGACATCGCTGGTGCTGGTGCGGATCCGGGATTCAATCCACGCCGTGAGATCGCTTTCGCGGTATCGGACGCAACGTCGGCCGAGCTTCAGGAACTTCGGGCCGGCGCCCGAGATCGCCATCTTGGCGAGCCAGCCGCGCGACGTATTGAGCCGCTCGGCGGCTTCCTGGCGTGTAAGCAATCGATCCTGTTCGAACATGGTCGGTATCCGGTGTAGTTTTAAGATGCCTAACTGATATTATGTTTTACGTCAAACAGAAAATTTGTTGATCTATTTAAAACGGCTGATATACTGCCATGTATCATTGTGTCATAGGGTAGCAAGATGAAAGAAGTGGCTTTTCCGGCGAGCGCGATTTCCGCCGCTACTGGTTGCCCGCGCGCGGTCATGCGCAATTGGCTGCACGGCGGGTTTATCAACATCCCCCCAGCCGTGCCGTCCGCTGGTAGTGCACGGCGTTACGGCCGTGCGAATGCTTACGAGTTCGCGCTGCTGCCGCTGGTCGCGCGCGCCGCGGCTGTTTCTCTGAAACTCGCATCGGTAATGCTGGCCGATCGCTTTAACTGGATCGGCAATCAGCGCGCTGCGGTGCTCGGCGAGCCGTTCGCGGGCATGCGCTCCTTCGCCGGCGATTTCGAAAAATGGGGTGCGCTTGAGCTGATCGAACGCGACATCAATAACCCGACCTTCTACGTATTCCATGATCGACCGGATACTTTGCCGCGGATAACGGGCGTGCATGCGAGCAACCTCGCCGAACTCATGAAACTGATGGACGCTGAAGTCGTTTCGGTCATCAACGTTACGCTCGTGTTGCGGCGCGTCGACGATCGCTTGCTGCGATCGGCGTTGCCGCACATCGAGGCCGACGATCGCGAAGGCGAGCTCATCGGGTAGCGCAACGGGGCCGACCGTTTCCGACCGACCCCGCCGTTGCGCCGCTATCTTGACTTCCGAGTCCGCACTCGCTCCGCCAACTGCAGCGCCCGCAACGTGAGCGAGCCGCGAAAATTGCCGTTGCGGAAAACCGGCGTGCAGGCGGCATGTTCCCGCCCTTCCGGGTCGACGATGATCTCGCCGCCATACTTTGCCGGCCGATATCGCAGCCGTCGCCGCTCGATGATCGCCTCGCGGCTCTTGCGCGCGTCCAGGGGCGGCGCGCCGACTTCCGGGCTTTGTTCGTCGTCGAGCGGGATCCCCGCGGCAACGCCCGGCAGCTGCACGACGTCATACGCGTTGTCGTTGTCCGTATCATCGTCCTGGTCGCAGCAGGCTTCGCGATCTTGGTCGGGTTCCAGATCCGCCTGCGCGGCATCGAAGGCCGCCAGCGTGTCGAGCAGCGCCGGCGTCGCCGGCACCAGTAGGAACGGCGCGCCGGGCACGTCGATCAGATCGGCGGTGGCTACGATCGTTTCCAGCGCCTGGCGCTCGGCCGGGGTGACGCGCACCAGCAATTCGGCGACGTGTTCGGGCAGCGCCGGCATGGCTTCGCGCCGGTACTTGCCCTTCGGGATCAGAAAATGCCGCTTCGCCGCGGCGGTAAATGAACGGGACATAGAGGTGCTCCATTAGGGGGCCTATCAAGCCATGCCGACGGGACGGCGCCGGCACCGGGAGCTGATAGCCTGCTAATGGACAGGCGGGCTTATTCCGCTTGCGCGTATTGTATTCGCCCACTCCCGGCAGAATCGGGGCGCAAAAAAACCGCCAGAACTTTCGGGGGCGGGGCCGCCATTAGCATCGAGGTGCTATCAACACCGTTGGGAATCATGCGGCATCATGGGCGCGCTGTCAACCGGGTGTCGCCGATCGCGCGCCGGCGGACTCGGTCAGCCGCGCTTGACGCCCTTGATCGCGATCACTTCGGCCTTGTCGCCCTTCATCGCGCCGGCGATGCGATTCGATACCTGATCGGCCAGGGCGTTCAACGGGTCGGCGTCGCGTTCGACATATCGGCTGGTCATGGCGATCGTCGTATGCCCGAGCAAGTGTTGGACCATGAACGCATTCGGCGCCAGCTGGCCGCCATGGGTGCCGACGGTGTGCCGAAAGTCGTGCATCCTGGCATCGGGAATGCCGGCCGCCTTGCGGATCCGGCGCCACGCGCCGTCCAGCGTGGCATAGGGCAGGGGTTGGCCGCGCGTGAGCGCCGGCACGACGTAGTCGCCGCGGTCCCGTTCCGGTATCGCATCGAGCAGCGCCACGGCGGCGGCGCCGAGCGCAACCTTGCGGGCGCCGGTCTTGGAAGTTCTGAGGAACGCGACTTGTCGCTGCAGATCGACGTCGGACCACTTGAGCGATAGCGGCTCGCTTGCGCGCATGCCGGTCAAGGCGAGCAACCGAAGCGCCAGCAGGCACGCCGGCTGTTCGGTGTTGTCGGCTTCCGCCTTGGCGATCGCGGCGCCGATCGCCTGGAGCTCGTCGGAACTGAAAAACCGCTCGCGCTTGGACTCCTGGTATCGCTTCACGTGTCGGCACGGATTCGACCAATCGGGACGCAAACCCCAGGCTTCCGCGAGGTTCAGCATTTTACTTACCACCGCGAGCGCCCTGTTGGCGTGATACGGCGTGGCCCGCATCTGATGGTGCATTCGCGCCACGTCGGCGCGGCTGATGGCCGGCACGTGAATCTTGCCGATGCGCGGCTTGATTACGTTTTCGATCAGCACGCGGTCGGATTTCACGGACGCCGCGGCCTTATGCTTCTCAGCATGGTCGGTCAGATAACGATCGGCTAAGTCGGCGATCGTGCTGGCCTGGCGTGCCTTGCGGCGCTCGCCGACGGGATCCTTGCCGGTCGCTTTCAGTCCGAGCAGCTCCTTCGCCCTGGCGCGGGCCTGTGCGGCCGTCAACGTGCCGTGGTTGCCGATCGCCATGCGCTGCGGGGTCGTGTTGCGTCCGCCGATGCGATATTGGATCAGGTAGGTCTTATGGCCGCTCGGGCGCACGCGCAGCCCGAAGCCAGCCACGTCGGTGTCCCATAAGAACAGTTCGCGGGCTTGTGGCTTGGCAGCGTCGACGGTGCGTTTTGTGATCTTGACGGTCGGCATGACGGCCCCTCGGTGGAAGCACCGGGGAAGCACGGTAACAAGAATTCACGGGAACGCAAAGGAAGCTTGGAACCTATAAAACGCAGGAAAGCTGCGGGTTTCAGGATGCTTGCGGTATTGTCGGAAACCTTAGGAAATCGGGCCGTAGGTAACTTAAAATCCTTCGACCGCAAGGTCGTGCCGGTTCGATTCCGGCAGCGGGCACCACTATCGCGAGACTTCCATATCGTGGTGACGTGCCGGCCGATTGTTCGATCGTTGCGATGTGAGGGAGGAATCGATGACGGGCAAACTCCGCAAGGTCCAATACGGCGCGCCGACCGACAAATGCGCGTTCGGCATCCGGCTCGGCATCGAGAAGGGCATTTTCGAGCGCGAAGGCCTCGATCTTTCGGTCAAGACCGTGTTCGGCGGGCCGGAGCTGGCGGCGGCGTACGATAGCGGCGAACTGGAGATCGGCCATATCGGCACGCCGCCCGGCATCAATGCGATCGCCGCGGGCAAGCGGTTCAAGATCGTCGGCAGCGACGTGCGGCGCAAGGCGCACATGTTCTTCGCCGTCGGCAACCACATCAAGGAATACAAGGATCTGATCGGCAGGAAGATCGGCATGTTGGGGCTCGGCAGCTGCCCGGACTGGATCATGCAGAAAATCCTGCGCGCCGAAGGCGTCGATCCGCAACTGGTCGAGTTCGTGCCGCTGCTCAAGGATTATCCGCGCGTGATCGATTTCGTCGCCGACGGCACGGTCGACGCGTGCCTGGCGATCGAGCCAAATGTCTCGATCGGCGAGGCACGCGGTGTGGTGACGTGCTGGGCGGCGGCGTTCGAGGAGCCATACCTGCCCAACTATCAATGGATCGTGCATGTCGCGCGTGACGAATTGATTCAGCGCGATCCGGAGCTGATCCGCGCCGTCCTGCGTGCCTGCCGCGCATCCGCACAATATGCCGCCGAGCACGTCGACGAGTGGGCGCAACTCGGCGCCAGATTGTGCAATACGACCGACGCCGTCATGCGCGCCGCGATCGCGCGCGAACTGCCGCATTTCAATCTGACCGGGCGGATCGATATGGAGGGGATGCAGCATGCCGTGCAGTTGCAGCACGAATTGGGCGGTATCCCGCGCCTCATGAAAGTGGAAGATTTAGTCGATCTGCGTTTTCAGCCGGCGGCGCAATCCGCTTCGGTGGGTTAGGCGGGCACGGCGGTCGCCGCTACGCGTCATCGGCCGAAAGGGCGCTAGACTAAATTCGGCCAGGCGGAACACGATGATGCGCCGAACTTGACGCCCCGCCGGGCGGGTGAAGCTGTCCTTTCCGTTTGAGCCTGGTCGCGTATCGGGAGCGCACGTTATTTCCAGCTGGTCGTGGTTCAGGAAGAAACCGCCTGGGGTTTGTCTCTACGCACCGGCGACGGTTTCGTTGTCGGCCTTCGGCTTCAATCGCCGCCCGCCGGAAAGCGTCACGAGCGTTGAGACTCCGGTGGGCGCGTTCGATCACGACACGCTCTTCTTCGACGTCTTTCATGGCCGCAAGGACGAGATCATCTGCATCGGGCCGCCGCTGCTCGATCTGGAACCTGCGGGCTTCTCGCTTTCGTTCGAAGCGCCCGGGGTAAGCGGGCCGATCAAGGTTCGCTTCGAGACGCCGCGTATTCCCGAGCAATTGGCGTCGCGCGTTATCCTGACTGCGCGCGGGCTTGGAATGGCGCAGACGATCGATCTAGTGGTCGCGGGACGGCGCGCGACAATTTCGATCCGCGGCTCGACGAGCGCATTGCTGGCGGGCCGCCGCGTCCTGGTCACGCTGTCCCGCGACAATCCGCTGCAATGGCTCGACGATTGGCTGCGCTTCCACGTGCTTGCGCATGGCACGGATGCCGTGCTGCTTTACGACAATGGCTCGCGGGCCTACACGCTTCCCGAGATTGCCGAGGCATTGTCGCGGGCGCCCGGGATACGACAGGTGATCGTCGCGTCCTGGCCGTTCCCCTACGGCGTCGGCGGCCCGCCGAGTCGACCGGCGCGAGACAATTTCTGTCAGACCGGCATGCTCGATCATGCGCGGCGCTGCCTTTGCCGCTCGGCTGCTTCGGTGCTGAATCTCGACGTCGATGAGTTGCTCGTGTCGGGCCGGGGGTCGATTTATTCGCGGATCGAGGCGGGTTCGCTGGCGGCCATTCATTTTCGGGGCTTATGGGTGGAGCGTCCCGGCATCGATACTGCGGCGGCAGCCATGAAACTGCGCCACCGGGATTGTCACTACATCTGGCGCGCGCAACTCGACGCGATTTCCGCGAACGCAATCGACCAGCTGGGCAGGACGAAGTGGGTGGCGGTGCCGGTGCGTTGCGGCGTCGACGTCGAGTGGGGCATCCACGAAGTGTATCCGGCGACCGATGCCGCACGGCTCCGGGCCGGCGTATGGCGCGAGACGGACGAAACGATCCACTATCGGCATTTCCGCCAGATCAATACCGGTTGGAAGTCCGACCGTTGGCGCAGTTCGCCCGATTTCGACGCAATCTGCGTTCCGGATCGCAAACTTATCGCCGCGCTTGAAGCGAGCTTCGACGCGATGGGCGGGCGTTAATCTTCGACTGGTTCCGCGTAAAATTTTATGCGCCCTTGGGGATGTCGAACGCGGTGTGAATCGACAACAAATGCGCCACGCAAACCGGTCCGGATGTGAGCACCAGTCGCGCTGTCGCTGGACATTGACATGCTAGCCGGCTAGATTAGTTGAAATCAAAAACAATGCGCGACACTGACCGTAACCGACGGTCTGTTGCCTCGAAAAATTCAACTGGGGAGATCGACATGCTCAAGCGTCCATCGCTGTTGCTCGGACTACTTGCGTTCGGAATTGCTGTTGCCGCCCCCGTGGCGCAGGCGGAAGTCAAAACCATTCGAGCCGTGAACTGCTTCCCGAAAGGCAACGCGTTCTCGCTGCGCTACGAGGCGTTCATCGCCGAAGTGAATTCCAAGGCGAAAGGCTGGACGATCAACTACGTGGGCGGCGCACCCGCCATCGGCAGCCCGTTTACGCTCATCCAGAACGTCGCGAAGGGCGTCTTCGATATGGCGCACTGCACCGGCTCCTACTACCAGAACGTCCTGCCGGAAGCCGATGCGCTGAAGATGTGGGAGAAGACACCGGCCGAAATTCGCAAGAACGGCGGCTGGGACTATATGGACAAGCTGCATAACGAGAAGGGCCTGAAGCTGTTGGCGCGCATGGAGTACGGCGTCAAGTTTCACCTGTACCTGCGCAGCGAAAAGCCGATCAAGGCGGCCGATCTGAGCGGCATGCGGATTCGCGTGGCGCCGATCTACCAGAATTTCTTCGTTGCCTTGGGCGCGTCCACGCTCACGTCGGACCTGACCCAAGTATACACCTACATGGAAAACAAGACGGTGGACGGCTACGGCTGGCCGGTCACCGGGTTGCTGCCGGATTGGCACAAGGTAACCGGCTGGCGGGTCGATCCCGGCTTCTACGACGCGGATCTCGAACTGGTGATGAATTTCGACGCCTGGCAGAAGTTGAGCGCCGAGCAAAAGCAGGTCATCGGCGAGGCCGCGCTGAAATACGAAGAACTTGGCGTCAAGGAAGCCGCGGAAAAGACTCAGGAAAGCCTGAAGAAGCAGACCGAACAGGGGATCAAGGCGATCGCCCTCAGCGGCGCGGAACGCGATAAGTGGCTCAAGATTGCGCGCGATTCCGGCTGGAACGGAATCATCAAGGTCAGCCCGACCCATGGCCCGGTGCTGAAAAAATATTTCGCGACCGAGTAGGCCAACCGCGAGTCGAGGACGGTTGCCGCGCGCGCGGCAGCCGTCCGGCTTTCCGCCTGCATGATCGGTCGCGCCGATGTCGCCATTGGATCGTTTCGAAACCGCGTTCGCATCTTTAGTGACGGCGCTCGGCGTGCTCGTGGCGCTTTCGATCGGCGTGATCACGATCGCCATGACGCTCGACTGGCTGCTGCGGGTGACCGAGATCGGCGGCATCAAGTGGCTCCGGGACGTGATCGAATATTCGCTCTACGCCGGCGTGTTCCTCGCCGCGCCGTGGGTGTTGCGCAACCGCGCCCATGTCAGCGTCGATCTGGTGCTGTCCGCTCTGTCGCGGCGGCGCGCGGATATGCTCAATCGCGCGCTCAACGTCCTGGGCCTGCTGATTTGCGTGGCGCTGGGTTGGTTCGGGCTGGAACTGACGATCCAGATGTTCCAGGAAAAATCCATCGCCCGGAAGACGATCGCGATCGACCGCTGGATTCTGCAAGCGGTGTTCGTGTTCACGATGGCGCTGTTGGCGATCGAATATATCTTGCGGTTGGTTCGCTCGCGATCCGACATGCCGCAAGATCGCGCGTAGCGGCGGGACGCGGCATTCGATGATCTGGTCTGATCCAGCCTGGTACGAAGCCTTCGCCGTCCTCATGGCGCTTGTGTGCGTGCCGATGTTCCTGGGCATTCCGGTGGTGTTCGCGTTCTTCTTTGCGAACATCGTCGGCGTGTTCCTGTTCAAGGGCGGGCATATCGGCCTAGTCCAGATGCCGGCCGAGTTCGTCGAGGCGCTGGCGCGGTATTCCTACGTCGCCGTGCCGCTGTTCGTGCTGATGGGCGAGATCCTGTTTCATACCGGGCTGGCGTTCCGGGCGATCAACGCGATCGACCGGCTGATCAGCCGCGTTCCCGGGCGCCTTTCCGTGGTTTCGATCGCGGGCGGCACGGTTTTCGCGTCGCTATCCGGCTCGACGATCGGAAATACCGCGCTGCTCGGCAGTGTGCTGCTGCCGGATATGATCAAGCGGGGGTACGATCCTAAGATCGCGATGGGGCCGATCATGGCGGTCGGCGGCATCGCCATGCTGATCCCGCCGTCTTCGCTCGCGGTTTTGCTTGCGAGCTTGGCGGAGAAACCGGTCAAGGAGCTGTTGATCGCCGGCATTGTGCCTGGATTGATGATGGCCGGCCTGTTCGTGTCTTATGTCGTCATGCGCTGCTACCTGAATCCGAAACTGGCGCCGGCGCACGACGACGAGGCGCCGACCGGCTCGCGGTGGGGACCGTTCTTCAGAAATGTGTTGCCGCTGATGTCGATTTTCGTCGTCGTCGTCGGCAGCATCCTGCTCGAAGTCGCCTCGCCCGAGGATTCCGCGGCGCTCGGTTGCGTTGCGGCGCTGCTGGCGGCGATCTGCTATCGGGCGGCTTCGCGCTCGAATGTCATGAAGGCGTTGATCGAAACCGCCAAGATCAATGTCATGATTCTGTTCGTGATCGCCGGATCGCTGACGTTCACCCAACTGCTCGGCATTTCGGGCGCGTTGGATGGGCTGCTTGGGCAGATCGAGCAGTACAAGTTTACGCAGATCGAAGCGCTGCTGTTGATGATGGCGATCCTCCTGTTCCTGGGAATGTTCATGGATCAGATCAGCATGATACTGCTGACGCTGCCCGTGTTCCTGAAGATGGCCGAGGCGATCCAAATTCCCGATCTTTGGCTGCTGATCCTCATTCTCATCGCCATGGAGGTCAGCTTGCTTACGCCGCCATTCGGCTTGCTGCTGTTCGTCATGAAGGGCGTGGCGCCGCCGAAAACGACGTTCACGACCATCATCGCCGCCGCCGTTCCGTATGTCACGATCGAGATCTTCGTCATGTTCCTGATCGTCGTCTTCCCGATCCTGGCGATCGGACTGCCCAGTCTGCTCAGATGACGCTCATTGCCTTGACACAAATAGGTCGCCCGCAAACCTCAGGAGGCACAATTGGCGCTTGAATTGAATCTTGCCGGCAAGAAGGCCGTCGTCACCGGTGCTTCCGAGGGAATCGGCCGCGCCATTGCGAAAAGACTCGGATCGGAGGGCGTGCATCTCTATCTGGCCGCGCGCAGCGGCGACAATCTGGCGGCGGTCGCAGCCGAGATCCGAAGCGCGCACAAGGTCGACATCGTCGCCCTGCCGCTCGACCTCAGCAAATCCGAGTGCCAGCAGGAGCTCGCAAAACGAGCCGCCGACGCCGATATCCTGATCAATAATGCCGGGGCAATTCCGGCCGGCACCATTCACGACGTGGACGAAGCGAGGTGGCGCGCGGCGTGGGATCTCAAGGTGTTCGGTTACATCAATCTATGTCGAGCGTTCTACCGCCACATGAAGGCGCGCGGCGGCGGCGTGATCGTCAACGTCATCGGCGCCGGCGGCGAAAAGCCCAGCTGGGATTATATCGCCGGCTCGACCGGCAATTCGGCATTGATCACGTTTACCAAGGCGCTGGGCAGCAATTCGTCTGGCGATGGCATACGCGTGCTCGGGGTCAACCCCGGGCCGGTTGCGACCGAACGGCTCGTCACCGTCACCAAGAAGGCGGCGAAGGACACTTTGGGCGACGAGGCTCGCTATCTCGAACTTTGGAAGCCGTTCGCTTTTGGACGTGCGGCGACGCCGGAGGAGATTGCAACCACCGTCGCGTTCTTTGCGTCGGATGTGTCTTCGTATACGTCCGGCGCCACGCTGACCATGGACGGTGGTTTGATCTATAAGGCCCGCCTGTTCTAGGCGGATTTCTGCTTTACCGCGGCGAGAAATGCCTTGGAATCGGTGACCTGGGTCGCAAGCACCTGCATGGTCAATAGGCCGGCCTGGTGGTATTCGGCCGTCGACGAACAACAGCAATCGGAGAGCAGGATCGCGTCGTATCCAAGCTGAACGGCGTCGCGGATTGTATGGTCAACGGCCACGTTCGTGGCCACTCCGGTTGCGATCACGGTCCGGATGTCATGACTGCGCAGGATATTGTCCAGGTCGGTACCCCAGAACGAACTGATGCGCGTGTGGTCGAGGACGTAATCCTGCGTTTGCGGCGCCAGTTCTGGAATAATTTCCGCCCCGCGGGTGCCGCGGATCAGGCAGTTCATTTTCGGTACCGTGTTGAACAGCCCGTTGTTGCGGATGATATCCGGATAGCCGGGCTTGTAGCTCACGTTGATGTAGATGATGGGCATGTTCGCGGTGCGCCCGGCGGCGATCACCTTGGCGGTATTGTCGATGACGCCGAGCTTCTTCACCGTTTCGCCGAAGATTCCCATCGCGCCGTCGGGCGCCACGACATCGACCTGCCAGTGAATCGCCAGGACGGCGGTTCGGTCGATATCCATACGCTCCAGGCCGGAAAGTCGGTGGTCGAGAAAGACTCTCATGGTTCCTCGTTCATTGCATAGATTGCGGCCATGGTCGAAGCGTTGCCGCCATGATCGATCGGCGTCACCGCGACTGCGGCCGGGGATTGTAGCCTTGGCCGTCCGATGGGAATTGGCGAAGCGGTCGCGCCTCGCGCGCAACCGTCGACGGTCGGAAATTCGGCGATCATCACTTCTGGCGGACGCTTCCTTGAGCGCGTGTGCGATCTTGTCGATCCGTCGCACTGATCTACGCTCATTTCGAAATAACATGCTAGCATGTTTCTCGTCGGTCAACAACGAATCGGCCATTTGTGGCGCGTGGGTTTGTTTCTCGCGCGTGCGCAGTGGATCTTACGCGCTGGACCGGTTCGGAACCGGCTCGACGCGCGCCCCGCGGCACATAATCGCATTACCGCGCATGATCGAACGGAGTCGGGCGGACCGAAGCCAGCGTACGCTCCGATGCCGACGGTCGCGCCCATGAGATGGTTCCGCGCACGCAAGTTTGATAGTCTGCCCCATTCCTGAAACTTGGAACCGCCGCATGCAGATCACGCAATCGCAACTTGCGCAGTATGACCGGGATGGGTTTCTGATCTTTCCGAACCTGTTCTCGGCCGCCGAAGTCGCGGCGATGAAGGCTGAACTGAAGCGCGTTCAGCAGATCGATACCGATCACTTGGTGCGCGAGCGCAGCGGCGGCATCGCCAAGACGATTTTCCGCATGCATGAGGATAACGGGCCGACCGCGTCGCCGGTGTATCATCGCGCCAGCCGGTCGCCGCGCTTGCTCGAGCCGGCTCAGGGCATCCTGCGCGATAAGCAACTCTACATTTATCATACCAAATGCAACCTGAAGACGGCCATCGACGGTTCCGTCTGGCAATGGCATCAGGACTATGGGAGCTGGAAAAAGGACGGCGTGCCGAGCGAGCAGTTGACCACCGCGCTGGTCATGCTGGACGAGCCGACCGAATTCAACGGCTGTCTCTATTTCATCCCCGGTAGCCATAAGCACGGTGTTATCGAGCCGGAGTTCGACGAATCGACGTCGTACAAGCTTTGGGTCGTGCCCAAGCCGCGGCTGATCGAGATCATGCGCGAGAGCCCGGAGCCGGTGGCGATCGTCGGCAAGCCGGGTACCGCCGTGTTCTTCCACTGCAATATTTTGCACAGCTCCGGGCACAATCTTTCGCGGCACGATCGCTGGCAGGTCTATTTCGTCTACAATCGCGTTGCCAACAAACCGAATGCGGTCCCGAATCCGCGCCCCGATTACGTGCGCTCGGTCAATTTCCGGCCGCTCGAAATGGGCAGCGACGATATCCTCGGCGCCACGGCGCCGATCGCCGCCGAATAGCGGGGCGCCGCCCGATCCGCCATTCGCCGCCCTTCGATCCCTTGTCGGGTTTCGCGAGCACACTCGATGTCTCGCCGCTCGGCTGCGTTTCGGCGCTGGACGCGATAACGCTTCGGGCGCTAGGCTGCCCGACTTGCGGCCATGTTAGCCCCGTCGGGTAGTTCACGAACACGCCATCATTCATTCATATTGGCCCGTCCCGCCCCATGTCCGATTTCAATCTGATCGAACTGACCGTCACCGAAGGCGAGTTCCGTGTCTCGTCCGGAAAGCTGCCGCGTGCGCAGTCCGGGCCGGCCACCCTTTCGATGGTGGTCGATGTTCGCGGTATCGGCCATTTGCCGGTCGAGGGCGGTAGCGGCATCCCGATCGGCAATGTCAAAGTCGTGTTCGGGTCGGATCCTGTCGAGCCGGTGGAGCAGGGCCCGCCGGGCGCGATCGGCATCCTGGTGCGATCGGAACAGCGCTCGTTCGCCCGCATCCACCTGGAGCGCAGCGAGGTGGGCGAATTGCACGCCTTGTTGCGCCCGTCGTTCGACACCACCGGGCATGGCCGCGATCCGGTGAAGCTGCGGCTGCACATCTCGCCGTCGATGCTGTACCCGGGCAAGCCCGCGCGATATGCAATCCTTTGGTTCGAGATTTACGTCGCGCATGCCCACGATGGGGAGCGGCGGCGTCGATAAATGGCCCGATTTCAATGAGATAGGACGAATTTCAATTATATTGCGGCAACTTATGTTCGGCGCGGGCCGCGCCCGATAGCCGGTGCCAAGCGGTTCAATCCGGGAACCGGCGGGCACTCACCGAGCGAGCGCCTATGAAACGCCAGATCCGGCTCAACGCCTTCGATATGAACTGCGTCGGGCATCAGTCGCCGGGTTTATGGGCGCACCCGCGCGATCGGTCGGAAACCTATCGCGAGCTCGAATACTGGAAGCATCTGGCGCGCACGCTCGAGCGCGGTTGCTTCGACGGATTGTTTCTGGCCGACATGCTGGGCGTCTACGATGTCGCGATCTTCACACTGACCACCGTGATCGTCGGCCGCACCGAAGCCGAAGCGCGCGCCAAACACGCGGATTACCGAAACTATATCGATCATGAAGCGTCATTGGCGTTGCTGTTCGGATGGACCGGCATCGATTTCTCGAAGTACCGGCTGAGCGACCCGCTGCGGCATGTGCAAACCGAGGCCATGCGTTCGGCTGTTGAGTCGTTTATTTCAGCCGATCCGAACCGGGTGTGGACCGTCGGCGAACTGGCCGAACATGTCGGCATCGGTGGGCGCGGGCCGGTCCTGGTGGGCTCGCCGGAACAAGTCGCGGACGAACTGCAGGCCTGGGCCGGCGTCGACGGGTTCAACGTGGCCAATGCGGTGACGCCCGAAAGCTTCGAGGATTTCGTCGATCTGGTGGTTCCGATCTTGCAGCGTCGCGGCGTCTTCAAGACAGATTATCGACCGGGCACGCTGCGCGAAAAACTGTTCGGGGCGGGCCAAGCGCGCCTGCTGCCAACGCATCCCGGCGCGCGCTTCCGATTTCGGCCCGCGGACGGCTGATTAAACCTAAGTCAGCCTCGTCTAGTCTTCCTTGGTCGAGTAGTCGGTCAATGCGGCGATGCGCGTAAACGAGAAGACGATGCCGAAAATCGCGAGCAGCATCCCGGCGACGTACATGCCGTCGTCCTTGGCGCCGGCGGCCAGAAACAGTCCGACGATGCCGATCACGACGGCCAGAAACAGCGTGACCCAGTGGCTAAATGCATTTCTCATGACGCCCTCGTACCAAGTCGACCTGTTAAGTTTCGCTCGCCGGTACGACGACCTGGCGGTAAGCGTGCCACGACGCGTGCGCAACGAGCGGCAGCGTGACGATCAAGCCGATGAAGCCTGTCAGAATTCCGGCAGCGATGAACAGGACGATGAGCACGGCCCAGACCAGCATCGGCCATTTGTTTTCGCTGACCGCCTTGAAACTCGTCGCGACGGCGGTGAGCAGACCCACGTTCCGGTCGAGCAGCATCGGGATCGATACGACAGCGATACTGAATACGAGCGTGGCCAGCAATAGACCGATGACGCTACCAAGCAGCAGGAATGGGATGTTCGACGACGACATAACGATTTCGATAACGAAATTCGAGAGGTCGGGCGGCGTCTTGCTGAAAAATATTGCGAACAGCAATGTGGCGATACGAATCCAGATCAGGTGAATCGCCAGGAGCAGGAAGCCCATCAGTGCGATTTGGCCCTGATTGCGCCGCCACGCCGTCAGAATACTCGTCCAATCGACGGTAGCGCCGGTTTCGACCCTTCGGCTGATTTCATACAGGCCGACCGCCAAGATGGGGGCGAGCAGAAAGAAGCCCGCGGTGAACGGCAAGACAAGGTAATAGGCGCGGAACCACACTGCCGCCGCAACGATGATCCACCCGAAGACGGCGAAACCTGCCCCATAGCCGAAGTTGAAGCGGGGGAAGGCACGCATGTCGCGCCATCCGGCGGCCAACCAGTTCCAAGGGTCAGATCCCGAAATCCGCCGCACCTGCGGCGAAGGCCCCGGAAATACGGTTACTGTAGACACGGGTGGTTCCATTGGTCGAACCTGGCTAATCGACTATATTATAACGATACGGGCATCCTGCACCCATCGAATTGATTTGCGTCAATGCCGCACTGCAACAGGAGCCTTAACGAAAAAGCCGGAACCGCGATTGCGCTCGATGCGCTCGCGGCAAGCACAGAGGGGGTATTATGGCGGTTGCGTCCACGATGGATCGAGTCGCCGGCGCGACGCCGACCGAAAAGATCGCCTACAATGAGCAAGTCGTCCGCCATTTCGTGCTTGCCACGATGTTCTGGGGCGTCGCTGCATTCTTGGTTGGCGTCGTCATCGCCTTTCAGTTGGCGTTTCCAATTCTCAACCTGGACCTGGAGTGGACGACGTTCGGGCGCCTTCGTCCTTTGCACACGTCGGCCGCGGTTTTTGCATTCGGCGGCAATGCCCTGCTGGCAACGTCGTTTTACGTGGTGCAGCGAACGTGCCGCGCGCCGTTGTTCGGCGGGCCGGGCTTAGCCTCGTTCGTTTTCTGGGGCTATCAACTTTTTATCGTCATGGCTGCGGTCGGCTACCTGATGGGGGTCACGCAGAGCAAGGAGTATGCCGAGCCGGAATGGTACGTCGACCTCTGGCTCACCCTGGTGTGGGTGCTTTATCTCGTCGTGTTTGTCGGCACGATCATGAAGCGCAAGGAGCCGCATATTTATGTGGCCAACTGGTTCTATCTTGCCTTCATCATCACAATCGCGATGCTGCACATCGTCAACAACCTGACGGTGCCGGTTTCGTGGTTCGGCGCCAAGAGTTACATCCTTTACGCCGGCGTCCAGGACGCATTGACGCAATGGTGGTACGGCCATAACGCGGTCGGCTTCTTCCTGACCGCCGGCTTTCTCGGCATCATGTACTACTTCGTGCCCAAGCGGGCCGGGCGGCCGATCTATTCGTATCGGCTGTCGATCGTCCATTTCTGGTCGCTGATCTTCCTCTATATCTGGGCGGGGCCGCACCATCTGCATTACACGGCGCTGCCCGATTGGGCACAAACGCTGGGCATGACGTTCTCGGTCATGCTGTGGATGCCGTCTTGGGGCGGCATGATCAACGGGCTGATGACGCTCTCCGGCGCGTGGGACAAGCTGCGCACCGATCCCGTGCTGCGCTTCCTGGTCGCCGCCGTCGGGTTCTACGGCATGTCGACGTTCGAGGGGCCGGTCATGTCGATCAAGCCGGTCAACGCGCTGAGCCACTACACCGACTGGACGATCGGCCACGTCCATTCCGGCGCACTCGGCTGGGTCGCGTTCATCAGCTTCGGCGCGGTATATTTCCTCGTGCCGGTGCTATGGAAGCGCAAGGAGCTCTATTCCCTGAAGCTGGTCGGCGTGCATTTCTGGATCGCGACCCTCGGCATCGTACTCTACATCACCGCGATGTGGATCTCTGGCATCATGCAGGGCCTGATGTGGCGCGCCTACGACGAGCTCGGCTTCCTGCAATTCTCGTTCGCCGAAACGGTCGCGGCGATGCATCCTTATTACATCATTCGCGCGCTCGGCGGCGTCCTGTTCCTGACCGGCGCGTTGATCATGGTCTACAACGTTTGGCGTACGATCCGGGGCGACGAAGCTCCGGATACGGCGCGCGCGTAGGGGCGCCCGATGGCATTCTTCAAGCACGAAAAGATCGAAAAGCACGTCACCTTGATGGCCGTGCTCACCTTGCTCACCGTGTCGATCGGCGGCCTGGTCGAGATCGTTCCGCTCTACACGATCAAGAGCACGATCGAGAAGGTCGAAGGTATACGTCCTTACACCCCGCTCGAACTGGCCGGGCGCAACATCTACATCCGCGAAGGCTGTTACACCTGCCACAGCCAGATGGTGCGGCCGTTCCGCGACGAAGTGGAGCGATACGGGCCGTACTCGCTGGCCGCCGAGTCGATGTACGATCATCCATTCCAGTGGGGCTCCAAGCGCACGGGTCCCGACTTGGCGCGGGTCGGGCAGAAATATTCCAACGAATGGCACGTGGCGCACCTCAAGGACCCGCGCTCGGTCGTGCCTGAATCGGTGATGCCGCCCTACGGCTTTCTGGCCCGTCGCGAACTCAAGACCAAGGACTTCGAGGCGCACCTCAAGGCGAACCGCGCGGTCGGCGTGCCCTATACGGACGACATGATCAAGAACGCGCAGAAGGATTTGCTCGCCCAGGCCGATCCCGACGGCGATCACAAGGCGCTGCAGGCGCGCTATGCGAAATCCGCGGTCGGCGATTTCGACGGCGACCCGGGCCGCCTGACCGAAATGGATGCGCTGGTTGCGTATCTGCAGATGCTTGGCACCTTGGTCGATTTCGCCAAGATCCAGGCAAAAGATATCAAGCAATAGGACAGGCCATGGCAGAGGTCGCCGAATTTCTCCGTTCGCTGTGGGTCGTCTGGTTGATGGCGATCTTCATCGCGATCTGTTTCTGGGCCTATCGACCGCGCAACCGTCGCCGGTTCGAGGCGTTGGGGCGTATCCCGCTCGATGGCGAGCCTAGCGCGTCAACGGACAAGAAGGCGGAGTAGGCGATGCCGACCAAGAAGGAAAAGGACAAGTATCAGGCGGCCGAGACGACGGGCCACGAATGGGACGGCATCCAGGAACTGGATACGCCGCTGCCCAGATGGTGGCTTTATGTCTTCTATGCCTGCATTGCCTGGTCGCTGGTGTATTTCGTGCTCTATCCGGCGTGGCCCGGCTTCACCGGCTACACCAAGGGCGTGCTGGGCTGGTCGATGCGCGAGGAGATCGAGGTCAAGCTGACCGAGGCGCGCGCCAAGCAGGCGAAGTTCGTCGACCGGATCAAGGCTTCGAGCGTCGAGGAAATCCAGAAGACCAAGGAATTGCTGGATTTCTCCCTGGTCGGCGGGCGGGCAATCTTCGCGGATAACTGCGCGCCGTGCCATAACGTCGCCGGCACCGGGCGCAAGGCGTTCCCCGCTTTGGCCGACGACGTGTGGATCTGGGGCGGTACGCTCAAGGATATCGAAAAGACGATCGCCTTCGGGGTGCGCAACGAGCACCCGAATGCGCGTCAATCGATCATGCCGAGTTTCGGCGCCGACGGCGTGCTCAAGCCCGAGCAGGTGAACGACGTCGCTGAGTATGTGATGGGGCTCAATAAACGCGCGACCGACAACGCGGCGGCCAAGCGGGGCGAGGAGATCTATCGCGCGCAATGCGTCGCCTGCCACGGCGATAATGCGCTGGGCAAGGCCGATCAGGGCGCGCCGCCGCTGCAGACGCAAATCTGGCTGTACGGCGGCGACAAGGCCGCGATCGTCGCCCAGATTCACAAGCCGCAACTCGGCGTCATGCCGGCTTGGGCCGGACGGCTCGAGCCGGCGGCCATCAAGATGTTGACGATCTACGTGCATTCGCTTGGTGGCGGAAAATGATGCGATGGAGAAAGGCGTGGACAAGGGCCAAGCCGCTTCGTCATCGGCACGGCGGATGAGCGAAATTCCGGTTGACGACGTAAAGTCGTTCAAGACCGCGAAGAAGGAGTCATTGTACGCCGATCGGATCCGCGTTTACCCGAAGCGGGTGACCGGCCGTTATCGCCGCATGAAGTGGGCCGTGCTCGGCGTCCTGCTGGCGATTTATTACGTCGTGCCGTGGTTGCGCTGGGATCGCGGGCCCGGCGCGCCGGATCAGGCGGTCCTGCTCGATCTCGATGGGCGCCGCGCGTATTTCCTGTGGATCGAAATTTGGCCGCAGGAAGTCTATTATCTGACCGGCATCTTGATCCTGGCCGCCATCGGCCTGTTTCTGGTGACGTCCATCGCCGGGCGTCTGTGGTGCGGTTACGCCTGCCCGCAGACCGTCTGGACGGATCTGTTCATGTGGGTGGAGCGCGTCGTCGAGGGCGACCGCAACGCGCGGATCAAGCTGGATGCCCAGCCGCTCACGGTCGGCAAGGCCGGAAAAAAGCTCGTCAAGCATGCGAGTTGGCTGATCATCGCGGCGCTGACCGGCGGTGCCTGGATCATGTACTTCGTCGACGCGCCGACCGTCGTGCGCGAAATCTTCGCCGGCGAAGCCTCCACCTACACGTATTTCTTCATTGGGCTGTTCACCGCGACAACGTATCTGCTGGCGGGTTGGGCGCGCGAGCAGGTGTGCACCTATATGTGCCCATGGCCGCGCTTTCAGGCCTCGATGTACGACGAAGATACGCTGGTCGTCACCTATCAGAAATGGCGGGGGGAACCGCGCGGCAAGCTTACCAAGGGCGATGAGCGCACCGGACGAGGCGATTGCGTCGACTGCGGGCAATGCGTCGCTGTGTGTCCGACCGGCATCGACATCCGCGACGGCGTGCAGCTCGAGTGCATCGGTTGCGGCTTGTGCATCGATGCGTGCAACGGCGTCATGGAAAAAGTGAATCTGCCGCTCGGTCTGATCGGCTTCGACACCCAGCGCCGGATGGAACAGCGCGGCAAGAGCGAAAAACTCGGCTACCGGATCGTGCGGCCGAGGACGATCCTATATGCGCTGCTGCTGATCGGCGTCGCCGCAATCATGTTGGTCAGCCTGGCGACCCGGGGCTCGCAGGATATCAGCGTCCTGCACGATCGCGCGCCGCTGTTCGTCCGTTTGTCCGACGGCTCGATCCGCAACGGCTATACGATCAAGATATCGAACATGGATCGGCAGCCGCGCAGCTACCAATTGCGCATCGAAGCCTTGGCAAACGCCAACATGCAGATCGTCGGCGAGGATGTCGCGCGGAAAACCGAGTTCGTTCTGACGGCGCCCGCCGATCAGGTCGCGACCTACCGGCTTTACTTGACGGTCTCGCCGGGAACGCTGCGCGGGGAACAGACCGAATTTTCGTTCGTGCTGACCAATACCGAATCCAAGGATCGCACGGTAACGCGGTCGCAGTTCAGGGGGCCGCGGCCATGAACGACGACGTTGTGCGAAAGAGTCGCTGGATTCCTTGGATGTTCGTGGCCGCGTTCGGCGTCATCGTCGCGGTCAACGCAACGATGGTGCTGTTCGCCTTTGGCTCCTGGCGCGGCTTGGCGACAACCGAGGCGTACGACAAGGGCCGCCGCTACAATCACGTCATCGCCGAGCGTCGGCGTCAGGAAGCGCTGGGTTGGCAGATCGCCGTCGGCGTCGAGGCGAAAGCCGGCAATCCCGGCCTGCTGCGCGTCGAACTGACCGGTCCGGACGGCGCGAAACTCGATCGCGCGGAAGTCGTGGTCGAGTTGGTTCGGCCGGCGTCGACCGGCGACGATTACACTGTCGTGCTGAACGAAACCGGCCCGGGCCGATACGAGCACGCGGTCGCTTTCAAGCATGCCGGCCTGTGGGAACTGCGCATTACCGCGCGCCGCGGCGATGACGTTGCGAGCGCGGTCAATCGTACGGTCGTCAAATGATGGATATGCTGCCCGTTGCCGCGCCAGGCGTCGGCGATCCGGCGGAACCGGTGTCGTCGGCCGCGGCGCGGGCCGCCGCGGACCAGCGCGACTATCAGCCGTTCGTCGAAATCGAGGACGCCGACACCTGCGCGCTCTATCTGCTCGCGCAGGGCGTTTATTGCGGCGGATGCGTCAACAAGATCGAGCGCGCGCTCGCCGCGACGCCGAACGTCGTTTCGGCCCGGGTCAATCTTTCCACACGACGTCTCGTCGTCCGGTGGCGCGGCGCGCCGCGCGAGGCGGTGCGGCTGGTCGCGGTCGTGGAATCGCTCGGTTTCAAGGCCACGCCGTACCAATCGGCGCGCCTGGCGGGCCTCGACGCCAAGGCGGAGCGGCAATTGCTGCGATGCCTGGCGGTCGCCGGCTTTGCGGCGGCCAACGTGATGCTGCTATCGGTCGCCGTCTGGGCCGGCCACGCGGAGGCGATGGACGAGGCGACACGTCAGTTGCTGCATTGGTTTTCGGCTTTGATCGCCTTGCCGGCACTGGCGTATGCCGGCCAGCCGTTTTTCCGCTCGGCGTGGAACGCGCTGAGCCATCGACGCACCAACATGGACGTGCCGATTTCGATCGGGGTCACCTTGGCCGCCGGCATGAGTCTGTGGGAGACGGTGCACGGCGGTCCGCACGCCTATTTCGATTCGGCGATAACGTTGGTTTTCTTTCTGCTGGTCGGCCGTTATCTGGATCATCGCGCACGCGGACGCGCGCGTTCCGCCGCGGAACAACTCGTGCTGCTCGGTGCTATTACCGCGACCAGACTCGATCCGTCGGGCGCGCACACGATCGTCGCCGCGGATCGCGTCCAGGTCGGCGATCGGCTGTTCGTCGCCAGCGGCGACCGTATTCCGGCCGACGGCAAGGTCGTCGACGGCGTTTCGGACGTTGACAATAGCTTGATCTCAGGCGAATCGCTGCCGATCCCGGTGCGCGCTGGCGACCGCGTATTTGCCGGAACCATCAACGTGGCCGCGCCGCTGACCGTCGAAGTCACGGCTATCGGTCGCCGGACATTGCTGAGCGAGATCGTCGGACTGATGGAGCTGGCGGAGCAGCGGCGCGCCAAGCACGTCGTGCTTGCCGACCGGGTCTCCCGCTACTATGCGCCTGTGGTGCATCTGCTCGCGCTACTGACCTTCGTGGGCTGGATGGCGTTGGGCCAGGCATGGCAGCCGGCGTTGCTGAGCGCCGTCGCGGTGCTCATCATCACCTGCCCATGTGCGCTGGGTCTCGCCGTGCCGGCGGTTCAGGTCATCGCCAGCGGGCGCTTGATGCGCGGCGGCACATTGATGAAATCGGCCACCGCGCTGGAGCGGCTTGCCAAGGTCGATACCGTGGTGTTCGACAAAACCGGCACGCTGACGCTCGGCCGGCCGGAGCTGGTCGATGCCGATCGCGCGGATGTCGCCGCCTTGCGAATCGCCGCCGGTCTGGCGATGTCGAGCAAGCATCCGCTCGCGCGCGCGCTGGCGCGCGCGGTACCCGATGCGACGCCGTTGAAGCACGCCAAGGAAGCGCCTGGCTATGGGCTTGCGGCGACGACGGCGGACGGCGAGTTGCGCCTGGGTAGCCGGTCTTGGTGCGGGGTGTCGGACGACGCGGCCGCAGCGCCGCACCCGGGGTCGGAAATCTGGCTGGCGCGGCCGGGCTGCGAAGCCGTGCGCTTCCGCTTCAATGATCGGCTCCGCGCCGACGCGCGGCAGGTCATCGATGCGTTGCGCGCGCGCGGCAAGGCAATTTACCTGCTGTCGGGCGATCGCGAAGCGCCGGTCAAGGAAGCGGCCGCTGCGCTGGGCATCGAGGCCTGGCATGCCGGCCGTACGCCGGCGGAAAAGATTCGCGTGCTCGAATCGCTCGCCGCCGATGGCCGGTCGGTGCTGATGGTCGGTGACGGGCTGAACGACGCCCCGGCGCTTGCCGCGGCCTATGTTTCGATGTCGCCGTCGACGGCGATCGATATCAGTCAAACCGCCGCCGATGTCATTTTTCAGGGCGACCGGCTGGCCGGGGTTGCGGGCGTGCTGGACGTCGCGCGCCGCGCGGACCGGCTGGTCAAGCAGAACTTCGCCTTGGCCCTGACGTACAACGCGCTGACGATCCCGATCGCGATGGCCGGTTTGGTGACGCCGTTGATCGCGGCGGCGGCGATGTCGGCGTCGTCGATCCTGGTGGTCGGCAACGCGCTCCGTCTAAACCGGAGCAAAACGTCATGAGCATGTTGATCTACCTGATACCGGCGGCGGTCTTTCTCGGCCTGCTCGGGCTTGCGGGCTTCCTGTGGTCGATGAAGAGCGGTCAATTCGACGATCTCGACGGCGCTGCGTCGCGCATCCTCTATGACGACGAAGACGACGAGCAGCAAAAGCGCACGGACCGTTGATCACAGCGGAAGGACGCTGCTCGGCGAACCTTGATCCAAGTCAATGAAGCACGTCCCCCTTGTCTCGATTATGAGCAAGCGGCGGCATAGGGTCGCCTAGGCGCAAGTTGGGGAAGTCGCATGTCGTCGGTCAATTATGCGGAGAAGATTCCGAACAACGTTCAGCTCGGCGATGACCGCCAGTTGCAGCGCGCGCTTGAGCATTGGCAGCCGAAGTATCTCCAGTGGTGGGGCGAGATGGGTCCGGAGGGATTCCAGACCCAGGACGTCTATCTGCGCACCGCGATCAGCGTCGATCCGCAGGGCTGGGCGCAATACGGCTACGTGCGCATGCCCGAGTATCGCTGGGGCATTTTTCTCACCCCGCCCGAGGCCGATCGCAGGGTGAATTTCGGCGATCATCTGGGCAAGCCGGCCTGGAACGAAGTTCCCGGCGAATATCGGGCGACGTTGCGTCGCCTGATCGTCACGCAAGGCGACACCGAGCCGGCATCGGTCGAGCAGCAGCATCATTTGGGCCGCACTTGTCCGTCGCTATACGACCTTCGCAACCTGTTTCAGGTCAACGTCGAAGAGGGCCGCCATTTGTGGGCAATGGTCTACCTGTTGCAGAAATATTTCGGCCGCGACGGCCGAGAGGAAGCCGAAGCGATGCTCGAACGCCGGTCGGGCGACGAGGATAAGCCGCGGATTCTTGCCGCCTTTAACGAGAAGACGCCGGACTGGCTGTCGTTCTTCTTCTTTACCTTCCTGACCGATCGGGACGGCAAGTACCAGTTGGCGTCGCTTGCCGAATCCGGCTTCGATCCGCTGTCCCGGACTTGCAAGTTCATGCTGACCGAGGAAGCGCATCATCTGTTCGTCGGCGAAACCGGCATCGGCCGCATCTTGCAGCGCACCGCCGAAGTCATGAACCAACTCAAGACCGACGATCCCGCGAAGATCCGCCAGGCCGGCTGCATCGACCTTCCGACCTTGCAGCGCTACCTGAATTTCCATTTCAGCGTCACTTTGGATCTTTATGGTTCCGAGGTTTCGACCAACGCCGCGAACTATTACACGATGGGTCTGAAGGGCCGGTTCGAGGAGACGAAGATCGCCGACGATCACAAGCTCGGCCAGTCGACCTACGCCGTGCCCGATTTCGACGGCATCAAGATCATCACCAGGGCAGTGCCCGCCCTGAACGCGATGAACGAGCGGTTGCGGGACGATTACATCGTCGACTGTCAGAAGGGTGTCGATCGGTGGAACAAGATTCTCGAACGCGCCGGCATCGATTTCCGCCTGAAACTTGCGCATAAGACCTTTCATCGCAAGATCGGCACGTTTGCGGGCGTTCATGTCGATCCGACCGGCACACCGATCTCCGAAGCCGAGTGGACGCACAAGTCGACCGATTGGCTGCCGTCGCACGACGATCATGCGTTCGTGCAGTCGTTGATGAAACCGGTGACGGTGCCCGGCAAGTTTGCCAACTGGATTGCACCTCCGGCGCGCGGCATCAACAATCAACCGGTGGATTTCGAATACGTTCGGCTGGCTTGATTGGCGTCGGCGGCTGAACGAAAACAATTCGCGGTCGCCGAGCTGAGATGACGTTAGGTTTTCGAGGCGGCCAGATGCACGGAACCACTGGAGCTACCATGCAAATGCCCGGCGCCGCGGCGAACGAATTTGTGCGTCAGCACCTGATCGATCCGGAAATTTGCATTCGCTGCAATACCTGCGAGGAGATTTGTCCGAGCAAGGCGATATCGCACGACAACGTCAATTACGTGGTCGATTTCGCCAAGTGCGTCGGCAAAGGCGATTGCCTGCCACCATGCCCGACCGGTGCGATCGACAATTGGCGGCGCGTCGCACGGCCGCTGACGGTTACCGAGCAATTCGCGCTGGAGAGTCTGCCGCCCGATGCCGAGCCGGTCATCTCGGGCGGCGGTGGGCCGGTGCCGGACGACGTGCAGCGGATCACCGCCGAAGCCTCGGCTGGCAGCGGCGGGTGCGAGGTCCCGCCCTGGTCGGCGGCACATCCGTACGTCAGCCTCTATGCGCCGGAAGCGCCGGCCAAGGCCATCGTATCCGGCAATTACCGCCTGACCGAACCGGGGTCGAGCGTCGACATTCATCATCTCGTGCTCGATTTCGGGAAAACTGCATTTCCGGTGCTCGAAGGCCAGTCGATCGGCATTCTGCCGCCCGGCCTCGACGAAACCGGCAAGCCGCATCACGTGCGGCTCTATTCCGTTGCCAGCCCACGGGAGGGCGAGCGGCCGGGCTATAACAACGTCGCGCTGTCGATCAAGCGCGTGGTCGAAGATGCGACCGGCCGGAGGGTGCATGGCATCGCCTCGAATTATATGTGCGATCTCAAGAAGGGCGACGAGGTGAAGGTCACCGGCCCGTACGGGACCACATTCCTCATGCCGAACAATCCAGGCGCCAATATCATCATGATATGCACCGGCACCGGCTCGGCGCCGATGCGTGCGATGACGGAGCGGTTGCGGCGGCGCCGGCATCGCGGCGACCAAGGCCAGTTGCGCCTGTTCTTCGGTGCGCGTACCTCCGGCGAATTGCCGTATTTCGGTCCGCTGATGAAATTGCCGAAGGAATTCATCGACGTGCAGCTCGCATTCTCGCGTGAACCCGGGCACGGCAAAGAATATGTGCAGGATCGCATGCGTCGGCGCAGTTCGGACATCGCCGATCTGTTGCGGAGCGAGGATACTTACATCTTCATCTGCGGCCATAAACGCATGGAACGCGGGGTGGCCGATTCGTTCACCGAGATCTGCGCGACCCATGGCATGAACTGGGCGGAACTGATGCCGCGCCTGCGCCAAGAAGGTCGCTATCACGTCGAAACGTATTATTAAGGCGCGGCCGGCTCGCCGCTGGGTTTCGGTTCCCGGCGTTTCGCGGCGCGCTCCAGGACGGCAATGAAAAATCCGTCCGTGCCGTGATGGCGCGGCGTCAATCGAATGAATGCGCCGTGCCGAGCATTCTCCGGCGGCGCCTTACCGATGATGGATGTCCACAGGCTGGGCGCGTCGAGCGCGCTGAATTCCTTATTCGACTCCAGAAACCATTCGATCTGCTTGCCGTTTTCCTCGTCCAGCATCGAACAGGTGACGTAAATCAATCTTCCGCCGGGCTTCACCAACCGGGCGGCGCGGGCAACGATGTCGCGCTGGGTGGTGATCAGATTGGCGAGGTTTTCGGGTTTCGATTTCCATTTCGCATCCGGGTTGCGGCGCCAGGCGCCGGTGCCGGTGCACGGTACGTCGATCAGCGCGCGATCGAAGGTTTCGGCGGCGCGCTTGATGCGCTTGCGGCCCGCCGCATCGAGCACGCGGCGCTCGACCATGGTGGCGCCCGCGCGTTTGAACCGAAGCTGCGCGCGCGCGAGGCGGTTTTCCGCAGGATCGCAGGCGATGATGGTGCCCCGGTTCGCCATGATCGCGGCCAGCGCCAGGCTTTTGCCGCCGGCGCCGGCGCAATAGTCGATGACACGTTGGCCGGGCTTGGCATCGCACAGCAGCGACGCCAGCTGCGCGCCTTCGTCCTGAAACTCGACCAGCCCGTCGTGAAACGGCTTGCTGCCGGCGACGTCCGACGGTTCCGGCACGCGCAGGCCGGTCGGCGAATAGGGCGCGGCAAAAGCCTGGATGTCATTTTTCTTGAGTGCGACGATCGCGTCGTCGCGTGTCGTCTTCAGCGTGTTTACGCGCAGATGCACGACCGGCCGTTCCGACAGCGCCGCCGCTTCCTTCTCCCAGTCGCGCCCGAAGCTGGCCTGGAAATGATGCTCGATCCAGGCCGGCATGTTGAGCCGCACGGCGCGCGGTTGGGTCGGATGATTGAGCGTTTTGCCGCGGAGCGCCGGGACGAGTTTGTCCCAGGCATACGTGTCGATATCGAATTCGCGCCGCAGATCGCGGCCACGCGAAATCAGCCCATCGCCTTCGACATGCGATTCGAGCACGAGGCTCGCCGCCAGCAACGACGACGGCTCGTCCATGACCGCACCCGGCATCGAGCGTGCGACCCACCAATTCAATTGCGCCCGGCGTGCGATCACGGCGCGGACGGTCTGGATCAGGTCTTCGCGCTCGGCCGGGCCCAGGTTGAACGCCTTGAGCGTGGCCGCCACCGTCGCGTCGGCCGGGGGTGCGTCGTCGCGCAGCAGCGGGGCGAGGGTACGGATGATCGCCGCCAGCGCCCGGGCGGAGGGCGTGCGGTGGATTCGGACCTTTTGATCGGGGCGCGCAGGTTTGGCCACGGCCGCCGCTTATCAGGCCGCTTCGCGCCTTGTCAAACTATTACCCGCGCGCGGCCGGGATTGGGCCAAATGCCGCCTTGCCAGCGGCCTCGCGAAGCCATATCCGAACCGATATGGCCGATTTGCCCATCGAAGCCGCCTTGCCTGAGTTGCGCCGTGCGGTCGCGCGATCGCGCAACGTGGTGCTGCAGGCGCCTCCCGGGGCCGGCAAAACGACGCGCGTGCCGCTGGCCCTGCTCGAACAGGGCTGGGGCGGCGCCATTATCGTGCTCGAGCCGCGGCGTCTTGCCGCGCGTGCGGCGGCAACTCGCATGGCGGCCACTTTAGGCGAGGCGGTCGGCGAGACGGTCGGCTACCGGGTCCGGTTCGAAAGCCGGGTCAGCCGCAAGACCCGCATCGAGATCGTCACCATTGGCGTGTTCATCCGGCGCTTGCAAGGCGAAGCGGAACTGCCGGGCGTCGCTGCCGTGCTGTTCGACGAGTTTCACGAACGCAGTCTCGACAACGATCTGGCCTTGGCGTTCTGCCTGGAAAGCCAATCGGCGCTGCGGCCCGATCTGCGGCTGCTTGCCATGTCGGCCACGCTGGACGGTGCACCGATCGCGCGGTTGCTGGGCGATGCCCCGGTCGTCGTCAGCGAAGGCAAGATATATCCGGTGGAAACCAAGTATCTGGGCCGGCCATTGGGTCGCATCGAAGACGGCATGACGGATGCCATTCAACGGGCGCTGCGCGAGGAGAGCGGCGACGTATTGGCGTTTCTGCCCGGCCAGGGCGAAATTCGGCGCGTTTCCGAGCGGCTTGAGGCCGCGGGACTCGAACGCAGCATTCATATCGCGCCGCTATTCGGCGATATGGATCTGAAGGCGCAGGATCAGGCGATCCGGCCAAGCCCTCCCGGCCAACGCAAGGTCGTGCTGGCAACCTCGATTGCCGAAACCAGCCTCACCATCGAAGGCGTGCGCGTCGTGATCGACAGCGGGCTCGCGCGCGTTTCGCGCTTCGATCCGAACAGCGGCATGACGCGGCTCGAAACCGTGCGCGTATCGCAAGCCGCCTCCGACCAGCGCCGCGGCCGCGCCGGACGCACCGAGCCCGGCGTGTGCTACCGCCTGTGGGACGAGCAGGAGCAGCGCGCGCTCGCGCCGTTCAACAAGCCGGAAATCCTGGAGGCCGATCTGGCGCCGCTGGCGCTCGAACTGGCCGCGTGGGGCGTCGCCGACGCGCGGCAATTGCCGTGGCTCGATCCGCCGCCCGAGGCCGCACTGGCGCAAGCGCGCGAACTGTTGCGCGAACTGGAGGCGATTGACGAGACCGGTCGCGCGACCGAGCACGGCAATGCGATGGCCGGGTTGGGCGTGCATCCGCGCCTGGCGCATATGATGCTGAAGGCGAAATCGCTTCGTATGGGCGCGCTCGGCTGCGACGTGGCGGCGCTATTGAGCGAGCGCGACATCGTCAAATCGGACTGGCAGAATCGCGACATCGATCTGCGCCTGCGGCTCGATGCGCTGCGCGCCGAAATCGACCATCGCGATCTGCGCCGCGACAGATTGAGCGTCGATCGCGGCGGCATGCAGCAGGTGCGCCGCGCGGCCAAACAGTGGCGAAAGCAGCTCGGCGTTTCGCGCGACGACAGTCACGACAGCGATGCGGTCGGCTTGCTGGTTGCGTTTGCCTATCCGGACCGCATCGCGCAACGGCGTGCGGGGGCTGCGGGCGGCTTCCGGCTGCGCAACGGCCGGGGCGCCGTGTGCCTCGAGCGCGATGCGCTCGCCAAGGCGGACTTTATCGCGATTGCCGATCTGGACGGCGATAAGCGCGAGGCGCGCATTTTCCGCGCGGCACCTTTGGCGCGCGACGAAATCGAGCATCATTTCAAGCCGCAGCTTCAAGCCTCCGACAAGATCGAGTGGGACGAGCGCGAAGGCGCCGTCAAGGCGCGACGGCAAATGCGCCTCGGCGAACTCGTGTTGGACGACAGGGCGTTGCCGAACGCCGACGAGGCGGCGATCGCGGCGGCGGTGCTTCAAGGAATTCGTCGCGCCGGTCTTGCCACGCTGCCGTGGACCAAGGATCTGGAGCAGTGGCGTACGCGCGTGCAGTTCCTGCGCCGGCTTGACGGCGAGACGAGCGAGTGGCCGGATCTGTCCGACGCCGCGCTGCTGGCGAGCTTGCCGGAGTGGCTCGGTCCGTATCTGCGCGGCATCACGCGGCGCAGTCATTTCGCCCAGATCAAGCTCGCCGACGCGCTTTACGGATTGCTCGATTGGCGTCAGCAGAAACGGCTCGGCGAATGGGCGCCGACGCATATGACGGTGCCGACCGGCTCGCGTATTCCGCTGGATTATGCGTCCGATCCGCCGGTGCTGGCGGTCCGTTTGCAGGAATTGTTCGGCCAGGCGGAAACGCCGTCGATTGCCGGCGGCAAGGTGAAGCTGGTGCTGCATCTGCTGTCGCCGGCGCGGCGGCCGCTGCAGGTGACGCGCGATCTGGCGAGTTTCTGGGCCAATGTCTATCAGGACGTGAAAAAGGACATGCGCGGCCAGTATCCCAAGCATTACTGGCCGGACAATCCGCGCGAGGCGGAACCGACGCGCCGCGCCAAGCCGCGGGCACGCTGACGGCAAGGTCCGCGCCAGTTTCCTAGGCGTTCGCTTTTTTCGCCTCGAAGCAGCGATAGACCGCGCCCGCCAGGATCGCGCCAATGATCGGCGCTACCCAGAACAGCCAGAGCTGCGCCAGCGCCCAGCCGCCGACGAACACCGCGGGCCCGGTGCTGCGCGCGGGATTGACCGACGTATTGGTGACCGGGATCGAGATCAGGTGGATCAGCGTCAGCGCCAAGCCGATGGCGAGCGGCGCGAATCCTTGCGGCGCACGCGAGTCGGTTGCGCCGAGGATGATGAACAGGAACATGAAGGTCATCACCACTTCGGTTACGAACCCGGCGACCATCGAATATTTCCCCGGCGAGTGCTCTGCGTAGCCGTTGGAGGCGAGGCCGCCGGCCAGGTCGAAACCGGCCTTGCCGCTGGCGATGAAATAAAGCACCGCCGCCGCCGCAATGCCGCCGGCGACTTGCGCTACTATGTAGGGCAACAAATCCTTGGCCGGGAAGCGGCCGCCGGCGACCAGACCGATCGACACGGCTGGATTCAGGTGACAGCCGGAAATATGACCGATCGCATACGCCATGGTCACGACGGTCAGGCCGAACGCCAGCGAAACGCCGGTCAAGCCGATGCCGACATTTGGAAACGCCGCCGCAAGAACGGCGCTGCCGCAACCGCCGAGCACGAGCCAGAAAGTGCCGACGAATTCCGCCAAGACACGTTTGCTGATAGGCATGATGTCGTCCTCCCACGCTTCGGCCCAATGGCCGGTACCTCGCTAACAATATAATAGGAAGTGCTCAATTAATAACCGGTCAATCCCGCTGCCGCACCTTGACTTGACGTGCCGGCCTGCGTACCGAACAGGACCGAATGGGAGGAACCGATGGATTTGGGATTGCGGGGGAAATGCGTGGCCGTGACGGGCGCTTCGCAGGGCATAGGCAGGGCCATTGCCCGGCATTTCGCCGCCGAGGGTTGCGATCTGTTCCTGGCCGCGCGGTCGGCCGAGCTGCTGGCCACGCTGGCGGACGAGTTGCGCGCAAAGCACCACATCAAGGTGCATGCGATGGCGCTGGATCTCAGCAACAGCGCGGCGCAGACCGAGTTCGCCCAAGCCGCCGGCGACGCCGACATTCTGGTCAACAACGCCGGCGCCATTCCGGGCGGCCGCATCGACGAGATCGACGAGGCGCGCTGGCGCGCCGCCTGGGATCTCAAGGTGTTCGGCTACATCAACATGACCCGGCACTTTTACGCGCGCATGAAGGCGCGCCGGCGCGGCGTGATCGTCAACATCGTGGGGACTGGCGGCGAGGCGCCCAAGGCCAACTATATCTGCGGCGCCGCCGGCAACGCGGCGCTGATGGCGTTCACGCGCGCGCTGGGCGGCGATAGTCCGGTCGACGGCATCCGGGTGGTCGGCATCAACCCGGGGCCGATCGAGACCGAACGCCTGGTCACGCTGATGAAGAAATCCGCGCAGGAGAAATTCGGCGACGCCGGGCGCTGGCGCGACATGGTCAAGCCGCTGCCGTTCGGGCGCGCCGGCACGGTCGACGAGATTGCCGCCATGGCGACCTTCCTGGCGTCCGACAAATCCGGCTACACTTCGGGCACCATCGTGACCATCGACGGCGGCCACGTGAATCGCGGCGGCTTGATGTGAGCAAACAAAATATGACCACGCGCCTGCTGGCCCGACTCGACGACACGATCGGCTGGATCACCTTCAACGATCCGGAGCATCATAACGCGCTCGCATTCGAGATGTGGGCGGCGCTGCCGGCGCGCATCGACGAACTGGTCTCGAACGGCGCCCGCGTCATCGTGCTGCACGGCGCGGGCGGCAAGGCGTTCGTCTCCGGCGCCAATATCGGCGAGTTCGACAAGCTGCGGAACTCGGTCGAGCAGGTCGCCACGTATAACCGCACCGCCGACCGCGCGACCGAGGCGCTGCGCCATTGCGCCGTGCCGACGATCGCCATGATCGCCGGCATCTGCATGGGTGCCGGTGCGGGGATCGCGGTTGCCTGCGACATGCGCTACGCCTCGGATGATTCCATGTTCGGCATTCCGGCCGCCAGGCTCGGGCTCGGCTACGCCTACGACGGCATGAAGCCGATCGTCGATCTGGTCGGCCTGTCGGTCGCCAAGGAGATGTTCTTCACCGCGCGCCGGTATAATGCCGCCGAGGCGCTCGGCGCCGGGCTGGTCAACCGCGTGTTCGCGCGCGACGAACTCGAGCCGTTCACGCGCAGGATCGCCGCCGAGATCGCCGCCAATGCGCCGCTGACGATTCGCGCCGCCAAATTGTCGATCAACGAAACCGTCAAGCCGACCGCGGAACAGAAGCGCGCCGCCGCCCAGGCCGCGATCGACGCCTGCTACGCCAGCGCGGATTACCGCGAAGGCCGCACCGCTTTCGCCGAAAAACGCAAGCCGGCGTTCAAGGGCCGGTAGCGGAGAATCAGCGTGCCCGTCGATCTCGCTTTGTCACCCCGGCCGCAGCGCAGCGGAGAGCCGGGGTCCAGGATCGAACGGGTTGCGTGGTGTTTCCCAGCCTGGACCCCGGATCGGCGCGCCGCGGTTGCGGCGCTGGTCCGGGGCGACAAGGTGGAAAAGCGTCGCGCGAATCTCACTCTGTCACCCCGGCCGAAGCGCAGCGGAGAGCCGGGGTCCAGGATCGAACGGGTCGCGCGGTGTTTCCCAGCCTGGACCCCGGATCGGCGCCGCGCTCTGCGCGGCTTGTCCGGAGTGACAAGGTGGAAAGGCGCCGTGCGAATCTCGGTATGTCACCCCGGCCGCAGCGCAGCGGAGAGCCGGGGTCCAGGAGCGGACGTGTCGCGTGGTGTTTGCCAGCCTGGACCCCGGATCGGCGCCGCGCAGTGCGCGGCTTGTCCGGGGTGACAAGGTGGAAAGACGGCGTGCGAATCTCAATATGTCACCCCGGCCGAAGCGTAGCGGAGAGCCGGGGTCCAGGTTCGAAGGAGTCGCGTGGTGTTTTACAGCCTGGACCCCGGATCGGCGCGCCGCGAATGCGGCGCTGGTCCGGGGTGACGTGGAGGAAAAAGCGTCGGGCGAGAGTAAAAAAAATCGCCCGGCGTTGCGGCCGGGCGATTCCGTGGGCCAATTCGAGGCGAAGCTCAGTTGCCAATCGCGTCGCCGAACAGCACCCAGGTGGTGCCGTTGAACTTGGCCAGACGCTCGGCCTCAAGCGGGAAGAAGTCGGTCGGGCTGGTGTTGACCTTGATGCCCGGCAGCAGCATCGGCAGCTCCAGGTTCTTCAGGTTCGCGGCCTGCTTCATGACGTTCTCGCGCGTCAGTTCGTCGCCGCACTGCTTGAGCACCTGCACCAGCGTCTGAGCCACCGTGTAGCCGTAGACGTTGAAATTGTCCTTCAGGTCGGCCGACGCATTGTACTTCTTCATCCACGCCGCCCAATCCGCGTATTCCTTGGATTTCTCCCATTGCGGATCGGTCGGATCCTTGAGGTAGAACGCGCTGACGATGTCGACCGATTTGTCGAGCCCGGCCGGCTTGAGCACGGCGCTGACCGCGTTCGACACGCTATTCAGCAGGTGCAGCGGCTTCCAGCCGATGTCGGCGGCCTTGCGGATCGCCTGGGCGGCGAATTTCGGCGTCGTGATGTTGAAGAACGTATCGGCGCCGGAGGCCTTGAGCGAGACGATCTGCGAATCGACGGTCGGGTCGGTCACTTCGTAGCTGACCTCGGAGACGATCAGCTTCTGGTTGGCGGCGCCCAGCCCGTCCTTGAAGCCCTTCAGGTAGTCCTTACCGTAATCGTCGTTCTGATACAGAATCCCGATCTTGGCGTTCGGCTTGTTCTTCAGAATGTACGCCGCGTAGATCTTGGATTCGGATTGGTAGTTCGGCTGCCAGCCCATCGTGTAGGGGAAGTTCTTCGGATCGCCCCATTTGGTGGCGCCGGTGGCGACGAACAGCTGCGGCACCTTGGCCTGGTTCATGTATTTGTGGATCGCGGTGTTGCCGGGCGTGCCGAGCGTCTGGAACAGCAGCAGCACTTCTTCCTGCTCGACCAGCTTGCGCGCCATTTCCACCGTCTTCGGCGGACTGTAGCCGTCGTCGAGCGTAATGTACTTGATCTTGCGCCCGTTGATGCCGCCCTCGGCGTTGACCTTGTCGAAATACGCGCCGATGGCCTTGCCGATCGCGCCGTAGGCGGAGGCGGGGCCGCTATACGGGTTGGTGTTGCCGATCTTGATTTCCTTGTCGTTGGCGCCCGGCGAGTATTTTTTCTCCGCCAGGCCCGGGCTCGCGATCAGCGCGCCCATCGCAACCATCGATGCGATCGTCGTGAACCTTAGTTTGCGCATGAAGTCCTCCCTTGAGCGGCGCGTTAATTTCTTTGCGGACCTTGCGCCGGCGGCCGCTTGTGCGACCAACGGGCCCGCAGCCTGGCGATCAAGCCGACGACGCCGGTCGGCATGAAGAACATGAACAATATCAAGATTATACCGTAAATCGCCCACGGCGCGGACTCGGAAATCTGGTCCGCCACGTTGGGGATGAACTGGATGAAGAAGCCGCCGAAAATGGCGCCCCAGATCGACGCCAGCCCGCCGACCACGACGCCTATCAGCAGCGACAGCGACAGGAAAACGTTGAACGAATCGGGCGCCACGAACTGGATCAGCAGCGCGCCCAGCGCGCCCGAAACCCCGGCATACAGCGCGCTGATGCCGAACGTGACCGACTTGGTCATCGCGTTGTTGATGCCCATCGCTGCCGCCGCGATCGGCTGGTCGCGGATCGCCACCATCGCTCTGCCGTGCCGGCTGCGCAGCAGATTGGCGCCCAGCACGAACATGACCACGACCACGAAGATGGTCAGAAAATACAGCCAGCGGTCGGGGCTGAGCGGCAGGCCGAACGGCGCCTCGGGCTTGGCAATGTTGATGCCCTGCACGCCGCCGGTGATGTGCTCGAGCTGCTTGAACTTGAGCAATTGCGGCACCGCCACCGCGAGCGCGAAGGTGGCCAGCGCCAGATAGATCCCTTCGAGCCGCAGCGCCGGCAGCCCGAACAGGAACCCGGCTATGAAACACACGATCGCGGCGATCAAAATGGTCAGCCCATACGGCACGCCGAGCCGGTCGATCAGCACCGCCGTGGTGTACGCGCCGATGGCGTAGAACGCGCCGTGGCCGAGCGAGATCTGGCCGTTATATCCGGTCAACATGTTGAGCCCGAACAGCGCGATCGCATAGCTCAGCGCCATGGTGATCTGGAACACCTGGAAATTCTTCAGCACGAACGGCAACGCGCACACGCACAGCGCAAGCACCAGGTAGATTGTCGTGCGCCTGGCGGCTGGGGACATGGCGTCAGACCCGCGTCACGATGCGGCGGCCGAACAGGCCGGACGGCCTGACCAGCAGCACCGTCACGATCAGCACCAGCGCGACCGAAAGCTTCAACTCGGTGCCGATCACATAGGCGCCGAGCAGATTCTCCAGAATTCCGACGATGAACCCGCCGACCACGGCACCCCACGGGTTGTCGATGCCGCCGAGCAGCGCCGAGGCGAAGCCGTACAGCAGAATCCCGATCATCATGTTGGGGTCGAGGTACACGATCGGCGCGATCAGCATGCCGGCCACCGCACCGACCGCCGCGGCCAGGCCCCAGCCGAGCGCCAGCATCCAGCCGACGCGGATGCCGACCAGCCGGCTCGATTCCGGGTTCTGCGCCGCCGCCCGCATGGCCAGGCCGAGCGGCGTGAAGCGGAAGAACGCATACAGCAGCACCAGCACCACGAGCGTGACCAGGATCGCGCCGAAATCGCGCGGCGTGAGGTATTTGTTGCTGAAAAACGAATCATCCGGGAACGGCGCCGGGAAGCTTTTGACCGTGTGGCCGAAGATCAGCCCGGCCACGCTGTTCAGAATCACCAGCAGCGCGATGAAGATGATCACGGTGGTCAGCACCGGCGCCTTCGCGAAAGGTCTTATGACGAGCCGCTCGATGCCGACGCCGACGCCGAACGAAACCGCCAGCGTGGCGAAAAACGCCAGCCAATAGGGCAGGCCGGCCTGGATCATGCTCCAGGCGATGAAGGTCGAGAACATCGCCATTTCGCCCTGGGCGAAATTGATGTGGTGGGTGGCCGAATAGATCATCACCAGCGCCAGGCCGATGCTGGCGTAGATGCCGCCGGTGGCGAGGCCGGAGAAGATCTGATGCAGGAACCCTTCCATCCCGGCGTGCCCCTTCAATAGCCCAGATAGACGCGGCGCACGCCTTCGTCGGCGGCCAGCTGCTTGGCGTCGCCCGAGAGTACGACCCGCCCGGTTTCCAGCAGATAGGCGCGCGTCGCCAGTTCCAGCGCCAGCACCGCGTTCTGCTCGACCAGCAGCATGGCGACGCGCTCCTGTTTGTTGATCGCGCCCAGAATGTCGTAGATTTCGCCCACGATCAGCGGCGCAAGACCAAATGATGGCTCGTCCAGCAGCAGCAGTTTCGGCCGCAGCATCAGCGCGCGCGCGATCGCCAGCATTTGCTGTTCGCCGCCCGAAAGCGTGCCCGCCTGCTGCTTATGGCGCTGCTTCAGGCGCGGGAAATACGCGTACATGCGCTCCAGATCGGTCGCCTTGGCCGCCTTGTCCTTGCGGGTATAGCCGCCGAGCGCGAGGTTCTCCTCGGTGGTCAGGTGCACGAAGGTGCCGCGCCCGTCGGGCACGTGGGCGATGCCGCGGCGCACGATATCCTCGGTCGCGCGGCCGGCCAGTTTTTCGCCGGCGAAGCTGATCTCGCCGGTGGTGCGCACCATGCCGCACACGGCGCGCAGCGTGGTGGTCTTGCCGGCGCCGTTGGCGCCCAGCAGGGCCGTGACTGTGCCCGGCTCGACGGTCAGATCGACGCCGTGCAGCGCCTGGGTACGGTCGTAGAACGCGGACACGCCCTTCAGCACCAGCGCGCCGGTATTGGCGCCCGGCGAAGCCGCCGCAAGATCCAAAGTGCCCGCCGCGGTCGCCGTGGGTGTCATTTCTTCGCTCCGAGGTAGGCGGCGATGACGTCCGGGTGGTTCTGCACCTCGGCCGGCGTGCCCTCGGCGATCTTGCGGCCGAAATCGAGCGCCACCACCTGGTCGGAAAGGCTCATCACCAGGCTCATGTGATGCTCGACGAGCAGAATAGTTACGTTCCAGCGCGTGCGGATGGCGCGGATCAGATCGGCCAGGGCGCCCAGCTCGGCATGGTTGAGCCCGGCGGCCGGTTCGTCCAACAATAATAAAGTCGGCCGGCTGGCCAGCGCGCGCGCCAGCTCGACGCGTTTTTGCACGCCAAACGGCAGATCGCCCACGCGCCGCGCCGCCACGTCGCCCAAACCCAAAAAATCCACGATCTCGGCCACGCGGTCGCGCACGTTCTGCTCTTCTTGCTGCACCGACGGCATGCGCAGGATATTGGCCCAATAGCCGGTCGAGGTGCTGGCGTGCGCGCCGACCAGGATGTTCTCCATCACCGGTTGCGAACGGAACAGGGCTAGGTTTTGAAAAGTGCGCCCGATGCCCATGCGCGCGATGCCGTGCACCGGCACGCTCAGCAGGCTCTTGCCCTCGAACAGGATATCGCCGCTGACCGGCTGGTACAGGCGGCTGAGACAGTTGAACAAAGTTGTCTTGCCGGCGCCGTTCGGGCCGATCAGCCCGCAGATCGCCCCGCGCGCGACATCGAAGCCGACCCCGTCGAGCGCCACGATGCCGCCGAACCGCACCACCACGTCGCGCACCGAAAGCAGGGGGCCGGAATAAGCGTCCGCGCCGCCGCCGCCCGAACGGTCTTTACCGGCCGCCGCGCGCACACCATCGCCCGGCGCCGCAACGGCGCGCGCGCCGACAACCGTACCTTCCGCGGCCGTTCCGCTCATGGCCCCGGGCCACAAGCGCAACGTCCCGGCAATCGGACGTGGAAAAACTGCATCCGTCTCCCTGCATGCGCCCGGATCTGCCGCCCGGTGCGCCTAAGTGCGGGGGCATGATAGCGGAGGGGCGGGGGGAGGCAAAGGGGGAGAGACAAGTTAGAATACGTTTATCAGCCGTCACGATCCGCGAAGTGGCGAACAAAATCCAACGTTTCAATCGGCCCCATTCAAACGAGTTTACGGAATATCGGACTCTTGAGCGTTCGCGCTCTGTTGACGGGAAATTAAATTGTCTAGTGCTGGATAAGCATCCCGAGAGTGAAATGCAGTATGAAATCCTTTAGTCTCAATGCCGTTATGCAGACACCTTCTGACCAGATCGTGCCTATCGCTTCTTGAGGCTATTGGTGATGTCTGTGCGATTTGCGCGGTAATAAATGCCCTCAGCGCCGGTTAATGGAGTGTCGTATGAGTGCTTACTGCACGACGTTTTATCGAATTCAAGCGTAAATTGTAGGGATCGAAAAAAACTCTCGTCCATATATAATTCCCCTGGTTGATGAACTCCGCTTTTGACTGCCTTTCTTGCAGCATTATCGATACTTAGAAGCTGTGCGAACGGCAGTCCGAGACTATTTAAGGAAATATGATTACCTGCTTTTGAAATATGATGAAGTGGTTCATCATAATATTCGTTGGTGCCCTGAGTGAGAACTGCATACGTATTTAGCCCCAACACTTCATTAAATGCCTTATTCACGTTCGCAATCACGGGGATAAATGCTTCTGGAGAATACGTATATTTAATTCTGTTTTTATACGACCCTATAGTCCAATCACCTTTCAAAAGCACGTTGTCGGCGACAGAAATAAATAGAATCTGACTATACTTTTTTGCGAGGCTGTCGATCCGATTACGCAACCTCAGTAGTTTTTGCTTCGTCATAGATTGTGCAAACAATGCATTCTTCACTCCAATGGCGTCAATCAGCGCAAATACAGAAAATGACCGTGAGTAAAGATCGTCGGACCACGCATCTTTTACGAAGATGCGTATCCTTTCGTCGTAGGCATTGCAGCCTACGCATGTAACAAACTTGCTTCGCGGAAGAGTGATTCTTACTTCGTGAAGTCTAGTGTGAGTGTTTGGATACCACGACAGCTCGATGGCGAAATCGGAAATGCGATTAACAACGGCGTAGCTAATATACCCGACATTCTTATATCGACGTCCATTAACGAGGTTGATTAATGATGCTTCATATGAGCGCATCCATTTCTCGTCCATCAGGAAGAGTTCTCTTCCGACCGGAACGTCTTTATAGGAGTATTTTTCTATATTCGGATGATCAAACAATCTCCGCCTCCGATTTGTCGTAGCGTCATTGGATGTCTGATTATTCCAAATTGGAATTCTCGACACTCGAGATTGCGATTTAGAGCAATTTACACATCCTTGGGGCGCCTGCAATTGCAGGTGGGACGACGTGCCTAATACTTCGTAATCCGCTGGTTTTCGCGTATTTAGTTGCTATTACAATGCTTGGAGCGATCGAGTGAACACATCCACTCCCCCCAACTTCACCCCCTTCTTCCGTAAGTTCGGCTTTCTGCGCCACATCGGGCCGCTTTGGCATAAGCCGGAGGGGCGGGGCGTGGTGGTGGGGCTGCGCGTGGGCGAGGTTCACGTCAACCCGATGCACACGCTGCACGGCGGCATGATGGCGACGTTATGCGACGTTGCCATGGCCGAGAACGCGGCGTATTACGCCGGCGCGGACCAATTCTTCGTCACCATCGGCCTGGATGCGCAGTTCATCGCGCCGGCGCGCGAGGGGGCGTGGGTCGAGGCGCGGGCCACGCCCACGCGCATCACCAAGAGCACGGCGTTCATGTCGGCGCGGCTGACCGAGGGAGAGACAGTATTGATGGTGGCCAACGGGATCTTCCGCGCGCCGGGCAAGATGTCGCCCGAAGATATCGCGCGGCTGCGCGAAGGCCGCGACGAGGCCCCCTAAGGGAGAAAGTGCGGGAAAACGTGCAGGAAAACGTACCGAAAAAAATGACGGAACACATGACGGAACCCACGACAGGAAACCGATAATGGCGCGCCCGGCGTCCGCCCATTCGATCCTGGCGAGCGAGATTCCGCGCCACCCGCCGGCGCTCGAAGCGCTGTGGGAAAAGCGCGGCTATTGGCGCAACGAGACGATCGGCGACGTGGTCGATGCCTGGGCCAAGACGCGGCCCGCGCATATCGCGATCCAAAGCGCCGAGCGGGCCTATACATTTGCCGAGGTGGCGGAGATTTCCGCGCGCCTGGCCTACGGGTTCAAGCAGCTCGGCTGGCGCAAGGGCGACGTGGTGGCGATCCAATTGCCCAGCGTGCCGGAATTCCTGCTGCTGTTCTTCGCGCTGGCGCGCATGGGCGTGGTCGCCGCCACCATCCACATGCCGTATCGCCTGGCCGAGATCGAGCCTTTGGTGCGGCATGCGCGGGCGCGCGCGATCATCTGCGCGCCGCGCAGCCAAGCCTACGATGCGCCCGGCACGATGCTGGAGTTGCGCAACCGGTTGCCGGAACTGGAAACCATCGTCGTGGCCGGGGCGGACGAGCGGTCGGAGATTTTGGCGCTCGGCCGCGTGCTGCGCACCGGCCTGCCGCACGCGGTGACCGACAAGCCGTCGCCCAAGGACCCACTGGTGCTGTGCTTTACCTCGGGCACCACGGCCTCGCCCAAGGCGGTGCTCAGCGATCATCGCACCCTGCTGGGCAACAACCGCGCGGTGGTGGAGATTTTCGGCCTGCGCGACGATGATGTGTTCCTCGCCGGCTCGCCGTTCACCCACGTGTACGGGCTCGGCTGCGCGATGACCGGGTTTTCGTTCGGCGTGGCCAACGCGCTGCTGCCGCAATTCACGCCGCAGAACCTCGCCGCGGCGATCGAACGCCACCGGGTGACGCTGATGTTCGCTGCCCCGGCGCACGTGGCGTCGTGCCTGAAAGAGGGTTTGCACAAGCAGCACGATCTGTCGTCGCTGCGGCTGGCGGTGCTCGGCGGCGCGTTCGTCGCACCCGAATTGTCGCAGGCGTGGGAAGCCGCGATGCCGAACGGGCGCGTGACGCAATTGTTCGGCATGACCGAATCGCAGATGACCATCGCGGTGCCCCACGATGCACCCGCCGAACGGCGCTGGAACTTCGTGGGCCGGCCGACGCCGGGGCTGGAGATGCGCGTGGTCGGGTCGGATGGCAAGCCGCTGTCGGCGGGCGATGAGGGCGAGGTGGAAACGCGCGGCTACTCGGTGGCGCCCGGCTATTTCCGCAACGAGGCGGCGACCAAGGCGGGCATGCGCGAGGGCGGCTGGTTCCGCACCGGCGATGTGGGGGTCATCAACGACGCGGGCGATCTCGCGATCACCGGCCGCGCCAAGGACATCGTCAACCGCGGCGGCATCAAAATCAACCCGACCGACATCGAGAATCTGATCGCCACCCACGAAAAGGTTCTGCAGGCGGCGATCGTGCCGATGGCAGACGCGCTGCTCGGCGAGCGCGCCTGCCTGTTCGTGACGCTCAAGCCGGGCGCGACCCTGACGCTCGACGAAGTCGCGCGCTTTCTGGAGCGCCACCATTTCGCGAAGATCAAATGGCCCGAACGCCTGATCGTGATCCCCGACATGCCGCTCACGCCGACCCGCAAGATCATCAAAGGCGAGCTGAAGAAGCTGCTGTAGCGGGGGCGCGCGCCCATTTTTTGTCACCCCGGCCGCAGCGTTCTTCGACAGGCTCACGACGACGCCCATTCACTTTGTCACCCCGGCCGCAGCGCAGCGAAGAGCCGGGGTCGAGGCTGGATCGACTCGCGCGGTGCGTCCCACCCTGGACCCCGGATCGGCGCCGCGCCGCGCGCGGCTTGGCCCGGATCAAGTCCGGGCCAGGTCCGGGGTGACACATTGGTACTGTCACGCCAACGTCGCTCCACGGTTTCGTCGGAATGACAGTTGGGGCCGGCTCCCACGCG